>JBDHJR010000008.1:0-107557 GCA_039586815.1 Gemmatimonadota bacterium | reverse complement strand
TGCAGGAATTCCGGAATCGGTGCCATCCGGAGGAAGCAGTCGTCGTCGGCGTAGCCGCCTCTGTCCTGCGTGAAGACGTTGATGTACGGCGGTGGGCACCCGGGCCGGTTCATGAGGGGAGTGTTGAACTCACTGACCCCCATCTGCGCGGCCAGGATCTGGGCATACGAGAGGGACTGCGTGGAATCGCTGATGCCGCCCGACTGGAACCCCGCCGTGATGGAATTGCCGATGGCGACGTACTTGCTGAACAGGCTGTCAACGCTAGATGTCGGTGGATTCAGGATGTCGTCCGAGCAGGCTGCGGTCAGCGCCACACCCGCGACGAGCACCACCGGAATCCACTTCGTGTATCGGCGAATCATGTCTCGATCCTCCTAGAAGTGCACCGCGAAGGTGGCTGCGAAGAGGTGGGCATTGAAGATGTACACCCCGCTGTTGAGGTCTACGGTCGGTAGCTGACCCGGATCGGCGTCACGCACGCGGCCGCGCCGCTGGTCCTGCCGGATGAACTGGTACGCCAGGTCGAGCACGAACCGGCTGCCGAGCTTGAAGCCTCCGCCCAACGTGAACTCGTTGCGCGGTCCCTCCGGCAGCAGCGGTGTGACGGTCTGGTCGGGCGCCGCGGCTTCGTGATAGAGGTACCCGCCCCGGAGGTTCACCTTGT
The DNA here is from genome assembly GCA_039586815.1 of Gemmatimonadota bacterium. Lineage (GTDB taxonomy): Bacteria > Gemmatimonadota > Gemmatimonadetes > Gemmatimonadales > GWC2-71-9 > WVYX01. The sequence goes on along the minus strand of JBDHJR010000008.1, from coordinate 106,890 downwards.
CGCTGGTGGCCCAGTCGAGGCCGAAGCGGAAGGCATTGGTGTTGCGGTAGTTCTCGTGCAGCGTGAGATCCGGCGCGAACTCGAAGTCCGCTTCCAGGGTCTCGAACAGCGACCAGTGCACCCACTGCCACTCGGCCAGCACCTTGAGGCTGGGGAACGCGTTGATCGCCACGCCCACGGTTAACTGGTCGGGCATAGTGATCGAGGTGGTTACGCTCTGTTCGGACAGCGGGGCGCCAGTGCCAAACAGGCCCAAGCCGGCCACGAGCGAGTCAACCGGAAGTGGCAGGGCCGGGTCGAGCCCCAGCGCGGGGGCAATCGCACTGTTGGGTGCCAGGATCAGCCCGCTGGCAACCTGCTCGAAAGTGGCGGTGCCCGTGTAGTCGAGCTTGACCCGCGTGAGGTAGCGGATACCGATGTCCACGGTCTCCACCGGCTTGATCCGGACGCCGAAGTTCCCACCGAATCCGGTCGCGCCGCTGGCGTGCAGCTTGCCCTCGGCGAACTGGGTGTGGAACGGAATGCCGAGCTCACCGACGGTCGTGCCGGCGGGAAGGCCGGGCAGGGGCAGCGCCTGCGCGGAGAGGTCCAGCCGCTGCGTCAACTCGACCGAGCCGATAACGATGTCCAGGCCCGCGCCGACGGTGAGCCAGTCCAGAACCTCGTATGCGGCGGTGGGCTGGATGTAGATGGACCGCAGGTCGTTGTCGAAGCCGAGGAAGCGCCCCTCGAAAGAGTCGGGCCAGACCGTGCCCAGCCCGTACGGCACGAACACTCCCAGGCCTGCCGCCCACTTGTCCTTGCCGTAAGAGGCATACAGGTGCGGCACCGGTATGACGCTGTTGGCCAGCTTGGTCTCGTCACCGTTCAGATCACCGGTGAAGTTCCCGATGGCGTAGATGGCCGTCACACCGGCGCTGATCGTCCACCCCTGCGACCCGGCAAGTCCCGCCGGGTTGTAGTAGATGGACGACGCATCGTCACAGGGAGAGGCGACGCCGGCGCCCGCCCGTCCCATCACACACGTGCCGTGCTCGTTCACCTGGAATCCCTGGGCCACTGCGGTCCCGGGAATTGCGGCGAGCGCGACGGCAACCACCAGACCCGATATCGCTCGTCTCATAGGAATCCTGCCAATTGAGTAGTCTGGCGACGTTATCCCGGGGTCCCGGGAATGTCAACGAACCTGAGGCGGCCTCAATCCCGCTCTCGCAGCAGCTCACGATCGTAGGCTGCAAGGATCTCCTGACGCCCGATAACCCCCACCAGACGATCGGATCCCTCCGACTCCACCACGGGGATGTAGTGGCTGCCGCGCACCGCCAGCTTCTGGAGCGCCGTGGCCAGTGTGTCGTCCCGTGTCACGCGCTCGAAGCTCAGACTGGCCAGATCCCCCGCGAGCACAACCGCCGCGTAGCGGTCCGCGTCGGACAGCACGGTGCGCAGGTCGGCGTAGGTGATCATGCCCACCAGGTGCAGCTCCTCGTCCATCACGGGGAACTCGATCTGAGGGCTCGAGCCGATCGCCTGCAGAATCTGCGGTACGGTTGCCGCCTCGCCGATGACCTGTGGGTTGTGGTTGTATGAGTCGCGCACCCGCAGCCGCTGCATCACCTCGGTGTCCCGCCCCAAGTGAATGCTCTCGCCGCGCCGTACCAGCCACTCGGAGTAGATCGACTCGGGGTAGATACGCCGCGCGGTAATGTACGCGACCGCTCCGCACAGCATGAGCGGGAGAATCAGGGCGTAATCGCTCGTCATCTCGAACACGATCATGATGGCGGTGAGGGGAGCGTGGGTACTCCCGGCCACCAGGCCGGCCATGCCGACCAACGCGAACGCCTCGGGCGCGATGGTGAACCCGGGAATGAACTGGGCGGCGGACGCGGCAAGCCCACCCGCCAGGGTGGCCCCGATGAACAGGGCGGGCGTGAACACGCCTCCGGCGCGGGTCACTGCCAAGGTAGCCGCCGTCACCACGATCTTGGCGAGAGCCAGGCCCACGAGGAAGTAGCCGGTTCGCTCACCAATGATCTCGATGGAAAGCGTCTCGTGTCCGTGGCCCCACAGGTCAGCCTTGAACACCACGTCCAGCGCTCCGACCAGCAGGGCGCCCACCAGCACCTGCGGCCAGATGCCTTTGATCTTCCCCAGGAGGTCCTGCATCCAGTACACGCCCCGGGTGTACAGCACGGCCACGACGCCGGTCACGACGCCGAGCAGCGCGTACAGCAACAGCTCGCTCGCGTCACCCACACCGTACTCGGTCGGTATCTCGATCACGGGCGAGTCGCCGAACGCGGCCCGCGAGATGGCGGCCGCGATCACGCTGGCGACGAGCACCGGCGGGAACGCGCGCACACCGAAGCTCCCGATCACCTTCTCCAGCGAGAAGAACACCCCGGCGATCGGCGCGTTGAATGCCGCTGAGATGCCGGCCGCGGCGCCACACGCGACCAGCAACCGCAGCCGCTCGGGCCCCGAGCGGAAGAAGCGCCCGATCTTGGACCCCAGGCCCGAGCCTGCAACTGCGACGGGACCCTCGGCACCCACCGAGCCCCCGGTGCCGATGGCGATCGCGGCGCCCGCCGTCTTCACCATGACCGGCCAGGTGTGCAGCATGCCGCCGCGCTTGGCCACCGCGCGCATCACGTCGGGGATGTTCTCGCCGTCCGAGTCGTTGGCGCCGTACCGCACGAGGAACCGTGTGAGGCTCAGCCCGGCCACAACGACCAGCACGATGGCGAGGCTGCCGATGCCCGTGAGCCTCCCCACGGCTGTCAGGGCACCGGCCTGCGCCAGGTCGATGAGCTTGTAGAAGACGATTACCGAGAGGCCCACCGCGGTCCCGATGGCGACCGCGAACGCCAGTAGCAGAGCGTTCTCGTCGATGCCTAGCCGGGGGAGCTGGGAGATCAGGACGTCGGCCCAGCCGGAGACCCGTGCTGAGACGGCGCGCTGCCACACGCGGAGGCGCGCTAGGTCAGGCATGGCGGGCGGAAGATAACGCAAACGGCGCCCATAGGGACGCCGTTTGCGAGCATTCGTGGGTCACGCTTCGGACCCCCGACGCCGATCTAGTCCCAGTCCTCACCCGGGGCAATGTCTCCGGCGCTTTCCCGCAGGTCGCCGATCATCTTGTGCAGCCGATCCTCGATTTGGTCGGCTTCCTTCTGCACCTCGGATGCGGGCCTCAAGCCGCGGCGCCCGTCCACGATGGTCCAGTGGAGACGAGTGATCTCGTCGATCATCATCTTCACCTTGGAGCGGAGCTTGAGGTAGCGCCGCTTGTGCATGGGCGGGGGCTGGAACTCCTCAGCGAGCCCCTTCCTGGACGCCCAGACGAGCGCCCACATCACGGGGATCATCGCAAGGAGCGCCAGCGGAAGCCGCAGGCCGGGCTCCTCCACATACCAGATGATGCCCCCCATGGCGGCGAACCCGACGAGTACGATGACCGCTACGATGGTGTTCGCCGCGTTGCGGGAGAGTGCCATGCGACGCCTCCGCCAATGGTGTGAGTGAGTCGGTCGGAGCCCAGGGATCTCGGCTCGACTCGACGGCGAGTAAGGTGTGGAGTGCCGTGGTCCGCGTCAAGCGTGTTGGCTTCCCCAACGCCTGGCGCAGTGCGATGTTAGGTTCCAAGGCCCGGGTGGCGGAATGGGCAGACGCAAGGGACTTAAAATCCCTTGGGGTAAAACCCCGTGTGGGTTCGAATCCCACCCCGGGCATGGACGGACCTTGGAGACAACATGACGCCTGACGTTCTGATGGTCAGTATCGTTATGGGCGCCCTCGCGTTCACCGGGACCGCGGCCTCGACCGTGTGGGCGCTGGTCCATTTCAAGCTCAAGAAGAAGGAGCTGGAGGCGCAAGGCAGCAGCGCTGAGTTGGCGACGGCCGTGGATACGCTACGTGACGACCTCGACGACACACGAGCGCAGCTGGCCGAGACTCAGGAGCGCCTCGACTTTGCGGAGCGGCTGCTCACCGCCGGGCGCGCACCACAGGTCGGAAAGAGTGGGTGACGATGGCTCTGATCGAATGTCCGGAATGCCGCCGTGAGGTCTCCAGCAGTGCACTGACGTGTCCGGCGTGCGGCTTCCCAAATGCGACGGGGACGCGCTCCCAACCGGACCGCGCCGTTGTGCGGCGCAAGAGGCAGGAGCGAGCGAAGCTTGCCTTGCAGATTCTCGGGAGGTTGACGATCGGCGCCGTGCTGTTCGGCGTGGGGGTCGGCGAGGAGGAATCGAGCGCCGCGGCGATAGGTGCAATCCTCATTGCAGGGTCCTCGATCCCCGTTTGGATCCGTGCGCGGACCGGTCAACTCGGCATAGGTAGCGCCGTGGGCTTCGAGGAGCGCGTCGCCACGATGGAGCAGCGCCACCGCGCGCAGATGGAAGAGCTGGCGCAGATGCAGGCCGACCAGGTGGCGGATCTGGAAGAGAGAGTCGACTTCGCCGAGCGACTCCTGGCCAAGCAACGCGATCAGATCAAGCCATAGAAATGACGTCACCCGATCCAACCGCCTCCGTCGACACCGGCGAGCGCACGCCTCTCCCCGGGCAGATCGACGCCTACGGCCTCACCCACACGGGGAAGGTACGGGAGTCCAACCAGGATCACTTCCTGGTCAGCTCGCTGCGCAAGCGCATGGAGATTCACTTCTCGAGCCTGCCGGACTCGGGGCAGTTCTCGCCGGCGGACGAGCGGCTGGCGTATCTCGCCATGGTGGCGGACGGTGTGGGGAGCGGGCGGAAGGGCGAGGAAGCGAGCCGGACGGCCATCGAAGCGATCGCCCAGTACGTAACGCAGAGCATGCGCTGCTACTACGACGTGGACAGTAGCAACGAGGGTGCGTTCCTCGATGCGCTGCACGAAGCGGCCATGCAATCTCACGTGAGTGTGGTGGAGAAGGCCGCGGAAGATCCCAGCCGCGCCGGTATGGCCACCACGCTGACTCTGTGGTTGGGCGTGTGGCCCCAGGCCTACCTGCTCCAGGTGGGGGACAGCAGGTGCTACTTCTTCCGTGACGGAGTGCTGACCCAGATCACGCGCGACCAGACCATGGCGCAGGAGCTGGTGGATCAAGGGGTGCTCACCCGGGCGGATGCCGACAGCAGCCGCTGGGCGCACGTGCTGTCCAGCGCGATCGGCGGCAGCGAGAGCGCTCCGGTCGTGACGCGCATCGATCAGGCGTGGCAGCACGTGGGGCTGCTGTGCAGCGACGGGCTCACCAAGCACGTATCCGACGAGCGCATTCGTGAGCGACTCGCCGGCATGAAGTCGGCGAAACAGGTTTGTGAGGATCTGCTGCAGGACGCGCTCGACGCTGGCGGGAGCGACAACATCACCATCGTCGTGGGACGGCTGAGGCCTAGAGGCGCCCCCAGGTCCGCCAGGTCAGCATAGCCTTTAGCTGAGCCACGAACTCGGTCGTGTTCACGCCGGGCTGGTGATCGGCGTTCCACACAAAGTTCTCTCCCAGATTCCACTCGATCCAAGCCAGGGGAACGCGCCACTGGCCCCCCAATGCGAGGCGCAGCGTGGTCTCGACCTGGCCCAGGAAGATGGCGGGCTGCTCGCTCGGGTCCCATGGATCGAGGATGTTGCCCTCTCCCCTGCGCAGCAGCAGCACTTGCGGCGAGAGCAACAGCCGGCGATGGGGAAACCAGTCGAGCTGCGCGACCAGTTGGTCGAAGTCGGCCAGGTCGTGTCCCAGCCCGAGGTCGCGGAATGTGTAGCGTTCGTAGTCGGCGACCGGGGAGCGATACGTGAAGGCGGTCACCAGCGTGTAATCCAGTCGCAGTGCGGTGGTGGAGCCCAGGTGTGGGAGCTGAATCCCGGCCGCCAGGCCCCAGCCAGGCTGCCCGCCGCCGGTGGGGAAGTCGTCGATCATGATCTCGCCATACAGCGTGAGGGCCGGGATCGGGCGTCCCCAGAACTCCAGTTCGAAGAAGCTGTTGTTGGAGTTGGGGCCCTCCCGGTAGTCCTGGCCCCAGCCTCCCACGAGCCAAACGGCAATGGGCAACGACTGGCGGAAGTCGAAGCTGCGGTTCTCCCCTCCGTACACGGTGGTCTCACCCAGCGCCAGCGCGAATCGATCGTTGATGCGCCAGTCGAGGCGGTGCGCCGAATGCCAGCGCTTGATGCTGCCCTCCCACTCGTCGAGCTGCGCCACGAACCCCGTGACGCTGAGCTTGTCGGTGCCGATGCGGTAGCCGATTTGGTCGTAGCTGTAGGGGTAGGACGAGATCAGCATTCCCTGCTGGCGCGGGAGTCCCCAGTTTCGATACAGGCGACCGGCGAGCAGGCGGAAGTAGGGGATCTGCAGCTCCGCGTACCCCTCCTCCACCCGCCCCTGGAAGCTGACCCCGCTCGCCGAAGACGAGTGATCCTCACCGACGCCGTCGGGGAACTGCGGATCATTCAAGTACCAGCGGTCCCAGCGGAATCGCAGAGCCGCGGTGACCAAGGGGAAGTCCGCTGCGAGCCCAGCCTGGACAAAGGGGAAGGCCGTGGGGTCGCCTTCCGGGCGTCGCAGGTCGCGGTGCCGGCTCGTGACGCCGGTGGCACCGCCGTCGACTGCCGCCCTCAAGTACGCCTTCGCCGTGTCGGCAGCCGCGGCGGCGAGCTCGGCGCCAAACTCTTCCTCGAGCACCGCGAGCCAGGCACGCTCGGTGTCGTCCAGTTGGCCACCCTGGGCCGCCTGTACGGCCCGCACGACGTCGATGCGGCGGTACGGCTGTACCAGTGGCTGGAGCGAGGTGAGCTTGCCGCGCGCGACCAGAAGGTCCACGTAGCGGTACGCCCAGTGGCCCACACTCAGGTAGTGTGACGATACGCTGCCGGGAGGAAGTGTCTGTGCACGCGCCACTCCGCACAGAGACACTACCGCCAGCGTCAGCGTGATGAGGTTCCGCCGGATCATGGCTCGGAAACTGAGGTGCCGCGCCCCAGCGGGGAAGGGCTGCCTCGGAGCCTGGCGTCACACACGAGAGGTGATGGGGTGCACTGTCACCTCGATGGGTCCGTGGCTAGCTTGAGCCCATGCACAACGGCGACGAACGAGGCCCGGACCGCAAGGAGCGCAAGAGCGAGCCGCTGCTCGACCAGACGGGGCAGGCCATCCTGGAGGGCCGCGACGCCGCGACCTTCCTGTGGCAGGCGCCCGACGACGGTCCCACGCGGCAGCGCATCATCGAGATTCTCGAGCAGGTCAAGCGAGAGTCGTCCGCCAAGGGCCGCCGCGAGATGCCCAAGATCTGCAACGAGTTGCTCACCGCGGCCCGCGCCGAGCCCAGCCCGCAGTCGGTGGACATTCTGCAGAACGGTTTCGACCGGCTGTACAAGCTGTGGGGTGCCGCGAAGTCCGGGCTGCTGTAACCCCTAACTACTCCGCTCCAGCTCTTCGATCCCCTGGCGCACTGCCTCGGGCAGCGCCGTCTTCTCCCTCTTGGCGTAATCGAACGAGACGACCACACCGGATCCCTCGGCCACGACATCGTCGTGCACCAGGGAGACCACCAGGTAAGTCATCGTGAACCGGTCGCGATCGACGGACACGGCGCGTCCCCCTACCTGCACCGTGTCGGGATGGATCAATGCACGGCGGAAGCGGCAGTCGGTGGAGTGCAGGATCGCCCCGACGCGATCCCGGTCGTAGCTCTCCAAGAAGCCGCACGCGTCCAGGTAGGCTATCCGGGCGGTCTCGAAGTAGCGGAACAGCACAGTGTTGTTGACATGGCCATAGGCGTCCATGTCGCCCCACTGCACCGGGATCGTCTCGGCCACGGGGAAGTCGGCCAGCAGGTGATGTCGCTTGGGCTGAGTGGGTTGGGGCATGGCTCCTCGTGGGGCGCGGTCGTTGCGGCTCACAAACTAAGCCGCGCCGGCCGCCGCGCAATCTCACGCCGGCGGGTGCAGATCACGGGTGCCTAACGCCCAACCTCTTGACCGACAACGCGTTTGACCCACATTGGGGGGCGTCCACGGACCCCTGCTCGAGCAGGGAGACACGCCCCACCAGGGAGGCACATGGCGCAGCGCTCCGGGTTGGACACGGTGAAGTGGTTCGTCTACGTCCACTTCGAAAAGGTGCTGGTGGCGGTGTTGGTGCTCTCGCTCCTGCTGATTCACTGGTTCGTCGACTACAAGGTCCCGTTCCTCAGCTTCTACTACCTCCCCATCATCGTGGCCGGGTTCTTCCTGGGCCGCAACGCGGCGGTGTCTGCGTCGGTCTTGATCGTGGGGCTTGTGCTCTTCTTCCAGGCGGTGCAGGGGCTCGAGGGTGCGGCCGGACTGCCAACGGAGATCCTGCTTACCCTGATTCCGTGGGGCGGCTTCCTCATCCTCACGGGCTACGTGGTCGGTGGGTTGGCGGACCAGCGGCAGCAGCGCTTGAAGGACCTCAAGTCGGCCTACATGGCGGTGCTCGAGCTGCTCACCTTCCATCTCGAATCGAGCGAGAAGTCGCACCGCGGCCACAGCCACCGCGTGGCCAAGCTGGCGACGCTGCTGGGCAAGGAGATCGGGCTGCGCCAGGAAGACCTCGAGAACCTGCGGATAGCATCCCTGCTGCACGAAGTGGGTCCGCGGGATCCGCGGCTGCTGCGCCTGCTGTCGGAGTTCCCCGGAGCGTTCCGCGAGTTGCCACTGGCGGGTGCCATGCGGGGGGCCTTTGACATCCTCCAGGAGTACGAGCGGTACTACGACGTGGTGGGAGACGACTGGCCGATCGACCATCTGCCGTTCTCGGCCAGCACCAAGATCCTGGCGGTGGCGGACGGCTTCGAGACGTTGCAGATGCCGACGCCGCTGCGGCCGGCATTCGCTCCCTGGACCGCAATCGACGAGATCGAGAAGGGCGCCGGCAAGACCTTCGCCCGAGAGATAGTCGCCGCCCTGCGCAAGGTCTCGGCTGCGCCGCGGCGCTCAGATGCGGAGGTCGAGCTCTCACTGCTGAAGGCCGACAGCGCCTGACCCGCTGGAACCCCAGCGGCCCCTCGGACGTCTCTCTCCCAACCACCTCCCGGAGGAGTTCATGAGCTTCGTGTCGGACAGCATGTCACAGGTAGTCCAACGGCTCCTGCTCGTCGTGCTGCGCGTGTATTTCGGAGTGGTCCTGCTGGTCTCGGGCTGGCGCAAGCTATGGGGCGAGAGTGAATTCGCCCCGCGTTTGGTGGGCATGGTCGAGCGCAATATCTCGAACGGCGTGACGCACGGGTTCTATCAGGGCTTTCTCGAGGGCCTGGTGGTGCCGAACGCTGGTCTGTTCGCTGCGCTGGTCATGACCGGTGAGGTACTGGGCGGCCTGGCCCTGATTACTGGAACCGCCACCCGCCTCGCCGCGGGCTGCGCCGCGTTCATGATGCTCAACTTCATGTTCATGAAGGGACGCTGGTTCTGGATGGGCTCGAGCAACGACGCGGCGTTCTTCTTCATCGGATTGATCGTGATGCTTGGAGCAGCGGGTCGGGCCTTCGGGGTCGACTACTACCTGGCCAAGCGGTGGCCCAAGGTGAAGCTCTGGTAGGCATCGTAGCGTAGCACTGCCCATAGTCCGCCGTTAAGTTTGCGCTCATCGTGAGCGCAAGCCTTATCGAGCTGGTTGCTGTGGGCGTCCTGGCGGGCAGCTTCGGGGCGGTGTTGGGGGTGGGAGGCGGCATCATCCTCGTGCCCGGCCTGATTCTCGTGGCGGGCCTGCCGTTTCACAGCGCTGTTGCAGCCAGCCTCGTATGCGTGTCCGCCACGTCGGTGGCGGGCTCGGCGGTCTACATGCGCGCCGGGCGTGTGGACCTCGATGCCGGGGTGCGGCTCCAGCTCTTTACCGTCTTTGGGGCGGTGGCTGCAGGGCTGGTTGCAGTGTATGTGCCCGCGGCTCCCCTCTACCTGGCGTTCGCACTCCTGCTGCTGGTCACGTCATACCGCATGTGGCCCCGCTCGCGCCACATGGACGCGGCACGAGCCGCGCCCGCGGAGCGTCGCCCGCTAGCAGCCGGCGCATCGGTCGGCGCCGGCGTGGTTGCGGGATTGCTGGGAGTGGGGGGCGGCATTCTCAACGTGCCGATCCTACACATGCTGCTGGGCATGCCGTTCGACCGCTCGGTCGCGACCAGCGTCTACATGATCGGCGTGACGGCCGCAGGAGCGGCGTTGGTGTACCTGGCGCGGGGGGATGTGGCGCTGGGTGTCGCTGGAGTGGCCATGATCGGCACAATGGCTGGCGCAGGCTTCGCTGCCGCCTTGGGTGGGAAGCTGAATCAGCGCGCCCTCAAGCTGGTCTTCGCGCTGCTGCTCCTGTACGTGGCATTCAGGATGGGATCCCGTGGCCTCGCAGAGTTCTGACCTGAGCCGCGTCCTCTCGTGGCTGCTGGTGGCCTGCCAGGTGCTGGCGGTGGGCGGGGTGGTGGCCGGGCTGTTGGTCGGCGGAGCCGCAGGACGCCTGCTGTCGGCCGCTGGCGTACTCACGTTGCTGGGCGGCCCCTACCTGGCGCTGGTGCGTATAGCGGTGTCGGCGGGCAAGCGCCGGTCGCCACTGGCGGGCTACGCCCTGGGTACGCTGGCCATCGCGCTGCTCGGCGCCTGGCTCGCCCGCTGAGTCGTGCAGCCGCACACGCTGGGAATCATCGGGCTCGGGGCCGTGGGGGGCTCGATCGCGTGCCGCGGCGCCAGAGCGGGGGTGGCGCGCATAGTCGGCTGGGCCCACAGCGCCAGGGACCGAGCCGCCGCGGCGCGCGCCGGTGCCGTCAGCGAGATCGCTCACGATCCACAAGGAGTGGCGCGAGTCGCCGACCTGATCGTCGTGGCCACCCCACCCGCTGCGACCCTCGGCCTGCTGAAGGAGCTGGCCCAGTCCCTCAGGCAACGCGCGGTGTACTGCACCGACGTCACGAGCGTGAAGCTGCCCGTCGTGGGGCTGGCGCAGCAACTGGATCTGCAGCCCTGCTTCGCCGGATCGCACCCCCTGGTCGATCTCGCTGGAAGCGGGTTCGGCGCCGCCCAGCCCGATGCGCTCGAGAGCGCGTTGGTGTACGTCACGCCGCTGGCGGGCGGCGACCAGGCCGGCGCGGAAGTGGCGGACTTCTGGCAGCGGGTGATGAGTGCGGCGCCGGTCACGCTCAGTGCCGAGCGGCACGACGCGATCCTGGCCTGGACCAGCCAGCTGCCACGGGCGGTTGCGTCGGCATTGGCGGGGGTGCTGGCCCAACGGGGGCCCGGCGGCGTCACCTACGGCCGGTTTGCACTGGAAGAGACACGCCCGGCGACCGACGACCCGGCGGCGTGGGCCGATCTCTTCCTCATGGCTCGCCGGGGGTTGCTGGAGGCCTTGGACGCGATGAATGACGGCCTCGGCGAGCTGCGTGCGGCGCTGGCGGAGGGTGACCGCGCCGCGGTCGCGCGGTGGCTTGAGACGGGGGCGGAGTGGCGCGGGAGACTCGGTCCGTGATAGTCACCGGCTCGGTCCGCCCACCGGGAGACAAGAGCATCACCCACCGGGCGCTCATACTCGGGGGCTTGGCACGCAGCCGCGTCACGCTGCATGGGGCGCTCACCGCCCTCGATGCGCGCGCCACCGCTGCCGCGGTGCGCCGGCTGGGAGCCGCGGTGAGCCCGCTCAGGGCCAGCGCGCCGGTCACGGTCGTGGGCCGACGCTGGCGCAGTCCCGAGGGAGCGCTCCAGTGCGGTAACTCCGGGACTACGGCGCGGTTGCTGCTGGGAGCGCTGGCGGGCCTGCCGATCGCCGCGCGGCTCACCGGTGATGCGTCGCTCAGACGCCGTCCCATGCGCAGGCTCACCGCTCCCCTGCGTGCGATGGGTGCGGCAATCGAGGAGGAGGCGGGAGACGGTTTGCCGCTGCGTGTCCGCGGCGGGCGGCTGCGGGATTTCAGCTACCACACACCGGTGGCCAGCGCCCAGCTCAAGACCGCGCTGTTGCTGGCCGGCGTCTCGGGCGGCGTCGAGGTCACGGTCTCGGAGCCGGTCCGCTCCAGGGATCACACCGAGCGGCTGCTCTCCCACCTGGGTTTCGACCTGACTGTGCGGGGCACCAGCGTCACGCTCGCGGGCTCGCCACGCGACTGGCCCCGGCTGCCCCCGTTCGACCTGGTCGTACCGGGCGACCCGTCTTCTGCCGCGTTCCTCGTCGGTGCCGTGATGCTGGCGGAGCGGGGTGAGCTGCTGCTGGAGGGCGTGGGCGTGAACCCGACGCGCACCGGCTACCTCGAGGTGCTCGCGCGCATGGGTGGATTGGTGGAGCGCACGGCCGAGCGCGAGCTGGCCGGTGAGCCGGTCGCCGATCTGGTGGTCCGACCGGCTGCCCTCGGCGCGACCGAGGTGTCGGCCGAGGAGATTCCCGGCCTCATAGACGAGGTGCCGCTGCTGGCGGTCGTGGCGGCACGCGCCGAGGGGCGGACTCGGTTTCGCTCGGTGGGAGAGCTGCGCGTGAAGGAGAGCGACCGCCTCGGGCTCATCGCCGCGAACCTGCGAGCGCTGGGCGTGGAGGCCGAAGTAGAGGGAGACGATCTCCTGGTGCAGGGGACTGAGAGCCCGCCGCGGGGCCGTGTTGAGACCGCCGGGGACCACCGCCTCACGATGGCCTTTGCTGTTCTGGGAACACTGCCCGGAGCGCGCGTGGAGCTTTCCGAGACCGCGTCCGCCGCGGTAAGCTACCCCGGATTCTTCGAGGACCTTTCACGGATTCGTGTCGATGCCTAGTCGTGTGCTCGCGATAGACGGACCAGCCGGCTCCGGTAAGTCGACCACCGCCGCCGCCGTCGCCGAGCGGCTGAGCCTGCCGCATGTCGAGAGCGGTGCGCTCTATCGGGCCGTGACCCTGGCCGCGCTCGACGCCGCAGTGGAGTTCGCCGGACAGCGGCTCGTCGCCCTGGCCAGCGCCCTCCCGATCCGGCTGGATCTAACCGAGGCGGGCTTCCGGCCGACGGTGGCGGGGGTGGACGTGACGCAGGAGATCCGCTCCGCCCGGGTGACGGCCAGCGTGTCCGAGGTCTCGGCTGTCCCGGAGGTGCGCGATTGGGTGAACGGCGAGGTGCGGGACGCCGTGTCACGCCATCCCCGCGGTGCCGTGCTGGACGGCCGGGACATCGGTACCGTCGTGTTTCCCGATGCCGTGCTCAAGGTGTTTCTCGTGGCCGATCCGGCCGTGAGGGCGCGCCGCCGCCTGCTGCAAGACGGGCGGGAGCCCGATCCCGACAGCTTGACATAGCCCCTTCGTCGGTCTATCCTCAGTGGCTCAACGAAACCGTGACTTCAACCTTCACAAGTAGGAATCTTGACACAACCGATGGTCGAAACCTCACCTGAACCCACGTCGCCGTCCGACGTGGCCAACGAACCCACGGCCGACACCACCACGCCGTTCCCAGTCCGCCCCGACCTGTACGACGAGGACTACTCCGACGAGGAGTACCAGCAGATGCTGCAGCTGTATGAAGGCACGCTGCAGAGCATCCAGGAAGGGGAAATCGTCAAGTCGAAGGTCCTGCGCGTCACCGAGAGCCACGTCATCCTCGACGTCGGCTTCAAGTCGGAAGGCGCGGTGCAGATCGACGAGTTCAAGGACCCCAAGACGATCCAGCCGGGCGAGGAGGTAGATGTACTGCTCGAGCGCCTCGAGGACGAGGAAGGCTCGATCGTGCTCTCCAAGAAGAAGGCCGACTTCATGCGGGTCTGGGAAAAGATCCGCCAGGCCTACGAGAACGACGAGCCCGTCGAGGGTACGCTGCAGAAGAAGATCAAGGGCGGTGTCGTAGTGGACCTGATGGGCGTCGACGCCTTCCTGCCGGGGAGCCAGATCGCGCTGCGGCGCGTCCCCAACATCGATGAGCTGCTGGGTCAGAGCTTCCGCTTCAAGATCATCAAGCTCAACAAGCGCCGTCGCAACATCGTGGTGTCGCGCCGCGTGATCCTGGAGGCCGAGCGGGCCCACAAGCGCGAGTTCTTGATGAAGGAGCTGGAGGTCGGCCAGGCCCGCAAGGGCGTCGTGAAGAACGTGACCGACTTCGGTGCGTTCATCGATCTCGGCGGCGTGGACGGACTGCTGCACATCACCGACATGAGCTGGGGTCGCGTGTCCCATCCGTCGGAGATGGTCGAGTTGGGCCAGGAGATCGAGGTGAAGGTGCTCGACATCGATTGGGACCGGGAGCGGATCTCACTCGGACTGAAGCAGCTGCATTCCTACCCGTGGGAGAACGTCGGCGAGAGGTATCCGGTCGGCGCGCGGGTGCAGGGTAAGGTCGTGAGCATCACCAACTACGGCGCGTTCGTGGAGCTGGAGCCCGGCATCGAGGGGCTGGTCCACATCAGCGAGATGAGCTGGACGCGCAACGTACGGCATCCGTCCAAGGTCGTGTCGATTGGCGAGACCATCGAGGCCGTCGTGCTGAAGGTGGATCCGCAGGAGGAGAAGATCTCCCTCGGCATGAAGCAGACGGAGCAGGATCCGTGGATGATGCTGCCCATGAAGTACCCGGTGGGTACGCAGATCAGCGGCAAGGTCCGCAACCTCACGTCGTTCGGCGCGTTCGTGGAGATCGAGCCCGGTATCGACGGCCTGATTCACATTTCCGACATGTCGTGGACGAAGCGAGTCCAGCATCCGTCGGAGATAGTCAAGAAGGGCGACACGGTCGAAGTATCCATCCTCAACATCGATCCCGAGAACAAGCGCATTTCGCTGGGCCTCAAGCAGCTTCAGGAAGATCCGTGGCTCAAGATCGCCGAGACCCATCCGGTGGGGATGGAAGTCGAGGGCAAGATCGTGCGGTACCAGGACAGCGGGATCGTGGCGGATCTGGGCGACGATCTGGAAGGCTTCGTGCCGCAGGCACAGCTGCCGCTGGCCGACGGCCAGACGGCTGAGCAGGACACGCGGCCGGGCCAGGGCGTCGCACTCAAGGTGCTGGAGGTGGACCCGATCCACCATCGGATCATTCTCGCTGCCACCGAGTTCAAGGAGATGCCGGCCGAGGAGATTGCGCCGCTGCCCGAGTTCGAGGCAGAGCCCGCGGCTGCAGCCGAGCCTGCGGCTGAGGCCGAGACGGTAGCCGAGCCCGAAGCAGCGACCGCGGAGACGGCCGAGCCGTCGCAGGCGGAAGCGGAAGCGGCTCCCGAGGCAGCGGCCGAGCAGGCTGAGGAGGAGTCGGAGGCGAAGTCGGAACCGGCCTCCGAGTGAGCCGATGCGTCCGGTGACGCTGACAACGCTGCGTGTCCCGGTGCTCTCGTGACCATCCAACAGAAACTCGACAAGCTCCATCGCCTGCGCTCTGAGTCGGAACAGGGCGGAGGCGAGGAGCGTGTCGTGCAGCAGCACGACAAGGGCAAGCTCACCGCCCGTGAACGGCTCGATCTGCTGCTAGACCCCGGCTCGTTCGTCGAGCTGGACCGCTTCGTCACCCACCGCTCCACCGATTTCGGGCTGGAGAAGAAGAAGATCTTGGGTGACGGCGTCGTCACCGGCTACGGCCGGGTCGACGGGCGCCTGGTATACGTGTTTTCCCAGGACTTCACCGTGTTCGGGGGGTCGCTCGCGGAGGCACACGCCGAGAAGATCTGCAAGGTGATGGACCTCGCCGTGCAGAATGGCGCTCCGCTCATCGGGCTGAACGATTCGGGGGGCGCCCGTATTCAGGAAGGCGTCGTGTCGCTGGGTGGCTACGCCGACATCTTCCTGCGCAATACCCTCACGTCGGGGGTGGTGCCGCAGATCAGCGCCGTCCTCGGCCCTTGTGCCGGTGGGGCGGTGTACAGCCCCGCGATCACCGACTTCGTTTTCATGGTGCGCGGGATCTCGTACATGTTCGTCACGGGTCCCAATGTGGTAAAGACCGTGACGCACGAGGACGTCACGCACGAGGAGTTGGGTGGGGCAGACGTGCATGCGTCGGTGTCGGGCGTGGCCCACTTCGCCCACGACTCCGAAGTGGAGTGCCTCACCGAGATTCGGCGTCTGGTGAGCTTCATACCGGGCAACAACGTCGACAGTCCGCCGGTGCGGCCCACGAATGATCCCCCCGATCGGCGCGACGAGGAGCTCCTCACCATCGTGCCCGACAACCCCAACAAGCCGTACGACATGCACGAGGTGATCCGGCGCGTGGTGGATGACGGCGAGCTGCTGGAGATCCACCGCGAGTATGCCACGAACCTCATAGTGGGGTTCGCTCGGCTGGCTGGACATCCGGTGGGGATAGTCGCCAACCAGCCGGCAGTGCTGGCTGGGGTGCTCGACATCAAGGCATCTGGCAAGGGCGCCCGATTCATCCGGTTCTGCGACGCGTTCAATGTCCCGCTGCTCACCTTCGAGGACGTGCCCGGGTTCCTGCCGGGCGTGGATCAGGAGCACGGCGGCATCATCAAGCAGGGTGCCAAGCTGCTGTACGCCTACGCCGAGGCGACGGTGCCCAAGCTCACTGTGATCACCCGCAAGGCATATGGTGGGGCGTACGACGTGATGAGCTCGAGGCACGTGCGCGGTGACTTCAACGTCGGGTGGCCCACCGCAGAGATTGCGGTGATGGGACCCAAGGGCGCGGCGGAGATCCTGTTCAAGCGGGATCTGGCCGCGGCCGACGATCCCGAAGGCAAGCTCGACGAGCTGGTGGCCGATTACCGTGAGAAGTTCGCCAACCCCTACCTGGCGGCTGCGCGCGGCTTCCTGGACGATGTGATAGACCCGCGCGAGACCCGGCCCCGCCTCATCTCGGCGCTGCAGACCCTGCTCACCAAGCGGCAGAGCGTGCATCCGAGGAAGCATGGCAACATCCCGCTGTGACCGCGCGCTGAACCCCCCATGAACCGCGTTCTCGTCGCCAACCGGGGGGAGATCGCACTCCGCATCATCCGGGCGTGTCACGAGGAGGATCTCGAGGCGGTCGCCGTCTACTCCGAGGCCGACCGGCTCACCCCCCACGTCAAAGCCGCGGACGCCGCAGTTGAGCTCGGCCCACCCCCGGCCAGCGAGTCCTACCTGAGCGTCGAGCGGTTGCTCGACGCCGCCCACAAGACCGGCGCTGACGCAGTCCACCCGGGGTACGGATTCCTGGCCGAGCAGGCGCGCTTCGCCGAGGCCGTAGAGCAAGCTGGGCTCGCCTTCATCGGCCCGCCGCCGCCAGCCATACGGGCCATGGGGGAGAAGACCGAGGCCCGGCGGCGCATGGCCAAGGCGGGCGTCCCCATCGTCCCGGGTACCACGGAGCCGTTGGGGGACGCCGACGCCGCGGTGCAGGCCGCCGATGAGATCGGCTACCCGGTGCTGCTCAAGGCCGCTGCCGGAGGGGGTGGCAAAGGCATGCGGGTGGCGGGCACGCCCGAGGAGGTGCGCAAGGGATTTGGCCAGGCCTCATCGGAGGCCAGGTCGGCCTTCGGTGACGACGCGATCTATCTCGAGAAGTTCGTCGAGCGACCACGCCACGTGGAGATCCAGGTGCTGGCCGACCGCTTCGGCAACACCATCCACCTGGGAGAGCGCGAGTGCTCGGTGCAGCGCCGGCACCAGAAGCTGATCGAGGAGTCGCCCTCGACGGCAGTGGACCTGGACCTGCGGCTGCGCATGGGCGAGGCGGCGGTGAAGGCGGCGCAGGCAGTGGGGTACCTCAGTGCGGGCACCGTGGAGTTCCTGCTCGATCGGCAGGGGAAGTTCTACTTCCTGGAAATGAACACTCGGCTTCAGGTCGAGCACCCCGTCACTGAGATGGTCTACGGGGTGGACATCGTGCGGGAGCAGCTACGCATCGCGGCCGGCGAGCCCATGACCTGTCCCAATCGGCCGATGCGTCCGCGGGGTCACGCCATCGAGTGCCGCATCACGGCCGAGGATCCCTTCGCCAACTTCCTGCCCGCCACCGGCCGGATCGACTACCTGCACGCGCCCTCGGGGCCGGGCGTGCGGTGGGACGCCGGGGTGGAGACGGGGAGCGAGATGCAGTTGTATTACGACTCGCTGCTGGGAAAGCTGATCACGTGGGGTGAAACACGAGAGCGCGCGGTGCGGCGCATGCGCCGGGCGCTGGACGAGCTCGTCATCGTGGGCGTGCCGACGTCGCAGCCGTTCCACAGGCGGGTGATGGACGAGCCCACCTTCCTGAGCGGCGCATACGACATCGGCTACGTCGAGCACGTGGGTAGCGATCTGCTCGCACCCGACCTGAGCGACGAGGAGCTGGCGCAGATCGCCGTGTCGGCAGCGCTCGCCGAGGACGAAGCGCGGGGTGCGATGGTGCCGGTGGGCGAAGCCGAGAGCGATGGGCGCGGCGAGAGTCCCTGGCTACGTGTCGCCCGACTCCGTGGGCTGCGATGAACGCCGTTACCATCGAACGCATCGCGGCCGGCGGCGACGGTGTGGGGCGTCTGGCGGATGGGATGACGGTGTTCGTTCCCCGCACGGCACCCGGCGACGAGGTCGATCTGGAGATCGTGGACCGCAAGCCCCGCTTCGCCAGAGCCCGGGTGCGCCAGCGGTCGGCCTCCGGCGCGGAGCGGGTGGAGCCGCCGTGTCCCCACTACCGGGAGGACGCATGCGGCGGGTGTCAGCTGCAGCACCTCGCGCCGGCGGCACAACTCGAGGCGAAGCGCCGCATCGTCGGAGATGCCCTGCGGCGCATAGCGCGACGCGAGGTGGACGACCCCGCCATCGTGCCCGCGCCCGAGGCTTGGCGCTACCGCACGCGCGCGACGCTGGCGGCGCGTCAGGGCCGGGTCGGCTTCCACCGCTTCGACGATCCGGGGCACGTGTTCGACCTGAAGGATTGTCCCATCACCCGCGAGGGCGTGATGCACCTGTGGGGTCGGGTGCGAGGGCAAATGCGGGCGCTTCCCGACTCGTTGAGTGGCGTGACGCTGCGCCAGGATCGGGACGGGGGACTCCACCTCATGGTGGAGACGCCGGACCAGACGGCTTGGGATGCCACGCCGCTGATGGAGGCGCTCGGTGAGCCGCGCTGCTCGATCTGGTGGCGGCCCGGGCGAGGTGCGGCGCGGGTGGTTGCGGGGGAGGAGCGGGGCTTTCCCGTCGTGGCCTTTGAGCAGGTGTATCCGGAGTTCGGCGAGCGCATTCGCCGCGACGCGGTGGACGCCTTGGGGAACGTGGACGGCGAGGTGGTGTGGGACCTGTACGGTGGGGTGGGTGACACCGCCGAACTCCTGGCGCAGCGTGGCGCGCGCGCGTGGACCGTGGACGCCGATCGGCGGGCCGTGGAGTGGGGGAGAGACAGGCAGCAGGTCGGGGCGGGAACCGGGACGGTGGAGCGCATCGCAGGACGGGTGGAGGAGTCGCTGCACCGGCTCCCCCGGCCCGCAGCCGCCGTGGTGAACCCGCCGCGGGGCGGGATCGCGAAGGCGGTCGCGGCGGCACTCGACCAGTGGGCGGCGGGTCTCCGTGAGGCTCGGGTCTCATATGTCTCGTGCGATCCGGCCACTCTGGCCCGCGATCTCGCGCGGATGCCGAGTCTCAGGCTCGCTACCCTCACGGCCTACGACCTGTTTCCCCAGACGAGCCACGTGGAGATGCTGGCAGTGCTGGAGGCGGCGTGAAGTACACGGTGACGGTGGGCGACCGGACGATCCCGGTCGAGGTGCGCGGCGACACTGTGCAGGTGGATGGGAGCCCTGTGCGTGCCGCGCTGGTCGCCATTCCCCAGACCCCGCTGCGACAGCTGGTGCTGAACGGCCGGGCCCGGACGTTCGCCATGGTGCGGGGACCCGACGGCTGGACCGTGCAGGCCTCCGGAAGGGGCTGGACGGTGGAGGTATTGGACGAGCGTACCCAGGCGCTGCAGGAGCTAACGGGGCGGGGGACCGGCCATTCCGCAGGAGGCCTCATTCGGGCACCGATGCCGGGTCTCGTCGTGCGCGTGGAGGTGGAGGTGGGCCAGCAGCTCGAGGCGGGGGCCGGGGTGGTGGTGCTCGAGGCCATGAAGATGGAGAACGAGATCACCACGCCCGGGCCGGGGACGGTTCAGGCGGTGCACGTGGAGCCGGGAGCGGCCGTCGAGAAGGGTGCACCGCTGGTGGAAGTGGGCCAGATCGAGCCTTGACCACTGCCTATGGAGCCGCTAGCATTCGTGACTGTCTTAATTCGCGCGCTTACACGGGGTTACGAGGTTTCCCGGATCGATGAAGACGTACTCGCCGACAGCTGCTGAGCTCGACCACCGCTGGTTCGTGGTGGACGCCGAGGGCCTGGTGCTGGGCCGACTCGCCAGCAAGGTGGCACAGATCATACGCGGCAAGCACAAGCCGACCTTCGCGCCCCACATGGATGGTGGGGATTTCGTGGTGGTGGTCAATGCGGAGAAGGTGCGGCTCACCGGCAAGAAGATGGAGCAGAAGCAGTACTTCAGGCATACCGGATACATGGGGCACGAGAAGTTCGTGCCGGTCGCGAAGATGCTGGAGCAGCATCCCGAGCGTGTGATCGAGAAGGCCGTGTTCGGCATGCTGCCCAAGGGAACTCTGGGACGGCAGGTGCTGCGCAAGAAGCTCAAGGTGTACGCCGGGCCGGAGCACCCGCACCAGGGGCAGAGCCCCACACCCATCGATTTGAAGTAGGGACTGGATATGTCGACTGCTGTTCAACCGGAGCTTCGGTGGCACGCCGTGGGGCGGCGCAAGACGTCAGTGGCCCGCGTGTACCTCACTCCAGGGTCGGGCAAGTGGGACGTCAACGGCCGCACGCTGGGTGATTACTTCCCGCGCAGGTCGCTGATCCAGCATATCCAGCAATCGTTCACCGTGACCGACACCCTGGGTGCCTTCGATGTGAAGGCACGGCTGGCGGGTGGTGGCTCTACCGGACAGTCGGGCGCGTTGCGCCTGGCGATCGCGCGAGCGCTGGTCAAGGCGGACGAGACCCACCGCCGCAAGCTGCGCGAGCACGGGCTGCTCACGCGTGACCCGCGCGCGGTGGAGCGCAAGAAGCCAGGACAGCCGGGGGCGCGGAAGCGCTTCCAGTTCTCGAAGCGGTAAATACCCACACCGCTGGATCCCGCACGGGGTGTTCGCCGGATCGGCGAATCGGCGCGGGAGCGGAAGGCGGTGGACGACCAACCCTGAGGGACGAGGTACATGAGCGAACCGCAGCTGCAGGACTTGCTTGAAGCCGGCGTGCATTTCGGGCACCAGACACGCCGCTGGAACCCGAAGATGCGCCGTTTCATCTTCGCCGAGCGCTCCGGCATCTACCTGATCGATCTGCAAAAGACGCTGCGCCAGCTAAGGGCGGCGCAGGACTTGCTGCGCGAGGTGATGCTGAAGGGCGAGAACGTGCTCTTCGTCTGCACCAAGCGCCAGCTCAATCAGATCGTGAAAGTCGAGGCCGAGCGGTGCGGCGCGTATTACGTGACGGAGCGCTGGCTGGGCGGCACGCTGACCAATTTCCAGACCATCAAGCGCCAAATCCGGCGCCTGCGGGAGCTGGAACAGGGCCAGGACGAAGGCGCCTTTGAGTTCTTCACCAAGAAAGAACGGCTCCACTTCGACCGCGAGCGGCAGAAGCTGAATCGCAACCTCGAAGGGATCAAGAACATGTCTCGCGTGCCCGGAGCGGTCTTCGTGGTGGACGCGAGGAAAGAGCGCATCGCCATTGCCGAGGCGAACAAGCTGGGTATCCCGGTGGTCGCCATCGTGGACACGAACGCGGACCCCGATCTGATCACGGTGCCGATTCCGGGGAACGACGACGCCATCCGCTCGGTTTCGCTCATTACGGGCTCGCTGGTGGATGTCATGGCGGAGGCGCGCGCGCAGGTACCCGTGCGAGAGGCGGCGACGGATTCCGAGGCGTACTCGACCTACAGTTCCGAGTCGGGTGCGGCGGACGAGGAAGAGACACGGCGGCGTAGACGCCCGCGGCGCAAGCGGCGCCCCAAGCCGGAGGCGATCGCGGCACGATTGAAGGAAGACGAGCCGGGGACGGGAGCCGAAGGCGAGGAACCGGCCGACAAGGCCGAGGCCCCGCCGAGCGACGATCAAGGGCAGCAGCCGGCGCCGGTGGCAGACGAGAATCAGGCGTAGGCCGGCAGGCCTGTACCAGCCCGAATCGACCGCCGCTGATCGAGCTGCTTGCAGCGCGAGGCGGCGGTTTTCACAGGGAGCATAGACAGGCAGTGAATATGACGACGACGATCAATGCGAAAGACGTGAGCCAGCTCCGCGGCCGCACCGGCGCGGGGATGATGGATTGCAAGAAGGCGCTGCAGGAAACCGGCGGGGACATGGACAAGGCCGTGGAGCTGCTGCGCATGAAGGGAATCGCCAAGGCCGGGAAGCGATCGGGCCGGACCGCCAAGGAAGGTGCGATCGGCAACTACCTGCACTTCAACGGCAAGGTGGCGGTACTCGTCGAGGTCAATTGCGAGACCGACTTCGTGGCGCGCACCGACGACTTTCAGGGACTGGTGAAGGACCTGGCGCTGCACATCGCGTCGGCCAAGCCGGTGGCCGTGAGCGAAGAGGACGTGCCTGCGGAGCTCGTCGAGCGTGAGCGTGCCATATTCGAGGCACAGGTTGCGGAGTCCGGCAAGCCTGAGCACGTTCGAGGCAAGATCGTCGACGGCAAGATCAAGAAGTTCTTCCAGGAGATCGTGTTGCTGGACCAGGCCTTCGTGAAGGACGACAAGAAGTCCGTCCGCGACCTGGTGCACGAGGTCTCCGGAAAGCTCGGTGAGAACCTGATGGTGCGGCGCTTCGTGCGCTTCGAGCTCGGGGAGGAGTGATGGCGGAGCTCGCCTACAGGCGGGCCCTTCTCAAGCTCTCCGGCGAAGCCCTCGCCGGGGATCGGGACTACGGTCTCGACTTCAGCGTAATCGACCGCCTCACCGACGAGATTCAGGGGGTTCACGCCCTCGGCGTGGACCTGGGACTGGTCATCGGAGGCGGGAACATCATCCGCGGGGCGGTGGCCAGCCAGCAGGGGCTGGACCGGGTGTCGGCCGACTACATGGGGATGCTGGCGACCGTCATCAATGCGCTCGCGTTGCAGGATGTGCTCGAGCGCAAGGACGTGCAGACGCGCGTGATGTCGGCCATCCGGATGGAGGAACTGGCCGAGCCGTACATCCGGCGCCGCGCCCAGCGGCACCTGGAGAAGGGGCGGATCGTGCTGTTCGCGGCCGGTACCGGGAATCCGTACTTCTCGACCGACACGGCCGCCGTGCTGCGGGCGCTGGAGATCGAGGCGGACGTATTGATAAAGGCCACCAGCGTGGACGGCGTTTACAGCGCCGATCCCAAGCAGGATCCGTCGGCGGAGTTCATACCGGAGCTCACGTATCGGGAGGCGTTAGTGAAGGGCCTGCGAGTGATGGACGCAAATGCGTTCGGACTCTGCGAGGAGAACGGGCTCCCGATCGTCGTCATGAACGTCAACAACCGTGGCGCGGTTGCCCGAGTGATCAAGGGTGAGCGCGTCGGGACCATCGTCCGATGAGCACGCCAGACAATCTGCCCGATATCAAGAAGCACTCCAAGCAGTTGATGCAGAAGGCGGTGGACAACACCAAGCGGGAGCTGGCCACGATCCGCAGCGGCAAGGCCACTACCAGTCTGCTCGATACGGTGAAGGTGGATGCCTACGGTCAGCAACTACCGCTGAACCAGGTTGGCACGGTGGCGGCTCCGGAGCCGCGAATGCTCACGGTGCAGCCGTGGGACAAGTCGCTGATCGGCGCGGTGGAGAAGGCCATCATGACGGCCGACCTCGGGCTCAACCCGGCGAACGACGGCACCCTCATCCGGATCCCGCTGCCACCGCTCACCGAAGAGCGGCGCAGAGATTTGGTCAAGATCGTCCACAAGCTGGCCGAGGAAGGCCGCATTGCGGTGCGGCACTCCCGCGAGGATGCCCGCGCCAGCATCAAGAAGGTCGAGCACGTCTCGGACGACGACAAGCGCCGATCGGAGAGCGAGGTACAGAAGCTGCACGACGACGCCATCGGGCAGCTCGAGAACCTCGTGAAGGCCAAAGAAGAAGAGATCATGGAGGTCTGAGGCGGACCCCCGGTCCGCCCTCGCGCCGCGCGTCCTCCCTGGAGGCCAGCCAGCCATGTCCCCCAACATGATCCGCCGCGTTGCGGTAGCCGCAGTCGGCATCCCGGCTGCCCTGGGAGTAGTGTATCTGGGAGGCTGGGCGCTAGCCGGCCTGCTGGCGCTGTTCGGCGTGGCCGGAGCAGGGGAGTTCTATCGCCTGGGCTCCCGAGCCGGCGTGCGCCCGTTGGTTCACCCGGGGTACCTGGGGGCGGCGGCGTTCCCACTTCTGGCCTTTGCACTGGCTCCCGGCGGACCGGGGCTGGACGCGCGCTGGGCGCTGGTCGCCGTGGTGGGCTGGTTCATCGGGACGGTGGCTCTCGCTCTCGCAATGCGGCGGCCGGCGGATCAGCCGCTGGAGTCGGTTTCGCTGACTGTGTTCGCGGCGCTCTACGCCGGTGGCTTGCCAGCGTTCCTGCTCACGATCCGGCACGGTGCGACGTTTGCGTCGCCATGGGCGGCGACGTGGCTGGTTTTCCTCCCGCTCGTCGTCACCTGGGTGAGCGACTCCCTCGCCATGGGTGGAGGCTCCCTCGTAGGGGGTCCCAAGCTGGCTCCGGTGGTGAGCCCCAACAAGACGTGGGCGGGTGCGATCTCCGGTGCGCTGGGTGGTGCGGTGCTGGCGCCGTTGTACGGTCTGTTCGTGCTCCAGCCCCTCGGCATTACCGTCAGTTGGTGGCTGCTGGTGGTCTTCGGGTTGGTGATCTCCACCGTGGGACAGCTGGGCGATCTGGCGGAGTCGCTGTTCAAGCGCCAGGTGGGTGTGAAGGACTCCGGTACCTTCTTCCCGGGACACGGTGGCGTGCTCGACCGGTTCGACTCGCTTTACTGGGTGATTCCCACGTCAGCCGCGCTGTTCGCGGCGTTCGGCGTCATAT
This sequence comes from Gemmatimonadota bacterium, assembly GCA_039586815.1. Taxonomy (GTDB): domain Bacteria; phylum Gemmatimonadota; class Gemmatimonadetes; order Gemmatimonadales; family GWC2-71-9; genus WVYX01. The sequence continues at coordinate 81,970 of JBDHJR010000008.1, read as the reverse complement.
GACGACCGGGGTCGCCGTGCTCGGCTCGACCGGCTCCATCGGCACCAGTGCGTTGCGTGTACTGCGGCGTCACCCCGAGCGGTTTCGCGTGGTTGCGCTCACGGCTCACGGTGCTGCCGATCTGCTCTGCGAGCAGGCGGCAGTCACGGGTGCGAGCTACGTGGGTCTGGTGAACGGCAGCAGGGAGGAGTGCGAAGGTGCTGGCCGACCGATGGTGCCCGGGCCGGAATGCCTCATCGAGGCGGCGACCCATCCCGAGGCCGACGTGGTACTCAACGCGGTGGTGGGAGCCGCCGGGCTCGAGGCCACCCTGGCCGCGCTCAGGGCGGGGAAGCGCGTAGCGCTCGCCAACAAGGAGACGCTCGTGATGGCCGGCGAGCTTGTGCTCGCGGCAGCCGCCCAGGGCGGTGGGGAGATCGTCCCGGTGGACTCGGAGCACAGCGCGGTGCTGCAGAGCATCGCCGGGCACGAGCCGACCGAGCTGCGCCGCCTGATTCTGACGGCGTCGGGAGGGCCGTTTCGGGAATGGGAGTCGGAGCGGCTCACGAGTGCCACGTCCGAGGAGGCGCTGCGCCATCCCACTTGGGAGATGGGACCGAAGATCACTGTAGACAGCGCGACGTTGGCAAACAAGGCATTGGAAGTAATCGAGGCGCACCACCTGTTTGGCCTGGGTTACGACTCGATCGAGGTGGTGGTGCACCCGCAGTCCATCGTGCATGCGCTCACCGAGTTCGTGGACGGCTCCGTGTTGGCGCAGGTCGGGTTCCCCACAATGGAGCTGCCCATTCTCTATGCCCTCACGCACCCGAAGCGAGTGGCAGACGCCGGCGCCCAGTGGTTCGATCCGGTGGCCGCGGGTCCGCTCACTTTCGAGTCGCTGCGGGAGGGTGATTTCCCTGCATTCCGGTTGGGTGTGAGCGCGGGGCGGGAGGGAGGCACCGCTCCGGCGGTGTACAACGCGGCAAACGAGATTGCCGTGCAGGCCTTTCTCGCCGACCGCATCTCGTTCGGAACCATTGGAGAGTTGATCGACAACGTGTTGCAGAGCCACGACGTAAAGCCGGCCACCGATCTCACGACGGTTCTAGCGGCCGACAGCTGGGCCCGCGAGCAAGGGGAGGCGCTGTGCTTCTCTCGCTAGCGGCGTTCATCTTCGTTCTGGGCGTGCTCATCTTCGTGCACGAGCTGGGGCACTTCTTGGCCGCGAAGGCGGTCGGCATCGGGGTGCCACGCTTCTCCATCGGATTCGGCCCTGCTACGCCGCTGCGCTTCCGCCGTGGCGAGACGGAGTACGTTGTGGCCTGGTTCCCCCTGGGTGGCTACGTGAAGATGGCCAGCAAGGAGGAGCAGGAGACCATGGCGGCCGTTGAGGGCGGGCCGCTCGAGGAGGAGTATCCACCGGACCAGCTGTTCGAGAGCAAGTCGCTGCCGGCCCGCGTCCTGGTGATCTCCGCCGGCGTGGCGATGAACATGCTGTTCGCCTGGTTCGCCTACATCGGGCTCGCAGCGCTGTTGGGCCGCAGCGAGGACCCGACCACCACCATCGGTTGGGTGGAGACCGAGCGGCTCCCCGCCAGCGGCACCGCGTTGGGGAGAGTGCCACTCGGGAGCCAGGTCGTGCGGGTGAACGGCGACACGGTGGGGTCATGGCAACAGATCCAGCGGAGCGTGTTCGACCCCACCTCCGATCGTCTGCGGTTCGACTTCGCAGGCGACGTGGACCCGGTGATCCTGGCGATTCCCGGTACCGCGGCTCGGGCTCGCGCGGCCGTCGCGCTGGCACTGGAGCCCGGGTGGGGCCCGAAGGTGGGCGGGGTGGTGCCGGGGTATCCCGCCGCAGAGGCAGGTCTGGAGCGGGGCGACCAGATCGTGGCGGTCGACGGCGACACGGTCGAGACGTTCCACGACATACGGTGGAGCGTGGAGCCGCACGCCGGGGACACGCTGCACTTCACACTGCTGCGAAACGACTCGTTGCTAGTCGTGCCGTTGGTGCCGCGGGAGCAGACCGAGCCCGACCCGCTGACAGGTGAACCGGTCCAGGTGGTACGCGTGGGGATCGCCCCCTACTGGGAGCCGCTGCGCACAGAGTACGGCGTGGTCGGCGCCGTGGTGGAAGGCTGGGACCAGACGTGGTCCAACGTCGAACTCGTGCTGTTCACGCTCAAGGGGATCTTGCTGCGGGACATCTCCACTCGCGAGATCGGCGGTCCTATCCTGATCGGGCAGATGTCGGGGCAGTTCGCCCGCAGGGGATTCGCCGCGCTGATCGCCTTCATGGCTCTGTTGTCGGTGAACCTGGCCGTGCTCAACTTGCTGCCCATCCCGGTGCTCGACGGGGGTCACCTGGTGTTTCTCGCCATCGAGGGGGTGCGCGGCAAGCCGCTCAGCTTGAGCGCCCGATTGCGCCTGACGCAACTCGGCATGGTGGTGCTGATCGCACTGATGGTCTTCGTGTTCACCAACGACATCGTGCGGTTGGTGACGGGGTAGCCGGCGGAGGTACGCGGCCTCACCCGAGAGAGATCCGCCAGCTACCTCCCTATCACTACCACGAGCAGCGCCACCACGAGCACCACCGTCACGGCCACGACCGCCAGGACCCACTTGGGAATCCGCTTCTCGGTCAGCAGGGCCACCAGCTCCGTGGTGGCCCGCGGCGCCAGCCCAAACGCGTCCGTCCTGCGCCCTTTGTCGCTCAAGTGAGCCAGCTCCTCCCCCATCGCCTGGGCAGAGGGGTAGCGGTCGTCGGGGTGCTTGGCGAGGCACTTGAGGATGATGCGGTCGAGGCGGGACGATAGATCGCTCCGCTTCTTGTGTGGCGCGACCGGGCGTTCCTCCACGTGCATGCGTGCCAGCTCAAACCAGTCGCTCGAGCGAAACGGCACGGTCCCCGTAGCCGACTTGTAGAGCGTGACGCCCAGGGCGTAGAGATCGCTGCGACCGTCCAGCTTGCGCCCCTGAGCCTGCTCCGGGGAGATGTACTGGGGTGTGCCGATCGTCATGTTCACGCCGGTCGCCGAGACATAGCCCGAGACAGCACGTGCTATCCCGAAGTCGGCGATCACCGCCGCACCGTCCTCTCTGAGCAGCACGTTGTGGGGCTTGATGTCACGGTGCACGAAGCCCGCGTCGTGCGCGAAGGCCAGGCCGGCCGTCACGTCCGACGCGACGCGGATCAGGCGCTCCTCGGGCAGGGTCTCCTCTCGCTCCAGCAGGGATGCCAGGGAGTCGGGGTAGAGGTCCATGGCGAAGTAGGTGAATCCGTCGGCCTGGCCCACCTCGATGATCCGGACGACGTTGGGGTGGCGCAGCTCGGAGGCGACTTTCGACTCGTTGCGGAAGCGGTGCTCGAATTGCTGATCGCCGGCGTAGCGGGGCTTGAGGACCTTCAGGGCCACCGGCTGGCCGTCGGCCGAGCGACGCCCGGCATATACCCAGGCGAACCCCCCCTGCCCGAGCAGGCGGTCGACGGTGTAGGGGCCGACGCTGCGGCCGATCAGGTCTTCGGGATCGCTGGTCACTAGCGGGGTTTACAGTGCCTGTGGGGCCGGCTAAATTGCTGTGCTGTTGTAAAATACGGGCACAGGACCTTTGGTCCGCCCGCGCCATTGGAGGATACACTTTTCATGAGCTTTGACAAGCAAGCCGTGGTCGACAAGTACGCAAAGCACCCGCAGGACACCGGGTCCGCACGGGTGCAGATCGCGTTATTGACCGAGAGGATCAACTACCTCACGGAGCACTTCCGCGCCCACAAGAAGGACCACCATGGGCGGCAGGGCCTGCTCATAATGGTGAGCAAGCGCCGCCGCCTTTTGGATTACCTCAAGCGGTCCGACCTCGAAGGCTACCGTCAGCTCATTGATGAGCTCGGCCTCCGCCACTAAGAAAGCCCCGGCGCGGGCAAATGGGGCGCCCGAGATGAGCACCTCGGGCGCCTCGACGCATTCTCAGCTGCTCAACAAGGAATAGCAAAGTGTTGCATGTGGAACGGCCCTTCTCCGGTCGGACGTTTCGAATGGAGACAGGGCGATTGGCAAAGCAGGCGGCGGGAAGCGCCGTCGTGCAATTCGGCGAGACGATGGTGTTGGCGGCCGTAACGGTCTCCGATTCCGAATCCTCGCTGCCGTTCTTTCCCCTCACCGTCGAGTACCGCGAAAAGAGCTACGCCGCCGGCAAGATCCCCGGCGGTTTCTTCAAGCGGGAGGGACGGCCTACCGAGGAGGAGATTCTCGCGGGGCGCCTGATCGACCGCTCCCTGCGCCCTCTCTTTCCCAAGGGCTTCAAGAATGAGGTCCAGGTGTTCGTCTACGTCCTCTCCGCCGATCAGGAGAATGACGCTGACGTTCTGGGGATCACGGCGGCGTCGTTGGCACTCTCGCTCTCCAGGGTACCGTGGAACGGTCCCGTGGCAGGGGTCAGGGTGGGGCGCGTGGAGGGTGAATGGGTGGTGAACCCGACCTTCCAGCAGCTCGAGTTCAGCGACCTGGACCTCGTGCTCTCCGGGCACGCCGACTCGATCGCCATGGTCGAGGGCGGGGCCCTCGAGATCGGCGAGCAGGACATCGCTGACGCGTTGGCGTTCGGGCAGCAGGGAATCGCCGAGCAGGTGGCCATGCAGGAGGAGATCGTGGCCAAGTTGGGCGCACCCAAGATGGAATGGACCAAGACGGAACCGCTGCCCGAGGTCGTGAGCCGGGTGCAGGAGTTGGCCAAGGGGCGCCTGGAGGAGGCCCTCGGCCTCGCCGAGAAGACCGAGCGGATTCAAGCGCTCGGCACGGTGCGGCAGGACATCGGCGAGATGCTGGCGGAGGAGTTCCCCGAGAGCGGGCCGGACATCCGCAAGGTGCTCGACGCGCTCGAGGCCTCCACCATGCGGCAGCAGGTGCTGGAGCATGGCGAGCGGATCGACGGCCGGGCCCTCGATACTGTCCGGCCCATCAGCTGCGATGTGGGCCTGCTCCCACGGGCCCATGGGTCCGCGCTGTTCACGCGCGGGCAGACGCAGGGCCTGGTGAGCACCACGCTCGGCACGGTCTCCGACGAACAGCGGATCGACAACATCGATCTGGCGCAGGAGACGACCAAGAGCTTCATGCTGCACTACAACTTCCCGTCATTCTCAGTGGGCGAGGTGCGGCCGGTACGGGGCGTGTCACGGCGTGAGATCGGTCACGGCCACCTGGCGGAGCGGGCGCTGCAGGCTCTGCTGCCTCCCTACGACGAGTTCCCGTACACGATCAGGCTCGTGTCGGACATCCTCGAGTCGAATGGCTCGTCGTCCATGGCGACGGTGTGCGGCGGTTCGCTGGCACTGATGGATGCCGGCGTGCCGATGAAGGCCCCCTGCGCCGGAGTGGCGATGGGCCTCATCACCGAGGGTGACAAGGTGGCCGTATTGACCGACATCCTGGGCACCGAGGACCACCTGGGCGACATGGACTTCAAGATCGCGGGCACGCGGGATGGCGTGACCGCGGTGCAGATGGACATCAAGATCCAGGGCCTGAGTCTCGAGATCATCGGCCAGGCGCTGGCGCAGGCACGCGAAGCGCGGCTCCACATCCTGGACGTGATGGCGCAGACGCTGGTGGACCCACGCACGACCCTGTCGAAATACGCGCCGCGCATCATCACGATCCAGATCAACCCCGAGAAGATCGGTGACATCATCGGCCCCAAGGGCAAGATCATCCGCGGCATCCAGGAGGAGACCGGCGCCGAGTTGAACGTCGATGACTCAGGGCTGGTTACCGTCTCCTCCGTCGACGGCGCCGCCGGTGAGCGTGCGCGCGCCATGATCGAAGCGATCGTGGAGGAGCCGGAGGTTGGGGCAGTGTACGAGGGCACGGTCAAGAGCACGACCGCCTTCGGAGCGTTCGTCGAGATCCTGCCTGGCAAGGAGGGTCTGCTGCACATTTCCGAGCTGCAGCACGCGCGGACGAACAAGACGGAGGATGTTGTCAAGAAGGGCGACCGCGTGCAGGTGAAGCTGCTGGAGGTCGACGATCGCGGCAAGATGCGGCTGTCACGCAAGGCGCTGCTGAAGAAGGAGCCGTCAGAGGACGGGGAGAGCCGGGAAGAGAAGAGAACCGCCCGGAAACGCTGACCGGCGCCATGCAGACCGTCAAGCTCGACGAGCGGCTGTATCGCACCGAGGCCGACAATGGCGTGACGGTGCTCTCGGAGGTCCTTCCGGGCGTTCGTTCCGTAGCGATCGGCGTGTGGGTCAGGACGGCATCTGTGCACGAGGAGCTGGGGAAGATGGGAGTCTCCCACCTGCTCGAGCACATGGTATTCAAGGGAACGGAGCGCCGCAGCGCGCGCGACATTGCGCTCGAGCTGGAGGTCCGTGGCGGCGCCCTGGATGCCTTCACATCGCGTGAGCACACTTCCTACCAGGCGCGGGTTCTCGATGAGGACCTGCCGCGCGCGCTGGACGTGCTCACCGACCTGGTGCGAAACCCCGTGTTGCGTTCCGATGACCTGGACCTCGAGCGCAAGGTGGTGCTGGAGGAGATCAGCACCGTGGAGGACACGCCCGACGACCTCGTCTTCGAGCTGCACTCCCAAGCCCTGTGGCCGGAGCATCCTTACGGCTACTCCATCCTGGGCACGCGGGACACGATCTCGCAGCTGAGCGCAGACGATCTGAGGGCGCTGCACGGACGCGCTTACCATCCGCGGCACGTGGTGATCACCGCGGCCGGGAACCTCAACCACGACCTCCTGCTGAAGCTCGTGGCAAAGTGCGGCTGGTTCACCTACGAGGCCGGTCCCGAGCCGCCGTCGGTGCCCGCAGTTCCTCCCGCCCGGCAAACGACCAAGCGTGTAAAGCGCGACACAGTGCAGACGCACGTCGTGATCGGGACGGACACGTTCCCCCATCGCGACAAGCGGCGTGAGCCGCTCCTGCTGCTGAACACGGTGCTGGGAGGCGGGATGTCGAGCCGGCTGTTCCAGCGGGTACGCGAGGAGCTGGGGTTGGCGTACGCCGTGACGACGTATCAGTCTTTCTACCACGAGACTGGCGTGACCGGGGTCTACGTGGGTACTCATCCATCGACGGCCGAACAGGCTGTCGAGGCTATTCTCGATGAGCTGAGGGCCCTGGCGGCCGAGGGGCTGTCGGGGAGCGTGCTGGCCGAGGCCAAGCAGCAGCTCAAGGGACAGGTGACCCTGTCTCTCGAGAGCCCCACGGCACGTATGTACCGGTTGGCCACGGTGGAGCTGTACGGTGAGCCGTATCGCACCATCGATCGGGTGCTGGCTGGGATCGACGGGATCGGTGCTGAGCAGGTGGGGGCGGTTGCGGCGGAGATCCTCGACCCGGCACGCCAGACTACTGTCTGGTTGGGGCCGAATTAGGCCCCCGCAAACAACGAGGCTGTGATGATCATAGGCGTTCCGAAGGAGATCAAGACCGCCGAGAACCGCGTGGCACTGGTACCCGCGGCAGCAGAGGTGCTGCGGGCGCAGGGACACACGGTGCTGATCGAGCGGGGAGCGGGTGAGGGCAGTGGGTTCGCCGACGAGACGTATGAGGCCGTCGGCGGGACGATCGTCTCGACAGCCAAGGACGTCTGGTCCCAGGCCGACATGATCGTCAAGGTAAAGGAGCCTATCGCGCCCGAATGGCCGCACATGCGCTCCGGGCAAGTGGTGTTCACGTACTACCACTTCGCCGCGAGCGAGGAGCTCACGCGGGCCGTGATGGAATCAGGCATAGTAGCCATCGCGTATGAGACTGTGCAGCTACCCAACGGCGAGCTGCCGTTGCTGACACCGATGAGCGAGGTAGCGGGCCGCATGGCGATCCAGGAGGGTGCGAAGTACCTGGAGCGGTTCTACGGCGGCCGCGGCATGCTGCTGGGAGGCGTGCCGGGTGTGCTTCCCGCGGAGGTCGCCGTCATCGGCGGCGGGGTCGTGGGAACCAATGCGGCCAAGATGGCGGCCGGCCTGGGCGCGCACGTGACCATTCTGGACGTGTCGCTCGAGCGCCTGCGCTATCTGTCGGACGTGATGCCGGCCAACGTGGACCTGGTGTATTCCAACCGGCACAATATCCTGGAGGCCGTTGCCAAGGCCGACCTGCTCGTCGGGGCGGTGCTGCTTCCCGGGGCCAAGGCGCCGCACCTGATCACGCGGCAGGATCTGCAGCGCATGAAGGCGGGCGCGGTGATCGTGGACGTCGCGGTGGACCAGGGCGGGTGCGTGGAGACGATCGAACCCACGACGCACGAACAGCCGACGTACGTGGTGGACGACGTGGTGCACTACGCTGTGGCCAACATGCCCGGCGGCGTGCCCCGGACCTCCACTCTGGCGCTCACGAACGCCACGTTTCCCTATGTGGTGACGCTCGCGCAGGACAGTTGGCGCGACGCATGCAAGGCCGATCGCAGCCTGTTCCTCGGTCTCAACGTGATCGAGGGCAAGGTCGTGTATCCCGGAGTGGCCGAGGCGTTCGGCCTGAAGCTGGACGACCCGGCAAAGCTGGTGTAACGCAGGTGGTCCCGGCGGACCCCGCCGCGGGGCGGTAAGTCCCCACCTTGTCATAACTTAGGGGGGTCATTATGTTAGGGCGCCCGAAACGTCGGGGGCGGTCCTGCATGGCGCCCCCCTTCCATCTTCACCCGACTCGATGCCGATGCGCTGGGGCAGACTCCGTCTAGGCAACTTCCTGCCGGCGAACGAGATCGCGGTCGATCTCGGGACGTCGAACACCCTGATCTACGTGCGGGGACAGGGCATCGTGCTCAACGAGCCCTCGGTGGTAGCGGTTGAAAAGGCCACCGGCAAGGTCAAGGGCATCGGGCTGGAGGCCAAACGCATGTTGGGGCGCACTCCCGAGGGGATCGTGGCAGTGCGCCCGCTCAAGGACGGGGTGATCGCAGACTTCGACGTCACGGAGAAGATGCTGCGGTACTTCCTGTCCACGATCATCCAGAAGCACTTCTTCCGTGTTAAGCCCCTCGTCGTGGTGTGCGTGCCCAGCGGGATTACCGAGGTGGAGCGCCGCGCCGTGCGGGACAGCGCGCATTCCGCGGGTGCCAAGGAGGTCTACATGGTGGCCGAGCCGATGGCCGCAGCCATCGGCGTGGGGCTCCCGGTGGAGACGCCCACCGGCAACATGGCGATCGACATCGGCGGAGGCACGACCGAGATCGCCGTGATCGCCCTGTCGGGCATCGTGAGCGACACCTCCATCCGCACGGGCGGCGACGAGATGGACCAGTCCATCGTTCAGTTCATGCGGAAGAACTACAACCTGCTGATCGGCGAACCCACGGCCGAAGCGATCAAGATCCAGATCGGTAGCGCCGTCCCCATGAAGGAAGAGAAGGAGATGGAGGCGAAGGGCCGCGATCTGGTGTCCGGCATCCCCAAGGTGGTGCGGGTCCACTCCAGTGAGATCCGCGAAGCCATGCAGGAGCCGATTCAGCAGATCATCGACGCGGTACGGCGGTCGCTTGAGATCACTCCCCCGGAGCTGGCCAGCGACATCGTGGACCGCGGCATCGTGATGGCGGGCGGCGGCTCTCTCATTCGCGGTGTGGACGTGCTGCTCTCCCAGGAAACGGCGCTGCCGGTGCGGGTGGACGAGGATCCGCTCACCTGCGTGGTCCGCGGCACGGGACGCATCCTTGAGGATCCGCAGAAGTACCGCTCCGTGCTCACCACCTAGCGCACCGTGACATTCGCGCCCGACCGGTTCTCGTCGCGCCGCGATAGCCTCGCCTTCATCGTCTGCCTGCTGCTCTCCGTCGCCGCCCGGGTGGCTCCTCCCGCGGTGCAGGACACCGTGTCGCGCGCCGTGAGCGGCACGGCCCTCGCTCCGTTCCTGGCCGTGCAACATCAAGCGGAGCTCATCAAGGCATCGCGCGGCCGGGTAACCGCGATCTCCGTGCTGCGGGACTCGGCTCTGGTGAGTGCGTTCACCGCGCAGGCGCTAGAGGAGGAAAACGAGCGGCTGCGGGAGATCCTGCAACTCACGGCCCGGCTCCCCGTGCGCCACGTGGCGGCGGAGGCGCTGCATCAATCGGGCCCCGGCAGCGGGTTGATGGTGGTGCTCTCGGCGGGGAGCAATGAAGGGGTGGTCGAACGGGCGCCGGTGGTGGTGGCAGGCGGCCTCGCGGGAGTGGTCCATAGCGTGACCCGCCGGTCGTCGGTGGCGCTGCTGTGGACCCATCCCGAGTTCCGCGTGAGCGCGATGGCGGCCGACGGCTCGGTGTTCGGCATCGTTGCGCCGCGCCGGGTGGAAGGCCCCAACACGATGATGCTCGAGCTGTCGGGCGTTCCCTATCAGGAGCGAGTCCCGCTGGGGACGATGATCTACACCTCGGGCCTGGGTGGAGCGCGCGGCGTGTATCCGCGAGGCATCCCGATTGGTCAGATCGTGGCCATTGGTGAGGAACAGGAGGGCTGGTCGCGCACGTACGTCGTGCAGCCTGCGGTTCATCCCGCCTCCCTGTCTCACGTGGTGGTGCTGACCGGCCCGGCCATCGACCTGCGGGAGGCCTTCACCGAGTACGTACCATGAGCAACCGCGGCGGCGTGCAGTACCGCCTGGTGGCAGTGATGCTCCTCCTGGTCGTGCTGCAGTTCGCACTGCGACCGTTCCTGGGCGACTTTCGCAGCAGCCCGGATCTGCTGTTGCTGGCGTTGCTGGTGTACGCCATACGTGCGCGGCCGGGCGAGGCGGCGGTAGCGGGCTTCATCGTCGGCCTCGTGGTGGACTCCCTCACCCCAGTCGCTTTCGGCGCCGGCATGCTGGCGCACACGGTAGTGGGCTATCTCGCGGCCTGGGGCAAGGCAGTCTTCTTCGCCGAGAACCTCATCGTGAATGCCGGGTTCTTCTTCGTAGGCACGTGGCTGCGAGACCTGCTGGTGCTGGTGGCTGGACGGCATCTGGATCAGGCGACGATGGTGTGGCAGCTGTTGTTCTGGTCGCCGATCAAGGCCCTGACTACCGCGATCGTCGGGGTCGTGGTGCTGGTGCTCTTCCGTCGCTGGCTGCCGATTAGGATCATCGAGTGAGCTGGCAGAATCCCTACGAGCTGACGCACCGGGCCAACGCGGTGCGCTGGGTGACCGTGGCGGTGTTCGTGGTCCTGGGCCTGGCGTTCTTCCGGGTACAGGTGCTCGGCTCCGATCGCTACGAGGTCCAATCAGAGGAGAACCGGCTGCGGCCACTGTCGCTGCCGGCGCCGCGTGGGTTGCTCACCGACCGCAATGGCGTCGTGCTGGCAGACAATGTTCCCGGTTACTCGATCGCGCTGCTGGCCTCGTCGCCCGACTCCCTCATGGTCAAGCTGGAACGGCTCTCGGCGCTGCTGCCACTCGATTCAGCGCAGGTAGAGGCCATCCTGCAGCGATACGAACTCGCCCCTACCGACCCGGTCACGGTGCTGCGGGATTCGCCGTTCGAAGTAATCTCGGCGCTGGAGGAGCAGCGCGCCTGGCACCCCGGCCTGGTCGTTCAGAGCGACCCCAAGCGGCGCTACCCGTACAGTGATGTCACGGCGCACTTGATTGGGTACGTGGGTGAGGTGAGTGAGGACGAGCTCCAGACGCAGGCGTACCGCGGTGCCCGTGGCGGGACCCTGGTCGGGCGAGACGGACTCGAGCAGGTGTACGACGAGCTGCTGCGCGGCCGTGACGGGGTGAAGTTCGCAGAGGTCGACGCGCTGGGGCGCACTGTGCGCGAGGCCACGGAGGTGGAGGTGCTGCGCCCCGAGCCGGGGCAGACGGTGCGCAGCACGATCGACATAGAGTTGCAGCAGTACATCGCCGATCTGTTTCCCGTCGGCCGGCGTGGCGCCGTGGTCGCCATGGATCCCGGCACCGGGGAGGTACTTGCCCTGTACTCGGCTCCCAGCTACGACCCCAACGCCTTCATCGGGGGGTACGATCCCGAGGCATGGAACGAGATCTCCGAGTCGGAAGACTTTCCCTTGTTCAACCGTGCCACGCAGGCACGCTACGCACCCGCGTCACCCTGGAAGCTCGCGGTTGCCGCCATGGCGCTCGATCGCGGCGCGGTGACGATGGAGAGCGAGATGGCGATGCCGTGCGAAGGGGGCATGCGGTACTACAACCGCTACTTCCGCTGCTGGCAGGAGGAGGGGCACGGGCAGCTGACGCTGACCGAGGCGATCCAGCACTCGTGTGACGTGTACTTCTACCAGCTCGGATTGACACTCGGGCTCAGCAATCTGCTGCACGACGGGGTGGCGCTGGGGTTCCGCGAGCGGTCGGGCATCGACCTTCCCAACGAGTACACGCCGCAGTATCCGCCCTCGACGGAGTACTACAACCGACTGTACGGCCCGCGGGGATGGACCAACGCCGTCGTGCTCAACCTCGCCATCGGGCAGGGAGAGAACGCACAGACGCTCATCAACATGACGCTGTTCTACTCCATGCTGGCCAACCGGGGCGGGGTGGCGTCGCCGCCCCATCTGGTCGGCGGGCAGCGCGGCGAACCGCGCAGCATTGGTCTCGACGAGCAGGAGCTGGACGGACTACGTGAGGCGCTCGTTGCGGTGGTGGACCGTGGCACGGCGGCGGGGGCGCAGATAGCGGATCTTCACATCGCTGGCAAGACGGGCACGGCACAGAATCCACAAGGGCTCGACCACGGGTGGTTCATCGCGTTCGCCCCGGTGGAGCGACCTCAGATAGTCGTGGGTGCCATCGTCGAGTTCGCGGAGCACGGCTCCTCTGTAGCGCCGATGGTGACGCGAATAGTCGCACGACACCTGCTCGGTCCCGACGCGGTTCCCACGGGCCGGATCTGGAGTCTCGAGATGCCTGCGGATTCGGCGCCGGAGCCGGTAGACATCCTTCCTGACACATCGCTGCTCCGTGGCGGGACTACGCAATCTCGATAGGCCCCTGCTGGGGGCAACCGGGCTGCTGCTGCTGCTGGGGTTCCTGACCCTGTACTCGGCAGGGCAGACCGACTTCCCCTCGTTCGTGGCCGATATCTGGAAGCGACAGCTGATCTGGCTGGGCATCGGAACGGTCGCCGCCGTGCTCGCTTTCCGCATCTCACCGAGGATCCTGGAGTGGGTCACGCCACTCCTCTACGCGGTATCGATCGTGCTGCTGGTGCTGGTGCTGTTCTTCGGCGTGGGCGCCGGCACGGCGGCGGGGGCCAACTCGTGGCTGGCTGTGGGTGGGATGCGCATCGGTCAACCGGCGGAGCTGGCCAAGCTTGCCACGATTCTCATGCTGGCGCGCCACTTCGGCGCGCGGCGCGATCCCCCGACCACGCTGGGAGAGTTGATGCCAGCGCTCTTGATCGCAGGCATACCCTTCCTCCTGGTGGGCGCCCAGCCGGACCTGGGGAGCGCCATGGTCTTCCTGGGGATCCTGTTTGCAGTGCTCTACTGGGTCGGTGTGAAGCCACGGCTGCTATTGCTCTTCACCTCGCCGCTCATCAGCCTGCTGCTCGCCTTCTCGACGGTGTCCTGGGGTGTGTGGATCGTGGTGCTCACCCTACTCCTGCTGTGGGTGCGGCCGTACGTGCTTGAGGGCCTGGTCATATGGCTCATCAACGTAGCGATGGGTGTGATGGCGCTGGAGCTGTGGCAGCGGCTGGCTCCGTACCAGCAGAACCGTTTGCTGTCCTTCTTGAACCCGGAGGTCGACCCCCGCGCCACGGGCTGGCACATCATTCAGTCCAAGGTGGCAATCGGATCGGGCGGGATTCTGGGCAAGGGCTTCACAGAGGGAAGCCAGAAGCGCCTTGCCTTCCTGCCGGAGCAGCACACCGACTTCATCTTCTCGGTCGCGGGAGAGGAGCTCGGGTTCGTGGGCGTGCTGGTCATCCTCGGGCTGTTCATCACGCTGCTCCTGGTGCTGCTGCGCATCGCGCGCCGCGCCAGCGACCCCTATTCCTCGATGGTCACCGTTGGCTTCGGCGGCATGCTGATCACCCACGTGCTGGTGAATGTCGGCATGACGGTCGGCCTGATGCCCATCGTGGGCATACCGCTGCCATTCTTCTCCTACGGCGGCTCATTCCTGATTACGTGCCTCATCGGGATCGGTCTTGCGCTGCGGGTAGCGTGGGAATCCCGCCGCTCGGGGTACTTGGACATCACTGGTGAGTTCCGCCGGCTCTAGCGTGCCCGGCGCGCCCCGGCGAGATTGACCCATGGCCTGGTTCCGCAAAGAGCGTAAGTCCCGCAAGCCACCGCGCGAGCGTCTCGAGATCCCGGCGGATACTTGGGACAAGTGCGAGAAGTGCGGGCACACCGACCTGCGTGAGAACTTCGACCGCGCCCTCCAGGTGTGTCCGGAGTGCGGCTACCACCGGCGCATCACCGCGCGGCGCTACATCGAGATCCTGACCGATCCGGGCAGCTTCGAGGAGATGTTCTCCGGTATGCGCTCTGCCGATGCACTGGAATTCGAGGGTTATACCGACCGGTTGGCGCGGGCGCACCGCAAGACCGGGACCCACGAGGCGATGATGGCTGGACGGGCGGCCATCGACGGAGCGGACCTCAGCCTCGGTGTCATGGAGTTTGGATTCATGGGAGGCTCGATGGGCGCGGTGGTGGGAGAGAAGGTAGCGCGCTTGTCCGATCACTCGCTGGAGCACGGGGTGCCGCTGGTGCTGGTATCGGCTTCGGGCGGGGCTCGCATGCAGGAAGGCGTGCTCAGCCTGATGCAGATGGCCAAGACCTCGGCCATCATGGCGCAGCTGCGTCGCGCCGGCATCGCGTACGTCTCGATTCTCACCAATCCGACCACGGGGGGCGTGTCGGCGTCGTATGCAATGCAGGGCGACATCAACATCGCGGAGCCAGGTGCGGTCATCGGCTTCGCCGGGCCGCGCGTGATCAAGCAGACGATCGGACAGGACCTTCCCGAGGGCTTTCAGACGGCGGAGTTCCTGGAGGAGAAGGGGATGGTCGATGCCGTGGTACCGCGCCATCAGATGCGCAGTACGGTGTCGCGCTTGCTGCGGATGATGCAGGGGCTCGAGGCGGTGGGGGCTGACATCTGACGCTCACCTACGAGGAGGCCGTCCGCTTCCTCTTTCCACGTCTGTCAGGCGGCAAGCAGTGGTCTCTGGGGCCGACTCGGGAACTGCTCGAGCGCCTGGGGCATCCTGAACGGCACTTCCGCGCGATTCACGTCGGCGGCACGAACGGCAAGGGATCGGCGGCCACGCTGATCTACCGGGCGCTGCGCGCCCATGGAGTGCGCACGGCGCTGTACACGTCGCCCCACCTGGTGGATGCTCGCGAGCGCATGCTGGTGGATGATCGCCCCATCGTGCCCGAGGCCTTCGCGCGCTGGACGGAGGTGCTGAAGGCGAGCGTGGAGGCAACCGAAGCCAGTTTCTTCGAGGCCACGACCGCTATCGCGTTCGCAGACTTTGCGGCACGGGGTGCCGAGCTAGCCGTGGTGGAAGTGGGGTTGGGTGGGCGGCTGGACGCCACCAACGTGCTCACACCCCTGGTCAGCGCAGTAACCCACGTGACGCGAGACCATTCCGAGTATCTGGGAGAATCGTTGACTGGAATGGCAGCCGAGAAGGCCGGTATCGCCAAGCCGGGCATCCCGTTCGTGGTGGGCGAGACCGACCCTGAGCTGCGCGAGGTGCTGGAGCAGCATGCGGCAGCGGCCGGAGCCCACGTGGTGATCGTTCCGGACGGCGCACGGTACGACGGCCGGCTCGGCCTTGCCGGCGCGCACCAGCGACGCAACGCCGCAGTTGCACAGGCCGTGCTGCACGAGTTGGAGCCCGAGCTGCGCCCGGGCGAGGCGAGTGTGCGGCGCGCCTTCGCCAGCGCCCGGCTACCCGGGCGGTTCGACTGCCGCGGCAAGTGGGTCCTGGACGTCGCGCACAATCCGGCGGGGGCCGGGGCGCTGGCTGCGGCTCTGGGCGAAACGGACGCGCCGGCGCCGCGCCATGCGCTGGTGGGGATCATGCGGGACAAGGACTGGGCGGACATGCTGACGCGGCTGGAGCGCGCCGTGGACGCCATTTGGGTGACGATCCCGCCCACCGCTCCGGCGGAGCGCTGTTGGGAGCTGGAGGCTGTTCAGCGGCGCTTCCCGCAGGTGACCGCGGAGCTCGACTTCGACCGCGCCCTGGCGGGAGTGCAGCGTGGTGCGGAGACGGTCGTTGTCACGGGGTCGTTTCACACCGTGGGCGATGCCATGGCCCGGTTGCCCGGATTCCCTCCGCTCGGGTAGATTGGTTCGATGCAAACCCAGTCGCTGCCTGGTTTTCGCGACTTCTACCCCGACGACACCGCTCTTCGCAATCACATCTTCGAGGTGTGGCGCAACGTGGCGGAGCGGTACGGCTTCGAGGAGTACGACGGGCCGCCGCTCGAGCCGCTGGAGCTGTACACTCGCAAGAGCGGAGACGAGATCGTCGAGCAGCTCTACTCCTTCGAGGATAGGGGTGGGCGCGAGGTGAGCCTGCGTCCTGAGATGACGCCTACGCTCGCGCGCATGGTCGCCAGTCGGGCGCGGGCCCTCAAGAAGCCGATCCGCTGGTTCTCGATGCCCCAGCTGTTTCGCTACGAGCGGCAGCAGCGGGGGCGCCTGCGCGAGCACTTCCAGCTGAACATGGACATCATCGGCGAGCCGGGACCGCTGGCGGACGCTGAGCTCATCGCAGCGGCGCTGGACGTGCTGCGTGGGCTGGGGTTCACCGCGGACAGCGTCCGGGCTCGGGTGTCGGACCGGCGGCTGGCCCACGCGCTGCTCGAGTCCCAGGGGCTGTCGGAGCAGCAAATTGCCTCGGCGTATGCGCACATAGACAAGCTGGAGCGCGAGCCGCGGGACGAGCTGGTGAAGAGCCTGGCCGAGTCTGCGGGCCTCGACGGCGACACGGCCGCCCGGGTGATCGCGATCGGCGCCATCAAGAGCCTGGAGGCCGCGCGCGCAGCACTGCAGGCCTCGGGAGCAGATCCGGGGGCCGTCGAGGGGCTCGCCGACTGCGTCGAGGCGCTGGATGCGATGGGATTCGGGGATTACGTGGACGTCGACGTGTCGGTGGTGCGCGGACTGGCTTACTACACCGGCATCGTGTTCGAGCTGTTCGACGCGGGGCGATCGCTGCGCGCCATATGCGGCGGCGGCCGGTACGATGGCCTGCTCGAGGCGCTCGGCGGGGTGGATCTCCCCGCGGCCGGTTTCGGCATGGGCGACGTGGTGCTGGGTGAGCTGATCAAGGCCCATGCAGCGACTACGCCCGAGCCCCCACGGCTCGATGCGTTCCTCGTGGCCGTGACCGGCGCGGACGTCGACGAGGTGTTGCGGTTGGCGCACGAGCTGCGGGAGGCGGGCGCGAGCGTGGAGTTCGCGCTCAAGCTGATGTCGGTCGCGAAACAGCTGAAGCTCGCCGCGGCACGGCACGCCAGGGTGGCCGTGCTGCTCGGGCCGGATGAGCGGGCGAGTGGCAAGGCCGTGGTACGGGACCTCGACCGCGGCGAGGAAGAGCAAGTACCGCTGGCCGACTTGGCGCAGCGCATGGTCAGTCACCATCAACGGAGAGCGGGCAGGGCGAACAGCGGATGAGCGACGAGCTGCGGATTACCCCACGATCGACGGACTTCAGCGCCTGGTACAACGACGTGATCATGCGAGCGGAGTTGGCCGACTATTCGCCCGTGCGCGGCTGCATGGTGATCCGTCCCCACGGTTACGCCATCTGGGAGCTGATGCAGGGCGCGCTGGACGCCATGTTCAAAGAGACGGGACACGAGAACGCCTACTTCCCGTTGTTCATCCCCCAGAGCTTCATGGCCAAGGAGGCGGAGCACGTCGAGGGGTTTGCGCCGCAGACGGCGGTGGTGACCCACGGTGGCGGCAAGGAGCTGGAGGAGCCGCTGGTCGTGCGTCCCACATCGGAGACAATCATATACGCGATGCTCTCCAAGTGGATCCAGAGCTATCGCGATCTGCCCGTACTGCTGAACCAGTGGGCCAACATCGTGCGGTGGGAGATGCGCACGCGGCTGTTCCTCCGCACGACGGAGTTCCTCTGGCAGGAGGGCCACACCGCGCACGCCACCTCGCAGGAGGCGGAAGAGGAGACCCTGCTGATCCTGGGTGTGTACCGCCGGTTCATGGAAGACTGGATGGCCATGCCGCCCGTGACCGGCCCCAAGACCGACGCGGAGAAGTTCGCCGGGGCGGTTCGCACGTACGCCTGCGAGGCCATGATGCAGGACAACAAGGCGCTGCAAGCCGGCACGTCGCACTTCCTGGGGCAGAACTTCGCCAAGGCCTTCGACACGCAGTACCAGACGGCTGACGGGAAGCTGGACTACGTGTGGAGCAGCTCCTGGGGTGTCTCCACCCGCCTGGTGGGCGGCCTCATCATGACACACAGCGATGACGTCGGACTGGTCTGTCCGCCCCGGCTAGCGCCGATCCAGGTGGCGCTGGTGCCGATCTGGAGGTCCGAGACAGAGAAGACGACGGTGATGGAGAGTGCGCAGCAACTCGCGCAGGAGCTCCGCAGCGCCGGCGTGCGCGTGCACGTCGACGACCGCGACGGCATGAAGCCGGGGGCGAAGTACTACGAGTGGGAAGGGAAGGGCGTGCCGGTGCGGCTCGAGGTGGGGCCGCGCGACGTGAAGCAGCAGCAGGCAATGTTGGCGCGGCGCACCGGTGGCAAGGCGCCGGTCCCGGCGAGCGGCATCGTGGAGTCGGTCCGCAGCGCGCTGAACGAGATCCAAGACGGCCTGCTGGATGCGGCCCGGCAGCGGCGCGAGGAGAACACCGTCAGGAACGTGACCAAAGAGCAACTCACCGAGCTGATGGAGGGAGCGGGAGGGTTCGCGTACGGTGGATTCTGTGGCTCGCCGGCCTGTGAAACCGAGATACAGCAGGCCACCAAGGCCACGATCCGGGCATTGGTCGACGAGGAGTTCCGCTCCGATCCTGCTCCGTCCACCTGTGTGTGGTGTGGCGGGAAGTCCATCGTCGAGGCTGTGTGGGCAAGAGCATACTGAGGGAGGGTCCATGACGGATCTCTCCAACGGCATCCTTATTCTGGACTACGGCTCGCAGTACACGCAGCTGATTGCCCGGCGCGTGCGGGAGTCGCACGTGTACTGCGAGATCCACCCGCCGCCCGCATCGGTGGAAGAGGTCCGGGCACTGCACCCCAAGGGGATCATCCTCTCCGGCGGTCCCCGCTCTGTGTACGAGGAGGGGGCTCCGCAGCTGCCGCAGGGATTCGCCGATCTCGAGACCCCCATTCTCGGAGTGTGCTACGGAATGGGTCTGCTCAATCTGGCCGCCGGGGGCACGGTGGAGCCCGCGGGGGAGCGGGAATACGGGCGTGCCGAGATCGAGATTCGCGATCCGGGGGAGCTGTTCGGGGGGTTCGAGCCGGGCGAGCGGTCCCACGTGTGGATGAGCCACGGTGATCGGATGACCGGCCTGGCGGATGGCTTCGAGGTGGGCGCCTCCAGCGTCAACAGCCCGATCGCGGCATTCGCCCATGCGGGGCGGCGCCTGTACGGGGTGCAGTTTCACCCGGAGGTACACCACACGCCCCGCGGCGGAGAGATCCTCAGCAACTTCCTGTTCCAGATCTGCCGCTGCACGCCCGACTGGACCGCCGGGCACTTCATCGCGGAGCAGGTGGAGGCGATACGCGAGCGCGTGGGTGCCAAAGGGCATGCGATCTGCGGCCTCTCGGGCGGCGTGGATTCCGCCGTCGCTGCCGTGCTGGTCCACCGTGCCCTGGGGGATCGGCTCACCTGCATATTCGTAGATCACGGACTGCTGCGGCTGCACGAGGCGGAGTACGTGGAGCGAGTGTTTGGCTCGGCTCTCGGCATAGACCTGCGGTCGGTCAACGCCTCTGCACAGTTCCTCGAGCGCCTGCGCGACGTGGAAGACCCGGAGGAGAAGCGCCGCATCATCGGGCACACCTTTATCGACGTCTTCGAGGAAGCGGCACAGGAGGTAGGGAAGGGTGTGGGCTATCTGGTGCAAGGCACCCTCTACCCCGATGTGATCGAGTCGCTGTCGCCGCGTGGTGGCCCCTCCGTCACCATCAAGACCCACCACAACGTGGGCGGGCTGCGGCCCGATCTGCCGTTCGAGCTGATCGAACCGTTGCGCGAGCTGTTCAAGGACGAGGTGCGCCAGGTGGGGCGCGAGCTGGGGTTACCGGAGGAGATCGTGGGACGCCACCCGTTCCCCGGTCCGGGCCTGGCGGTGCGCATTCTCGGTCCCGTCACTGAGGAGCGCATCAGGGTGCTGCAGGAGGCGGACTCGATCTACCTGGAGGAGATCCGCCGCGCCGGCTGCTACGACGACATCTGGCAGGCCTTTGCCGTGCTGCTTCCGGTGCAGGCTGTGGGGGTGATGGGCGACGCCCGCACCTACGAGAACGTGGTTGCCCTACGCGCGGTGACCAGCACCGACGGCATGACCGCCGACTGGTATCCCTTCCCGCCCGATGTGATCGGGCAGATCGCCAACCGCATCATCAACGAAGTGAGCGGTGTGAATCGGGTCGTCTACGACGTCAGCTCGAAGCCGCCCGCCACCATCGAGTGGGAGTAGCACCACCGCCGCCCACCGCCCCGGGGAAGGGGGAACGGGGAAGGGTACGACAGGCTGAAGTACCGTCCTCTGTTCTCGGCTCCTAGACGCCCTTCTCGTCCAACAGCTGGAGGAACTGCTCCGGCGAGTCGAGTTCTCCCAGCCTGTCCGGCACGTCCGGCTCCTTGGCAAACTGGGCGATCTTCCCCAGCACCGGGAGGTACTGGTTCGAGACTTCCAGGGGCGGAGCGACGATGAGGAAGAAGTCGAACACGGGCTTGTCGTCGATTGCCTTGAAGTCCACGCCGTCGGCCCTGCGGCCGAACGCGACCCTCAGTCGGTTCACCACCAGCGAGCGGCAGTGGGGAATGGCGATACCACGTCCGATTCCGGTGGACCCGAGGTTCTCTCGCCGCTTCAGCATCTTGTACAGCATCGTCTCGGACTTCTCGTCCAGCTTCAGCAGCGTGATGAGTTCCTTCAGGATCTCGTCTTTCTCCGAGCCTTCCAGCTTCAGCGAGATGGCGTCAGGAGCGAAGAATTCTTTTAGATGCATGATAGTCGTGGTCAGTTGTGGAAGGACCGCGAAACGTAACGGACCGCCGGTGAGGCTGTCAAACCGTTTGGTTGCCGGTGGGTCCGGGGCTCGTTAAGTTCGCTCTATTATGGCATTTCCGTATCCCGTGCGCGCAAACGTACCGCTCTTCCTGGCTCCCATGGCCGGGGTTTCGGAGCCTCCGTTTCGGCGCCTGTGCCGCTCATTCGGAGCCGACGTGGTCGTGTCGGAGTTCCTGTCGTCCGAGGGACTCAGGCGGGGCGTCGAGAGCGTGCACGACGGAGCGTACTTCACGCCGGAGGAGCGTCCCATAGGGATACAGCTGTACGGTGCCGAGGCCGACGCCATGGCCGAGGCGGCCGCGCTGGTGGAGCAGCACTACGGTCCCGACTTCATCGACATCAACTTCGGGTGCCCGGTCAAGAAGGTCGTGAGGCGCAACGGCGGGTCGGGGTGCCTCAAGGATCTGGACTTGGTTCAGGACATCATCCGCAGGGTGCGAGCCGCGGTGCGTGTGCCGGTCACCGTGAAGATCCGCAGCGGCTGGGACGAGCCGACCCGCGACCCGGTTGCGATCGCGCTGCGCTGCCAGGATGCCGGGGCGCAGGCGCTCGCGCTGCACCCGCGCACCCGCACGCAGATGTACGAGGGGCACGCCCGGTGGGAGGAGATCGCGGCCGTGAAGCGCGCCCTGGAGATCCCCGTCATCGGCAACGGCGACGTCAAGACCGCCGAGGACGTGGTGCGCATGAGGCGTGAGACCGGCTGCGACGGCGTCATGATCGCGCGCGGGTCCTTCGGCAACCCCTGGCTGTTCCAACAGGCGCGTGCGCTGCTCGATGGCAAGGCGCCTCGCCCGGCACCCGCAGCGGCCGAGCGCTTCGCGGTGGCACTGCGGCACGCGCGGCTCCAGGTCGAGATCCAGGGCGACGACCGCCGCACCGCTATCGAGTTCCGCAAGCACCTGGGGTGGTACGTGCGCGGCCTGCCGCGCGCGGCCGCCCTGCGCCAGCGCCTGCACCAGATCGAGTCGATGGCCGAGATCGAGCGGGTCTTCCGCGAGTACCTGGAGCCCTTTCAGGCCGTCGGGTGAGCGAGGAACGGCTCCGCGCCCTCGTCGAGCAGGTCTCCCGGGGGGAGCTGTCTCCCGAGCAGGCTCTCAAGCAGCTGAGTCGATTCCCCATAGACGAACTTCCGTATGCCCAGGTGGATCACCTGCGACCTCTGATCCAGGGGTTCCCGGAGGTGGTGTTGTGCCAGGGCAAGACGGTCGAGCAGGTGGTCGGGATTTGTGAGTCGCTCGAGGCCGGCTCGGGCACCTTCCTGGCAACCCGGGCCGAGGGCCCGGTGCGCGGCGCGCTGCGAGAGCGGTTCCCCCGGGTGGAGGTGAACGAGCTCGCGAGGACCGTGCACCTGGCGCCCGATCAGCCACCGCCCGCTGCGGCCGGCATGATCCTGGTAGTGACGGCCGGCACCTCGGATCTCCCGGTGGCCGAGGAAGCCGCCGTCGTGGCACGCGCCATGGGAAACCGGGTAGAGGTTCTGGCCGATGTGGGGGTCGCCGGCATTCACCGCATCCTGCGGCAGTCGGAGTTGCTCAATGAGGCTTCAGTCCTCATAGTTGTCGCAGGCATGGATGGCGCCCTGGCCAGTGTCGTGGGAGGAATGGTGAAAGTGCCCGTGATTGCTGTCCCGACCAGCGTGGGCTACGGAGCCGCCTTCGAGGGGATTTCGGCATTGCTCGCAATGCTCAATTCCTGTGCCTCCGGCGTGGTCGTCGTGAACATCGACAATGGATTCGGTGCCGCGGTGGCGGCATCCCGCATCAACCACCTTTCCTCATGACACTCTGGCCTCTGCTCCTGGGACTCGTGCTGGGCCTGCTGCTCGGCGCGGTTGCCCGCGCCTGGTGGCAACGTCGCCGCATGGGTGGGATTGGCCCCGAGCTCATGCCGGCCGACGTTCCGCACGTGGTCGACCTGCTACGGCGGGCCAACCGCGCCGCGGCCGCGTGCCTGGTTGTGCCCGACGGCGAGCCCGTGCTGTCCGTCGGCGAGCCCCCACCCCCCGATGCCCTGGTCGAGCGAGCGCTGGCTACGGCGCGGCTCTCCCTGGCGGACGGGCGGGAGCACGTGGTGCGCGAGGGAAACGTCATCGTAGCCGTGGGGGATGGGCAGATCGGCAGTGCAGTGGTGCTGGCGTTCGACACCGCCGGCCCCGAGGATGTGCGCAAGGTGGCCGAGGACCTGCGCGCTTTCCTCGCGGAGCTCAGGGTGGAGCGGTTGCGCGAGTTCCACGCGTACGGCGATCTGGCCGGGGCGCCCGACTGGATGGTCATGGGGGCGGAGTCCGTCGAGGCCATCTCGTTCGGGTTGTGCGAGTCGGTGCGCGGCCTCACCGGGCGGACTGCCGCCGTTGTGCTGCGCGACCCGGCGGTCACCGAAGCGAGCGTTGTGGCCATCTCCCGCCAGGGGGACCGGAGACTGCTGGGGCTCCGGGTGAGTCCCGACTCGGCGGTCGGCAGGGCGTGTTCCGGTGACATCCCCGTGGTGGGTGCCTCACCGGACGACCTGTTCGGCCGGTCGCGCTCGGATAGAAGGCGCCGCTCCGAGTCCGGCACGGCGTTCCCGTTGCATGACGGGGCAGAGGGGTGCGGGGCACTCGTGGTGTTCGGCCCCCCGCACAAGCTCGAACCCAGTGTGCAAGAGCGGATAGCGTTCCTCGCGGTGGATGCCGGGCCGCGGCTCAACAACGCGGTCAAGGTGAGGGCGGCCGAGACCCAGGCGATGACCGACCGGCTGACCCAGTTGCCCAACCGCGCCGCGCTGGACGAGGCGCTGAAGAACTGGGGCACCGAGCCGGGCACCCTGCTGTGCGTGGACATCGACCACTTCAAGCGCGTGAACGACAACCACGGGCACGCCGCGGGCGACGCGGCTCTCAAGCACGTGGCGCGGCTGTTCCGGCAGGCATTGCGCGACGACGACGTGGCGGCCCGCATAGGGGGCGAGGAATTCGCCATCTGGCTGCCGCACACGCCGCTGCAGCCAGCAATGGACGTGGCAGAGCGCATCCGCAAGTCGGTGGAGGCCTCGGTCGTGCCATGGTCCGGCGCCGAGCTCAAGATCACCTGCTCCTTCGGCGTGGCCGCCTATCCCCAGACGGTGGCGGACCTCCAGAACCTGCTGCCGTCGGCCGATTCCGCGCTGTATCAGGCCAAGAGCAGGGGTCGCAATCGGGTCGAGGCAGCCTCCGGGACGGGGAGTAGGGCCCCTTCGGCCTAACCGGCCTAGGACATTGGAGTTCGAGGTGCCCGGAGGCGCTTGCTGGCGCCTCCGGGCGCTGCGTATCTTTCTTGGGTACCCGAGCAGGGAAGGGGGCGACTGGCTTCGACGGGTTTGGTGATGGTTTCGCAGCGTGTCCAGGATTCCCGGTGTCCTGGTCAAATCACTGGGGACTTTAAAACTGCCAATACTGACTTGGCTCTGGCTGCGTAAGCTCTGCTTACAGCACCTGCCCGCGAGGTAGCCCGCCCGAGGCGGCACGCGGGTATCGCAAATTCGGGCTGGCGCGGCGTGACGCCTTCGCACGCAACGTGAGAGCTTTAGAAGGCTTGTCCGCCGATTTGGCCGGCTGGGCGCCAGTCGACGGAGACCTCAAGCGCAGCCTACGCACGTAGACGCGGATCCGGAGCGAGGCTCGGACCGGGGTTCGATTCCCCGCGCCTCCATTGCAGGAGCGGCCCCTTCGCTGAGGCGGAGGGGCCGCTTTCTTCACAATTTCGAGGCAGCAGGTCAGATTGGCTCAAGCGCATTAGTCCCTGAAGTGCTGCGCTGTAAACGCTTGTTGTGTAATACGATCCTCAGTGCGGCTAAAGTCCCTTATGAGATCTGGACTGGCTGGCGCCTCGCCCCGCGGCTTCCAATGTGGAAAACCCCTGATCGCGCTGCGGCCGACCCCCCGACGCAGAACTCGGGCTCCCGGGCGAGCAAGAAACGGGAGGCGCGTGGTGACGGAGCGGGTTGCGCCATTCCGGCAGCCGGGGGCTACTCGATGGCCGCCTGGGCCGCGGCCAGCCTGGCGATCGGCACCCGGAACGGGGAGCAGGATACGTAGTTCAAGTCCTGGCGGTGGCAGAACGCGACCGAACGGGGGTCGCCCCCATGCTCGCCGCAGATGCCGATCTTGAGCTTGGGATTGGGTCGGCGCCCCAGCTCCACAGCCATCTGGACCATACGGCCCACTCCGGGCTGGTCCAGGGTCTGAAACGGGTCCTCGGGGAGGATCCCGCGCTCCGCGTAGAGCGGGAGGAACCGCCCCGCGTCGTCGCGCGAGATGGCAAGGGTGGTTTGGGTCAGGTCGTTGGTCCCGAACGAGAAGAACTCGGCCACCTCTGCGATCTCGTGGGCGGTGACGCAGGCCCGCGGGACCTCGATCA
The DNA here is from genome assembly GCA_039586815.1 of Gemmatimonadota bacterium. Lineage (GTDB taxonomy): Bacteria > Gemmatimonadota > Gemmatimonadetes > Gemmatimonadales > GWC2-71-9 > WVYX01. The sequence goes on along the minus strand of JBDHJR010000008.1, from coordinate 56,420 downwards.
TGGTGCCCACCAGGTAATCCACCTTGCGGCCCCGCTCCCGGAACACGGCCTCCGCCGTGTCCCGCACCAGGCGGGCCTGATGCCGCAGCTCCTCTACGTGTCCCACCAGCGGCACCATCACCTCGGGGTGGACCTCGACCCCGGCGGCGTCCACCTCGCAGGCGGCCTCCAGGATCGCTCGGGCCTGCATCTCAGTGATCTCGGGGTAGGCGATCCCCAGCCGGCAGCCGCGGTGGCCCAGCATGGGGTTGGTTTCCCCCAGAATGTCGACGGTGCGCCGCAGACGCTCGGCCGGGACGTCCATGGTGGCCGCCAGCTGGGCGATCTCCTCGTCCTCCCGCGGCAGGAACTCGTGGAGCGGGGGATCGAGCAGGCGGATCGTAACCGGGAGGCCGTCCATGGCCCGGAAGATCCCCGCGAAATCGTCCCGTTGCATGGGGAGGAGCTTGGCCAGGGCCTTGCGACGCCCCTCCTCGCTGTCGGCCACAATCATCTCCCGCATGGCGCGGATACGGTCGCCCTCGAAGAACATGTGCTCGGTGCGGCACAGTCCGATGCCCTCGGCCCCGAATCCCCGCGCCCGGGATGCGTCGGCAGGGGTGTCGGCGTTGGTGCGCACCCTCAGCCGGCGGTATTCGTCCGCCCACCCCATGAGCCGGAGGAAGTCATCCCCCGGAGTGGGCTCCATCAGCGCCGTTTCCCCCAGGATGACGCGTCCGGTGCTCCCGTCGAGGGTGAGCCAGTCTCCCTCCGCGACCGAGACCCCGTGGGTCTGGAAGCGGCGGCTCGCCTCGTCGACATCGACCTCCTTGGCCCCCGCGACACAGCACTTGCCCATGCCGCGGGCCACCACGGCGGCGTGGCTGGTCATACCGCCCCGTGAAGTGAGGATGCCCTCGGCCACGGCCATCCCGTGGAAGTCGTCCGGGCTGGTCTCGCGCCGAACCAGGATCACCGGCTCACCGGCTTCCCCCTGGCTGGCCGCGCGGTCAGCATCGAAAACCGCCCGTCCCACGGCGGCTCCGGGGGAGGCGGGGAGTCCGGTGGCGATCACCGTGAGCTCTGCCTCGGGGTCAACCGTGGGGTGCAGCAGCTGGTCCAGCTGGGCCGGATCCACCCGCAGCACCGCGGTCCGCTGGTCGATCAGGCCCTCGTCCACCATGTCCACGGCCACCCGGACGGCCGCACTGGCGGTGCGCTTCCCGGTCCGGGTCTGCAGGATGTAGAGCCTGCGCCGCTCCACGGTGAACTCCAGGTCCTGCACGTCGGTGTAGTGGGCTTCGAGGGTCCCGCAGTAGCGCTCGAACTCATCGGCGATCCCGGGCAGCCAGTCCCGCATCTTGGCTATCGGCTCCGGGTCCCTGATCCCCGCCACCACGTCCTCACCCTGGGCATTGACCAGGAACTCCCCAAACACCTGCCGCTCCCCGTTTGAGGGGTTACGGGTGAATGCCACGCCGGTGCCCGAATCCTCGCTCACGTTGCCGAACACCATGGCCTGCACGTTCACGGCGGTGCCCAGGTCGTCGGGAATGTGATGCACCCTGCGGTAGTCCACCGCCCGGCGGCCGTTCCAGGAGCGGAATACCGCCTCGATGGCGCCCCACAGCTGCTCCCACGGGTCGTCGGGGAAGTCACGGCCGGTCTCCTGCCGTACGATGGCCTTGAAGGTGCCGACCAGCGCCTCGAGATCTTCGGCGGCGAGGTCGATGTCACGGTCTACAACCCGCTCCTCCTTGAGGGCCTCGAGGGCGTGCTCGAAGGGATCTCCGGTCTCGCCGGAGATGCCGTACACCACTGAGCCGTACATCTGCACGAGGCGGCGGTAGGAATCGAAGGCGAAGCGGGCATTGCCCGACTCGTCGGCCAGCGCCCGGGCGGTGTGGTCGTTGAGCCCCAGGTTGAGAATGGTCTCCATCATGCCGGGCATGGAGAACTTCCCACCTGAGCGCACGGAAACCAGCAGGGGCTCCCGATTGGCGCCGAAGCGCCGTCCCATGGCGGCTTCCACACGCTGCATCGCCGTCTCTACCTCGCCCCGCAGGGTTGGCGGGAAATCGCCCTGCTCGAGGTAGGCCATGCAGAGCTGGGTGGAGATGGTGAAGCCGGGGGGCACGGGCACCCCTAGGTTGGTCATCTCGGCGAGGTTGGCACCCTTGCCGCCGAGAAGGTCCTTCATGCCAGCGTGGCCGTCGGCCTTGCCGTTTCCGAACGAATAGACGTCCGCCATCGTCCCGTCCCTACCCGGAGTGTGTTTCCTAGAAACTGAGGGCCCGACGTGAAGCCGCCATGAAGATTACGTGGGGTGCGTGTGGAGGGTAGGGGGGGCGCGGATCACTCCATCAGCGCCGTGACCTGCTCGCCTGATGCCGTGCGGCTTTCCTGTTGGTCCTGCGGAACCTCGGTGGGGTAGTCGCCCGAGAAACAGGCGTGACAGAAGCGCTCGGTGCTGCCGGCGGCCGTGAGCATGCCCTCGAGCGACAGGTAGCCCAAGGTGTCCACTCCCAGGTGCTCGCGGATCTCCTGCACCGAGTGCTTCGCCGCGATCAACTCCTCACGCCGCGGCGTGTCGATACCGTAGAGGCAGGGGCCGGTGATGGGATGGGACGCGATGCGCAGGTGGACTTCACTGGCCCCGGCCTGGCGGATCATCTGCATCAGAGCGCGTGAGGTCGTGCCCCGCACGATGGAGTCGTCCACCACCACCACGCGCTTCCCCTCGATGACGTCCTTCACCGGATTGAACTTGATGCGCACCTTGGCGGTGCGGCTGGTCTGTCCGGGATTGATGAACGTGCGGCCCACGTAGTGGTTGCGGATGAGGCCGTGCTCCAGGTCGATCCCGCTCTCCTCGGCGAACCCCAGCGCCATGGCGTTGGACGAGTCGGGCACCGAGAACACGCAGTCGGCGTCTGGAACGGGGTGCTCCCGCGCCAGCTGGCGCCCCAGCTCACGGCGCACGCGGTCGACCGACTCCCCGAACACCACGCTGTCGGGGCGCGAGAAGTAGATCAGCTCGAACACGCAGCGACGGTGTGGTTTGGCCTTGAGCTTCGGCATGTCCACCACCTTTCCGTCCTCGATCTTCAGCCACTCGCCGGGCTCGAGCTCGCGTACCGCCGTCGCCCCCACGATGTCGAGCGCGCAGGTCTCCGAGGCCAGCACCCAACCGTCGCCCAGCCGGCCCAACACCAGCGGCCGGAACCCCCTGGGGTCTACCACGGCGTAGACGGTCGTGCCGACCGTGAGCAGCAGAGTGTAGGCGCCGTCCACCCGCTCCAGCGCGTCCATGATCTGGTCTTCGGGCTGGCGGGCGCCGGACCGGGCGATGAGATGGATCAGGACCTCGGAGTCCGACGTGGACTGGAAGATCGAGCCCTTGCGCACCAGGTCCTCGCGCAAAGCCTGGGCGTTGGTCAGGTTGCCGTTGTGTGCCAGGGTGAGCGCGCCGTGGTGATAGTTCACCACCGCAGGCTGGGCATTGGCCAGCACCGAGCTTCCCGTGGTGGAGTACCGTGTGTGGCCGATCGCTATCGAGCCGGGCAACTGGCGGATCACCTCGGGTGGGAAGATCTCCGACACCAACCCCATGTCGCGCCGCACACTGGCATGGCCGTCCGCTTCGATGCTCACGATACCCGCCGACTCCTGCCCGCGGTGCTGCAGGGCATAGAGCCCGAGGTAGGTGAGCTCAGCCGCCTGCTCGACGCCGACTACGCCAAAGATGCCGCACATGGTTCGCTCGGAGAGAACACGTCAGCCTTGCGGAGGGTTCCGCAGGGAGGGAGGAAGATCCGGTTCATGGGGCGCGGCCGGCTCAGCTGCCGACGCCGCGCATGATCGACTTGAAGATGTTGATTACCCCGGCATCCTCCCGTGCCAGCAGCTCTTCGCCCTCGCCGGCGTCCAGCCACATGCCGTTGCATTCGGGACAGCGGTCTATCTGGACGCCGTGGTAATCCTCAGTGGTCAAGTCCGCACCGCACTTCGGGCACTTCATGAAGTGCGAGCGGCGCTGCGCCACCTCTGCCTCGCCCTGCGCCCGCTCTTTACGCGCCTTGATCAGCTCGGCCGACTGCTTGGCGAAGTACTCGTCTTCGTTACGACTAGGCTTATCCGGCATCAGTTCGCTCCCGGTACCTCCTCTCCCGGCTGGGGAGGGGTGAACTGTGCTTCCCGGTCCGGGGGAGACGAGGACATTCCGGCGTAGTTGTGTCCCGGTCCGCGTACGATGGCGTCCACCACCTGGTCGTTCTCCAGGAACACGACATCGTACGTGCCGCACGTGACCTCGCACCCGTTGCGGAAGTAGAGATACGTGCGGTTGCCCGCGGTGCGCTCCGCCTCGGGCTCGCCCCACACCGCGATGACTTCCATGCTGGTCATGCCTGGCTGCACGGTGCCGGTGTCGGTGGGGAACCACGGCTCATCCACGAGGGAACCCACGAGGGGCTGCCGCACGGGTCGTGCGGGCTCCGGCTCGGGGGTCACGGGCTGCAGCTGCGTCGTCCGGGGGGCCGCCGCCAGCTCGGTGGTGTCTGGACCAGCTTCCAGCGCGGTCGCGGTGTCGGCCGCCGTCGTGTCGGTATCACCCTTGCTCAGGAACGGCAGGGACACCCGGTCACAGCCTACCGTCGCAACGCAGATCGCTGCCGTGGCTGCCAGTATGGGCCATTTCATTGCGTCCCTCCTCCGAAGACCTCGGCGTGATGCGTCCACTAAGATAGTGATTTTTGGGGCATCGTCACACACCGCCGCGCCGCCGCCGCCGTTTGCGGCGCGGCTCGGCGTCCCGCACGATCTGGGGATACTCTCCCTGATCGTCTTCCTCAGGCACCTCGGCCGGCTCCTCGCCCCGCTCCAGGAACCCGACCCCGGCGGCCCGCACCAGGCCGTACGCCAGGTACGTGATCCCCAGCGGGAAGAAGAAGATGTCGCGGCTCCAGATCGCGAACCCGATGATCGTGAGGTGGTAGGTGAGTCCCAGCAGCCCGCGCACGGAGCGCACTCCGATCCGCGGCACACGGGCGTACTGGACGTTGCTCACCATCGCGATCGAGAGCGCGATGACCAGAAAGATCAGGATCTGGCTCCACGGCAGGCTCGCGAGCTGCGTCTGGTAGAACGCGGTCTGGGTGAACGGATAGTACGTGGCCAGGGTCATTCCGGCCGCGGGCGACGGGAGTCCGATGAATGCCGTCTTGGGGCCGTCGCCAGTCTGCACGTTGTAGCGGGCCAACCGCAGCGCCACGCACACCACGAAGGCGTAGAGGAATACCCAGGCGTACTGCCCCAGCGCCGAGAAGTGCAGGAAGTAGAGCAGCAGAGCGGGCGCCACTCCGAAGCTGACCAGGTCAACCAGGGAGTCCAGTTCCGCGCCGAAGCGCGTGCCCGTCTTGCTCATCCGCGCCAGCTGGCCGTCCAGCATGTCCAGCACGCCGGCGATCACGATCCACCAGCTGGCCAAGTAGAACTGGCCTTGGGAGGCCAGCACGATGGCCCAGACACCGAAGAACAGGTTGGCCAGCGTGAAGAGGCTGGGAACCACGATGATGGCCCGCCGTACCCTCCTGCGTCGCCTCGGTGCGCGCGTCATTGCGACCACTCCGCGAGCACGGTCACACCGGCCCGGGTCCGATCACCCTCCCGCACACGCACGCTGGCTGCTCGCGGGAGGATGGTGTCGACGCGAGAGCCGAACCGGATGAGTCCCAGGCGCTCACCCTGCCGCACCGACTCGCCCAGCTGCGGGTCGGTCACGATGCGCCGTGCCACGAGCCCCGCGATCTGGCGTACCAAAACGGGGCCGTGTGCGTTCTTTATGCCAAGTGACATCTGTTCGTTGTCCTCACTCGCCTTGTCGAGCGTCGCGTTGACGAACCGGCCCGGCCGGTACTCCCGCAGGTTCACGATACCGTCCACGGGATGCCGGTTCACATGCACGTTGAACACGTTCATGAACACCGACACGCGGGTCGCCTCTCCCTCGACGAACTCGTGCCCCCGCAGCTCCACCACGGAAACCACCTTGCCGTCGGCTGGCGCCAGAATCAGCCCCTCGCCCCGGGGCCCCTCCCGGCTGGGGTCGCGAAAGAACCAGGGAACCCACGCTGCGACCGGGATCCAGGCAACGGCCGGTCCCAGCCACCACCCGCCCAACCAGTAGCCCACCACAGCCAGCACGGCGAGGACCAGCACGCCGACCAGGACGAACGGGCGTCCCTCAGGAGCGATGCTCACAGGTCGGCTGGCAGGTTCTCGCCGGTGATCCGAAGGTAGGCATCCTGGTAGCGGGTGCTTGTGGCCTGGATCACTTCAGGCGGAAGGGCTGGCGCAGGCGCGTTCCCGTCCCAGTCGCCGCGCTCCCGGTAGCCGTCCAGGAAGTCCCTCAGCGGCTGCTTGTCGAAGCTGGGCTGGCCGCGACCCGGCTGGTAGCGGTCCACGGGCCAGAACCGGGAGGAGTCGGGCGTGAGCACCTCGTCTATCAGCAGTAGCTCACCTTCGGAGGTGTGCCCGAACTCGAACTTGGTGTCGGCGATGATGATGCCGCGCCCGACGCTCTCCTCGGCGGCTCTCGTGTACACCGCGATCGAGAGGTCCCGCAGCCGGCGCGCAATCTCGGGCCCGAGCGCCTCGCTCATGCGACCAAACGTGATGTTCTCGTCGTGACCCTCCTCTGCTTTGGTGGAGGGGGAGAAGATGGCCGGCTCGAGCTTCTGGCTCTCGACCAGACCCTCGGGCAGGGACTCGCCTGCCAGGGTGCCCTGCTGCCGGTACTCCTTCCACGCCGAGCCCGAGAGGTACCCGCGCACCACGCACTCGAACAGAACCGGGACCGTGCGCCGCACCAGCATGGCGCGGCCCGCCAGCTCGGCTCGGTGTTGCGCCAGCGCCGGCACTCGCTCGACGATCTCGTCGGCGGCGGCCGTCAGATAGTGGCTCGGCATCACGTCGGCCAACCGCTGGAACCAGTAGGCGCTCATTTGCGTCAGCACGGCTCCCTTGCGGGGAATCGGCTCGGCGATGACCACGTCGAATGCGCTAACCCGATCGCTGGCGACCAGGAGCAGGGTCTCGTCATCGACGGTGTACACCTCGCGCACCTTGCCGCGGCGCAGCAAGGGGAGGGGGAGGGTGCTCTCAGTGAGGGGCTTAGTGCTCATACGCTGATCGTGGCTTCGTCCGGGACGTCGTAGGTTGAGAGGGCCGCCAGCAGCTCGTCCACTGGGCCCGTGAGAAATTCGGTCACTTGCTCTGGTGCGCGCCCGATGTAGCGGTCCGGCTCGAGCTCGCGCCGCAATGCGTCGGCTTGCACTGTCTCGAAGGCTGCATCTGCGGCGAGGCGCTCCAGCAGGTCGTTGGCCTTTCCGTCGGCGACGGCGGCGCTGGCATCGAGGCTGTGCCGGCGCATGACTTCGTGCAGGGCCTGGCGGTCGCCTCCGGCCTCCACACCGAGCATGAGCCAGCGCTCCACGGCCATGAAGGGCATCGCATCCTCCACGTGGCGGCCCACCACGGCCTCGTTGACCTCCAGGCCCGCGCTAACGTTGGTGCAGAGCACCAGCACGGCATCGGTGGACAGGAAGGCCTCGGGCATGGCGAGGCGCCGTATGGCACTGTCGTCGAGCGTGCGCTCGAACCACTGGGTCGCTGCCGTGTAGTGCGCGGTCTCCTGTTGGGCCAGCACGTAGCGCGCCAGCGCGCAGATACGCTCGGCGCGCATCGGGTTGCGCTTGTGCGGCATGGCGCTCGAACCGATCTGCTCCTGCTCGAACGGCTCCAGCACTTCGCGCTCGTGCTGCAGCAGGCGCAGGTCGGTGCCGAACTTGGCCGCGGACTGTGCAATCCCGCCCAGCGCGTCCAGCACGCGGCTGTCGATCTTGCGAGTGTACGTCTGCCCGCTCACGGGAATTGCCTGAGCGAACCCGAAGGCCTCGGCGAGGCGCCGGTCCAGCTCGCGCACCTTGTCGTGGTCGCCACCGAACAGCTCGAGGTACGTTGCCTGAGTGCCAGCCGTCCCCTTGCAGCCGCGGAACGGCAGGAAATCCACCAGGTCGCGCAGTGCCTCGGCGTCGAGCAGGAAGTCCTGCAACCACAGCGTGGCACGCTTGCCCACCGTGGTCAGCTGGGCGGGCTGGAAGTGCGTGTAGGCTATCGTCGGAAGGGCACGGTGTTGCTCGGCGAATTCCCGCAGGGCGCGCAGCACGGCCACGAGGCGTCCCAGCAGGAGCCGCAAGCCTTCGCGCATGACTACCAGCTCGGCGTTGTCGGTCACGAAGGCGCTGGTGGCGCCCAGGTGCAGGAACGGCTTGGCCGCAGGCGCCTGATCGCCGAAGTGATGCACGTGAGCCATCACGTCGTGGCGGAAGCGCCGTTCGTAGCCTCGCACCGCCTCCAGATCGACGTCGTCGAGATGGGCCCGCATCTCGCGCAGCGCCGCGTCGGGAACGTCGAGGCCCAGGCGCTGCTGCTCCTCGGCCAGGGTGAGCCACAGGCGACGCCAGATGGCGGCGCGCTGCTCGGCGCTCCACAGGCGTTGCATGGCCGGCGACGCGTAGCGCGTGCCGAGCGGCGACTGGTAGCCAGGTTTGTCGGTCATCGCACGTAGAAGTCGGTGTAGCCGCGTGAGCCGCCGCGCTCGAAGTAGATGCGTACGGCGCTGCGGCGGGACACTTCGCGAATGATGTCGGGAACGTCCTCGGCCCGTGTCACGCGCTGCCTATTGATCTGGTAGATGACGTCGCCGGGGCGGAGACCGGTGCTGCGCCTCGCCGCGGTGCCGATGTCGAAGATCAGCGCGCCCTCCTCGGTTTCGATACTGCGCTCCTGCCGCACGGCGGGCGTCACGGTCACGAGCTGCATCTCCCCCAGCACCTCCACCTTGTCGGCGAGGGCGGTCGGCAGATCCGCCACGACGACCGTCGCCGCACGGTCCCTGTCACCCCGTCTAAAGGTGAGCTCCAACCGCTGGCTCGGGGCCACGTCCAGCTTCACCGATTCCCAGTCGAGGAAGGTTCGCATGGGTCGGCCCGCCGCGGTGAGCAGCACGTCGCCCTCGCGCAGCCCCGCTTCCGCAGCCGGGCCACCCTGTGCCACGCCGGTGACAGCGAGCCCTCCGGTGCGCTTCCAATCGCGCAGCCGGTCGCGACCCGCCACGCTCACCCCTACCCAAGAGCGGCGCACGGAGCCGTGCTGCAGCAGCTCGTCGGCGATACGCAGCGCGCGCTCGATGGGGATTGCGAACCCGATGCCCACCGAGCCACCGCTCTCGGAGAAGATGGAGCTGTTGACGCCCACCACCTCGCCCACGGCATTCACCAGGGGGCCGCCACTGTTCCCCGGGTTGATCGCCGCGTCCGTCTGGATCATCCCAACGTATATGCTGCGGTCGTTGCCCGAGGGAAGCAGGTTCCGGCCCACGGCGCTGACCACCCCCGCGGTGACGGACGGCTCCGTATTCCCCAGCAGGTAGCCGTACGGATTGCCGATTGCCACCACCCACTCGCCGATCACCAGGCTTTCACTGGAGCCCACGGTCGCGCGGGGGGCGGCCGTCGAGTCGATCTGCAGCACCGCGATGTCGGTGAGGGGATCCTCGCCCAACAGCGTGGCCTCGTAGTCCACCCCCTCACGTGTGGTGACCACGATCTCTTGCGCGCCGGCGGTGACGTGCTGGTTGGTGATCACCAGGCCGCTCGCGGAGATGAGGAATCCGGAGCCCAGGCCCTGCACTTCGCGCTCGAAACCCGGCGGCATGAAGAGGAAGTCCCACGACGAGCGGGCACGCTGCCGCACGCGGCGCACCACGTTCACGCTCACCACGGAAGGCGCTACCAGCTCCGCCGCGCTGGCGATTGCCGAGAGGCGCGAGCGGGTGATGCTGTCGCTCAGTGCCGCCCGGTCGCCTGGTGTTTGGAGCGTGGGAGCGCTGCGGTGCGGGGCCGTCGTGTCGAGAGTTTGCGCCGCTGCCTCTGCCCGGGGCGGCGGGTCGCCACAGGCCAGGGCCACGGCGAGGAGCAGAGCAGGGCCCGCTCTCAAGCGTTGACCTTCGCCCGCGCGACCAGCTTGCTCCAGTCGTTGAGGAACTGGTCGAGCCCGCGGTCTGTGAGCGGGTGCAGCAACATCTTCTTGAGCACGGCCGTCGGCATCGTGGCTACGTCCGCGCCCACCAGGGCCGCCTCCGCTACGTGGCGTGGATGCCGGATAGAGGCCGCGAGAATCTCGGTCTCCATCCCGTAGTTGTCGTAGATCTGGCGCGTCTCACGCACGATCTCCATGCTGTCGTGCCCGATGTCGTCCAGCCGCCCGAGGAAGGGGGACACGAACGTGGCGCCGGCCTTTGCAGCCAGCATGCACTGCACGGAGCTGAACGCCAGCGTCACGTTCACGTTGATCCCGTCGGCCACCAGCTTCCGCGTTGCGACCATGCCGTCCTCCAGCATCGGGATCTTCACCACGATGTTGTCGGCGAGCTTGGCCAGTTCGCGGCCCTCGCTGTACATCCCCTCTGCGTCAACCGCCACCACCTCGGCACTCACGGGGCCGTCCACTAGCGAGCAGATCTCCTGCAGGACGTTCTGCGGATCGACGTCACCGGCGTGCTTCGACAGCAGCGTCGGGTTGGTCGTCACTCCGTCGATCAGACCGGCCTGCGAGGCCCACCGAATGTCGCTGAGGTCGGCGGTGTCGAGGAAGAATTTCATCGTTCGGGTCCCTCTTCGAGTTGGGGGTAGCGTGCGCCAACGAGATAGAGCCCCTGTGGCGGGGCCGGGGGGCTCGCCTCGTCATTCCTCGTGCTCTGGAGCAGTCGGGTCACGTCTGCCAGCGACCGCCGGTCCCGCGCAACATCCGCCATGGTGCCAACCAGGAACCGTACCATGCGGTGGAGGAAGCGGTCAGCTTCGATAGTAAAGATAAAACCTTCCGCGTTGGGGCGCGTATCCCAGCGGGCCACGGTCACCTTGCAGCGATAGTGCGGCTTGGCCTGGCCCACGGTCGAGTAGGCTCTGAAGTCGTGCTCACCCAGGAACGGAGCGGCGGCCGAGGTGAGCTTCCCGCTGTCGAGCGGCAGGCCCAGCGCCCACTCGTAGGGCCGCCGGAACGGCGAGCGCGAGGCAGCATCGCAACCCACAACGTAGCGGTAGCGCCGCGCGAGGGCGTGCTTGCGCGCGTGGAACCCCGGCGGAGCCCGGCCCAGGCGCGCGATCCACAGGTCGTCGGGGGTCAGTGCCCTCAGCGCGCGCAGCAACTCGCCACGGTCCCACTCGCGCGGCAGTTGGAAGCTCACGACCTGGCCCAGCGCGTGTACTCCCGCGTCGGTCCGGCCGGCGGCATGTGCGGCCACTCTGCCGCCTGCCAGCTGCTCGAGCGCGGCTTCGAGCTCCCCCTGCACGGTCCGGTCGGTGGCCTGCCGCTGCCACCCGGCGAAGCCTCCTCCGTCGTAGTGCAGCACCGCGTAGAAAGGGGTGCCCGACATGGCCGCCAAGATACCGGCGGCGTGCCCTAGCGGCAAGCGACACAAGCACTTGCGGCGTTGACAAACGGGTCGGGATGGCGGATTGTACCTGCTCCACGCACCCCTGGTTACTGCGGAGCAACCGTGCAGGATCAACCCACGCCGATCGTAGCAGCACTGCAGACCCTGTCGCGCGGCGAGCGCCTCGGCGAAACGCTCACGCACGAGGCGTTCGAGCAGGTAATGGGCGGAGAGGCGACCCCGGCACAGGTCGGCGCCTTGCTCATGGGCTTGCGGGTGCAGGGAGAGGGAGCCGACGAGATCACGGGCGCGGTGCGCGCTCTACGGGGGGCAATGGTACCGGTGGATGCAGGCGGCTCCCGGCACTTGGTGGACACCTGCGGCACGGGCGGCGGGAGCGTTACCACCTTCAACATCTCCACGGCCGCGGCCTTCGTGGCGGCGGGCGCCGGCGCCACCGTGGCGAAGCACGGCAACCGATCCTACACGTCCAAGTGCGGCTCGGCCGACGTGTTGGAGGCTCTGGGGGTGCAGATCGCAGCCGACCCGCGGGGTGCGACCCGCGTGCTGCTGGACGCGGGCATGGCCTTTCTGTTTGCCCCGGCGTTTCACCCGGCCATGCGAAACGTCGCGCCCGTGCGCCGCGAACTGGCGACGGCCACGATCATGAACATCGTGGGCCCGCTGGCGAACCCGGCGGGTGTGAAGCGCCAGCTGGTAGGCGTGGCCGACCCCGACCGGGGCCCGGTGATCGCCGAGGTACTGGCTCGGTTGGGGGCGGAGCACGCGCTGGTGGTGCACGGAGACGTCGGCATGGACGAGATTGCGCCCGCGGGCCCCAGCAGCGTGTGGGAGGTGGGAGAGGGTGGCGTGACTCCTGGGAGGATCAGTCCCACCGAGTACGGTCTGGAGCACACCGACCTGGCAGCTCTGGCCGGCGGCGAGCCCCCTGACAACGCCGCGCGGATCGAGCGTCTCTTACGAGATCCGTCGAGCGATGCGGCGGGGCGCGCAGCCGTGGCGCTGAACGCTGGTGCGACGGTCTACGTGTCCGGACTGGCGGCGGACCTAGAGGAGGGAGTACGCCAAGCGCTGGAGGCCCTCGAAGCGAGAGCGGGTATGGCGGCGCTGGAGAAGCTCAGAGCAGCGGCGCCGCTCAGTACTTCCGAATGACGCCCACCACTACGCCCTGAATCAGGACGTTGTCCTCGTGCACCCGAATGGGGCGGATGGTCTCGTTGGCCGGTTGGAGGCGGATCCACCCGCCCGGCTCGCGATAGAGCCGCTTCACCGTGGCCGATGTGCCGTCCACCAGAGCGACGACCATCTCGCCGTTGTCGGCGCTGTCGCGGCCGTGCACGACCACGAAGTCGCCGCTCTCGATGTGCTCGTCGATCATGGAATCGCCCTGCACTCGCAGGACGTATGAGTTGCCTCGCCGGGGAATGAGGTCATTGGGCACGGCGATGCTCTCGGGGGTAACCACCGCCTCGATGGGGAGGCCCGCGGCGACCTGGCCCAGCAGCGGCAGCTCGGTGGCACCCGACTGTCCGGGAACCGGCACCATCTCGATGGCGCGGCTCTCGTTGTGACCGCGCTGGATGTAGCCCTTCCGCTCCAGATTGGTGAGGTGCTCGTGCACGGTGGCCAGCGACCGGAACGAGAAGTGTTCGGCGATCTCCTCGAACGACGGGGCGTACCCCTGCTTGTGGATATAGCTTTGCAGGTAGTCGAGAATCTGCTTCTGCCGCCGCGTGAGTGGCATGGCACGCTCCAGGCCGAGTCCGGCCGAAAAAAGGCCGAAGCGAATATACCCGAACACACCCCGAAGCGCAATACAGCACCGTGACGACCACACTCGAGAACATCCTTAACGCTGCCCGTGAAAGGGTGCGCGGCCTGGAGCGGCGGCGCGCGGCGCTGGAAGTGGCGGCGCAGGTCGCGCCTCACCCAGCGCCGTGGTCGGGCGTGTTTGGCGGCGCACACGTGGCGGTCATCGCGGAGGTGAAGCGACGCTCGCCGTCGGCCGGGCCCATTGCCGAGGGCCTTCAGCCGGCGGCTCTGGCGCGCAGCTACGCAGCCGGGGGCGCCGGCGCGATCTCCGTGCTGACCGAGGAGGAGCATTTCGGGGGCTCGCTGGCCGATCTCGAGGAAGTGGAGCGAGCGGTGCAGGTGCCGGTGCTGCGTAAGGACTTCGTGGTGGACGAGCTGCAGCTGTGGGAGGCGCGGGCGGCCGGTGCCAGCGCAGTGCTGCTCATCGTGCGCGCTCTGGAGCAAAGCCGGCTGGTCGAGCTGGCCGGGGCCGCCGGTGAGCTGGGTCTGGGCCGCCTGGTGGAGGTGCACGATGCGGCCGAGCTCGAGCGGGCCCTGGTGCTGGAGGCCGAGTCGATCGGCGTGAACAGCCGCAACCTCGACGACTTCAGCGTGGACGTGGCGCGCATCGAGGAGATCGTGCGCCTGATCCCACCCGGGGTGCCGGTCGTCGCCGAGAGCGGCATGAGCGGCCGAAGCGACGTGGAGCGGGTGGCGGCGTGGGGAGCCGACGCGGTGCTGATGGGGGCCGCTTTGGCGGGGGCGGCGGATCCGGAGACAGCCGTGCGGGAGCTGGTCGGCGTGGCGCGTGTGTGGCGGGAGGCGGACGGTGGCTGAGCGGGTGGTGGAGAGCACGGCGGGGCGCTTCGGGCCGTACGGCGGGCGCTACGTGCCCGAGACTCTGATGGCCGCGCTGGAGCAGCTCGCCGGAGTGTACGGCGAGGCCGTGGCCGATCCGGCCTTCCGGCAGGAGCTGGAGGGGCTGCTCAGCACATACGTGGGACGTCCCACGCCGCTTTCCGAGGCTCCGCGACTGTCGCAGCGTGTCGGCTGCCGAGTGCTGCTCAAGCGGGAGGACCTGACCCATACGGGCGCGCACAAGATCAACAACACGCTGGGGCAGGTGCTTCTGGCCCTGCGCATGGGGAAGCGGCGCATCATCGCCGAGACTGGAGCGGGGCAGCACGGCGTGGCAACAGCCACGGCCTGCGCGCTGTTCGGCCTGGAGTGCGTGGTGTACATGGGCGAGGAGGATATGGCGCGGCAGCGGCTCAACGTGTTCCGCATGGAGGTGATGGGAGCGCGAGTGGTGCCGGTCGGATCCGGGACCCGCACGTTGAAGGATGCCACGAACGAGGCACTGCGCGACTGGGTCACGAACGTCGACACCACGCACTACGTAATCGGATCCGTGGTGGGTCCCGATCCCTTCCCCCGCATCGTGCGGGACTTCCAGAGCGTGATCGGCCGGGAGGCGCGCGAGCAGGTGCTGGAGCTGACCGGCGGGCTGCCCCGCTGGGTCGTGGCGTGTGTGGGGGGTGGGTCCAACGCGATCGGGATGTTCCACGGGTTCCTGCAGGACCCCGGCGTGAAGCTGGTGGGGGTCGAGGCGGGCGGCACGGGGCTGGAGACCGGCCGGCACTCCGCGTCGCTCACTGTGGGACGTCCCGGGGTGCTGCACGGCTGCCTTAGCTATGTGTTGCAGAACACCGACGGGCAGGTCGAGCCGGCCCATTCTGTGGCCGCGGGACTCGACTATCCCGGTGTCGGACCTGAACATGCGCACTTGCGCGATTCCGGGAGAGTGCAGTATTACACGGTGACCGACGGGCAAGCCATCGAGGCGTTCTACGCTCTCGGTCGGATGGAGGGCATCCTGCCGGCCCTGGAGAGCGCGCACGCTCTGGCGTGGATCCTGGAGTCTGGGACTCAGTGGTCAGAGGCGGACGTGTTGCTGTTCACGCTCAGCGGGCGCGGCGATAAAGATGTTCAGCACGTAGCCAGCCTGGCGGAGCGTGAATGACTGACGCGACGGCCCAAGATCAGGAACAGGTTCAGGACGCCACGCCGGTAGTGCATCTCATGCAGGCGATGGTCAAGGGCCTGCGTGCAGTCCAGCTGTATCTCCCCAACAACCCCGTGTACCAGCGCGCTATCGAGAACGTCAAGCGGGCGTTCGATCCCATATGGGAAGAGTTCGTGGAGTTGGACCTGGTCATAGCGGAGACCGACCTGTTGCTGGGCGACGACGTGGTTCTCACCCAGCCCAACAAGTCCGAGAGCATCGCGTGGGTGCTGTTCAAGGACGGGCTTCGTAGCCTGAGTTTCGCGCCGGGTGTCCAGGACGACGAGGTGATCAGGTTCCTCAACGTGATTCACAAGGCCCGGACGTTGCAGCCGGACGCCGCCGACGACCTCCTGACCCTGCTGTGGGACGAGGACTTCCAGTTCGTTCGCTATCACGCCGTCGAGCTGGCTATGGACGAGGTGCCCACGATCGTCTCGCAGGATGACAGGGATGAGAAGAAGGAGGACAAGTGGGGCTATGGTTCGGCGCCGCCTAAGACGGAGACCGAGGTCAAGGACTCCGTCGCGCGGGATGTCGCCAGCGCCCAGGAAGAAGTGGCAGAGGAGGAGCGCAAGCCAGGAATCGTGCGGGTCGAGGATTTCGACTCCACGCTCTACTTCCTGGACGACAAGGAGATCCAGTACCTGCGGGAGGAGATCGAGCGCGAGTACTCGCACGACCTGCGCCAGAACACGCTCGCGATGCTGTTCGACCTGCTGGAGCTCCAGACATACAGCACGGTGCGGTCCGAGCTCATCTCGATCATGGAGAACTTCATCCCGTACCTGCTGGCTGTGGGGGACTTCAACTCGGTCGCGTACGTGCTGCGCGAGATCCGCGTGGTGATGAAGCGGGCGCGGGAACTCCTGCCGGAGCACCGCGATACGCTGCAGAACGTGCCGGGCCGACTGTCTGAGCCGGACGCGCTGGGGCAGTTGCTGCAATCCCTGGACGAGGCGATGGTGCACCCGTCGGAGGAGGAGCTGGCTGAGCTGTTCCGCGAGTTGCGGCCCGATGCTCTAGAGGCCGTCATGGCCTGGCTGCCCAAGCTCACCAACGAGCGGGTACGAGCCCTGCTGGACGCCGCGGCTGAGCGCCTCGCGCAGGCGCACCCGGAGATCATGACCAACGCGCTCAAGAACCCGGACGAGGTGGTGTTGCTGGAGGCGATCCGGTTGGCGAAGCAGGCCAAGCTGCCTCCCACCGTGCCGGCCCTGGGTGCCCTGATGGTGAAGGGCAGCGTGCAGGTGAAGCGGGCTGCGGTGGACGCCCTGGCGGCGGTCGGCTCGACCGGCGCGATGCAGCAGCTGGAGCGCGCGATCGAGGACAAGGACAGGGACGTGCGCGTCGCGGCCGTCCGCGTGATGGCGAACCAGGGGTACCGGGGTGCGTTTCCGGCCGTTGAGGCAGCTATCTCGGGTAAATCACTCAAGGATGCCGACCTAACCGAGCGCACGGTGTTCTTCGAAGCCTACGGCTCGCTGGCCGGCGCGGCGGGCCTGGAGAAGCTGGAGCCGATGCTCCAGGTGGGTGGGTTCATGCGGCGCAAGCACGACCCCCAGATCCGGGCCTGTGCCGCTATGGCGGTCGGCAAGATCGGGACGCCGGAGGCGCGCAAGGTGCTCCAGAAGGCGGCGAGCGACAAGGACCCGTTGGTGCGCAACGCCGTGACCAAGGCGCTGCGGGAGATGCGGTGAGATGAGCGAGGCTGAGGGTCAGACCGGCGCCAAGCGACAGTCGATCGTCGACACCATGCAGTCGACCGACGTGCTCGTGCGTCAGGCCGGGCGCGACTTCCTCGTAGCGTTCTACACGGCTCTGCGCAGCTTCAAGCTGTACCCCGTGGAGAACGAGCAGGTGCAGCGGGCTCTGGACGAGCTGCTGGAGCGGGCCAAGGGGATCTTCGAGGTCGAGCAAGAGCTCGAGGTCAGGGTGGCGAGCGAGTTCCTGTTCGTCAACGCCATCCGGCTACGTCTCGACCTCGACAATTTCGCCTCGTTCAGCCACGTCCTCACCACGTTGCGCCAGGCCGGTGTCGGCACGCTCCAGGTCGACCAGGCGGCGGAGCGGAGTGAATGGCAGGTGACGATCTCCCTGCTTCTGGCGTTCGCCACCAAGGAGGCCATGGCCAACAAGCTGTACGAGCTGCAGCAGAAGCTGATTCAGGGAGGCGTCACCCACATCATGGTGGCCCCTCCTGCCGAGAGCGACGACGAGCTGGAGGATGAGGAGAAGGCCAAGGAGGTGGCCAAGCGGACCTACGAGCGCACGGTTGCGGTCACCAAGGAGGTCATCAACTCGGTGCGCATGGGGCGGAGCGCCAGCGTCAAGAAGGTGAAGCGCGCGGTGCAGAGCATCGTGGACCAGGTGCTCAAGAACGAAGTGTCACTCATAGGCCTCACGACCATCCGCCATTACGACGAGTACACGTTCACCCACTCGGTGAACGTGACGATCTTCAGCGTGTCGATCGGTAAGCGGCTGGGCCTGTCCAAGCTCCAGCTGTACGACCTCGGCCTGTGCGCGCTGTTCCACGACGTGGGCAAGAGCCGGGTGCCGATCGAGGTGCTGAACAAGGATGGCCCGCTGAGCGACGACGAGTGGCGCATCATGCAGGCGCACCCCTGGCTCGGCGTGCTCACGCTGTTCGGCCTGCGCGGCTACGGTGAGATCCCGTACCGCGCCATCATCACGGCCTTCGAGCACCACATGAAGATCGATCTCACCGGATACCCCAAGACGATTCGGCCCCGCAACCTCTCGGTGTACTCCAAGATCGTGGCGGTGGCCGATGCGTTCGATGCAGCCACCACGCGGCGCTCGTACCAGACGGAGCCGCTACAGCCGGATCAGGTGCTGCGGGAAATGTGGGAGAATCCAAGGCGGGGGCAGGATCCGGTGCTGGTGAAGGCGTTGATCAACCTCACGGGAGTCTATCCGGTTGGGACGTGTGTGATTCTCGATTCGTATGAGGTGGGGGTGGTGCACTCCGCCAACCCGGACGCGTCCCAGCTCCACCGGCCCATCGTGCGCGTCGTGATCAGCGCGGAGGGGGTGCGAATGGAAGAGGGCATCCTGGCGGACCTCGCCGACACGAAACAGGACGGCACCTTCCGCCGGTCGATCATCAAGGTGAGCGATCCGGCGAAGTACGAGATCAATCCCTCCGACTACTTTGTCTGATGCAGCCTTGGGGGCCCGTTGGCAGCGTCTGCGCAAAGCGCGGCGCACGGCCCTCATTCCCTATCTCACTGCCGGTTTCCCCACTCGCGACGTTAGTCTCTCAGCCCTCACCATGGTGGCCGAGGCGGGAGCCGATTTCGTGGAAGTGGGGATTCCGTTCTCCGACCCCCTGGCTGACGGGCCGGTGATCCAGAAGTCCACCCAGGTCGCATTGGAGCAGGGAATGACGGTGGCGGGGGTGCTCGACCTGGTGCGTACGGCCGCCCTGGACGTCCCGGTGATCGCGTTTGGCTACCTGAACCCTATACTGGCGTACGGACTCGACCGGTTCCTTGCAGAGGCAGCAGACGCCGGGTTCTCCGGCCTGCTGCTTACGGATCTCCCGGCCGGTGAGGATACGGCACTCGAGCAGACGGTGCGCAGCAGTGAGTTGGCACTGATCCCCCTGGTCGCACCGACGACGGTGAGCACACGCTTGCGCGCCGTACTGGCGCGGGCGGAGGGATTCGTGTATCTGATTTCGCGTCTGGGTGTGACCGGCGCCCCGACGGCTCTGGACGAGACGCTGGAACACGCGGTCGGCCGGGTTCGGGAGGTAACCGACCTGCCGGTCGCCGTGGGCTTCGGGATCGGCAGGGGAGAGCAGGCGGCGCTGGCCGCCCGTTACGCCGACGGGGTGGTGGTGGGGAGCGCTCTGGTGCAGCGGCTGGAGCAGGGGTTGGGATCGGCGCGAGAACTCATGGAGGAGCTGCGCGGGGCGGTGGACGAGGTGCGGGCAGTCAAAGGAGGTTCGCGATCGTGAGAGTCAGCGCACAGCGGCTGAGTGCCCTCTACGCCCAGGGGCTCGCCGTCGCCGGGGCCCTGATCATTGGTGCCGTCCTGGTTCGCAGCCCCGATCTCAGCGACGAGCTGCCGGCGCTGCTGGTGGTCACCTTGCTGGTGGCGGCGTTCCGCGTCCCACAGCTCCCGCTCGGCAAGTACAGCTACATCTCACAGGTCGGCATCGTCACGCTGTCGGCCGGCCTGCTGGTGGATCCCGGACTGACGGCGCTCGCCGCGGGCGTCGGCACGTTCGTGGCGGACGCGGTGATACTGCGCAAGGACCGACGCGCGGCAGCCATCAACGGAGGGCGCGAGATCGTGAGTGTGGCGGCGGCGTTCGGGTTCTACGCCGCGACCATGACCTGGCTGGGAATCAGCGCGCCTCTCACGCCCGAGGGCACGGCAGGGCTGGCGGTGCTGGCGGCCAGCTACTTCTTCGTGTCGCGAACCCTGTTCTACTACACGCTCACCGTGCGCGGCAAGCTGAGCCTGCAGGATCACATCTTCGCGCAACGCTACGAGTTGGTCACGTACGGCACGACCCTGTCGGGTGCAGGCACCGCCGTGTTCACGTTTGCATTCATGCCACCGATCGCGTGGCCGTTCGTGGCAGGACCCATCCTGCCGGCCGCATTCGTGCTGAGGCGCATTCTCCAGGAGGCGATCGAGGCCGAGGAATTGAACAAGATCCAGGGCATGGAGCACGTCATCTCCAGCTACGCGGGGCTGGACGAAGCGCTGCAGCAGATCGAGGAGTATGCGCACAAGGTGCTCGATTGGCGGGATTTCAGGGTGTACGAGCGGAGCGGTGGCGCATTCCGCCTGGCCTATCGAGGCACCATGAGCTTCGACCAGCCGGAAGATCCGCCCGAGGACTACGACGATCTGCGCAAAGAGGCATGCGAGGACAAAGAGACCCTGAGTGTGACCGATACGGAGAGGGACCGGCGCGCGATGTTCCTGCAGAAGGGAGTCCGATCGCTGTTGATCCAACCTCTCGTGTTCGGGGACGAGGTCCTCGGGACGCTAGAGATCGACCACCACAAGCCGCGCGCATACGGCAGGTGGCAGGTCACGCTGTTGCAGACCATTGGTTACCGCGTCGCCACCCTGCTGCACATCACCGATCTGCGAGCCCCCCTGTTCGACACCGTGGGCCGAGTCAACCGGCAGGTGGAGGACCTGGCGGGTCTGACCGAGGCGCTCACCGCTGCGGTCAAGGTGATGCGCGATTCGACAGCGGCAATCGGCAGGGGACTGTCCGAGGAGGACGCCGCTGTGAAGGAGGGTCTCGACGCGGCTCAGGAGCTGAGCCGCGCGACCCAGAACGTGGTGGGCGAGAGCGGCGAGGCAGCTGCTGCGAGCGGCACGGCCAGCTCCGTGGCGGAACAGCATCAACGCACTATCAGTGACGCCATGGAGCGCCTGGTGGGTCTCAAGTCGTTCGTGGCGGAGAGCTCCGGGAAGGTTGGAGAACTGGGGACGTCGGCTCAGGGGATCGTCAAGTTCCTCGCATCGATTCGTGAGCTGGCCGAACTCACCAACCTGCTGGCCCTCAACGCGGCCATCGAGGCCGCGCGCGCCGGCTCGCACGGGCTGGGGTTCGCCGAGGTGGCCCGGGAGGTCCGCACGCTGGCCGAGCAGAGCGCGGCGGCAGCGAGGGAGGCTGCAGATCTGCTGCAAGAGATGCAGGTCCGGCTCGATGAGGTGGTGGAGCAGATGCGCCGTGGCGACGCGGCGGTGGCCGGAGTCGAGAAGCTGAGCGCAGAGGCACTGGACGCCCTGGCCGCGATCGTCGACGCGACCCGCGACGCCACGAGCCACGCCCAGCAGATCGCCGAGGTCGCGCAGGGGCAACATCAGGCGCTGGGAAGGCTGGACGAGCGCATCGCAACGGTGGCCAGCGTGGCGGAGCGCAATCGCAGCGACGCCGACACGGTGGGCGAGCGGGCGGAGGTGGTCGCGAGCAGCGTGGAGCAGATCGGGGCCGCCACGCGGGAGTTGGAATCTGTGGTGACCATGCTCTCCGACATCACGCACCGGTTCGCAACTGGCAAATAGGCCGGGTTCACAGTACCATTCCGCCGTGACCACCACCGACTGCATTTCCCTCAAGGGCATGCGGTTTCACACGTGCGTCGGCCTGCTGCCGCACGAGGAGCTGGTGCCCCAACCCCTGGAGCTGGATCTGACGGCCTGGCTCTCCCTGCACAGCGTGGGCCGCACCGATTCTCCCAGCGATCTGCTCGACTACAGGGACTTGTACGCCGTCGTCGCCGAGACGGTGGGAACGAGCCACCATCGCCTGCTCGAGGCGCTCTGCGCCATGATCGCTCAGCGCACGCTCGAGTTGCCGGCGGTTGAGCGGGTGCGCATCGCGGCGCGCAAGCCACATGCCCCCATCAGCGGGCCGGTGGACTATGTCGAGGTGGTGCTGGAGCGAGCGCATGACAACACGACGTCGTGAGTGGGCCTTTGTGGCGTTGGGCTCCAACCTGGGGGACCGCGCCGCCTGCCTCGCTTTTGCCCGACAACGGTTGGCGATGCTGCCGCTCACCGAACTCGCGGCCGAGAGTACCGTAGAGGAGACGGCACCACTCGGCCCGGCACCGCAGAACCCGTTCCTCAACCAGATGGTGCTGCTGCGGACGGAGCTGAGCCCGCACGAGCTGCTGACTCACTGCCAGGAGGTTGAGGAAGCCTGCGGCCGTGAGCGGCGTGAGCGGTGGGGGCCGCGTACACTGGATGTGGACATCGTGCGGTACGGTGACCGCAGCATGCACGACGCCGCCCTGACCTTGCCGCACCCCGAGCTGCCGAATCGGTTATTCTGGCAGCGGGAGCTCGCGGAGTTGGTACCTCATGTCGAATAGCCCCAAGACCGTCACGACCTTCGACCTCGCGCGCATGAAGCGCGAGGGCGAGAAGATCGTGATGCTCACCGCGTACGATGCGCTGTTCGCGTCACTGGTGGACTCCGCCGGCGTGGATGTGGTGCTCGTGGGCGATTCGGTGAACACGGTGCTGTGCGGCGAGGACACGACGCTATCCGCCACGCTCGAACAGATGCTGTACCATGGTCGGATCGTGCGCGCCGGCGTTCAGCGAGCGCTCGTCATCGTGGACATGCCGTTCCTGAGCTACCAGGTGTCGGTCGAGGATGCCAGGCGCAACACCGGCCGCGTGCTCAAGGAAACGGGGGCCCACGGTGTGAAGCTGGAGGGTGGAAAGGCCGTGGCCGACACGATCCGTGCACTGACCGACGTCGGGATTCCGGTCATGGGCCACTTGGGCTTCACACCGCAATCGGTTCACCAGGTTGGCGGGTACCGGGTACAGGGGCGGGGCAGCGACGCGGCGGAGCGTATCGTGACCGACGCGAAGCTACTGCAGGATGCGGGGGTGTTCAGCATCGTGCTCGAGCTGACGCCGTCCGACGTCGCCAAGCGCGTGTCCGAGGCCGTGGACGTGCCCACCATCGGCATCGGCTCGGGGCCGCACTGCGACGGCCAGGTCCTGGTGTTGCACGACATGCTCGGCCTCAACCAGGGCTTTGAGCCCAAGTTCCTCAAGCGGTACGCCGAGCTCGCGGGAGCGGTGCGGCAGGCCGTCGAGTCCTTCGGGGCCGACGTTCGCGCGGGCCGCTACCCCGACGCATCCCACAGCTACGACGCGTGATCGAGATCAGCGAGCCACGGCGCATGCGCACGTGGTCGCGGTCGCGGCGCGACGAGGGATTGGCGGTGGGGTTGGTGCCCACCATGGGCTATTTCCACGAGGGTCATCTCAGCCTCATCCGGCACGCTAAGACCCTGGCCGACACTGTGGTCGTCAGCCTGTTCGTCAATCCGACCCAGTTCGGTCCCCAGGAAGATCTGGCGACCTATCCGCGTGATCTGGAGCGCGACCGGAAGGACGCGCTGTCGTGTGGAGCGGATTGTCTCTTCGTGCCGACTGAGGCCGAAATGTATCCCGAGGCTCCTGTGGTGAGCGTGGTGCCCGGTAGCCTGGCCGACCATCTCTGCGGCAGGCGCCGTCCGGAGCACTTCGAGGGCGTGCTCACCGTGGTGCTCAAGCTGCTCAACATAGTGGAGCCACAGCTGGCGGTGTTCGGACGCAAGGACGCACAGCAGGCGATCATCATCGAGCGCATGGTCGCGGACCTCAACGTGGCGACCGAGATCGTGGTGGCGCCGACCGTGCGTGAAGCGGACGGCCTGGCGATGAGCTCCCGCAACGCCTATCTGACCCCTGAAGAGCGCGCGGTGGCACCCGTGTTGGCGCGGGCTCTGGACGCCGCGCACGCGGCATTCGTAGCTGGCACGCGCGATGCGGGTGAGCTGTTGGCGGTGGCACGCGCACCGATCGAGTCAGTCTCGGGGCTCGCGCTCGAGTACCTCGATATCGTCAATCCCGATACGCTGGCGCCCACCGAGGAGCCGCGGGCCGAGAGCATACTGGCCATTGCTGCCCACCTCGGGCGGGCTCGGCTCATCGACAACGTTACGCTGGGTGAGGGGACGGGGGGCGACGTTTGGGTGACGCCGTGAGCCGGGAAGCGGGAAGCGGGAAGGGGGAAGCGGATGTAGCGAGCGGACTCGTACAGCTCGCGCCTTGGGCACAGGTGAGTGACAAGCGGCGGGTGCACATCGAGCGCGTTGCCGAGCTCGTGGCCGGTTGGGCCGAGGTCATGCAGGTCGACCAGGCCGAGCGCGCTCGCTGGCTGCGTGCGGTGAGCCTGCACGACGCGTTGAAGGACGCTCCACCTCAGCTGCTACGAGAACTCGCGCCTGATGGCTGGGGCACCGACAGCCTGAGACACGGACCAGCCGCGGCGGTCATGGCGGAGCGGGAGGGGGAGCGCGACACGGGAGTGCTCGACGCGGTGCGGTACCACTCGGTGGGCTTCGCCCGATGGGACGACGCCGGGCGCATGCTGTACCTGGCCGACTTCCTGGAGCGGGGCCGCAGTAAGGCGGGCGAAGACCGCGAGGCCCTGGTGCAGCGGGTGCCCGACGACCCACGCGGCGTGTTACGCGAAGTGGCACGCCGCCGGCTGCTGCTCACCATCCGCGCCGGCCACCCGCTGCTCGAGCAGACGGCCGCGTTTTGGAACGACCTCGTATGCGACGGAGGGTAGGCTGGGTCGTCTCACTGGCGGCTGTGCTGCTCGCCGCCTGGTGGGCATGGCAACGTTCCGGGCAGCTCGGCATGCCCTATCCCATCCCGGGGGAGGGCCGGCGCATCACGGTAGAGGTGCTGAACGCGACCGGAGTCGACGGTCTGGCCCGGGCCACCGCACAGCAGCTGCGGCGCCAAGGCATCGACGTGGTGTACTTCGGTACGGCGGCAACGGACACGCTGCGCGAAACGCTCATCGCCGTGCGGCGCGGCGACACGACCAGGGCCGCCGGGGTGCGCGCAGCCTTGGGCGTTGGGAGGTTGGTGGTGCAACCCGACCCCCGATTACTCCTCGATGCCAGCGTGCTCCTGGGGCACGACGCCGTGCCCCTGATCCACCTCCGTCCGTAGCTGGCCGCACGCAGCGCTGATGTCGAGGCCGCGGCTCCTGCGGACGGTCACGTTGATACCCTGATCGCGTAGCAACTCGGCGAAGCGCTCAATGTCACGCGGCGCGGTGGGCTCCAGACCGGGGGCACCGCCCGGATGCAGCGGCAACAGGTTGACCAGGGCGCCCACGGCCCGCGCGTGACCGGCCAGCTCGGCGGCGTCGCCCTCACGGTCGTTCACGCCACGTATCATCACGTACTCGAACGTCACGCGGCGTTGAAAGCGCCGCAGCACAGCCAGCACATCCTCCAGGCCGTACTTCTGCTCCACCGGCATCAGGAGCCGGCGGCGCGCGCTATTGGCAGCGTGCAACGAGAGCGCGACACGGAACTGCTCGGGCCGGGCGGCGAGCTTCTCCAGATTGGGGATTATGCCGACGGTGCTCACCGTGATGTGCCGGGCACCGATGCCCATGCCATCGGCGTGGTTGAGGATCGTCAGCGCGCGTTCCACCGCAGCCCAATTGTGCAGCGGCTCGCCCATGCCCATGAACACCACGTTGGTGGGAGGGCCGAGCTCCGCATCGAGCGCGAGCTCGCGGACCTGCGCCACTATCTCCCAGGCAGCGAGGTGGCGGATGAACCCCATGCGGCCGGTGGCGCAGAACACACAGCCGTAGGCACATCCCGCCTGGCTCGAGATGCACAGTGTGCGGCGCGATCCCTCCGGGATGAGCACGGACTCGACGGCTCCGCCATCGGGGAAATCCCACAGAAACTTGACGGTTCCGTCGCTGGAGACCTGCCGTGCGGCAGCCGCGGGGCGGAGCAGTGGGTGCTCGGCATCCAGAGCCACGCGTAACTGCTGCGGCAGGTCGGTTGCCTCCTGCCAAGCGGTTACAGGACGCTGCCACAGGCGGGGCACGATCTGCCGCGCCCGGTATGAAGGC
This sequence comes from Gemmatimonadota bacterium, assembly GCA_039586815.1. Lineage (GTDB taxonomy): Bacteria > Gemmatimonadota > Gemmatimonadetes > Gemmatimonadales > GWC2-71-9 > WVYX01. The sequence continues at coordinate 30,599 of JBDHJR010000008.1, read as the reverse complement.
TCGCCGCGGTCCTCCAGCCACCGTGCGACGGCGTCGGCGGCATCGGCGGGCGTGCGGTCGAGCAGATTCACTTGAGGATGTCGACGTCGAGCCCCACGCGGTACGTAGCGCCGATGTCGTTGAGGCCGCTGCCCCGCGCAACTGCGATGACGTAGCGGCCAATCCGCAGGCCCAGACCCAATCCCAGCCGCCAGGCACGCTGACCGTACGCAGACTCGCTGGTAGCTGCAAAATCCACACGCACCTGACGGTTGATCAGCACGCCGGTTGCCAACACGTGCTCCAGGTCGCCGGAAGCGCGGTAGGTAGCTCCATAACGCAACGCGACCAGTGTCGAGGTGCCCGCTATCGCCGCGCTCTCGATGGGCACTGCTTCGATCCCGAGATAGAGATCGGTTCCATCCGTGGTACTGAAGTCGGCGGGGAAGAAGTGGGTCGCCGCAGCGAACGCCACCCGGCGATGGGGCTGGAAGCGCAGGCCGGCGTCGACCGTGAGCCCCCCTTCCTCCTCGGTGTCGAACCGCGCGTCGTGCATTTCCAGCATCACACCCAGGGCGAGCGGGCCCCGGCTGTAGGCAGTCCTTATTCCCACCAGCTGTTCGTATACCGGGATCGACCCCTCCTCGCTGCTGGGGGAGGTCGTCGTCCGCACCAGGTCCTTCACGTCCATCCGGGCGTAGAGCAGCGCCAGGTTCCAGCCCGCGCCGAGAGCCTTGTCCACGCCGACCAGGACTCCGCCCATCTTGAGAGCGTCTGGTGTCTGCACGATCTGCGCGCCGGCGGCCAGGCTGGCCTGGGGGATGGGCGCGGCAGGGTTCCAGAAGATCGCGGTGACGCCCGTTTCGAGAGCCGGTGGAGTGGAGAGAGACGTGGCAGCGACGCGCCACAGGTCGGCTGCGGGCGGCGCCTGAGCGCGGAGAAACGCCGTCGGGGCGACAAGCACCCCCAGGAGAGTCAGACAAGCCCGTCGCACGCCGGAAGCTTCGCCCCTCTCAGGGGCGGGTGTCAAGCCGCTTGCTGGCCTCTAGGGGGGCCATTATGTTCAACCAGGAACAGGACTTGGACGATCTTGCCATTGCATCGATTCTCGATCTGCCGGCTCCCAAAACGGTCCAGCCACGCCCCCGTGCGGCCCCGAGCCGCCCGGCTGGGCATCCCCCAGGGCAACTAGCCTGACAGAATGACTGCCACGGCGATGCGTACGCACCGGGCCGGTGCGCTCCGCGCGGAGCACATCGGTGCGCGGGTCAAGCTGGGAGGGTGGATCCACCGGCGCAGGGACCTGGGTGGACTGATCTTCCTCGACCTGCGGGACCGGGACGGGATCGTGCAGGTGTCCGTCGGACCCGACTGGACCCCACCCGAGGTTCTGGCCTCGGTACTGGAGGTGACCACCGAGTCGGTGATCCTGGTGAGCGGCGAGGTCGTGGGTCGCCCGCCGGACGCCCGCAATCCGGAGATGGTGACGGGCGACGTCGAGGTGCACGCCGACTCGATCCAGGTGGTGGGGCCCGCCGAGCTCGAGGCGCTACCCATTCCGGTGTGGCGTACCAAGGGAGAGGATCCCCCCTCCGAGGAGTTGCGCCTGCTGCACCGCCATCTCGACCTGAGGCGCCCCGAGCTGCAACGCAACCTCGCGCTGCGGCATCGGCTGTTGCAGCGGACCAGGGCGACGCTCACCGAGCTCGAGTTCTACGAGGTGGAAACGCCGATCCTGACCAAGCCCACGCCCGAGGGTGCGCGCGACTACCTCGTGCCTTCGCGCGTGCACCGGGGTCAGTTCTATGCCCTGCCGCAGTCACCCCAGCTCTACAAGCAGCTCCTCATGGTGGCCGGGTTCGACCGGTACTTCCAACTGGCGCGCTGCTTCCGCGACGAGGATCTACGCGCCGACCGGCAGCCCGAGTTCACCCAGATCGATCTCGAGGCTTCGTTCGTCTCACCCGAGGACGTGTACGCCGTGCTGGAGACGCTGTTCGTTGCCTTGTGGGACGAGGCGGGACACAGCGTGAGCGCGCCGTTTCGGCGGCTTTCGTACGAATTGGCAATGGAGCGGTACGGCACCGACAAACCGGACCTGCGTTTCGGGCTCGAGCTGGAGGACGTGACCGAGCTCGTGCGGGGGTTCCGGGCCTTCGAGCAGATCCTGAGCGAGGGAGGCAGGGTGCGCGGCGTGCGGGTGCCCGGCGGTGCCGCCCTGTCCCGCAAGGAGATCGACGCGCTGACCGAACTCGCCAAGGACGCCGGCGCCGGTGGCCTGGCGATCCTCAAACACCACGACGGAAAGCTCAGCGGCCCGCTGGCGAAGATCGAGGGCATCTCGGCCGCCGCGGCACGCTTGGCGGACGGCGACTTGCTGATCGCCACGGCCGGACCGGACGACGTAACGTCGCAGGTGCTCGACCGGGTGCGGCGCGCCGTGATCGCGCGGCTCGAGCTGCAGCCAACCGAGGCGCACTCGTTTGCATGGATCTACGACTTCCCCCTGTTCGAGTGGGACCGCCAGAGCGAGGAGTGGCTCGTGGCCCATCACCCGTTCACGGCGGCGCATCCCGACGACATAGAGCGCCTGCTCCAGGGGGATCGCTCCGGCGTGCGGGCGCTGCATTACGATCTGGTGTTCAACGGACACGAGCTGGGAAGCGGTTCGATCCGCATAACCGACCCGCAAGTGCAGCTGCTCGTGCTCGACCTGCTGGGAATCTCTGCGGCGGAGGCCGAGCGCCGCTTCGGCTTCCTGCTGCGCGCCCTACGCGCGGGCGCGCCCCCGCACGGCGGGTTCGCGGTGGGGTTCGACCGGGTGGCGATGCTGCTGGCCGGCGCCGACAACCTGCGAGACGTGATCGCGTTTCCCAAGACCACCGCGGCGCGGGCACTGTTCGAAGACGCGCCCACCGAGCTCAACCAGGCGGAGCTGAGCGAGCTGGCGCTCAAGGTGGACAACGCGTGAGCGGCGACGTCACCCATCGCATATCCGCAGAGGGTGCCGATCTGCTCGCGCTGGCCGGCGTGAACGATGGCAACCTGCAGGAGCTGGAGCAGGCTACCGGGGTGCGCGTTACTCTGCGGGGCGAGCGCATCACGCTGGCCGGGGAGCTCGAGGCGGTGGAGCGCGCGACCCGGATCGCCGCCGCGATGGTCGACCTGGCCCGTATGGGAGAGACGGTGAGTCCGGAAGACGTACAGCGGCTGGCAGCCAACGGCGGTAGGGACGCGGCCCAGCTGGCCAACGGGAACTACAAGATCGCGCTGCCCGGCATGCGGCGCGTGGTACAGCCCAAGTCTGCAGGACAGCAGACCTATGTCGAGGCGATGCGGGAGAACGACATCGTCATCGGCGTGGGCCCTGCCGGAACGGGAAAGACCTACCTCGCCGTTGCGATGGGGGTCGAGGCTCTCAGCCGCAAGCGGGTGCGGCGCCTGGTTCTGGCGCGGCCCGCCGTGGAGGCCGGCGAACGGCTCGGCTTCCTTCCCGGCGACCTTCAAGCGAAGGTCGATCCATACCTGCGGCCCCTGTACGATGCGCTCGAAGACATGATGCCGTACGACCGCATTCAGCGAGCGCTGGAGACCGGTACGATCGAGATCGCGCCCCTGGGATACATGAGGGGTCGCACGCTGCAGGACGCGTTCGTGATCCTCGACGAGGCACAGAACGTCAGCAGTGGACAGATGAAGATGTTCCTCACCCGCCTGGGACTGAACTCGCGGGCCGTGCTGTGCGGCGACAAGACGCAGATCGACCTGCCCAGCCGTGAGGAGTCGGGCTTGATCCAGATCGAGCGCATTCTGCCCGGCATCGACGGAGTGGCGTTCTGCTATCTGGACGAGCGCGACGTGGTGCGGCACCGGCTGGTGCGTGAGATCATCCGAGCCTACGCGGAGGACGAGGACGAATGAGCCGGGATCTACGCCATTCGCTCAATCTGGAGCTCGCGCCGAGCCGGCTGCCGGCGGCGGTGGCGTTCCACGGAGCGCGCTGGGGGCTCATGGTGTTGCTCGCAGCGCTCACATACCTGGCTTTCCCGGTCGCCGGCGGAACGCAGGCTCCGGTCTTGGAGCAGGGAGATGTGGCGCCTCAACCCATCATCGCCCCGTTCGCCTTCGACGTTCGGAAGTCGTCCGCCGAGATCGAGCGGGAAGCCACGGCGCTGGAAGCGACCGCGCGGCCAATCTACGAGTACCGCGCCGCCGCGGTGGACACGGTGCTGGCCGAACTGGACTCTCTGTTCGCGGCGTTGCAGGCTGCCGCCACGCCGGAGTCGCTGGTGGTGGCAGGGCAGGAGCTTGGATTGCGACTCACCCCGGAGGAGGCGACCTACCTGAGGGAGGGTGCCAGGCTCGCGGCGTACCGTCAGGCGGCGCGGCGCTTCCTGCGCCGCGAGCTCAGGGTGGGGGTGGCGGAATCCCAGGCTCTCGAGCAGGAAATCGTGCCCGAGCTCATCGTGCGACGAGAAGGTTCCGAGGGCGTCGCTCGACGCGACACGATCCGCACCTATGAGCAGGTGCTGCAACGGCGCACCACGGGGCACCCCGATGAGAGCTCCCTGGTGGGAGATCAGGTGTATGTGAAGCTCATCAACGGGCTGTTCCGCCCGACCTTGATTCCCAACACCACGGAATACGAGCTGCGCAAGCAGGAACTGAGGGCGAGCGTCGACACGGTCAAGCATCACGTCCGGGCAAACGAGCGCATCGTAGACGCCAACGAGGTCGTAACCGACGAGGTGTACGAGCGCCTATTCGCCCTGAACCAGGCGCAGCTCGAGCGCGGCGGTGGTGCGGGCGCGAGCCTCGGCAGCACCCTTGGCCAGATACTCACCAATGCCCTCGTGCTGATGGTCTTCTGGCTGCTGGTGATGCTGTACCGACCCGATACGTACCGTGAGTTGCGGCGCATGCTCGTGCTGAGTCTGCTGTTCGGCCTGGTGATCGCGGGCGCCGCCGTCAACCGGACGTTCATCACGGATGCGCCGGAGCTGATCCCCATTCCGTTTGCAGCGATGATGGTGACCGTGCTGTTCCGGGGGCGCGTGTCGATGATCGGCGCCATAGTGCTGGCGATCCTCATCGGGTCGCAAGCGGCGTACGGCGGTGGGGATTCGATGTTCATCGCGCTGGTTGGCGGAGTCGCGGCCGCCGTCAGCGTGCGAACGATCCGGCGACGCAACCAGTTCCTGACCGCGGTGGTGGTGGTGGCCGCGGCATACCTGGTCGCCGGCGTTGCAGTGGGTCTGCGCGTGGACTGGTCCGCGCTGGAGGTCGGCCTGACGGGTCTGCGGGGTGGCCTCAACGCGCTCGCGTCGGGGGCGCTCGCGTTCATGCTGCTTCCGGTAGTGGAATCCATAAGCGGTGTCACGACCGACGTCACGCTGCTCGAGCTCTCCGATCCGGATCGCTCACTGCTCAGGAGGCTCGCAACCGAAGCCCCCGGGACGTACGCCCACAGCATCGCCATGGCCAACCTGTGCGAGCCGGCGTGCAACGCCGTGGGCGCCAACGGCCTCCTGGCCCGAGTGGGGTGCTACTACCACGACATCGGCAAGCTCAAGAAACCGCAGTTCTTCGTCGAGAATCAGACCGCCGGCGTGAATCCGCACGACAAACTGAAGCCCGAGGTATCGGCCGGCATCATTCGCAACCACGTGCGGGATGGCATCGCCCTGGCGGATGAGTACAAGCTGCCCGACGTGGTGAAGGACTTCATCCCCGAGCACCACGGGAAGATGGAGATCACCTACTTCCTCGAGCGGGCACGCAGCCGCGATGGTGAAGATGAGGTCAGCGCCGAAGCATTCCGCTATCCGGGTCCGCGCCCCCGCTCGGTGGAGACCGCGTGCGCCCTGCTGGCGGACGGCATCGAGGCGGCGATCCGGGTCCTGGCCGAGCCCACACCGGAGAAGGTGAGTGACGCCATCGACCACATCATCCGGCACCGCATCGAGGCGGGACAGTTGGAGGAGGCACCGCTCACCTATGCGCAGCTCGCCCGCATGAAGGAGGAGTTCGAGCGGGTGTTGGGCGGAGCATATCACAATCGGATCGACTACCCGGCGGAAGTTGGCGGGATCGGCGCGGACTGGGAAGCGGCGTCCGAGGCGTGACCTGCGGGTGACCGACCCGGACGCCACGCTTGGGGTCCCGGCGGCCAGCGTGCGCCGCTGGGCCGACTCCGTGCTGGACGGTGAGGGAGCGGGCCAGGCAACACTGAGCATCACCTTTCTGGGCGGCCCCAAGATGCGCGGACTCAACCGCCGTGCGCTGGGCCGCGATCGAGCCACCGACGTGATCGCCTTCCGTCTGCCCCACCTGGGCCAACTCGCTGGAGACATCTACATCTGTCCCTCGGTAGCGCGGCGTACCGCCCGGGAAGCTGGCGTGACCGAGCGTGAGGAAACGCTGCGGCTCGTGGTGCACGGCGTACTGCACGTACTGGGGCAGGACCACCCGGACGGAATGGGGCGCACGCACTCGGCCATGTGGCGCCGTCAGGAGCGTTACGTGAGGCGGCTGGCACGCCGTTCATCCCCATGAGCCCGTCCTTGATCACGTGGGTGGAGCTGCTGACGGCCGTGGGCGCGGCCCTGTGGGCCGGCCTGCTGGTGTTGGCCGATGAGGCTCCCGCGCTGCCACGGGCACTGGGGGACCCGCCTACCCGTCCGGGCGAGTCGGTTCCCTTGCACCGCGCGCTCCAGATCGCGCGCGTGGCGCTGCTCACTCTAGCGGGCGTGGCTGCCGCAGCCGCGGTCGAGTGGTGGCGCCGCCCGACCGGCGACGCGGTCACGAGCCTGGTCCTTGGCGGTGCGTTGCTCTATCTGGTCAGCGACGCACTGCCGCGCGGCATCGGGGTGCTGCTCCCGCGGCTCGCCTCGGGCGTGGTTCCCACGGCGCGGCGCGGCTTGATCGCGTTAGCGCCGCTGCTCGGTATCGCCTCGAGCATGGAGCGACTGCTGCAGATGCTGTTTCCGGCGCGCACGCCGACGGCGACGGGACTGGGGGAGGGAGAGCGGGACATGCTGGCCGCAGTCGTGTCTCTGCGCGACGGGGTAGTGGCGGAGGCCATGACACCGCGACTGGACATTGCCGCCATCGAGGCGAACTCCGACTGGCGCGAGGTCGTGGAGACACTGCGGCGCGAGGAGCGCGCGCGCCTGCCGGTGTACGAGGGGGATCTCGACAGCATAGCTGGAGTCATGTACGCCAAGGACCTCACTCCGGTCGTGGCGGGGATCGCGCCCCATCCGAAGCGGTGGCAGGATTTCGTGCGGCCGGCGCGGTTCGTGCCGGAATCCAAGTCGCTCGTGAGCCAGCTGAGGGATTTCGAACGCGGCCCGAGCCACATCGCAATCGTGGTGGACGAATTCGGCGGTACCTCCGGGCTCATCACTCTGGAGGACGTGCTGGAGGAGATCGTCGGCGAGATCTACGGGGAGTACGATCGTGAAGAGGTGCCGCCGGTCACCAGTGAGGGTGACGACAAGTTCTGGGTGGACGGCACCGTGACGCTGGATGATCTCTCGGAATCGCTCAAGACCACGATTGACCGTGAGGACGTGAGCACCGTCGGGGGCCTGATCTACTCGGAGTTGGGGCGGGTGCCGCGTCCGGGGGAGGAACTGCGTATCGGCGAGTTCCGTGTCGTGGTCGAGCAGGTAATCCGCCGCCGCGTTCGGCGCGTGTACTTCGAGCGCCGCTTCCCGGCGGCGGTCGACGGCGTCGGGGAGGCGGCTCCGTGACGGCCTGGATGCTGGTGGCCGCCGGCGTGCTGCTGGCCGCTGTGGGCATGGTGTCCGCGGTTGCCGCCGCCGCCGTGCGGCGCGTCGACCTGTACCGCTGGGCGACCGACGGCAAGCCCGGTGGAGCCGCAGCGGGGACGTTGCTGGCCGCCCCGGGACGAATAGTGCGGGCTGCGCAGGGGTTGGTGACGGGTGGCTCGCTGCTGACGGGCTTCGGGCTTGCGGCGCTCGCCGCAGACCTGCCGGCAGTGGGGGCCGCAGCCGTGATCCTCCTTGTGGCAGTTCCGGCGGTGGCGCTCGTGTGCTATGCGGTGCCGCGCGTGGCCGGACGGCGCTGGCCGGAGGGAATCTTGCGGCGCGTGACCCCGTGGCTCCGCAGGCTGGGGGTGCTGTTCGCCCCGTTTGCCCCGCGGGCGTCGGAGCCCCGGGTGCGGGCGGCGCTCGAAGCGCGCTCCCAGCCCGCGCGTGCCGACGAGGCTCACGACGGGGCCCAGCTGCCCGAGCTGTCGGCGATCCTCGCATTCATCGAGCGGCCGGTCCGTGAGGTGATGACGCCACGAACCGAGATCGTCGCCGTGCGCGAAGGCGCCTCGCTGGAGAGCGTGGGCAAGCTCTTTGCCGAGTCGGGATACTCTCGTTTGCCGATCTACGGTGATACACTGGACAACATAGGCGGGATGGTCTACGCGTTCGATCTGCTGAAGATCGCGCCCGGAGCGGAGTTGCCGGTGCGACCGGTGGCGACGGCACCAGGCTCCAAGCGCTGCTCTGATCTGCTGTTCGAGATGCAGCGCGAGCGGCACCAGGTCGCAGTCGTGCTGGACGAGTACGGTGGCACGGCGGGGGTGGTCACGCTCGACGACCTGCTGCGCGAGCTGGTGAGTGACATCTTCGGGGAGCAGGAGCCGCGCGCTGAGCAGCCGGCCGGCGGTCCGGAGCTGGTCGAGGCGACCGGAGCGACACCGACCGAGGAGATCGCCGCACGGTTTCGCGTCGAGCTTCCGGAAGACCTCGAAACCGTCGGGGGCTTGCTGGCGCGGGCTGCGGGACGTATTCCCCAGACAGGGGAGCGGTATGCGCTCGGCGGCCTGGAGTTCGATGTAGTGGAAGCGACGCCGACCCGGCTGGAACGGGTCTTGGTGCGGCGGGGGCCGGTACCGATTATCCCACTGCGATCAGGAGAATGATGTGACGTCTAGGGCCAGGAAGCTGCGACGCTATTTCTTCACCGGCCTCGTCGTGATTGCACCGGTCGGCGTCACGGCTCTCGTGCTGGTGTGGCTGTTCCGGCAGATCGACAACATCCTGGGCACGCCGCTGCGGAACCTGCTGGGATTCCGCATCCCTGGGCTTGGCCTGGTGCTCCTCGTCCTGGCGGTGATCGGCGTGGGATGGGCAGTGCACCGAGCGGCAGGTCGGCAGTTCCTCCACTTCTGGAACGAGGCGCTGGCGCGCTTCCCGCTCACGGGCCGGATCTACAACGCCATGAGCCAGATCGTCCAGACCATCCTCGGCGAACGGCGTGCGTTCTTTCGTCGCACTGTGCTCATTCCGTATCCCACCGAGGGACTCTGGGCCGTGGCATTCGTGACCAACGAGGAGGCACCGGTGATGTCGGCCTTGGTCGGTGAGCCCTGCGTGACCGTTTTCGTGCCTACCACGCCGAATCCGACGTCGGGCTTCATGCTCGTCGTACCACGCACACGGACCAAGGAGGTCCCGGTCAGCATCGACGAGGCGATCAAGCTGATCATCTCCGCAGGAGCGGTGAGCCCGACCGGGGAGGAGTCTTCCTTGGGGCGCCGGGGGCTCGATCTGGAGACGCTCCTCAAGGACACGCAGTCATGAACGAGCACCAGGAGTTCGTGCTGGAGGAGCTGCGGCAGCTGGCGGCGTCGGGTGACGTCGGCCGGTTCCTGGCGCGCGCGCGGAAGCTCCAGCCGGCAGACCTGTCCGACGTCCTGGCGGGGCTCGAACAGGACCTGCAGCTCCGCATGGTGCAGACGCTGCCTCCTGAGGTCGTATCCGAAGCGCTCGCCGAGATGGAGGAGGAGGAGCATCCCGAAGTGCTGCTCGCCGCCCTCCACCCGGAGGACGCCGCCGACATCGTCGAGGAGCTGGAAGACGACGACGCAGTCGACTTGATCGCCGAGCTGCCGGCCGATCAGGCGGCGCGCATCCTGACGCACGTGGCGGATCGGGCCGACATCGAGCGGCTCCTGGTCTACGACGAAGAGACAGCCGGCGGCAGGATGACGGCCCACGTCGTGGCCGTACCGCAACGCGCCACGGCGGGCGAGGCTATCGACGATGTGCGGCGCCAGGCGGTGGAGGTAGAGGAGTTCTACCAGATCTTCGTGGTGGACGATCAGCACCGCCTCGTGGGCATCCTGCCGCTGCAGCGCATGGTGGTCGCTCAGCCGACGACTCTCGTCAGGGACCTCATGGAGCCTCCGCCGGTGACGGCCGCGCCCGAGACGGACCAGGAGGAGGTGGCCCGGTTGATGAGCCGCTACAACGTGCCCGCGGTGCCGGTCGTGGGTCCGGATGACAAGCTCCTGGGGAGGGTAACGTTCGACGACGTGATCGACGTGGTGGAAGCGGAGCAGACGGAGGACCTGCTCAAGTTCGGCGGCGGCGCCGGTGACGAGCAACTCGCCGGCACATGGCAGCATGCTGTACGCAGCAGGCTGCCGTGGCTCTACCTGAATCTGTTCACTGCACTCTTCGCCGGGGCGGTCGTGCTGGCGTTCGAGGACACGATCAGCCAGATCGTGGCGCTCGCGGCGGTCATGCCGATCGTGGCGGGGCTGGGTGGCAGCGCCGGCACGCAGGCCCTCGCCGTCACGGTGCGACGCATCGCTCTGGGCCTGATTCCCGCCCGCAGCGGAGTCGCGCTGGTGGGAAAGGAGATGCTGGTAGGGTTGATCAACGGCCTCGCCATTGGCGTGGCGGTCGCGATCGTCACGGTGTTGACCGGCCGTCCGTGGGAGTTGGCACTGGTTGTGATGGTGGCAATGTGGGGCAGCCTCGTCGTAGCGGCGACGGTGGGTGCGGCCGTTCCGCTCATGCTGCAGCGTCTGGGAGTCGATCCTGCCGTCGCGAGCTCGGGGTTCGTCACCGCGGTGACGGATATCGCAGGCTTCTTCATCCTCCTGGGGCTCGCCGCGACGCTGCTGCTCAACGGTTCCTGAGAGTTCGGGTTGCGGGCCCGCCCGGACAGGCGCGAAGTTACCTACGACATGCACGCCAACGGCCTCGTCGAAGGCATCCGGCAGCGGAATATCTCCTCGCTGGCTCGCGCCATCTCGCTGGTCGAAAACGGGCGTAACGGGTACGAAGAGTTGCTCTCGGCCCTCCATCCCACATTGGGCCGGGCGCACCGGATCGGGATCACCGGACCACCGGGGGCCGGGAAGTCCACCCTAATCGAGCGCCTCGTGCAGGCCTACCGGGCGGCGGACGTGACAGCGGCGGTGGTTGCGGTGGACCCCACGAGCCCGTTCAGCGGCGGCGCACTGCTGGGTGACCGGATCCGCATGGATGCGCTGACGCTGGACCCCGGTGTCTACATCCGCTCGATGGCATCCCGCGGTGGTGTCGGAGGGTTGGCGACCACGACGCGGGAAGTGTGCGACGTGCTGGACGCCTTCGGGTTCCAGCGGGTCATCATCGAGACGGTGGGCGTGGGCCAGTCGGAGCTCGCCATTGCGGGCAGCGCCGACACGACGGCACTGGTGCTGGTACCGGAGTCGGGTGACGGCGTTCAGGTGCTGAAGGCGGGCGTGATGGAGATCGCCGATCTCTATCTCGTCAACAAGGCCGACCGCCCCGGCGCGGACCGCCTCGCGCAGGAGGTGGACATCATGCTGGGGATTCGGCGCGGCAACGCCTTCCGCCACGTCGCGCCGCATCACAAGCCCGGCCACCCCGCCGCAGCCCCGGGAAGCGGGAAGGGGGAAGCGGGGAGCGACGAGTGGGAACCGCCGGTACTCAAGTCGGTTGCCGTGAAGGGAGAGGGGGTCGCGGACCTGATCGCTGCGTTCGACGGGCATTACGGCCACTTGGAACGCTCTGGGCAGCTCGCGTCGTTGCGCCGCGAGCGGCTCGCGCGCCACACCCGCGAAGTCGTGGACCGCGCTTTGAGGAATCTCGTGTGGCACGAGGGCGACGGCGAAGCGCAGCTGGCGGAGGGTCTGGACGACGTGGTGCAGGGACGCACCAGCCCCTACCGGCTCGCCCGCGACATCGTAAGAGATCTACAGGAGGGTAGCAGTCGATGACGGACAAGCCCGCGCGCGATCGCTGGCGCGAGGAATACCAAGCTGACTCGAAGCGGCCGATCGACTTCGTGACGCAGAGCTCGGCCGAGGTTGAGCCGCTGTACACTGCCGAGGATGTGGAGGCAGTGGAGTACGAGCGGGATCTGGGCTATCCCGGCTCGTATCCGTACACCCGCGGCATCCACCCCACGATGTACCGCGGACGGCTCTGGACTATGCGACAGTTCTCCGGATTCGGTACCGCGGAGGACACCAACCGGCGCTACAAGTTCCTGCTGGAACGCGGCCAGACCGGTTTGTCGATCGCCTTCGACTTTCCGACGCTCATGGGCTACGACTCGGATCACGGGCGGTCGGAGGGTGAAGTGGGGAAGTGTGGCGTCGCCATCTCGTCCCTGGCCGACATGGAGACCCTGTTCGATGGGATTCCCATGGAACAGATCTCGACCTCCATGACGATCAACGGGCCGGCGGCGATGCTGTTCTGCTTCTACGTCGCCGCCGCCGAGAAGCAGGGCGTCGACATCGGCAAGCTGCGCGGCACGGTCCAGAACGACATGCTCAAGGAGTACATGGCGCAGCACGCCTGGATCTATCCCGTTGAGCCCGCCCTGAAGATCATCGTGGACATGTTCGAGTGGGCATCCGAGCATACGCCGCTGTGGAATACGATTTCGATCAGCGGATACCACATTCGGGAGGCGGGTGCCAGCGCCGTTCAGGAGATGGCGTTCACGCTGGCCAACGGCTTCGAGTACGTGGAGCGGGGCATGGCGCGGCAGCTCGACGTCGACCTGTTTGCCCCGCGGCTCTCGTTCTTCTGGGACGTACACAACGACTTCTTTGAAGAGATCGCCAAGATGCGCGCCGCACGCCGCATCTGGGCGCGGCACATGCGGGAGCGCTACGGAGCGCGCGACCCCCGCTCCTGGAAGATGCGGTTCCACTGCCAGACGGCCGGCGTGTCGCTGACGGCACAGCAGCCCATGAACAACGTGGTGCGGGTCGCCTACCAGGCCATGGCAGCTGCGCTCGGGGGCACCCAGTCACTCCACACCAATTCGCTGGACGAGACGCTGGCGCTGCCCACCGAAGAGTCGGTGAAGCTGGCGCTCCGGACCCAACAGATCCTGGCGTTCGAGACCGGGGTCGCAAACACGATTGATCCGCTGGCCGGCTCCTACTATGTCGAGGCCCTGACCGACCGCATGGAGCGCGAAGCCGAGGACCTGTTCGCGCAGATCGAGCAGGTCGGCGGGGTGGTGAAGGGCATCGAGGGAGGGTGGTTTCAGCGGCAGATCCACCAGAGTGCGCTGCGCTTCCAGCACGAGGTGGACCAGAAGCGCCGCGTAGTGGTCGGTCTGAACGACTACGTCGATCAGGATGGCGAGGAGCTGGAGATCCTGCAGGTGAGCGAAGAGGCCGGCGCAATGCAGCGTAAGCGCTTGGCCCAATTGCGCGAGCGCCGCGATGCCGCCCGCGTCGATGCAGTGCTGCAGGAGCTGCGATCGGCGGCAGCGCGGGACGACAATCTCATTCCCTACATGCTGGACTGCGCCCGGGCGTACTGCACGCTCTACGAGATCCGCCACGCCCTGGAGGAGGTATACGGTGCATACCGCGAACCCGTCTTCTTCTAAACACCGCTCGGTATCTCGCGCGGGAGCCCCGGCGAGCGCCGCCGGACAGGTCGCCACCTTGCAGCCGATCGTGGATTGGCTGACCGACGTGGGGACCAGCGAGCACTGGGTGGCGTCGTGTTATCTGAAGCTCGAGCCGCGCGACCGCAGCCGCGGCAAGTACCTCATCAAGCTGAAGAACCGGGTGAAGGGTCAGCTCAAGTGGCTGGAGCAGCGCGGTGTGACACGGCAAGAGCGCGAGACGGTGGAGCGGGATCTGGAGCGCATTCGGGAGTACCTCGAACACCCGGGCAATCTCGGCACGGGACAGGGGATCGCACTGTTCGCATGCGAACCGCTGCACCTGTTCGAGGCCATCCCGCTGCCGTGGGTGTTCCGCTCGCGCCTTTCGGTCGACCACTCACCGCTGATTCGAGAGGCCGCTGCGTTGAACGACGAGTTCGGGCGGGTCATCTGCGCGGTGTACGACCGGACCACGGCTCGGCTCTTCACCGTGACTGCGTTCGGCATCGAGGAACTGCCCAGCCTGACCGCGGGCGACACGACCCGCGCGGGCCGGTTCCACGGACCCTCTGGGGTAGCGGGTCACGGGTTCGGGGCTGCCGGTGAGCATCGCTTTCACCAGCGGATCCGGGAGGAGAAGCAGCGGCATTACGCCGGTATCGCGCAGCGCCTGTTCGAGGCCGCGCGGGAGCACGCTGTTAGGGGCGTGGTGCTGGCGGGAATGGGGGCCGATGCCGACGCGGTCGAACCCCACCTGCACCCATACCTCGCCACCCAGGTGCTCGGCACCGCCAAGCTGAACCCCAAGACGACGACGCCGGCGGAGGTCATGGAGGCTGTGCTCGCGGTGCGGCGACAGAGCGAGCGGGAGCTGGAGACCGGGCACGTCGACGCACTGTACGAGCGGCTTGGCACGGGCTGGGCCGTCAACGGCATCGAGGAGGTGCTCAAGTCCCTGGCGCAGGGACAGGTTCGCACCCTGTTCGTCGACCCCACCACCGAGCAGGCGGGGTTCCGGTGTGGCGGCTCGGGCCGCCTGGCCATCGACCGCGGAGCATGCGACGGGGAAGGTGACCCGGAGGGTGTACCCGATGTCGTGGACGAGGCCATCGAGGACGCGCTGCGACAGGGCAGCACGGTCGAGGTCGTCGAGGACGACGCGGCACGCAGCCGCGTGGACGGACTCGCGGCGGTGCTGCGATTCAAGACGCAGTGAGCCGACGAACTCGCTCCCGCTTGTTTCGGATTTCGCGCCCCGCTAGCTTGCGCGCACAATGAATCGCCCCATCCGCATCCTCGTCGGCAAGCCGGGCCTGGACGGCCACGACCGCGGCGCCAAGGTGGTTGCCGCCGCCCTGCGCGATGCCGGCATGGAAGTGATCTACACTGGTCTGCACCAGACGCCCGAGATGATCGCCACGGCAGCCGTGCAAGAGGACGTCGACGTTGTCGGCCTGTCGATCCTCTCCGGGGCCCACATGACGCTGTTTCCACGGGTGCGGGACCTGCTCGACGAAGCGGGGCGCCGCGACATACTCCTGATCGGCGGCGGCATCATCCCCGGCGAGGAGATCGAGCCCCTGGAGGAGCAGGGCGTGGCGAAGCTGTTCGGGCCGGGGACACCGACGCAGGAGATCATCGACTACATCGCGTCGTGGTCGGAGAACCGCCCCGAGTGACCAGCGGACAGCCCATCACTCAGCAAGCGCGCCTGCGGGAGCTCACCGAAGAGTACCGCGAGCTCGCGGTGCGCCTCGAGCAGGGAGGCGGGCCTGCCAAGATCCAGAAGCAGCACGACCAGGGCAAGCTGACCGCCCGCGAGCGCATCGGCCGGCTGCTAGATCCGGATACCCCCTGGCTCGAGATCGGGCTGCTGGTGGCGTACGACCGGTACGACGGTCAGGCGCCGTCGGCAGGCGTGGTTACCGGCGTCGGCATGGTTGGCGGGCGGCACGTGGTGATCGTCGCCAACGACGCAACCGTAAAGGCCGGTTCCTGGTGGCCGGAGACGATCAGGAAGATGCTGCGCGCCCAGGAAGTGGCGATGCGGGAGCGCATCCCGATCATCTACCTGGTCGACTCGGCCGGCGTGAACCTGCCGTACCAGGAAGGGGTGTTTCCGGGGCAGTACGGGGCGGCACGCATCTTCTACTACAACTCCCTGATGCGGCGCTACCTGCACGTGCCGCAGATCAGCGCGGTGATGGGACCCTGCGTGGCCGGCGGCGCGTACCTGCCAGCTCTGTCCGACGTGATCTTCATGGTCGAGGGCACGTCGTTCATGGGCCTCGGTGGCCCCAATCTGGTAAAGGGTGCAACCGGGCAGACAGTTGACGGTGAGATGCTGGGGGGCGCGGTGACCCACACCGCGATCAGCGCCGTGGCGCATTACCGCGCCAAGGACGATCCGGACTGCATCGAGCAGATCCGTGACTATGTGGAGCGCCTCCCGAGCCCGGAGCACGGTCTGGACAGCGCGAACCGGGTAGCTGCTCGTCCCCCGAAGCGGCCACCTGCAGAACTGTACGAGCTGCTACCGCCCGACCACCGCATGGCGTACGACATGCACGATGTACTGCAGTGCCTGCTGGACGGTGGAGACTTTGACGAGTTCCAGCCCGACATCGCGGAGGAGATGCTCTGCGGACACGGTACCATCGACGGGTTTCAAGTCGCCGTGATCGCGAATCAGCGGGGTCTGATCCGCAAGTCGGGCGAGACGCCGAAGATCGGCGGCATCGTGTACACCGAGAGCGCCGAGAAGGTCGCGTACTTCATCGACACTGCCAGCCGCGAGCGGATTCCGCTCTTGTTCGTGCAGGACGTTTCCGGGTTCATGGTGGGCCCGGAGGCAGAGCACTCCGGCATCATCCGCGCCGGCGCGATGTTCGTGGAGGCGATGGCGGCGGCGGTGGGGCCCAAGCTGGTGCTCACGGTGAACCACGCGTCGGGCGCCGGCTACTATGCCATGGCGGGGCAGGGCTTCGATCCCGACTTCATCTTCTCGCTTCCAACCGGCCGCATGGGCGTGATGGAAGGGGAATCGGCCATCACCGCCGTGTTCGGCGAGCGCGTTCAGGACTCCGAGGTTGCCGAAGCGGTCGATAAGATGCGCGCCGACTACGAGCATAACCTGGACGCCAAGTACGCCGCTGCGCGCGGCTTCGTCGACGCCATCGTGGTGCCGGAGGATATCCGTACCATGCTGGCGTTCGCGCTGGGCGCTTCGCAGTACTACCGAGGACCGCACCTCGGAGCCTTCGTTCTTCCACCGATCGACTACGTGACCTCGTGATACGACTACCCTCGCGGAGCCGGGCGGCACTGGCTCTAATGGCCGTCACGCTCGGCGCCGGCGCCGAGCATACCGCAGCGGCGCAGACAGAGCCGACAGAAGAGACGTGGCTCGAGCCGCGCGAGCCCGTGCTGCAACCGCAGCTGGCCATGCTCGCGGGTCTCATGCCGCGGCGCAGCGTCGGAGCCGACAAGTTTCTCGCAGAGAACCCGACTTACGACGGGCGCGGCGTGCTGATCGCGATTCTCGACAGCGGATTGGATCCGGCCGTGCCGGGGCTGGCTACGACCAGCACGGGACACCGCAAGGTGCTCGACCTGCGCGATTTCTCTGGCGAGGGTCGGGTGGAGCTCCAAGTCATCACGCCCGAGCGTGACGGTACGGTGGAGGTCATGGGGCACCGGCTCGAGGGATTCGGGCGGATCGCACGACTCGCCAGCGGCCCGTACTACGGCGGTGTGTTCCGCGAGATCCGCCTGGCTGCGGCGCCTGCGGCGGACGTGAATTCCGACGGCTCCATCCGCAACGAGTTTCCCCTGGTAGTGGCCCGGGCCAGTGACGGGTGGGTGGTTGCCACCGACACCGATGGTGACGGACAGATCGACGACGAGCAGCCGGTGCACGACTACCGCGCCGCCGCCGAGACGTTCACATACCGCACGCCGCTCGGGAAAGACGGGCCGATGACCTTCGCGGCAAACTTCTCGGAGGCCGACGGTGCCCCCGTGCTCGATCTCTACATGGACAACTCGGGGCACGGCACGCACGTGGCAGGCATCGCCGCTGGTCACAACATGTTCGGGATCGAGGGGTTCGACGGCGTCGCTCCGGGCGCGCAGCTCCTGGGGCTCAAGATCTCCGACAACTCGCGGGGCGGCATCTCGGTCACCGGCAGCATGCTGCGTGCCATGCAGTACGCAGCCGAGTTCGCGAGCCAGCGCAACCTACCGCTGGTGCTGAACCTCAGCTTCGGTGTGGGCAATGAGGTGGAGGGGGCCGCAGCGATCGATTCACTGATCGACGCGTTCGCCTTGGAGCACCCCGACGTACTGTTCGTCATCAGTGCCGGAAACGACGGACCGGGAGTCTCGACTCTCGGCTTCCCCGGATCGGCCGAGTATGCGCTGTCCGTGTGCGCGCTGTTCCCCGGCGTGTTCACGCCACCGGAGCCGGGGCAGCCGCCGCCCGACGACATCCTCGGCTGGTGGAGTGCGAGGGGTGGTGAGATCGCCAAGCCCGATGTGTGTGCACCGGGGGTGGCGTTCTCCAACGTACCGGCATGGCAGACCGGCGAGGAGATCTCCGGGGGAACCTCCATGGCGGCTCCGCAGCTGGCCGGCGTGGCTGCGCTGCTGCTCTCCGGCGTGAGCCAGAACGACGGCGAGGTGCGCGCCATCGACATCAAGCAGGCGCTCAAGGCTACGGCACGCCCTCTTGCCGGCACCACCATTCTGGATGAGGGAGCGGGCGTGCCCTCGGTGAGCGCCGCATTCCGCTGGCTGCGCGCATCGCATCAAACCGGGATCTACCGTGTTCAGGCACTCGCCGACGGCGGCAATACGTCGCTGGGATCGGCAGCCTACCGGCGCGGCGGACTCACGTCCCCGCGTGACACGGTGCAGCACTTCGTGGTGACGTCGGTTGGGGGGCAGCCCGCTGCCCGGCTCCTGCTGCAGTCTGACGTCCCGTGGATACACACCCAACCCGTGATCGAGCCCGGCGGGGGGCCGCTTACGGTGCGGCTGGGTTACGACGCCGCGCAGTTGACCGAGCCGGGTCTCTACGTGGGCACCGTGTGGGCGCGCCCCGCCACGGATACTGCCGCGGGTCCCTCGTTCGGACTCACCAACACGGTGATCGTGCCCCACGCGCTGCACGAGCCGTTCAAGGCGCGCGGCATGCTGACGCCGGGCGCGGCGGTGCGCTACTTCCTCGACGTTCCACAGGGATCCGGGGGACTCAGCGTGACGCTCGCCGTGGGGCACCGGGTGGACGAAGCGACGCTCTACTTGTTCGAGCCGTCCGGCCAGCCGTTCCGCGGGGGCGCCAGCCGCATGGCGGGTGACGGCGACTCCACTGTCGTCACCCTCGCCGTGAGCGGTGAGGACGTTGTACCGGGGGTGTACGAGGCGGTTGTGGTCGCGCCCGAACTGCGAGCGGTGGGCTACCGGTTCACGGCTGCATTGCCCGCCCTCAGCGTTGCCAGCGTGGGCACAGGTCCGTCGGCCACGTTCAGCAACACGGGAACGGCAGACGTGAAGGCCACGGCGCGAGCTGCCCTGGTGGGAGCGATGCGCCGTCAGGCGCCGCGGGGGTCCGGTGCCGCACCGCTCGAGATCGAGACCGTCGTGCCGTCGTGGGCTACCGCGATGGTGGTGGATGTGGCCCTGCCGCTGGACATATGGCACCGGATCACCGATTTCGGCGTGACTGTGTTCGACTCCACTGGGGTTCGGCTCTCCGATTCGCCCATGAACTACGCCTTCCAGCGCCACACGCTGGAGCTCGACGAGAAAGATGCCGGCGCCAAGCTCACCATCGAACTGTTCCCGGCCTTTGCGCGAGTGGAGCCGCCGGACGCGTGGACGGCACAGGTGCGGGTGAGCTACCTGGCAGCGGAGCCGGTCGCGCTGCCGGCGCTGGGCGACAGCGCCGCTGCCGAGTTCCAACTCGCTCCCTCCGCGAGCGTCGGACTCCAGTTCGCGCCGATCCCGCTCGACTTCGAGCTGCCCGAGGGTTTCGCACCCATGGTGGAGGTGAGCGCCCAGCCCGCCACCGGACCCGCCGCGGTCCGACGGGGAGCCGCCGAGCGCTAACGCGATGCGCACGATCCGCATAGCCTCGGGCCAGGGCTTCTGGGGAGACTGGCTGGAGGCCCCCCTGCGTCAGGTGCGCGGCGGTCCCATCGACTACCTCATGATGGACTACCTGGCGGAAGTCACGATGTCCATCATGCAGAAGCAGCGCGCGCGCGACCCCGCCATGGGATACGCGAGGGACTTCGTGGCGCTCATGGAGCGACTGCTCCCCGACCTGGTGAAGGAGAACGTCACCGTCACCAGCAATGCGGGCGGAGTGAACCCACGGGCGTGTGCCGACGAGGTGGTGGAACGAGCACGGGCTCTGGGCCTGCACGGCAAGGTCAAGATCGGTGTCGTGACCGGCGACGACATTCTCGACCGCATCGACGATCTCGCCAATCGCGGTCACCGGCTCGCCAACCTGGATACGGGTGAGCCGCTCGACGAGGTACGAGAACGGGTCCAGAGCGCGAACGTGTATCTCGGCGCGCAGCCCGTGGTGGAGGCGCTGCGGCGCGGAGCGCGGCTCGTGATCACGGGAAGGGTAACCGACACGGGATTGACCCTCGCCCCCATGTTGCACGAGTTCGGGTGGGCCGAGGATGACTGGGACCGTGTAGCCGCCGGCACCGTGGCCGGTCACATCAACGAGTGCGGCGCGCAGTGCACCGGTGGGAACTGTCTGGTGGATTGGGAGCGCATCCCCAACATGGCGGATCCCGGATACCCCATCGTGGAGGTGGGCGAGGACGGGACGTTCGTGGTGACGAAGCACGAGGGCACGGGGGGCCGGGTCACCGTAGCAAGCGTGGCCGAGCAGCTGCTCTACGAGATGGGGGACCCCGTTACCTACATCACGCCGGACGGGATCGCCGACTTCACGAGCATCCGTTTGAAGCAGGACGGTAAGAACCGCGTCCATGTGTCGGGGGTGCGCGGTAGGCCGGCCACCGACTCGCTCAAGGTCTCGCTCTCGTATCTTTACGGTTACAAGGCGGTGGGCACGCTGGTCTACGCGTGGCCCGACGCCTACAAGAAGGCGCAGAGGGCCGACCGGATCCTGCGCGAGCGCCTGCGGCGCCTGGGATTGGAATTCGAGGAGATCCTCACGGAGTACGTCGGCGTGAACGCCACGCACGGACGGCTGGCCGGAGAGCCGGACCCGAACCTGGCAGAGGTACAGCTGCGAGTCGGCGTGCGGGCACAGAGTGCGGCGCCGGTGCGGCGCTTCACACGCGAGATCGCGCCACTCATCCTGAACGGACCGCCCAGCGTCACGGGATTCGCCGGAGGGCGGCCCAAGGTGGAGGAGATCGTGGCCTACTGGCCTGCGCTGATTTCCAAGTCGGAGATCGAGCCTCGGGTAGAGATCCTCGAGGCCTAGAGACATGGCGGCGAAGTCCAAGTCCAAGCGAAAGCGCGACGCCGTGCCGACACCCCTGTTGCGGCTGGCACACGCGCGCTCCGGCGACAAGGGTGACACGGTGAACATCGGGCTCATTGCGCTCAAGCCCGAGTACTACCCCGTGCTCGAGCGGGAGGTGAGCGCCGCCAGAGTGGCGCGTCACTTCAAGGGTCTAATAAAGGGAAAGGTCGAGCGCTACGAGCTGCCCAACCTGAGTGCCCTGAACTTCCTGCTGCACGGCGCCCTGGGTGGGGGCGGCACGCTCTCGCTCAAGACCGATGCGCAGGGAAAGGTATTCTCCACCGCTCTGCTACGGTTGGAGATTCCGGTGCCGCGAGACCTCGATGTCGAGTGACCGTGTGTTGGCCGAGCTCGAGGGCGGGGTGCTCACCCTCACCCTCAACCGGCCCGACAAGCGCAACGCCATCGACACGCCGATGGTGGAGCAGCTGACGCAGCAGCTGGAGCGTGCCGACCTCGACGCGGAGGTGCGCGTGGTGGCACTGCGCGGGGCGGGCAAGGACTTCTGCGCCGGCGCGGACCTGGCAGAGATGCTCGAGTCCGCCGATCAATCGCCGGCCGAGAATGAGGCCAGCGCACGCCGCCTTGGGGAGGTGTTCCTCGCCATGCGGAGGCTTCCCAAGCCCGTGGTGGCGGTGGTGCACGGCCGGGCACTGGCCGGCGGGTGCGGCCTGGCCTCCGCATGCGACCTGGTGCTTGCGCACGCCGATGCCAGCTTCGGCTACCCGGAGGTGCGCAGGGGTTTCGTGCCCGCCATGGTCATGGCGATGTTACGGAGGGCCGTGGGAGAGAAGGTTGCCTTCGACCTGGTGGGGACGGGGCGGCTGCTCAGCGCGTCGGAGGCACAGGGCTTCGGGTTGGCGGCGCGCGTGCTTCCCGCAGCCAGCTTCGAGGACGACGTGGCAGGGCTGCTGGGTGAGCTGGCGGCCGCGAGCGGGACGGCACTGGCCTTCATCAAGCGGCAGCTGTACGAGCTCGAGGGGCGCAGCTTCGAAGAGGCGATCGACCTGGGAGCCAAGGTGAATGCAACGGCGCGTGCCACGCCGGATTTCAGGCAGGCGGTGTCGCGCTTTCTGGAGAGGTAGGGAGGGCCACAGCATGAAACCACGGGTGATGCTTCTACTGGCGGCGGTGGGCCTGGCGGCGCCGGCTTGCGGCGACGACACCACGGGACCCAACGGCAACGGAAGCGGGATCCCGGGCACGTTCCAGGCGTCCGTGACCGGCGACCTAACCCTCAGCCTCTCCGGCGGGGCGGTGTTCGGCACACTGACCGAGGGGGGTAGCTCCGGTTTCGCGATCGCGTTGGTGCGGGGGGTGCTGGGGCAGAGCAATTCTGATGTGGCCTACATCGGGCGGGACAACAACACCGCTCCCGCGGCGGGCGATTATCCGATCCATTCGGCGACCTGCGGCAGCTGCACTGCCGACGACTTCACCGGAGCATACCTGCATCAGGTGTCCCTGGCGGAATTCGGGGCCTTCGTCAGCGACACAGGCGCTTTCACGATCACCAGCGCCAGCGCCGACACCTTGCGCGGCACCTTCGCTTTCAGTGCGAGCCTGTTGATCGGCTCCGGCGTATCGGCCGACTCGGTGCGACTCGAGGGCAGCTTCACCGCGGTCGCCGGGCAGGTGCCAGCGAGTCCCTGACTTCCTCGCGCGAGCGCCGCGACGGTGACATATGCCGCAGCGCCTCACGCCGCTCTGATGGCATCGTGCCATCGTAACGGTAGCAGAAACCCCGGTGGGGACGCATCTTCTCCCATATTCGGCGGCGAGTGCGCCCGCGCCGGAGCCCTTTCTCACATAGGTCGGAGGGTGGTCTGTGTCCGAGCCCAAGGACACCGAGCGGCGCACGATTGAGCGACGCAGGGACTCCGAGCGGCGAGCCGGACACGACCGCCGCGCCGGGGGGGATCGTCGCGAGGTCGACCTGGGCCCGCCCGCCGGTGAGAGGGAGCGCCGCACGGGCTGGGACCGGCGCATCGCCGATCGACGCACTGGAGGTGACCGCCGCAGCGGCCTGGACCGGCGCGACCCGACACCGGCGGTGTTGCTCCGCGCCGTGGCCGTCCAATCCGCTCGGCAACTGGTTAGCCGGCTCTATCTGCAGGTCACCCGAGCACCCAAGCCGTCGGAGCGGGCGCGGCAGCGCCTGGCGGAGGCCCGGGCAGAGCTGTTGACCCGGCGGCCCGACCTGGAGCGAGTGGGCAAGGCGCTCGACGCCCTGAAGGCAACGTCTGTGGCCAAGTTCCCGGAGTACGGTCTCGCAATCGAGCTGCTGCGCCCGCTACGCAGCAACAACAAGGGCAAGCAGGGCTCGAAGGCGCGGACCAGGAAGCGGCGCGACTCGTTGGAGCAGCTCCGGGCCACGCTGGCGGCCCCGCTTTCGGCATCGCCCTCGAAAGCCTCTTCGGGCAACAACAAGAAGAAGTCCAAGCAACCCCGCAAGAAGAAGCAGGCAAGCGCCAAGCGGCGACGCCGGCCGACGAAGTAATCCGCACCTGAAAGCGGCGGGACGTGAGCGTGCCACCAGACGAACGGTGGCATAGTGCGTTGTGTCCGACATGGCCGCCGCCCGGGCCGTCCTGCGACGGGTGTGGGGCTATTCCGACTTCCGTCATCATCAGCGGCGCGCGGTCGTGGCGGCGCTCCGGGGACGCGACTGCCTCGCGGTTCTCCCCACCGGCGGGGGCAAGTCCCTCTGCTTTCAGGTGCCGGCCTTGTTGCTGCCGGGCCTCACCGTCGTCGTCTCCCCCCTCATATCGCTCATGGAAGACCAGGTCGCCGCACTGCGGCGCCGTGGCGTGGCCGCGGCATACCTGAGCGCCACGCAGCCGAAGGCTGTCCAGCGGGCCGTCTGGACAGCGCTCCGATCGGGGAGTTTGCGGCTGCTGTACGTCGCTCCGGAACGGATGGCACAACTGGTCGCTACTCGCTGCGGGGAGGTCTCACTCCTGGCCGTGGACGAGGCGCACTGTATCAGCGAATGGGGGCACGATTTCCGGCCGCACTACCGGGCGCTCGGCCGGCAACGCTCGGCACTGGGGCGTCCCCCGACTATCGCCCTCACGGCGACCGCTACGCCGGCAGCGCGAGACGACGTCGCGCGCGTGCTCCGTCTATGGCGGCCGGTGCGCATCGTGAGATCCTTCGATCGCGAGAACCTGTTCTTCGGCGCAGTTCGCTATCGCTCCAACCCGGAGCGCATGCGGGCGCTCGCAGCCCTGCTGCGGCACACCCCGGCCAGCGCCGTGGTCTACGTCCCCACCCGGAATCAGACCGACGGAGTGGCGGCGGTACTGGCACGCTGGGGGTTCAGCGCGCTGCCCTATCACGCCGGCTTGCCGGGCCCGGCGCGGCGCGAGCTGCTCCAGGGGTTCCTGCAGGGCAGCGTGCGTGTCATGGTGGCGACCAACGCCTTCGGTATGGGTATCGACAAACCCGACGTGCGCCTCGTGGCTCACCTGGGAATCCCGCCCCGTCCGGAGGCTTACTTCCAGGAAGCGGGGCGGGCGGGTCGCGACGGCGAGCCGGCACGCTGCCAGATGCTGTGGGTCCCTTCCGACCTGGCTCTGGCACGCCATCTGGCCGGCCTGCATGAGACCCCTGCGAACCGGACCGCGGCCACGCACCTCAGGGCTCGCCAAGCGGGCCTGCGCGCAATGCGCACCTACGTAGAGACCCGGGGTTGCCGCCGGCGGGTGCTGCTGGATTATCTGGGCGAGCGGCTGCGGCAGTGCGGTGGGTGCGACCGCTGCGGCTGCCAGGCTGGCCGATGATCTGTCCCATTCTGGGGACACGGCGGCCGCCCAATGGTCAGGCTGGCACACCGTCCATTCCACCCACAATCACGTAACTCCCAGAATACCAGTTACTTGCAATTCCTGTGACTGGTGGCACGGATTTTCCTTATGCAATGGTGCAGAGATACACTGCGGCCTGCTGGGCGCCTTGCCGCCAGGCAAGCATCTCGTCGGGAGGGGACGAGCGGGACCACGCAAAGCCCAGGCTCAGCAGGCCGCAGAGTGTTCCCCCCAAGGCATTTCGCGACTTCACCTACTCGCCTAACTTCCATAATGACCTTCATGCGGGGGACGTCGTGTCTCGTTGGCCCCTTGCTCTAGCTACAGCTCTTCTAGCAACGCAGCCCGGTCCGCTCCCGGCGCAGCAGGCGTTCGTGTACCGCATTCCGGTGACCGGCACGATCGAGTTGGGCCTGGCACCCTACATCGCGCGCGGGATCGAGGAAGCGCACGCGCAGGGCGCGGTCGCGATCGTCTTGGATATCGACACGCCCGGCGGTCGCATCGACGCCGCGCAGCAGATAGTCAAGGCGGTGACCGGCAGCGCGCTGCCCATCTACTCGCTGGTGAACACCCACGCATGGAGCGCGGGTGCGATCATCGCGCTCGCGACCGACTCGATCTACATGACGCCGGCATCATCCATCGGCGCTGCCACCCCGGTGACGGGAGGTGGGGAGAAGGCACCGGAGAAGATCGTATCGGCGATGCGCAGCGAGATGCGCGCCCTCGCCGAGCGGCGCGGTCTCGATCCGCGGGTCGCAGAGGCAATGGTGGATGAGGAGATCGCGATCGAGGGCGTGATCGAGGAAGGCAAGCTGCTCACGCTCACGGCGCAGGAGGCGGTGGGTCTCGGCGTCGCGGTTGCCGAGGTCGCGGACCTCGATGCGCTGTTGGAGCGGCAGCAGATCGCCGACGCGGTGGTCGAGACCGTGGGAATCAACTGGGCCGAGCAGCTGGTGCGGTTCCTGTCGAATCCGTTCGTCGCTCCACTGCTGCTGTCCATCGGGACGCTCGGGATCATCATCGAGATCAAAAGCCCTTCCTTCGGCGTCGCCGGCCTGGTCGGCCTGGTGTCGTTGAGCGCGTTCTTCGGCAGCCATCTCATCGTGGGCCTGGCCGGCTTGGAGGAAGTGATCCTGCTGGCCGCCGGGCTGATCGCTCTGGGGATCGAGGTGTTCGTGATACCGGGGTTCGGGATCGCGGGAATGGTCGCCATTCTCTGCATCGGGTCGGCAGTGTTCCTCGCCCTGATCGGGAACCTACCCACCTGGAGCGACGTGGCCCGTGCCAGCGGTGTGCTGTTCACCACCGCGATGATCATCGTGGCGGCGGTCTACGTACTGGTGCGCCAGCTGCCCACCGCGCGGCGCTCGCGGGGGATCTTCCTGCGGGCCGCCACCGACAAGGCGCACGGATACATAGCGGGGGATACACGCGACGACCTGGTGGGTCTCGAGGGGGTGGCGCTCACCGACCTGAGACCCTCGGGCACGATCAAGGTGGGCGACGAGCGGCTCGATGTGGTGTCCGACGTGGGCTTCGTCGCCAAGGGAAAACGGGTCCGAGTGATCCAATCTGAGAGCTACCGGCACGTCGTCGAGCCGATCGACGAGGAGCCGAGCGCGTAACGCTGGAAGGAGTGCTAGATGAACGAACTGGCGCAGTTGGGGTCGTGGGTCATCGTCGTCCTGCTGGTGACGGCGGTCATACTGCTGGGGCTGCTGTTCAACTTCGTCCCGGTCCGCTTGTGGATCGAGGCGTGGTTCTCGGGCGTGCGCATCGGGTTGGGAACGCTGGTGGGAATGCGGCTGCGCAAGGTCAGCCCCCCGGCGGTGGTGCGCCCGCTGATCGCCGCTACCAAGGCAGGGTTGATGCTGCTGGTCAACGACCTCGAGGCGCACTACCTGGCGGGAGGCAACGTCGATCGGGTCGTGCGTGCGCTGATCTCGGCTGACAAGGCCGGGATCGAGCTCTCGTTCCAGAAGGCAGCCGCCATCGACCTGGCCGGTCGCGACGTGCAGGAAGCCGTGCAAGTGTCGGTGAATCCCAAGGTGATTCAGACCCCCAAGGTCGCCGCCATGGCGAAGGACGGCATTCAGCTCATCGCCCTTTCCCGGGTCACCGTGCGGGCCAACATCGATCGCCTTGTGGGTGGCGCCGGGGAGGAGACGATCCTGGCCCGCGTGGGTGAGGGCATCGTCTCCACGATCGGCTCGGCCAGCTCGCACAAGGCGGTGCTCGAAAACCCTGACGACATCTCCAAGACCGTGCTGGCCAAGGGACTCGACAGCGGCACGGCGTTCGAGATCCTCTCCATCGACATTGCCGACGTGGACGTGGGGAAGAACATCGGCGCGGAGCTGCAAACCGACCAGGCCGAGGCCGACAAGCGGATCGCACAGGCCAAGGCCGAGGAGCGGCGCGCCATGGCCGTCGCTTCGGAGCAAGAGATGAAGGCCAAGACGCAGGAGATGCAGGCACGGGTGGTGGAGGCCGAGGCGCAGGTTCCATTGGCAATGGCCGAGGCGTTCCGCAGCGGCAACCTCGGCGTAATGGACTTCATGCGCTTCCGCAACATCGAGAGCGACACGGACATGCGCCGCAGTATCGCCAAGGGCGACGACGAGCCGCAGCGTCAGGACTAGATGTGGGCGACTTTGCCGAGCTGATCATCTTCCTGGCCGTCGTGGTGATCTCGCTGCTGGCGGGCGGGAAGAAGCGCAGGCAACAGCAGCGCCCCGGCGCCCGGCGGCCCCAGCCCAGGCCGGTGCGCCAGCCGACGGATCTCGCGCCGACCCCGCAGGGCATCGCGGGTACGCCCACGCGGGACAGTCTCACACGGGAGATTCTCCAGCTCCTCGGGGCCGAGGTCGAGGAGGAGAGCGCGCCACCCCCACCTACTCCACCGCCGCCCGAACCGGTCGCTCTCGATAGTTACCGGCGCGACGCGGTCTCGTTGGAGCGTAGTCCTGAGCAGGCGCGCGCGCTCGACTCGGTGGACCTTAGCAGAAAGCAGGAGCACGACGAGTTCCACGATCGCTACGTGGACGCCAGGCCAGAGCAACGGGCCCGCAGGGCATCCCGCTACCATCGCGTCACGCCACGCACCGCCCGCGAGGCGGTGATCTGGAAGACCATCTTCTCGCCGCCAAAGGCGCTCGAATAGATGAGCACGAGTCCGTTTCTCACCGACCAGCATCACCAAGTACGAGAGATCGTTCGAGACTTCGCCGACAACGAAATCCGTCCCATCGCGCGGGAGCACGATCTCGAAGCCAGGTTCCCCTGGGAAACCGTGAAGCAGATGGGCGAGCTGGGCTTCATGGGGGCTCCCTGGTCCGAGGAGCTGGGCGGGTCGGGAATGGATTACCTGTCGTATATCATCATCGTCGAGGAGCTGGCGCGGGTGGATGCGAGCCACGCCATCACGGTGTCGGCGCACACGACGCTGGGAACATCCCCCATCGTCAACTTCGGCAACGAAGAGCAGCAGCGGCGCTTCGTGCCGATGCTGGCGACCGGGCAGGTGCTGGGTGGCTTCGGGTTGACTGAGCCCGACGCGGGGTCCGACGCGGGCGGCACCAAGACGGTTGCCGTGGAGAAGAGCGACCACTTCGTGGTCAACGGCTCCAAGATCTTCATCACTCACGCGGGCGTGGGTGAGATCTTCTCGATCACCGCGCGCACCGACCCCGATCCCGCGAAGCCGAACGCCGGAATCAGCTCGTTCATCGTGACCAAGGATACCGTCGACCTCGACCGCTGTGCGGAAGTCGGTGTGGGACACGTGCCCGACCTGCCCAAGACTCCAGGCGTATCGGGCGGCAAGAAGGAGGACAAGCTCGGGTGGCGCGCCTCCGACACCTGCGAGCTCATCCTGGAGGATGCAGTCGTCCCGAAGGAGAACTTGCTGGGCAAGCGGGGCAGGGGATTCATCAACTTCCTCAAGACGCTGGACGACGGACGCATAGGCGTGGGTGCCCTCTCGCTCGGGCTCGCAGAGGGGGCCCTGGACGAGTGCCTCAAGTACACGGCGGAGCGCAAGCAGTTCGGGCGCGCCATTGCCAGCTTCCAGGGCGTGCATTTCCAACTCGCCGACATGGCGACCGAGATCGAGGCGGCGCGCCACCTGGTATATCACGCAGCGTGGCTGCGACAGAACGGTGAGCCGTACAAGAAGGAGGCGGCGATGGCCAAGCTGTTCGCCTCGGAGCTGGCCATGCGCGCGACCACGAAGGCCGTGCAACTGCACGGCGGCTACGGCTACACCACCGATTACCCAGTGGAGCGCATGATCCGTGACGCCAAAGTCGGTGAGATCGGAGAGGGTACCAGCGAGATCCTGCGCATCGTGATAGCGCGGGAGTTGCTGGGCGACCTTATCGGCGTGACGGGCTGACGTAGCGGCCGCCGCCTTCGTCGACGGCAACTGAGGATGCGATGACCCGCCTGCGTGTTGCGCAGGCGGGTTTCGTGTGATGTAGATCACACCGCACCACTGGCTCATTTCGTCCCACCAAGCGGCGCTCCACGCGCGGCACGTTCGTGTGGTACCGAACACCACCGACGCACGACCCTCACATTTCGCATGGTTTGTTCTGACGGTCCACTGACGGGCGACCGCTAGTAGTGACACGCATCACACGCGCCCGGCGCCGTTCCGCGCGCAGATCTCGAAGCCCGGAGGCAACAGGATGACGGACAGAATTGGCAAGATTGGGATTACTGCGCTGATGTGTCTCGCGTTCACTGTCGTGAGTTGCGGTGAACCGACGGCGCCGGAGGATGCCGGCCCCATCTCACTCAAGATCGTGGGCGGTAACGAGCAGACCGCTGTGGTCGGCACTGAGTTGCCCGAACCGCTGATGGTCAAGGCCACTAACCACCGGGGCAGGCCGCTCAGGCGCTACCTGGTGAACTTCGTAGTGACCAAGGGCGACGGTAGCGTGTTCGCCGGCGCCGCGATGACGAACTGGCGCGGCTACGCGCAGGACTGGTGGACCATGGGGTCCGAGCCGGGAGAGAACGTCGTGGAGGTGCGCGCGGTGAACTCCTGGACCGGTGAGAAGCAGGTGTTCGGGACGTTCACGGCCACCGCCGTGCCGGTACCGGTGGGCTCGGTGGAGGTGACGCCCGAGACGGCAGCGTTGCAGCTCATCGCGGTTCCGACGGCGCAACTCGAGGTGGCAGTGAAGGACAAGGACGGAAACCCCCTCGACCGTGAAGTCGCGTGGAGCAGCAACAGGGAGGACATTGCCACCGTCAACGATGACGGCCTTGTGACGGCCGTGGGAGAGGGCGAAGCGGAGATCACCGCTTCCAGCGGTGGAGAGAGCGATTTCGCGACGATCACGGTGGACGGAGCGCCGGTGTACTCGGTGGTGGTGGTGCCGGATGACTTCGACCTGGTACTCGGTGGCGATCCCGAAGAGCAACAGCTAGTCGTCACCCTGTGGGATGAGAACGGCGACCAGCTGTTCGATCGCACCGTGACTTTCTCGGACGACCCGACGGGTGTGGTCACGGTCAGCCCGACCGGCCTCGTAACGGCAGTGGAAGCAGGCGATGCCACGATCACGGTGGAGAGTGAGGGGGTGGAGACT
>JBDHJR010000024.1:0-34425 GCA_039586815.1 Gemmatimonadota bacterium | reverse complement strand
AGTCTGGGCCGTATCTCAGTCCCAATGTGGCTGGCCATCCTCTCAGACCAGCTACCCGTCGTCGCCTTGGTAGGCCGTTACCCCACCAACAAGCTGATAGGCCGCGAGCCCCTCCCCCGGCGCGACCTTGCGGCCGCTTTCACACCAGATCCATGCGAATCCGGTGTCGTACGCGGTATTACCCGGCCGTTAGGCCGGCTATCCCCCACCGCGGGGTAGGTTGCTCACGTGTTACGCACCCGTCCGCCACTAGGCGCCGAAGTGCAAGCACCTCGACAACCTCGTACGACTTGCATGTGTTAGGCACGCCGCCAGCGTTCGTCCTGAGCCAGGATCAAACTCTCCAGCAGAAAAGTTCGATGTGACTCAACCGAACGACGTTCTGTCGTCCGAATCACAGTCGGAGTCTTGTTCCCCTTGGCGAGCAGGCATCCGACATCCTGCTGCCTCAATGCGGGGCCGCACTCCTTGTGTCCCTTTGTCCGTCGGTTTTCAAAGAGCGAGTCGCCGAGATCACACGATCTCGGCGAGCAAGGGATCTTACCTACGGACACTGGGGGCGTCAAGGGGTGTAACTCGCTTTCGGGCAGGAAGTTCTCTGCCCAAAGAGGAGAGCTTCGCTCGGGGTCTGATGAGACGGCTTCGGTGGGGTCTGCTAGCCGGCCGGCTGGGTGCCCCGCGCCTGCCTGATTCGCTGCACCAGGGCAAGCGGGTGAGTGGGCTTTTGCAGGAACGCCAGGATGCCGAGGTCGGCGAATTGCTCGGCGACGGCAACCGGATCGGAGTCGCTCAGCAGCAGGATCGGGGCGGCCGCGTCCATGCGCCGCATCTCCTCGATCAGCGCCTGGGCCGCGAGCTGGCCCGGCTCCACCGCCAGAAGGGTGGCCGCGAGGCCCTCGCGCCGCTGCCAGAACAGCTCCAGCGCACGCTCCGAGCTGTCGGCCGTAAGTACGCGTATCTCAGCCTGTTGCAGGATCGCCGTGGTCTCCGCCAGGGCGATCGCGTCGGCGTCGAACAGCAGCACGGTCTCCCTGGCCGGCTGGTCAGCGGTGGCGGTCGCGGGAGAGGACGCCGCCGCTCCCGCATCCTGTTGCTCGGCGGCCGGCGCGCGGCGCACCACGCACTGGTAGCCGCGGATGTCGCCCTCGGGTGAGAGGCGTCGGGTGGCGGACAGCAGCGCACGAACCCGGTCTCCCGCCTTGGTCTCGAGTTCGACCTCCAGGGCCTCGACGCCGCCCCGTTCGGTCATCGAGCGCTGGAAGGCCCGGATGTCCGGCGCGCGGGGGAAGAGCCGTCGCGCGTCCAGCCCGATGAGCTCCTCCCGCGAGTAGCCGAACAGCTCGAACGCGGCGCGGTTGCCGTCTACGATCTCGCCGCCGCGATCCGTCAGGTAGATGGCGTCGAACGCCTGGTCGAACAGTGCACGGTACCGCGCCTCGGCCTCGCGCAAGGTCGCCTCGGCGCTGTGCCTGACCTTGATGTCGCGCACCACCGCCAGCACGTATTCCTGCTGGTCCATGGCGTGCCTCGCCACGGCCACCTCCACCGGGAAGGTGGAGCCGTCGCCCCGGCGGTGGAAGCAGTTGTTGAGGATTATCGGGCGGCGCGTGTCGCGCGTTTCTGTGAAGCTGAGCTCCGCTTCCGCGGGCGGCAGCACGGGAAACCCGAGGTGCAGTTCCTCCACCGGCTGACCGATGAGTGTGTCGCGCGTGCCGCGCACCCAACGGCATGCCGTCTCGTTCACGTCGACCAGCCGCTTGGTCACCGGATCGGTGATGAAGATGGCCTCGCCTGCCTCATCCAGCAGTGTGCGGAAGCGCTGCCAGATGCGGTCCCCCGCCTCATCGGCCTGGTCTCGCTGGCTGAGCGAGGCCTTTGCCTGGGCCAGGTCGGCGGCGCGCTCGTCGAGCAGCTGCTCCATCTCGTCACAGCGCTGCTCGAGTTCGTGCTGGGTGCGCTTGTGGCGGGAGATGTCGTGGGCTACCAGAGTTGCCGAGACCACCGATCCCTCGCGCCGGTTCGGCTTGACGCGCCACTCGAACCACCCCTCACCGTCTGCCGGCAGGCCCGCGAGGTCGTGCGACTGGGGGCGCCCCGTGGCGAATACCTGCTCGATGCTCTGCCGCAGCACCTCGCGGTGGCTGGGTGAGATCCACTCGAAGATGCTGCTGCCTACGATCTCTTCTTCAGTGAAGCTGCCCACGGGGCGGTTGGCGAAGCGGATCTCGCCGTCCTGGCGCACGATGAATACGAGGTCCGCCGGGGAGTCGGGGGCGCTGCGCTCCTCCGGCTCGGCCGCTCGGTCGGGCTCGGCTGTGCCTGGCGGGGGCACGTACGTTGGGGCGTGCCTGCGCCTGGACTCGGCACCCTCGGCACGTGCCGCGGGTTTCGTGTCGTCCACCGCCCCATCCTCCGGATTCGGTTCTGACGGCCGTCGGGCCACGGCTCATGCAGCGCATGCGCCGTCGCCCCCTTCCGCGACGAACACCGTAACATGGTGTCCATCAACATGTTACACGGCCGGGGCTCCAGTGTGTTCGAGGAGAACTTGCCTCCCGAACGAGGCTTCCGCAACCGACCCCTGCCCGGCCGTTCCTGCCACTGTCAGCGGATCCTCGTGCCGCGACTAGGTTATGTTTTGACGCAACGGGCATCAGTGACATTAGGTACACAATTGGGATATCAGAGCTTACGAGCCCCGGTGGTGGCGCGGATCACACCGATCACGGGCGCCGCCCTCTGTTCGCTGCTGGCGGCGGCTCTTTCCGGCTGCGCCCTGGCCAAGCGCTTCAGCTTCGAGCCTCCCACGGTGCGGCTGGAGTTCATCGAGGTCACCCGGCTCGACCCCGCGGGCGGGTCGCTACGACTGCAGCTCGCGGTCCAGAACCCCAACCCCTACGATCTGCGCGGCGGGCAACTCGGTGCCACGCTCGACCTCGAGGGCACCCACTTCGGAGAGGCCACGCTCGAACAGGAGGCCACGCTCAAAGCCGGGAGGCAGAGCTGGGTAACGGTTCCCGTGCGGTTCACCTGGGAAGGTGTAGGCGCGGCCGCACGCGGCGTGCTCACACGCGGTGCGGTTTCCTACAGGCTCGAGGGGCGATTGCTGGTGCACACGCCGGGCGGGGAGCGTTGGGTGCCGCTCGCGCTGTCGGGCGATGTGGGTGTGCGGGAGATGTTGGGAGGCCCGTGATCATCAAGAGATGAGAGGAAGCCCCAGGAAAATGCGCCCGCCAGGACTCGAACCTGGGACCCTCGGCTTAGAAGGCCGATGCTCTTTCCAGCTGAGCTACGGGCGCCAGCGCTGAGCCAATCTACGGATCCACGGCCCGTCATCAAAGACGCACGGAACAAATGAGCGCCCGGCACCAGGCCGGGCGCTCTCGGTTTTCTGGCACTTCAGCAACTAGTCGTCGAGCCCCAGGGCCACCCAGAGCCCGTGCAGGTGCTTCTGCTTCTCCAGCTTGGGGGCCTGTCTGGTCTCGAGCTCGCTCTCGGAGTACTGCAGGGACTCCGACTCGATGCCGGTCGCGATCTTCAGCTCCTCCTGCTGTTCTTTGGTGAGCTTGATGATGAACCGGCGCTTGGCCGCCTGCTCCCTGGCGCGCGAAGCGATCGACCGAGCCCCGCCGGCCGCCTGAACCCGGCGGTACGCTCCCTGGAAGAGAAGCACCACCACTCCACCCACGACTCCTGCCAACAGCGACCCGAGAAGATTGTCCATGATGCCCGCCTGCGCGTCGCTTCCCTCTCAATATAGGGGTCCACGAACTGCTCGGTTAGTCGGGGCGCCCGGATTTGAACCGGGGACCTCCTGCTCCCAAAGCAGGCGCGCTACCGAGCTGCGCCACGCCCCGCGGATCGTGCTGCCAACAAGCTAATGTGTCTTGGCGGACGTCAACGTCCCAGTCGTAGATCCCTCAACTGCTGATCGTACTCTCGCTTCAACATCGCGCTGGCCTCGTCGCGCAGCTGGCGTCCGTGACGCGCCAACAGCGCAGCTTGATGGATGAGAGCCGTACCGAGAGCCTCCAGCACGGACGCTGTCGCCTTGCGCGTGCCGGCGCGGTAGGCGCGCATGGCCGAATAGGAGACCCCCGCCATCTTGGCTATGTCGCGCAAGGTCGGAGTCACGTCCCGCAGGACTCTCTGGATCTCCCGCGTTCGCATTGGGCCTCCCGTGGACTGGTTGTAACCAAGTTGGTTACTGCCGCCCGTTTCCGCAAGCTATATCGGGTTGGCGCGCAGCCACTCGGCGAACGCCCGGAACGCCCTGCCCCGGTGGCTCACCGAATCCTTGTCCTCGGCGGTGGCGTCACCAAAGCTTTGCTCGAGGTCGTCTGAGAAGAACAGCGGATCGTAGCCGAACCCACCCGTGCCCTTGGGCTCGGTCAGGATCGAACCGGTGCACGTGCCCTCGAACGTGACCGCTGCCGCGTCGCACCTTGGCACGATTGCCACCACGCAACGGTAGCGGGCACGCCGCTTTTCGGCCGGCAGCCCATCCAGGCGGCGCAGCAGCTCCGCGTTGTTGGCAGCGTCCTGCTCGTCGGGCGGTCCTTCGTGCATCGCAAAGCGGCGCGACCGGACACCGGGCTTGCCACCCAGCGCGAACACCTCGATCCCGGAGTCGTCGGCCACCGTGGGCAGGCCGCTCAAGCGGGCGAAATGTTGGGCCTTGCGGCGGGCGTTGCCTTCGAACGAGTCGGCGTGCTCGAGGAGCTCCTCGTCGGGGGTCTCGCGGATGCCCGTCTCGTCCAGGAAGCGCAGCTCGTAAGGCAGCTCAGCCAGGATCTGGCGGATCTCCCGCTTCTTGCCCGCGTTGCGAGTGGCGACGAACAACTGTGTTGTCGGCATCACTCGAGTACGTTCCGCTGGATGGCGAACAGCGTGCGCAGCCCGCCGTCGGCCAGGGCCAGCATTTGCTCGAGCGCAGCGCGATCGAACGGTTCCCCCTCAGACGATCCCTGGACCTCTACGTAACTGTCGGGCTCCACCATCACGATGTTGGTGTCGACGTCGGCAGCGCTGTCCTCGGCGTAGGAGAGATCGAGACGCGCCTCGCCGTCCACGAACCCCACCGCGGTCGCCGCCACCAACCGGCCGAAGGGGTCATCGGTCTCGGTGTGAGCCGCCAGCCAGCCGCATGCGTCGGCCAGCGCGACGGCGCCGCCGGTAATGGCCGCCGTGCGCGTGCCGCCGTCGGCCTGCAGCACGTCACAGTCGACCGTTATGGTGCGCTCCCCGAAGGCGAACGTGCGCAGCGCGGCGCGTAGGCTGCGCCCGATTAGGCGTTGGATCTCGGAAGTGCGCCCCCCCGTGCCGCGCCGCTCGCGCGGTGAGCGCTCCGAGGTCGCTCGCGGAAGCATGGCGTACTCGGCCGTGACCCATCCCAGCCCGCTACCCCGCCGCCAGCCGGGCACACCGTCCTGCACCGAGGCCGTGCACAGCACCAGCGTGCCTCCGAAGCGTGCCAGGCAGGATCCCTCGGCGTTGGGGGCCGCACCACGTACGAGGCTCACCTCGCGCAGCTCATCGGCCCTGCGGCCGTCGGGGCGCGGCACGTCCTACTCCTCGAGTGTGCCGGCGTCGGGTGGGTGGGCCGCCTTCTCCTTGGGTGGTAAGGGCTCCGCCAGGGCATCTGCCGCCGAGGTCACGCCACCCCGGCCGAAGGTCACCTTGAGAAGGGGGGGCGCCATGAAGGTCGTGCCCATCACCATGATGATGATCGCCCCGAAGAGCTCGCCCGTGAGGACCCCGGCCGTGAGCCCGATGTTGGCGAAGATGAGCCCGACCTCTCCCCGCGGGATCATCCCGACACCGACTGCAACTCGATTGAACCTCTGCCACGGGGCCGCCCAGCCAGCGACCACCTTGCCGATGATCGCGATGACGAGGATGACGCCGCCCAGGGCCAGGATGGGGAGATTCCCCTCGCCAAACGGATTGAACAACCCGAGGTCGAACTTGGCCCCGATGCTCAGGAAGAAGATCGGGGTGAAGATGTCGGCCACCGGCTTGATGCGGTTGTGGATCGTGTCGAATTGGTTGGTGCCCGACAGGATGATACCTGCCGCGAACGCGCCGATGATCATGGCGGACCCCGCCATGTCGGCCAGCGCGGCGATGAACAGCACGAAGGCGAACGCGGACACGAGCAGGATGCCGCGCACGCGCATCCGGTCGAGCACCCCGAAGATGCGCGGTGCCACCGCCAGTCCGACCCCGACTGCGATCACCAGGAAGCCGAGCGCCAGCGCCACGGAGCGGCTCACACCGAGCACCGAAACCGCCTCGCCGGCCACGAGCGACGAGACCACCCCGAGCAGCATGATGCCGAGGATGTCGTCTACCACGGCCGCACCGATGATCACCCGTGCCTCGACGGAATGCATTACCCTGAGATCGTTGAGCACGCGCGCTGTGATGCCGACCGAGGTGGCCGTGAGCGTGGCACCGAGGAAGATCCCGGTGGTGGTTGCTGAAACGACGCTGTACTCGGGCTTCACCAGCGGTGAGATCCAGAACAGGAATCCCATGGCCATCGGCAGGATGACGCCGACGGCAGCGACCGCCGATGCGCCGGGCCCCACTCGAAACATCTGCTTGAGGTCGGTCTCCAGGCCGATCTCGAACAGCAGTACGACGACGCCGATCTCCGCGAGGATCGAGACGATCTCGGTCAGGGAGTCGTCGGGGGCGACCGGAATGATGTTGAGCGCGCTCGCCCCGAGCAGAATGCCCGCTATGAGCTCGCCGAGCACGGCCGGCTGACCCAGGCGCTCGAACAGCTCACCGAAGAACTTGCCGGCAACGAGCATGGCGCCGAGCACGAGGAACAGCCGCACGAGAAGTGATTCCCCGCCTCCGCTCGACAGCGACAGGGCCCAGACCGGAGTCGGAGCCGCCAGCAGGAGAACGAAGGTGGCTCCGGCAATGCGTTTTATGGACGTCATTCGATTATCGGCTTGCTCGTCAGAGTGGTTGCCTGGCCTCTGGGGTGAGGGTGATCGCGTACTTGTAGAACGGCAGGACCAGGGTGTCCTGGTAGGTGGTGGAGATCCGGATCTCACGCGGTCGCTGAGTGCGCTGGACAGTGAACGTCCGGGCCTCCGGTGGGAGGTTGAGTTGGTCGACCTTGCGGAGCAGGCGCCGCCGAATCGTACCGTCGTCGATGCTCGGCGCCACCCTCGCCTGTGTGCGCATCTCGTCCACGAGGCGGTAGTACCTCAGGTACACGCCTCCGATATTCACACCGTAGTACAGTCCGGTGGCGAACAGGAGCAGGGTGAACAGGCACCCGAGCCTGGTCATCCCACGGGCGTTACGCCAGGGCGCGTGGCGATCGGCTACCATTGGGACTGTGCTCCGTCGACGATGTCGTTAACCAGCTTCACGAGGGCGAGCTCGCGCCCATCGATCTCCAATGGAGGAGTGTACTCCCCGTCCACCACCAACCCCGACCGCTGCCACAGCGTCTTCTCCTCCTGCTGATCGAATATCTCTACGTTGAGTGTAAGCTGCACCCGCCTGCGGGTGACCTGCACCCCGCCGGCTTCGTTCGTCTGATGCGCCAGCAGCAGGTCGGGCTCGTAGCGCAAGATGGTGCCCCGCACCACGGCGTCGGCCGTGGCCTCCGAGGCGATCCGCAGCCCGAGTCGCCTCTCCATCGCTTCCTGGACGGCCTGGGAGACCTCCTGCGTGAGCGCAGGCTCTGGTGTCTGGTTGTCGAACGGGAGGATGGCCACGGTCTTGACGTGGGGCGGCAGCCCGCCGCCGGCAAACCCGTAGCACGCCGGGAGGAAGCTCCAACTCGCGGCGAGGGCCAGCAGCGCGAAGCTACGGCTGCCGCCAAATGTCTGGATCCACCGAAGTGAGCGGCTCAATAGCGCGCACCGTGAATGTGATGACCGTGGCATCCCGGGGGAATCGCATGATCGCGCCCTCCGGCATGCCGGTCGAATCGGCAAAGGTAACCTCCACCAGCCCAACGCGCGCACCGTTCCGTCGCAACTCCGCTTCGAGCGTGGCGGGCTGACCGGCCCGGGCTCGATACGTCAACGTGTCGGTCACGCTGCTGTACCGCCACAGCTGTACGCCGTCCTCGCGCAGCCCCGACACGGAAACGGTAGCCGACGCGGTGCGCGGCAGACCGATGGCCGCCCAGAACAGCGGGGCGACCCCCACGAACCCATCGGCGTCCTCCTGCGGCTCCGACCAGACGACGTCGTCCGCCACCAGCACCGCAGCGCCCGATCGGCCGAACGGCCCCCGGTAATCGAACCGGATCGAGTCGGGCGGCACGAACCGCACCGTGGCACGGCCGCTGGCGCCGCCTTTTTGGGTCTCGTGCCGCCACCGCAGGTTGTACAGCAACGGCTCGCGCGGGACATAGGAATCCACCCACGCGCGGGCCTCGGCACGCGGAGCCTCGGGCAGCAGTCCCGGCACCATAGGCCCGGGGTTACCAGCGCACCCGCTCGCGCCGAGAGCCAGCACGAACAAGTAGTAATAGAGGCTTCTGTTAAGCGCAACCCGTTGCCACATCAGCAGTTAAATCCATCTTGAAGTTAGCGTCGACCGCCCCGCGGACACGGCCGGGTGACCAATATCAGCGGTCCGCAGCCAGACGAGAATAGCTATTGCTCCCGGATGGTGCGGATACGGTCGCCTTGCACGATGCGATCGACGACGTCCATCCCGCCTGTCACCTGTCCGAACACCGTGTATGTGCCGTCCAGGTGCGGTTGCGGCGCGTGGGTGATGAAGAACTGACTTCCGCCGGTGTCCGGTCCCGAGAGCGCCATCCCCACCGTGCCGCGCTCATACCGCCTGCGATTGATCTCGTCCCTCATGGCGAAGCCGGGTCCGCCCCAGCCGTCGCCCCGTGGATCGCCGTCCTGGATCACGAAGTTGGGCACCACGCGGTGCCAGGTGCCGCCGTCGAAGTAATGCTGTCCGGCGAGCTCGAGCAGCGTGTTGACCGTGACCGGCGCATCGGCCGCGAACAGCGACACGGTGATCCTCCCACGGTCGGTCTCGATGACCAGCTGGGGCACCGGATCGCCCTGCTCGTACGGCAGCACGAGGCGGCGCGCTATGTCGCGGTAGTCGTCGATGTCCCGCCCGGTCGCGACGGGGAACGGGGGTCCCCACTGCTGTGCGACCTCGGGCAGGTGTTGCTGCGCGGCGCGGCGCACCAGGTAGTCGTCGCACGTGGGGAACTCCACCAGGAGTCTGTCGGTTACCTGGATCCGCTGCGCCCGGCCCAGGCCGGCCAACGCTCCCAATGCCTCGATGGCCGCAATCCGCGCGTCCGAGTCGCGGTCGTCTTGCGCGCGGCCGTAGGCTTGCATCAGGATGTCGAGGTCGGAGCCGTGCACGGTGGACTCGACCCGCCCGGCTGCGAGGGTGCGCACCACCGGGTCGGGATGGGCGAGCAGATCCCGCGCGAAGCCTGACGCAGCCGCACTGTCGCCGCGACTCAGGGCGGCGAAGGCGCTCGCCGCCACACGACCGTCCAAGTCACCGACCATCTCCTCCAGCCACGCCAGCGCCGTATCGCCTCCCAGGATCCCGAGCGCCTGCGCACCGACGGCGCGGCGTTGCCAGTCGTCGTCGCGCAGGATCCAGGCAGCTGCCTTGCGGATCGCCGCTGCGCGGTCGACTCGCGCGAGCCCGAGTAGCGCCTCTCTCCTCATGGCGTACGCGCCGTCCTCCACGTGATCGGCCAGGACGGTTGCCGCCCGCGATCCGCCCAACCTGCCGAGCGCAGCGAGAGCCTGCACCCGCACGTTCGGGTGGGGGTCGGAGATGTGGTCGGCGGCGGCCGCGGAGTAGCGGGGGTCCTCGTACGTGCCCAACACACGCAGTGCGTTGATGCGCACTCCGGGATCGGCGTCCTCCAGCAGTTGGCTCACCAGGCCCGCAACCCCATCGGGGTCCAGGCCGGCCGAGTCGGCGTAGGCACGGGTGAGTACGCGCACTCCGAGCTGCCGTACCTCGGCGCTCTGGTCCTCGGTGGCCGCGAGCAGCACGCTGGCGCCGCCCGTGGCGCGCAACCTGGAAAGTGAGTATACCGCTCCCAGCCGCACACGCGGGCTACGTGACTCGGCCAGCTGGGCCAGCACCGGCACCGGGGCCTCGTCACCCAGCCGCCACGCTTCGCGCGACGCCTGTGCCAAGATGAGAAGCGCACTGCCGGTCTCGGCCGCACCCGAGCCGCGGACCATGACCTCTTCGAAGAACGAGGCCGCTCCGCCGCCACCGATCTTCGCGATCGCCGTGACCGCTTCACCGTGGGTTGCCGTCTGCTCCGCCGACGCGGCGGTGCGTACCAGATCGACTAGGTATGCGAGCGCGGAGGAGTCGCCCAGCAGCCCCAGCGCGAACACCGCCTCGCGCTGCACCGCGGTGTCCGCGTCGCTGGCGAGCTCCAGCAGCCTGGGCAGGGCGCGCGGGTCGCCGATGCGTCCCATGGCCAGTGCGGCGTGGCGTCGCACCGTGGGCTCGGGGTGGCGCGCCGCCCGCTCCAGCGCGGAACTCTCGTACCGCCGCGCGTCCTCGAGCGCCAACACGCCGGCGAGCGCGTCCACAACGGCCTCATCCTGCGCGTCCGACGTCGACGGCGCGAGCATGAGGGCGAGCGTGACGCTACAGGCGAACCGGATCGGGAGCGACCACGAGCTTGTGGCGCACAGCCGCGGGAATGGTCGTGAGGGCATGGGAAGAATCTACAGCGAT
This sequence comes from Gemmatimonadota bacterium, assembly GCA_039586815.1. Taxonomy (GTDB): domain Bacteria; phylum Gemmatimonadota; class Gemmatimonadetes; order Gemmatimonadales; family GWC2-71-9; genus WVYX01. Next base: position 23,682 of record JBDHJR010000024.1, on the reverse strand, counting down.
GAGTGCGGTCTTGGCCGTCGCCAGGAGGCGGCCGGACTCGCCGTGCTCCACGGCGTAGCCGAACTCCACGCGGCGGCTGGATACGTCGCGCACCCAGCAGCGCACCCGCACGGGGTCGTCATACCGTGCCGGAGCGCGGTAGCGCAGGTGCGCCTCCACCACCGGGAGGCGCAGGCCCTGCTCCTCGAGGTCCCGGTACCGCACGCCCAGGCTGCGCATGTGATCGGTGCGAGCGAGCTCGCACCACACGATGTAGTGGGAGTGATGCGCCACACCCATCTGATCGGTCTCGCCGTAGCGAACCCGGACTTCCGTGCTGGAAACCGCTGGGGCCTGCCCTGGGGATTCGCTCATGAGCGTGATGCCTCGCCGAGCTCCTCGAGCTCGCGTTGGATGTCGTCGAGCAGTCCGCTGGCGCCGATCCGGAACCGTTCGGGTGTGAGCCAGGTATCGCCCAATTCGTGCCGCACCAGGGTGACCCACTCGAGCGCCGCCCGGGCCGAGCGAATGCCACCGGCCGGCTTGAGGCCCACCGCGACTCCCGTCTGCTCGTAGTGCAGCCGGATCATCTCGGCCATCACGATGCCGGCGGTGAGCGTGGCGTTGACACGCTCCTTGCCGGTCGAGGTCTTGATGAAATCGGCTCCCGCGAGCATGGCGACACGGCTCGCGTGGGCAATGGTCTGTGGGCTGTCGAGATCGCCGGTTGCCAGGATCACCTTGAGCCGTGAATCTCCCGCCGCGCCACGGAAGGCACACAGCTCGTCGTACAGCGCCCGCCATTCTCCGGCTAGAGCGTGCTCCCGCGTGATCACGACGTCTATCTCGCTTGCCCCGTCCCGCACCGCGCCGTGGATCTGGTCGAGTCGGCTCTCCAGCGGCGCCTCGCCCCGCGGGAAGTCTCCCGTTGCCGCGGCTACGGGAATGGCACTGCGGGCCAACGCCTCGACTGCGGTGGCGACGAAGCCGTGCGACACACACACGGCCGCGACGCGAGGGGGTGCGGCCTGCGGGGGAAGCGCATCGAGCGCGCGGCCGCTCAGGGGTGTAGCGGCCCGGTCGCACAGCTCGCGCACGCGCTCGGGGGTGTCGGTGTCGGACAGCGTGGTGAGGTCGATTGCGACCACCGCCGTGAGGAGACCGTCGAGCCGTGCGGCGCTGCCGGCGGGGACCGCGGCGACGATGGCACGCGCCCGCTCCTCGACGGCAGTCTCGTCGGCGGTGACGGCGCGCAGCGCATCGAGGTCGAGAGGCAGAATGCGGCTCCTGTCGGCAGTGTGGCCCAATGTAAGCAATTGCCTTGCGACGCGTCTCGGGACCCACCTATACTGCGTGCCGTGTCCGCCGACTCCGTAGTGATCGTCTCCGACGTACACCTGGGGTACGCTCCCCCCGAGCTTGCCCGGGCGTTCCACCGCTTTCTCGAGCGCGTGCCCGACCTGGGAAGCCATCTGATCATCAATGGTGATCTGTTCGAGTTCTGGTTCGAGTACAGGGAGGTCATTCCCAAGGGGGCCTTCCCCACCTTGGAGGCACTGGGACGCGTGCGCCGCGCGGGGGTGGGGCTCACCGTGACGGGCGGCAATCACGACCGGTGGGGAGGCGCGTTTTGGCGCGACGAGTTCGATGCCGCGTTCCACGCGGACGAAGTGGAGCTCGATATCGCCGGACACAGGGCACTGGTAGCTCACGGCGACGGCGTGGGGGACGAGCAGTGGAGCGCGCGCGCGCTGCACGCGGTGGTGCGCAATCCGATCACCACCAGGGTGTTTCGCTGGATGCACCCTGATTTGGGGATCGCTCTGGTGCGGCGCCTGTCACCGCTGTTGGCGGGAAAGGCCCGCGATGAGTCCGTGGTGCGCCGCTATGCGGACGCACAGGCCGCGCACGCCAGGCGGCTGCTGAACGACCGCGGCGACCTCTCGCTGGTCGTCATGGGGCATACGCACCGGACCGCGCTCGAGGAAGTGACACCCCGCCGCTGGTACCTGAATCCAGGCGCGTTCCTGGAGGGACTGCGATACGCGGTGGTGGATGAGCGGGACGGACCGCGTCTGGAGAGCTTCGCTACCAATACAGGCTGAGTCCGGTGCCGACGTCTCCGCTCGGCAGGCTGCGCGACTCCAGCTCGCCGGGGAAGTCCCACAGCTCGGCCGACACGAAGGCCTCGGCGGCCGCCAGCAGGTGATTGAACACCAGCAGCACCGCCCAATCCTCCACTTCACGTTTCTTGCCCGCGATCTCTTCGGGGTCGGCCTCGATGCTCTCGAGGTAGTTCAGCTGATGAACGGATTTCACCGTCATCGTGAGGGTGATGCCCTCCCAGAAGATGAACACCGCTCCTGTGACCCGCCGTCCCAGTATCGACTGTCCCCACCCGGGCAGCAGGAGTGAGCGCCACATGGCACCGAGGGGCGACACCGGCGGCTCCACGCGGAAGTGCGGCACTGGAATCGTGTCACTCGGGTCGGGTCGCTGCTGTTGCGGCGGCTGCGGCACGATCTGAGCGGCCGCCGGCGCGGCCACGGCCAGGGTCGCCACGGCGACGAGGGTCAGTACGCGCATGCGACTCGCAGATGTCCCGGCAGTATCTCGACGTTTATCGACTCTTGCTCTGCACGCCGCAGCTCGCCGTCGAGGTGCAGCAGCAGCGGCTCCGATACTCCCCTGATTGTGACACGCTGGCTGCGGAAGATCGTGACCTCCGGAAGCCGGGTGTGTCCCCCGCGCAGCACGGTGGGAACGTACCGGATGAACTTGAGCGCACCGATGCGGCGAATCACGCACACGTCGAACCAACCGTCGTCGGGAACCGCGTCGGGGGTGAGGCGGAAGCCGCCGCCCACCGTGGGCCCGATGGCGACCTCCAGCAGCATCATGCGGGCCCGCTCGTGATGCTCCCCGGTCGACACTTCGTACTCCGGCACCCTGAAAGACGCGAAGGTCTTGTACACCCCCGCCAGGTAAAGGGGGAAACCCTTGAGGTGCTTGATGCCGCTGACCTGCCGAACGACCTCCGCGTCGAAGCCCGCGCCGAGTGCGTTGAGGAAGTACTCCTCGCCCATGCGCCCCACGTCGAACCGGCGCTGCGGCCCCTGGAGGACCGCCGCCAGGTTGTGCTCCACCCGGGCCCGCGGCATGCCGATGGTACGCGCGTAATCGTTGCCGGTTCCGATCGGAACGTGCCCCAGCACGACGTCTGTGGCTCCGTCGGCCAGGAGGCCGTTGGCGGTTCCATGGACCGTACCGTCACCCCCCACCGCGATCACCATCGGCCAACCCTCGCGCCGTGCCTCCGCCGCGAGCTCGACCTCGTGTCCGCGGTGGGTGGTGGCGCGGACCTCGGCCTGCCATCCGCTGGAGCGAGCAGCAGCGGCGAGACGCGGTTCCAGCTCGCGGCCCTTGCCCCTCCCTGCTTCGGGATTGAGGATGATGAGCGCAGACTTCATCTGCGTCGCGGGAGGTGGCGGGAGCGTGTGGGAATCGAACCCACCGGAGCCGCCTCAGGCGCCTCCCAGCGGTTTTGAAGACCGTACGAGCCACCAGGCCCGATCCGCCCCCACTTCGTAGTCAGCTCCGCACTGCGATCGCGTCGATCTCGACGAGACCGCCCTTGGGGAGTGCCGCCGCCTGGATCGCCGCGCGCGCAGGCCGGTGGTCACCGAAGTGCCTGGCGTAGACCTCGTTCATGACGGGGAAGTCGGCCATGTCGGCGAGGTAGACGGTGGTCTTCACGACATCGGAGAAGCCGCAGCCCGCCTCCGCGAGCACGGCGCCCAGGTTCCGGAGCACCCGGTCGGTTTGCGCGGCGACGTCGTCCCCCTCCATCTCCATGCTCGCGGGGTCGAGAGCGATCTGCCCGGCAGTGAACACGAGTTCGCCTGCGACGACCGCCTGACTGTAGGGCCCGATTGCCTCCGGGGCTTTCCTCGTAGATACGAAGTCCATTTGGCCGCGCTCCTAGAAGAGGCCCTCGATCGTGCCGTCTTTGGCCACGCGCATCTTCTCGGCCGCCGGCGTCTTGCCGAGGCCCGGCATCGTCATGATGTCGCCGCACAGCGCGACAATGTAACCCGCGCCGGCCGAGGGGTAGATGTCCCGTACGGTTATCTCGAACCCGCGCGGGGCGCCGAGCAATGCAGCATTGTCGCTGAAGGAGTACTGGGTCTTGGCCATGCACACCGGTGTGTCGCCGAGGCCCCACCTCTCCAGGCGGTCGGCGGCCTTGGCCGCGGCGGGCATGAACTTCACACCGTCGGCCCGGTAGATCTCGGTGGCGATCACCTGGATCTTCTCCCGAATCGGAGCCGAGGCTTCGTAGATGGGCTTGAATTTGGCGCTCTTCGAATCGAGCAGCCGGAGCACTGCCTCGGCGAGCTCCATGCCGCCGTCCCCGCCCTTCTCCCACACCTCACACATCGCAACCTGGGCGCCCATGGCCTCGCACCCCCGGCGCAGCACTTCGAGCTCCTCGTCACTGTCGGAGAGGAACCGGTTCATCGCAACCACGGTCGGCACACCGAACTTCGCCACGTTCTCGACGTGCTGTTGCAGGTTGGCGAAGCCACGCTCCACCGCGTCTGGATCGGGCTCGGCCAGCTTGTCCTTGGGAGCGCCGCCATGGAGCTTGAGGGCCCTGATGGTGGCGACCACGACCGCCGCCTCGGGGTTCAGCTCTCCCACCCGGCACTTGATGTCGAAGAACTTCTCGGCTCCGAGGTCGGCTCCGAAGCCCGCCTCGGTGACCACGATGTCGGCTACGCGCAGCGCCGCGTCGGTCGCTACCACGGAGTTGCAGCCGTGCGCGATGTTGCCGAACGGGCCGCAGTGTACCAAGGCGGGCCCGCCCTCCAGCGTCTGGACCAGGTTGGGGTTGAGTGCGTCCTTGAGCAGCAGGGTCATCGCGCCTTGTGCCTTGAGCTGCTCTGCGCGGATCGCCTCCTGCTTGCGGGTCATGCCAACCACGATGCGGCCCAGCCGCTCCTCCAGGTCATCCATGTCGCGTGACAGGCACATGATCGCCTGGATCTCGCTCGCGGGGGTGATCACGAAGCGGTCCTCCCGCGGCACTCCTCCCAGCGGACCGCCCAGTCCGATGGTGATGCCCCGCAGCGCCCGGTCATTCATGTCGATGGTGCGGGGCCAGGTGATGCGGCGGGAGTCTATGCCCAGGGCGTTCCCCTGATGCAGGTGGTTGTCCAGCAGAGCCGCCAGGAGATTGTGTGCGCTCGTGATCGCGTGAAAGTCGCCCGTGAAGTGGAGGTTGATGTCCTCCATCGGCACGACCTGCGCGTAACCGCCACCGGCCGCCCCCCCCTTGATGCCAAATACGGGGCCGAGGCTCGGCTCGCGCATCGTGAGCAAGACCTTGTGTCCCAACGTGCGCAGCGCCTGGGTGACGCCCACCGTCACGGTGGACTTCCCTTCCCCCGCCGCCGTGGGATTGATCGCCGTCACGAGCACCAGGCGGCCCTTGCGTGGCCGGGCGGCCAGGTTCTCGAGCCGCACCTTGGCCTTGTGCTCGCCGTAGAGGATCAGGTCATCGGTTGTGAGGTCCAGGTCAGCCGCGACGTCGGTGATGGGGCGAGGCTTGGCTGCCTGTGCGATCTCGATGTCGGTGGCAACGTGTGCGGTCGTCATTATTCCGTATCGTGAGGTTGGGCCACGCGGTCGCCGAAGCAGGCGCCGGCGTTGGCGGTCGTCTCTCTCATGAGTTGCTCGAGGGGCTCCTCCCGGAGCTCCGCTACCCGCTGCGCCACGTGCTGTACGAAGGCGGGCTCGTTGCGCTTGCCCCGATGGGGCACCGGCGAAAGATACGGCGCGTCCGTCTCGATGAGGAGTCGGTCGCGCGGGCAGGCTGTTACGTATTGTGCCCCCGCCCAGTTCTTGAACGTGACCATCCCGCTGAATCCCAAGTAGGCCCCGACGGCCATCCCCGCGTCGAACACGCCCGGCCCGGAGCTGAACGAGTGCAGCACTAGGGCTGAGACGTCTCGCCCCCACTCGGATATGATGGCGGTCATGTCGTCGTCGGCCTCGCGCGCGTGAACCACAACCGGCAGGCGGCGCTCGGCCGCCAAGGCGAGCTGTGCCTCGAACGCCTGGCGCTGCGCCTGCCGCGGTGAGTGGTCGTAGTGGTAGTCGAGTCCGGTCTCGCCGACGGCAACCACCGCAGGGTGCTCCAGTGCCGCTATGATGCGGGCCGCGACGTCGTCACACCAGCTGGAGGCTTCGTGGGGGTGGACGCCGGCCGTGGCGGAGAGACTGTAGTGGAGGGCGAGCTCGATGGCGCGCTCGGTCGCAGGAGCGGAGTCGGCGATGACCACCACGTGCCCCACGCCCGCTGCGCGGGCGCGCGCGAGTACCTGGTCCCGGTCGCTATCGAACTTCGAGTCGCCGAGGTGGCAATGGGTATCGACCAACACCGCCGCCCCGCTCCCCGCCCATCAGGTGGCGGGTGCGCCCTTCGGCGTGATCGTTCTGGCCCCGCGCACGTCCTCGCCCGGCCAGCGCCGCTCCACAGCCCACAGAAGAGTGGACGCGATGAAGATCGAGGAGTAGGTGCCCGTGATGATCCCGAACGTCATGACCCAGGCGAACGGGCGGATCACAGCCCCGCCGAGGATCAGCAGCGCTGCGCTCGCGGCCACGGTCGTGCCTGACGTGAGCACCGTGCGCGGCAGCGTCTCGTTGATGCTGCGGTTGAGGATCTCGAAGATGTTATCGCGCTTGTACTTCTTGAGGTTCTCCCTCACCCGGTCGAACGTCACGATCGTGTCGTTGAGCGAGTACCCGATGATGGTGAGCAGCGCCGCCACCACCACCAGCGACACCTCCAGATTGATGTACGCTATGAACGCGATGGTCGTGGCGATGTCGTGCACCGTGGCGAGCACCGCCGCGAGGGAGAAACGCCACTCGTAGCGGAACCAGATCACCAAGAAGATCGCGCCGAACGCCATCAGCAGCGCCATCACTGTGCGCTCACGCAGCTCGCTTCCCACTTTGGGGCCAACCGCCCTCCGGCGGTCGATGCGATACGCGTCCTCGCCGAAGGCGGCGGTCAGCGCGTCGCGCACGGCGGCGGCGGTCTGCTGCGTGGTCTCCTCTGTCACTTCGACGCGTGGGTCGAGGCGCGCCCGGATGACGAACTCGTCCGGCGCGCCGAACGTCTGAATCTCGGCTCCCTCGATGCCGCCGGCCGCCAGGGCGGCGCGGAGCTCGGCCGTCTGGATCGCCGGATCTGTGACATGGAGTTGGATCAAGGTACCGCCGGTGAACTCGATGCTGGTGTTGAGGCCCCGAATCCCCAGCAGCAGCAGACCCGGAATGGTGAACGCCAGAGACACCAGGAACGCGATCTTGCGGCGTGACAGGAAATCGTAGTCGGCCTTATCGAAGAGGCGAAGCATCAGATCGACAGCTCCTGCGCGGCCTCGCGCCGCTGCAGCCGGATGAGGAACAGGGTCTTGGTGACGAACACCGCCGTTATGAGCGACGCGATGATGCCCACGATCAGAGTGACGGCGAAGCCGCGCACCGGTCCCGTCCCGAACTGGAATAGGAACGCCGCCGTTATCACGGTAGTGACGTTGGCGTCGATGATCGCGGGCATGGCATGCTCGAACCCCTGGTCGACGGCGACCCGAGCGCTCTTGCCAAGCTTGAGTTCCTCTCGTATGCGCTCGAATATCAGCACGTTGGCGTCAACCGCCATGCCGAGTGACAGGATGAACCCGGCGAGCCCCGGCAGCGTCAGCGTGGCCGTCATGGTCGCCAGCCCGCCGAGCGTGAACAGCACGTAGAACAGCAGCGCCGTGACCGCGAGGAAGCCGGCCACGCGGTAGTACAGCAGCATGACGACGACGATGAGAATCCCGGCCATCATCGCCGCTTGCTGGCCTTGGCGAATCGAGTCGCGGCCCAGGCTGGGCCCCACCGCACGTTCCTCCACGATCACCAGCGGCGCCGGCAAGGCGCCCGCCCTGAGCACCAGCGCGAGGTCCTGCGCATCCTGCAGGCTGGCGTTGCCCAGGTCGATCTGGCCGCTGCGGCCGATCTCCGACCTGATTACCGGTGGCGACCGGAACACCCGCCCGTCCAGCATGATGGCCATATAGTCGCCCACGTGCTGCCGCGTTTCGTTGCGGAACTTGCGGCCGCCCGACCGGGTCAGCTCGAACAGCACGATGGCCTGGTTGCTCGTGGGGTCGATCGTGGCCCGCGCGTCGCTCAACTCCTCACCGCCGAGCACCGTGCGAGTGTGCACCGAGTAGAGCGGCCGGTAGGAGCGCGCCCCCTGGGAAGTCGGCTCGGAGGCCCAGATCAGCTCCCGGCCGCGCGGCATCACCCGCTGTGCCTCCTGCATGTGCAGCAGGCTGTCTGCCAGCAGGAAGTCCTCTTCCGCCACGAGGAACTCGCCGGGGATGGTCCCGTTGAAGAGCAGCGTGCTGAGCGGTCCGGCTTGGCCGGCCAGCGCCGTGTCGGCTACGCTGACAGAGGTGGTGTCCGCGGCCTGTGCGGTGTCGCCCCCGAGGAGCTGGTCCAGGGCCGTGGGGGTGGCCACAGCGCCCGCACCCGGGGCCACGCGCACTCCGGCGCGCAGCAGCGCAGCGTCGATCGTGGGGAGCGCGTCGCGGAACAAGTTCTCCATGTCCGTGATCCGCCACTCCAGGTGCGCCGAGCGCTGCACGATCTGCTTGGCCCGGCCGGGCTCGGTGATCCCGGCCAACTCGACCACGATCCGGTCGCTGCCGACCCGCTGGATCAGCGGCTCGGCCACGCCGAACTCGTCCACCCGGGAGCGCACAACGGTGAGCGCCCGATCGAGGGCGCCGGAGGGGTCGGCCACGGGGCCGCCGCTCTGGTCGATCTCGAGCGCAAGGTGAATCCCGCCCTGCAGATCGAGGCCCTGCTTGATCGGCACGCGCTTCACCGTGGTGTCGCGCATCCGGCCCTCCTCGTCCCGCACTCGGATCGTCACATCCCGCGGAACGAGCGCCAAGGCGCTCGCTGCCACGAGGAGCACCATTATGATCAGTCGGTTTCGAATACTCGAGAGCATTATGCCAGTTGCCGTTGGGCGTTAATGACTAGTGTGGCTGCCTCACGCTGTCAACGCGGCCCGTGCGGCCGCGAAGTCCTTGTCTAGCTGTTGCTTAAGGGCCTGTGGCGAAGCGAACCGCGCCACGTCGCGCAACCGCGCCACCCAGGACACCTTGAGCTGCTTGCCGTACAGGTCGAGGTCGACGTCGAAGATATGCGCCTCGAGGCTGCGCGCCGTCTCACCGAACGTGGGTCGCGGTCCCTGGTGCATCATCGCACCCGCGCTCCCCTCGTCCCACTCCACCCTCACGGCGTATACGCCGTCGGGAGGCAGGAGCTTCCTCGCATCGGGCAAGGCGAGGTTCACCGTGCGATAATCCAGATCCCGTCCTCGCTGGGCACCGGGTACGACGCCGGCCGTCAGCGAATAGGGCCTTCCGAGCAGCCGGGCGGCCGTCTCCAGGTCGCCGCCGGCCACGGCGCGGCGCACCAGCGTCGAAGACACCGGTCGTCCACCCACGTCTACCTGGTCCACCACGTCTACCGCGAACCCCAACCGCTGTCCGAGCAGCCGCAACAGCTCCACGTTCCCTGCCCGCCCCCGCCCGAAACCGTGGTCGTGGCCGATCACCAGCTCCCTCATGTGGAACCGCTCGAGCAGCAGCCGCACGAACGCCTCCGGAGGATATTGCGACAGCTCGCGGGTGAACTTCATGAACACGACGATGTCGAGCTCGCACTGAGCCAGGAACTCGCGCCGCTCCTGGGCGAGCGTGAGCAGAGCCGGAGCTGCCGGCGGGTTCACCACTTCCATGGGATGCGGCTCGAACGTCACGAGCAGGCTACGGCGTTCCGCGCGGCGTGCACGCGTCGCGATCTCCTCGAGCACCTGTCTGTGTCCCAGGTGCACCCCGTCGAATGTCCCGACGGTGACGACCGTGCCCTTCCCGTCGTTGGGAAGGGCTGAGCTCTCAGTCATCCTTCCAGCACGACCTTTGGCTTGAGCACCGTGCCCTGGCGCTCCGCAATGGCAACCAGCTCCCCACCGGCGACCAGCGCGATCGGATCGCCGACGGCGTCGGCCGCGGGAACCGGCTGCCCGTGCACAACCATGCCGTGGTGCTCGGCATCGAGCTGCAGCGTGGCCAGGTGCGCCACCGCCTCGCGCGGAGCCCTCAGGGGCGGCGCCTCCTGCCCCAGCACATCCAACCCGACCGCGTCGTCCAGGCCGAAGGGTCCTACCTGAGTGCGCCGCAGCGATGCCAGGTGGGCGCCGCATCCCAGGGCGCTCCCCAGATCTCGGGCCAACGCCCGCAAGTAGGTTCCGCTGCTGACGTCCGCCGCGAACTCCACCTTGTCGCCCTCCCGGGCGATCATCTCGAACTGCCGCACGTCGATCTCCCGCGGCTCGAGCTCCACCGGCTCACCGCGGCGGGCTCTGCGGTAGGCACGCACTCCATCGCGCTTCCTGGCGGAGTGCGCCGGGGGGTGCTGCATGCTCCGGCCGGTGAGCGCGGCCATCGCGTCCCGCACGGCCCCGTCCGACAGCGCGCGCCATCCTTCGTCAGTGCGCGTCACCTCGCCGGTTGGATCCTCTGTATCGGTCTCCGCGCCGAGGGCGATCGTGCCCGTGTAGCGCTTGGGAAGACCGACCAGATACTGCGACAGCCGCGTTGCCCGCCCGACCAGCACGACGAGCAGCCCGGAGGCGAACGGGTCTAGCGTCCCGGCGTGGCCCGCGCGGCGCGTGCCGTAGGCCCGTCGTACCACGTCCACCACGTCGTGAGACGTGGGCCCGGTGGGCTTGTCGACCAGCACGAACCCGTCGCTCAGGTTGCGTCCTCGCTCTTGAGCCCATCCAGCAGGTGATCGATGCGCGCCTGGTGCTCGAGTCCGCGGTCCAGCACGAAGTGGATCTCGGGTGTGGAGCGCGTGCTCATGGTGCGTGCCAGGCGGCTGCGCAGGAACCCCGTGGCGCTCTGCAGCCCGTCCATGGCAGTGTCCTTCTCGGCTTCACTCCCCATGACACTCACCTTGACGTCGGCGTGAGTGCAATCAGGCGACACCTCCACGCCGGTCACGGTCACGAATCCGATTCGGGGATCCTTGAGCTGAGTGGTGAGGGCGTCGGCCAGGATCTCCTGGACCAGGGCCGCCACGCGCTCGGGTCGGTGCTTGCCTGGGGTCATAGAAGGCTCGTGGAGGAGTCGATTATTCGCACCGCGCCGCTTCCCGCTACGAACTGGTCGGCGGCACTGAGCACCGCGGAGGCCTGTCGCCGATCCGTGGCGACGACACCGCACGTGAGCTCGGCTCGCTGCCACAGATCCTGGTGGGCCGTTTCTGCTACGGAGACGTTGAACCGCTGATGCAGCCGGTCCTTGAGGCTCTTCAGCACGCGGCGCTTGTCCTTCAGTGAGCGGCACCCTGCGAAGTGCAGCTCCCAGGTGATGATGCCGAGAACCACGTCAGGCTACCGGGGGACTAGGCTTCCTGAGTGTCGACCCGAGCTTGTGAGGTCACACTGACTCTGTCGGCATCACCCAGTGAGCGCGCAATCTTCTCGATCTGGTAGGCTTCCAGAACGTCGTCCACCTTTACGTCGTTGAAGTTCTCGACGCCGATGCCGCACTCGAGCCCTTCCTTGACCTCCCGTACGTCATCCTTGAACCGCTTGAGGCTGGACATGCCGCCGTCGTACACCACTACACCGTCCCGCACCACGCGAATGCTCGCTCCCCGGCGCATCGTGCCGTGCCGTACGTGGCAGCCCGCGATGGTGCCCACCCCGGAGATCTTGAATATCTGGCGTACCTCGGCCTCTCCGAGAACGACCTCTTTCTCCTCGGGCGCCAGCATGCCCTCCAGCGCGGCCTTCACGTCCTCGACCGCATTGTAGATCACGCGGTATGTGCGCAGATCCACCTTCTCCTTCTCGGCGGAGTGGCGAGCGTTGGCATCGGGCCGCACGTTGAAGCCGATCACAATGGCGCCAGAGGCCTTGGCCAGGAGCACGTCGCTCTCGGTGATGGCACCCACCCGGCGATCGATCACCTCCACCTTCACCTCGTCGGTGGAGAGTTGGGCGAAGGCGTCGGCCAGCGCCTCGGCCGGACCGCCCTGGTCCGCCTTGATGATGATCCTGAGGGACTGGACGGCGCCGTCTTCGATCTGCCTGGAGAGCTCCTCCAGCGATACGCCGCGCAGGCTGCGGCGGTGTGACGCTTCGCGGTCCAACCGTTGCCGCTTCTGTGCGATCTCCCGGGCGTCGGTGCCACTGGGCACCGCGGTGAAGGTGTCTCCCGCCTCGGGCACGCCGTCGAACCCGAGTACCTGGACGGGAATCGACGGCCCGGCGCTATTCACCCGCTGGCCCCGCTCGTCGTGCATGGCGCGCACGCGGCCCGCCAGGTTGCCTGAGATGAAGTCGTGGCCCACGGTGAGCGTCCCTGTCTCGATCAGCACGGTGGCGACCGGGCCCTTCCCCGGATCGAGCGTGCTCTCGATGACGGTGCCCCGAGCCATGCGGTCGGGGTTCGCTTTGAGGTCGAGCAGGTCCGACTGAAGCAGGAGCTTCTCCAGCAGCTCGTCCACGCCGCCCCCAGTCTTGGCTGAGAGCGCCTGGACCATGGTGTCCCCGCCGAAGTCCTCCACGATCACTTCGTGCTTCAACAGACCCTGCTTCACCTTCTCTACGTCGGCCGCAGGCAGGTCGATCTTGTTGATCGCTACCACGAGCGGCACGCCGGCGTTCTTGGCGTGGCTGATCGCCTCGACGGTCTGCGGCATGACCTGGTCGTCAGCGGCCACCACTAGCACGACGATATCGGTCGTCTGGGCGCCGCGGGCACGCATCGCGGTGAAGGCCTCGTGGCCGGGCGTGTCGAGGAACGTGATGACCTTGCCGCTGGGGAGCTCCACGTGGTACGCGCCGATGTGCTGCGTTATGCCGCCCGACTCTCCGGCGATGACGTTGGTCTTACGGATGTAGTCGAGCAGCGAGGTCTTTCCGTGGTCCACGTGCCCCATCACGGTCACAACCGGGGGGCGCGGCGCCAGGTCCTCGACGTCGTCCTGCGGCGCTTCGAGGATGGACTCCGTGGGCACGTACTCTTCCTCCCGCACCGCCTGGAAGCCGAATGCCCCTGCGATGAGGTCGATCTGGTCGAAGTCGAGCCTCTGGTTCACCGTGACCATCAGCCCCAGCTCCTTGAAGCAGAAGGTCACGATCTCGGTGGGTGAAACAGCGAGGTTCTCCGCGAGCTCCGAGACCGTGATGAACTCGGTGACGCGCACCAGCGTCTTCTCCCGCTCCTTCTCCTCCGCCCGCCTCTGTTCGGCGAGCTCCCGGGCGGAGGGCTCGTCGTCGCGCCGCCGCGCCTTGCGGGGACCCGGTCCCTTGATCGAGGCCAGGGTGCGGCTGATGTTGGCCTGCACCGCTTCCTTGTCCACCTGGGAGCGCTTGCCGCCCTTGCGCCGGCGCTTCTTGTCGCGCCTGCGCTCCTCGGCAAACTCGCCGGGCGCGGCCGACGCGACCGGCCGCGGGCCCGAGGACGCCACGGGGCGTATCCGAGAGGGCGGCGGCATGGTGCGTTCCACCCGCTTTGGGATCACGGGCTCCGCGGACGGGGTTACCTCTTCCAGCTCTTCCTCGGCCGCCGGGACCTCTGGGATCGCTTCCTCCTCCTCAACTTCGGCGGCAGGAGAGCCGGGCTCGGCTTCGGCCTCCACTGCGGTCGGCTCTGCGGCCTCGGGCTCCTTGAACAGGGCAGCAGCGCGCTCCTCGAGCGACCCGACCTCCTCGGCGGCCTCGGCCTCGGCTTCAGCCTCCGCAGCTGCCGCGGCTGCCTCCTCTGCCTCGACGCGCGCGTGCTCCTCGGCCTCCTTCTTGGCGGCTACCTCGGCCGCCGTCCGCCGGCGCCGGCGAGGCCGTGCTTCCGGCGTGGTCTCCTTCTGGTCCGCCTTGGTGGCCTTCTTACGTCGCCCCTTGCGGCTCTTGGGCTCCGGCTCCGTCTTGCGTCGCTTCTCGCGCTCCCAGCGGGTGCGCACGCGCGCAACCTGTCCTTCGTCCAGCCCCGACAAATGGCTGCGGACATGGATGCCCATGCCCGCCAGCATCTGGAGGAGCTGGCCGCTTTCGATGCCGAACTCTGCCGCGAGATCGTGGATCCGCGTCTTGCCCACTACTGCCTCCTAGCGTCCTTCTGCTCTGCGCCGCCGATGATCCCGGCAGCGAGATGCTTGTCACGCACTCCCACAACCTGGAGAGTGCCGCGCCCCAGCCGCCGTCCCAACTCGGCGGCCGGTGGTCCGGTGAGGGCCTGTACGCCGCGTGCGCGTGCGAGCCGTAGCACCTTCTCCTCGGTTCGCGGGCTGTGGTCGCTCGCCACCACCACCAACGCGACCTCGTCGCGTTGCAGGGCGGCCCGTACGCCGCCGCTGCCGGCTACCACCGTGGCGGCGCGCGCACCCAACCCGAGCAAGCCCATCTGTTCGTCGGTCATCACGCCGCCGGCGAGGCCTCCGATCCGGAGTCCTCGGTGCTCTTCTCCGCTGCCGGCGCCTCCTCGGACTGGACCTCCGCCTCGCTGCTCTCTTCGGTTTCGCTGTTCTCCTCCGTGAGCTCGCTGAGGAAGGCCATCAGGACATCCGCCTGCTCCGGCGAGATGCCCTCGATCTTGTCCACGTCCTCCCGCTCGAGGTCCAGGATGTCGCGCAGCGTCTTGTGTCCGGTGGCCTCGAGTGTCTCCACCAGGTCAGGCGGCATGCCCTTGAGCTCGTTCAACAACACGTCGGCCACCAACTCGTCTTCCGGCTCCAGCGGGGCAAACAGCGGCCCCTCGCCGCCGCGCTCCAGCCACTCGCGACTGGAATAGAGGTCGATCTTCCACTCCGTCAGCTCGGAGGCGAGACGGACGTTCTGCCCGTTGCGGCCGATGGCCAGCGACAACTGGTCCTCGTCCACGATGGCCTGAATCGTCTTGGAGTCGGCGTCGGAGAACACGCGGGAGACCCGCGCCGGCGCCAGGGCCAGCTTGGCGAACCGCTCGGGGTCGGGCGACCACGGCACGATATCGATCCGCTCACCACCCAGCTCGTTCACCACCGCCTGCACGCGGCTACCCTTCATGCCGACGCAGGCCCCCACTGGGTCGATGGAATCGTCCCTGCTCACCACGGCGATCTTGGTGCGGCTCGCCACCTCTCGTGCGGCGGCCCTGATCTCCACTATGCCCTGTTGGATCTCCGGAACTTCCAGCTTGAACAAGGCCTCCACGAACAGCGGGTCGGCCCTGGACAGGATCAGGCGCGGGCCCTTGGGCGTCTCCTCCAGCCGCTTCAACACCGCCCGGATCGTGTCGCCCTGGTGGAAGTGCTCGCGCGGGTTCTGCTCCCGGTAAGGGATAAGCGCCTCCGCCTCACGGAACCGGTTGAGCATGATGACGAGGCGCCCACGCTCGATCTGCTGCACTTCACCGGAGACCAGCTCGCCGACCTTGTGCCCGAACTCGTCGCGAATACGCGAGCGCTCCCCTTCCCGCACTCGCTGGATGATGCGCTGCTTGGCTGCCTGCACGGCCAGCCGTCCAAATGCTTCGAACGGGATCTCCTCCTCGAGCACGTCACCTGGCTGGAAGTCGGGGTCCTCCCACCGAGCATCCTCGACGGAGACCTGCGAGCTCGGGTCCTCGACTTCCTCCACGACGTCCTTGAGCACCGTCACCCGGATGCCGCCCTTGAGGTCGTCGATCTCGATCTCGGCACGCACGTTTGGGCCATGGCGCTTCACCAGGGCGGCATGGATGCCGTCCCGCAGCAGATCTACCAGCTCATCGCGCTCGAGCTGCTTTGCCGTGGCCAGTTCCCGCAGCGCCCCTATTATCCCGGCGGGAGTCGTCATTCCTGCTCCTTTGCCTACTCGTTCTTTTCGCCGTCGGCGATGGAGCGCTCGATCGCGGTCCAATCGACCGCCAGCGTGGCGTCTCGCACGTCCTCCAACGGCACCGTCATGTCTGCCGCGCCATCCACCGGTCGCAGCACGACCGCGTCGGCGTCACCCGACAGCCCCACTATCGTGGCCCTCATGCGCGCGTGGCCCGCGAGCTTCACGTGTACGTCGCGGCCCGTGAACCGCTCCCAGTGTTCGCGCCAGCGCACCGGTCGCTCGATGCCCGGCGACGAAACCTCCAGGACGTATCGGGCTCCCAGCGGCCGCTCCTCATCGAGCCACCGCTCCAACGTCCGACTCACCGAGCTGCATTCCTCAATGGTGATGCCACGGCCAGGGGCCGCGTCGGGCCGGTCGACTCTGATCTGGAGTGAAACCCGGTTGCCGGACCCACGCCTGCGAAGATCGGCCAACTCGTAGCCGAGGTCCTCGACTCGGGACCGAATCTCCGCCGTCAATGCTGCCAGGGTGTCGTCCATACGCTCAAAAAAAAGCGCGGGCCCACCACGCCCGCACTGCGAGAATGCAATCTAGCGCCGCCTCGCCCCTAGCTCAAGTCGGCACCCTGCCCAGATATGCGGCCATGCGTCCATCAGAGCCCCCGGACCCGCGGTGCGAGAAGAAGCGGTCGCGGTCGTGGGAGGTGCACCAGGGGCTGGTGGTCACGCGCCCCACGCCGAGCGCCTGCGCACGGCTTGTGAGTATCTCGCGCAGATCCAGCGTCGCGGTCTCCGATTCGGCGTGGCCCAAGACCGCCTCGGATACTTCAGGGCCAACTTCATAGCATGCACCACAAATGCCTATACCACAATGCATTACGAGATTCGCTGCCGGCACGCCGGCCACCTCGCAAACCGTCTCGACCCCGCGCTCCAGGATCCCCGCGGCCACGCCACGCCAGCCGGCGTGCAGCAGCCCCACCGGGCCGCCCGGAGCCAGCAGGTAGATCGGAATGCAGTCAGCCACCGTCACGGCGAGGAGCAGCCCGACAGCGTCGCACACGTGCCCGTCGAGCCCGTCGCGGATGAGGAACCCGGATGGCTGGTCGCGGTATACGCCTAGCTCGCAGCCGTGCACCTGGCGGCTCACCACCATCGTCTCGAACCCCGGCCCCACGGCGTGGCGCAGCGCCTGCCACCGTCCCATCGCGGTGCCTATCGGGGTCTCCGAGCCGAGGCTCAAGTCGGACTCGTGGTGCCGGGAGGTGACGCCGGCCACGATGCCGTACTCCTCGCGCCACTCCGCCAGTTCGTAGCGTGGCACGCCCGCGCGAGCAACGGCCCGCTCGGCGAGCACCCGTGCGGCGGTCTCGGTCACCGCGGCGCCAACTCCACCCGTTCGATCTGGGCTCCGAGCCGCGCCAGGCGCTCGTCGATCCGCTCGTAGCCGCGGTCGATCTGCCTGATGTTGTGGATCGTGCTCTCCCCCTCGGCAGCGAGCGCGGCCAGCAGCATGGCCATCCCGGCCCGGATGTCGGGGCTCTCCACCACCCCGCCCGTGAGGTGGGAGGGGCCGGAGATCACTACCCGATGCGGGTCGCACAGCAGCATGCGCGCGCCGAGGCCAACCAGCTTGTCCACGAAGAACATGCGGGACTCGAACATCTTCTCGAACACCAGCACCATTCCCTCGCATTGGGTGGCGACGACCACGGCAATGGAAGTGAGGTCGGCGGGGAAGGCGGGCCACGGCCCGTCCTCGATCTTGGGGATGTGCCCGCCGATGTCCGGTCGTATGCGGCGCTCCTGGTTGGCGTCCACGATCAGGGTGTCACCGTCGAACCGGGGTCGCACCCCCAACCGCTCGAAATTGAACAGGATGGCGCGCAGGTCGTCCGGGCGGGTGTGCTCGATCGTCAATTCGCCGTTGGTGACGGCCGCCAGGCCGATGAAGCTGCCGATCTCGATGTGGTCGGGGCCGATCTCCAGCCGAGCTCCGTTGAGCGATGTGCGCCCCTCGACGGCCAGCGTGTTGGTGCCGATCCCCTCGATCTGAGCCCCCATAGCGGTCAGCGCTCGGGCCAGATCCTGTACGTGCGGCTCGCTGGCGGCGTTGTGCAGAACCGTCCGTCCCTTGGCGAGCGAGGCCGCCATCAGCGCGTTCTCCGTGGCGGTGACGCTGGGCTCGTCCAGGAAGATGTCTGCTCCCTCGAGCTGCTTGGCTTCCAGGTGGTAGTCCGCTCCGATCTCCACCTGGGCTCCGAGGTGCTCCAACGCCAGGAAATGAGTGTCCAGGCGGCGCCGGCCGATCACGTCGCCGCCAGGGGGCGGTAGCGTGACCTCTCCCAGGCGGGCCAGCAGGGGACCCGCAAACAGAATGGACGCGCGGATTCCGGCGCACAGCTCAGGGTCCAGCCGCTTTGCCTGGAGGCCCGACGGGTCAATGCGCAACTCGTGGTCGCCGGTCCAGCTGACATCCGCCCCCAGGTCGACGGCGAGGCGCAGCAACCACTCGACGTCGCGAATGCGGGGGACGTTCGTCAGCTCGCTGGGGCTCTCTGCGAGCAGCGTCGCCGCTATGATGGGGAGCGCGGCGTTCTTGTTGCCGGACGGCTGCACCGTTCCCGTGAGCGGCGCGCCGCCGGTGACTCGGAAGCACTCAGACATGGTGCGGCGTACCATACGGTTCGTCCGAGTGGCGCGCAAGCGCATCGCTTGACACCCGTCACGCGACGGGGATTATCTTGGGCGTTGCGCGGCGCTGGTCGGCGACGCCTTTGATCCCTATTCGAGGCTGCCTCGGTGGAACTGCTCATTTGCGTCATCAATCGGGAAGAGAGGCTCGACGAGATCCTCTCGGGATTCCTCGAGCTTGGCATCAGCGGTGCAACCGTGGTGAACAGCGAGGGGATGGGCCGGCTCGTGAACGGAGACGTTCCCGTCATGGAGGGTCTGCAGACTCTGTTGCAGCGATCGCGCCCGCACAACACGATGATCTTCTCGGTGATAGACTCGCCCGAGAGGCTGCAGGCGGCGATCGACATGCTGCAGGGCCTGCTGGGCGAGCTGGACGGACCGGGCACCGGCATCGTCTTCTCGGTCCCGGTGTCGCGCGTGATCGGCCTCGCTCACGAGTTTCCGGGCGGGTCGGAGTGACGCGTGTTACACCGGTGACAAAGGGGCTGCGATAGGGTGTGACGGGCCGAGGGGTTAGCTTCAAGCTCGCACCGGCTGACTCGCCGTTCAGGGTGCTCCGCCACAGGAGGGAGGGTCCATGAGCTGGGCCGATGTAGTCACGGCCATTTCAACCGCCGTCATCGCCGTAGTGGCGCTGTCGGTCGGTGTGGCTGCGCTAGCCGCGATCCGCCACATGTCGGCTCTGCGAGCTGTGCTGGAGCGCGTCGCGGAGTCACTGGAGCGTGATGCGCGTCCTGTGCTCCAGTCGGTGCGCTCGGTGGTGGAAGACGCCACGGGTGTGATTGGCGCTGTGCGGAGCGAGGCCGACGGGTTCATCGGGGCGTCGCACGATCTGCGTGATCGCCTGGAACGCCTGGTGGGCCGCACCGAGGAGCGGCTGCAGGACCTGGACGCGCTGGTGGATGTTCTGCAGTACGAGGTCGAGGAAACGGCTTTGGACGTGGCCGCAGCCCTCCGAACCACGCGGCGTGGCGCGAGCGTGTTCCGTGCGATGAAACGTGCCTTTCTCCGCCGAGGCCGCTAGCGGGTGAGCGTCCGCCGTATCGCGCTCGCGGCGGCCCTGGCCGTCGCCGGGATTGCACTCTGGCCCAGTCTCGCGCACGCCTGGACGCCCGGCACTCACATATTTCTGGGCGAGTCCGTGCTCGCCAACCTGGCACAGCTGCCCGCAGTGGTAACCGACCTGTTGCGGGCCTTCCCGTACGACTTCCTGTACGGCAACATCGCCGCCGACACATCGATCGCGAAGAAGTACGCCCCGGTCGGGCGACATTGTCACTCGTGGCACGTGGGCCAGGAGATCTTCGAGCGGGCGGAGACCGATCCTCTCAGGGCCTTCGGCCTCGGCTACCTAGCACATCTCGCGGCCGACACGGTGGCGCACAACTACTTCGTGCCGGGACAACTGGTCGTCGCCTCCTCGACGATCGCGCTGGGGCACTCGTATTGGGAGAGCCGCTTCGAGACCCACGTGGGGGATCAGTACGCCCGCACGGCCATGGACGTCATCCGCATGGACCACACGAGTGCCGACGCGCACCTCGACAGGATCCTGGCTCCCACCATCTTCTCCGTGCGCACCAGCCGCCGCCTGTTTCGTGGCATGGTTGGCCTGACCGAGACCCAGAGCTGGCAGCGCGCGTTCCAGATAATCGCGCAGAAGAGCCGGTGGGACCTGACCGACCAGATGGTCGAGCGGCACATGAGCATGTCGTATCAGTTCGTGATGGAGCTCCTGAGCGAAAGCGAAGGGATGGTGCGCAAGCTCGACCCGTCCGGCGAGGCGTCACTCAACCTCGCCAAGCGCATGCGACTGGATGTGGTTCGCAGCCGCACGCCGGGCGACTACGACACGCTGAGCCGGTTGGCCGCCGAGCACTTCGGCTTGCCCGACTACGGCCTGCCGTTTTGGGAGAGCTCGAGCGCGCAGCGGCCGTGGTGGGACCGGGAGCGGAACGGGAACGACGACGGCAAGAGGGGGCGCCGCAGCGCCTGAGGCTCAGGCGCCTTCGAAGTTGCGCTCCAGGCCGGCGTAGGCCACGAGCAGCTGTTTGGGACCCACATCTTCGTCATCGAACAGGATCGTTACCTTGAGGTCGCGACCCTGCCCCGACAGGCCCTGGATGACCCCCGAACCGAACTTGCGGTGGAACACGCGCTCGCCCTTCACGTAGCGCGGTGTGTCCTGTGACTCCTCGGCCTCATCGAAGGAGAGCCACGAGGTGACGGCCGGCTTGCGGTACATCTCGCCGCCGAACATGCCGCTGGTGCGGCGCTCTTCGACGAGGCCCGGGGGGAGCGCTTCGAGGAACCGCGATGGCGTGCCCGGCATGAGCTGCCCTCCCCTGCGGCGCGCACGAGCCCACGTGAGGTACACCCGGTCCTGCGCGCGGGTGATGGCCACGTAGGCGAGACGACGCTCCTCCTCCAGTCCCTCCGGGGTGTCGAGGGCGCGGCTCAGCGGGAATAGCCCGTCCTCCAATCCCGCCAGTAGCACCACGGGCCACTCGAGGCCCTTGGCGGTGTGCACGGTCATCAGAGTCACGCCTTCCGGGTCACCCGCGGTCACACCCTCCCCCGATGTGAGCGCCGTGCTCTGGAGGAATTGCTCGACCACCGAGCCCGCTTCGGAGTCCTCTTCGGTGACTTCCTCGGACCACTCGGCCGCGGCAGCCACCAACTCTCGCAGGTTCTCGATCCGCTCGAGTCCCTCGAAGCCCTCGTTCTGCAGGTGCGCCTCGTACTCGGTGCGCCCGATGATCTCCTCGAGCAACGTGGCGGGGCTGGCATCCGGAAGCAGCGCCCGCAGGCCCTCGACCAGCGCGGCGAACTGCTGGAGGCCGTGCTTCGCATGCGGACGCAGCTCGGTCACCCGGTCGGCCACGGCTGCCGTGGCGAGCAGCGGCTTGCTCCACTGGGCGGCGGACGCCTGCAGCGTGCGCAGGCTCCCTACGCCGATGCCCCTGCGCGGCACCTGCACGGCCCGCATGAAAGCCTCGTCGTCGGCGGGGTTCGTGACCAGCCTGAGGTAGGCGATGAGGTCCTTGACCTCGCGCCGCTCGTAGAAGCTCACGGCGCCCACCACCCGGTATGGAACCGACGAGCGGCGGAACGCATCCTCGAATGCCCGCGACTGAGCGTTGGTGCGGTACAGCACCGCCATGTCACCATATACGAAGTGCTCTGAGGTGACTCGCTCGCGGAACTCGCGGGCCACCCACTCCGCCTCGTCTCGTTCGTCGGCCGAGGCCACGACCACTACCTCATGCCCACCTTCCCGCGACGTGAACAGCGTCTTGCCGATGCGGTGCTGGTTCTCGGCGATGACCCCGTTGGCGGCGTCGAGGATGACCTGGCTGGAGCGATAGTTCTCCTCGAGCCGAATCAGCTCCGCCTCGGGGAAGTCCTGGCGGAAGTCCAGCATGTTGCGCACCTCGGCGCCCCGCCAGCCGTAGATCGACTGATCGTCGTCTCCCACCACGCATATGTCGCGGTGCCTCCCGGCCAGATGCTTGACCAGCAGGTACTGTCCCCGGTTGGTGTCCTGGAACTCGTCAACCAGCACCGAAGCGAAGCGCTCCTGGTAGAAGGCGAGCCGGTCGGGGTGCTCGCGAAACAGCGTGAGGGGGTGCAGCAGCAAGTTGTCGAAGTCCATGGCGTTGGCGACGGCCAGCGCTTTGTCGAGCTCGTGGTAGATCTCCGCGGCGACCCGGGTCAGCCGGTCCTCGGCGCCGCCGCCCAGCTCCTCAGCTGGCACGAGCCGGTTCTTGGCCGCCGAGATGATCGACTGGATCTGGCGAGGCGGGAAAGCACGCTGGGTGTAGCCACCGCGTTCCAGCAGCCGCTTGATGAGGGAGAGGCGGTCGTCTTCGTCGTAGATCGAGAACTGGGGGGTGAACCCGAGGCGGTGTGCCTCGCGGCGCAACAGCCGGGCGCAGAGGGAGTGAAACGTGCCGATCCAGAGGCCGCCCGGCTCGCGTCCCAGCAGGGCCGCCACGCGACGCCGCATCTCACCGGCCGCGCGGTTGGTGAACGTGACCGCGAGGATCCGCTGCGGTGCGACCCCGCAGGCGCTCACCAGGTGGGCGAGCCGCGTTGTCAGCACCCTGGTCTTGCCAGAACCTGCCCCGGCGAGCACCAGCAGCGGGCCGTCCCGGTACTCCACGGCGCGCCGCTGCTCCGTATTCAGGGAGACATCAGTCACCCAGCTCGCCCTCGGCGGCAACGGGGAGCACGGCTACGAACACGGCTCCCGTCGTGGAGGGTGCAATCTCGATGTGTCCGCCGTGCACGTCTTCCACGATGCGCTGCGCCAAGGCGAGGCCTATCCCCCAGCCGCCGGACTTGGTGGTCACGCCCGGCTCAAACAGGTTGGCCCGTACCTCGGGCGGTATGCCGGGACCGTCGTCGGACACGCTGACGCGGGCGTGATCTACCTTGTCCTCGACCGTGATGCGGATTGTGCCGCCCCGGCCGCTCAAGGCATCCACTCCGTTGCGCACCAACGCTTCGAGCGCCCACTCGATCAGCACCGCGTCGCCCGTGATGGCGGGGCCCGCCGCCGGTGCGTCCACCACGATGGCGATGATCGAGTGGGCGTGGCGGGGCAGACGCGGCTCGAAGTACACTGCGATCCGCTCCGCCATGGCACCAAGTCCCACGCGGTCGCGGCGGGCCGGCCGGCCAATGCGCTCGAATCGCTGCGCCACCCGGTGCAGCCGCTCGAGGTCGGACCGCAGGTGATCGGCGATGTCGGGCGCGGGCGTGGCGCCTCCTTCCAGCCGGTCCACCCAGGCGCCCGCACTCATCAGCGGGGTTCCGAGTTGGTGGGCCGATTCTCGAGCCATGGCGACCCAAAGGCGATCGCGATCCCGCGTCACGGCGCTGCGGTATGCCCACACTCCTACCGCGATGGCGGCGATCAACAGTCCCAGTTGGAGGAATGTCAGCCGCGTGAGGCGCCGCTGTGCCGGGTGGGCTCCGAAGTGGAGCTGGCCGATGCCGCGTACGGCAATCGGCGGATTCGCCTGGTCCAGCTCGCGCAGGAACTCC
>JBDHJR010000043.1:0-9136 GCA_039586815.1 Gemmatimonadota bacterium | reverse complement strand
CCCGCGGCGGCACCCCGCGCCCGTAGTGGGCCCGGCCGCTGGGTGGTGCGCGAGCGTCCCCAGGTAGACCTCTGGTTTCACGTCCTGGCCGTTATAGCTGCCGACCAGCCGGGGCCGCTCGGCCTTTACAGCGCGGAGTACGAAGAGCTGATACGTCTCGCAAAGCTGGAGGCCGGCGTGTACCCCACCGCGCTCGACTCGCTGGCTACCGATCTGCGGGAGGGTATCGGCGAGGGAGGCGGATACGATCTGCTCCACTTCGTGCCGCTGTACTTCCCCAACAGCGATCCCGATGAGATGCTCACGGCGCTGCGTATGGTGGCTGACGGCGACGCTCCACGGCCGGGGCGCGGAGGGCCGCCGCCGAGCGGGGATCAGATGACGATGATGATGCTGGACTTCAACATTCAGGGCGGCGCTCGCAGGCTCCTCAAGCGGCTGGTGGAGGCGGCGGAGGATGAGTGGGACGTGTTCTTCCGGGACTACTGGATGGAAATGAGCGCCAGGCAACAGCCACGCTACCAGGCCGTACAGGCGGTGTGGGATTCGCTGTTCGCCCCGCAGCTGGGCCGCTACCTGGAGCGCCGCCGGCTCACGGCGGGCCTGCTGTTTCCGTCGCCGCCCATCGGACCGGAGGGCCGCATCGTGGAGTACGACTCGTTCGATGCGGGGGACCAGGTCGTGGCGGTGCAGATGCCGCTGTCCACCGATGAGCCGGAGCCCACGATCTTCGCATTCCTCAAAGAGCTGTGTTTCCTTCTGATCGACGACCAGCAGCTGGCGCGCTATGCCCGAGGCCCCGCCGACCTGGAGGATCTCAGGCGGCGCGCGGCAGTGCGGTGCGGCGCGCTTATCCTCGACTTCTACGCTCCCACGTTGGCGAACAAGTACCGCAGGGTGTTCCTCGACGCCGTGGGTGCCGAGGATAGCCAGACCGGGACGGCGTTCGATCGGGTGTACTACCTTGACCCGGAGGTGTATCAGCTCATGCGGGAGGGCATTAGAGCTCGATGAGCAAGTCGCGCTGGATGGGGAACGTGCGACGCACCGATCCGGAGTTGCGTCAGCCACCGCCCGTGGAGGGGCAGAAGGTCTACGAGCGCCCCAACACACCGCGGCACGTCCCCACCGGCAGCCTGCCGCGCCACGACCGGCGGCTGGGTGCCGGCGCCGGTGCCTCCGCCATTCTCCATGCCGCCGCCATCGTACTCATCGTAGTGGGCGGGCAGACGCTGGCTTTCCTCGGTGAGGGAGATGGCCCCGGAGCGGTCGGCGGCGGTGGAGGGGGCGGCGACAAGACGGTGCACTTCATCAACCTTCCCCCTGCGCCCCCGCGGCCTGGTCCTGTAGCGCTGCAGGCGCCCGAGCCCGATGAGGAACTGGTGGAGCTGGTGTTGCCCAAGCCGGACCTCAACTTGATCCCACCGGAGGTGGCGGAGATCGCACCCCCAACCACGGTGCAGCGCGTCGTCGTCACCCGGCCGCAGGACGTGGGTACGGGAACCGGCGAAGGAGCCGGCACGGGGACGGGTAGTGGCGGCGGTGTTGGTTCCGGTCAGGGAACCGGGATGGGGAGTAACATCGGGCCGGGATCGGGTGGCGGCGGCGCGGCCTACGCACCCAAGGAGCGCTCGACCCCCCTTCTCTTCGAGGCTCCCGCCTCCATGAAGGGCAGGGAGTACACCATCCGCTTCATCGTGAATCGGCGGGGGCGGGTGACGCGCGTGACCGTCGAGCCCGAGATCGAGGACTCCGATTTCCGCAAGAAGCTGCTCGACACGATGTACGAATGGACCTTCTACCCCGCGCGAACGGCGGAGGGTCGCCCAGTCCAGGGGGAGTATTCGATCACGTACCGATTCTGATGCTGGTCGGCGCCGTCACGCCAGGGCGCACTCGTTCCTGCCTACCTCCAGCTCTTCCGCCTCGAGACCGTCTACCTGCACCAGGCCCACGTTTACCGCCTTGATCTTGCGGTAGGCGTCGGGGAACGCGCCTGTCTTGCTGCGCACCCAGCCGTCGAACGTCTCGAGGTCGCTGATCGCCAGCGCTTCGTTGCTGCTCAGCAGATCGCCGAGCGGCATGCCCACCGAGCGGTCGGGATTGTGTTCGTCGTCGGTCGCGTAGTGGGCGGGGTAGACGACGACTCCCTCCGGCCATTCGGCCTTGGCGCGGCTCAGGCTGTGCCACAGCTGCACCGTCCACTCGGCACTTTTGCCCGCCAGGTCGGGACGGCCGACCGACGCGACGAAGATGAAGTCGCCGGTGAAGGCTGCCTGATCGTCTACCAGGTAGGTGACGCTGCCCTCGGTGTGGCCCGGAGTGTGGCTCGCGCGCACGACCGCGCGGCCCAGCTGAATCGTGCTACCGTCCTCGAGCGGCTCGTAAGTGATGCGACCCGGCGTGCCGTCGTACGGGTACACCGCGTCGGCGGGGTGGAGATAGTACGGGACTCCCAGGTGGTGAGCCAGGCCGGGTCCGCCGCTCAGGTAGTCGGCGTGGCAGTGCGTGTCGGCCACGCCCACGATCTCGGCTCCCGCTTCCTCGGCTGCCTCCAGGTAGGGCCGCAGGTCCCGCGGTGGGTCGATGACCAGCGCGGCGCCGTCGCTCACCAGCAGGTAGCCCAGCGCGCCTTTCCCCACCCGATCGAACTGCACCAGGCGGTCCAGGGAGGGTGGCGGTGGCAGCTCGCGCGGCAGCGTCATGAGCATCCACGCAGACATCCCGCCGCTGAGCGATCGCGCGTCGTAGCCGAACCGCGAGAGGAACAGCGCGGCCACCTTGCTGTCGTTGCCGTGACCGCATACGACTGCGACCGGCATCGCGGGATCCAGCCCCACCTGGTCCTGCGATCGGACGGCAATCAACTGGGAGCCGACGATGTTGTGGAACCGGTCCTCCGGTGCGGTGTCGATGCGGCCCGCGGCCACTCGGTGTGGCGCCCGCACGTCGAGCACCTGAATCGGCGCTCCGTCCTCGATGGCGGCCGCAAGCTCCGGGGCGGAGATCTCGGGGACGGAAGGGGGAACGCTCATCGCCCGCCTACGTCAGCGCACACCCGGGGTGGCCCGCGTCGTCCGGGCCCAGGTCGGGCCACTCGAAGCATATGGAGGGTTTTGCCACCCGCCCGTTCGGCAACACCCGATCGTGCAGCACGCAGCTGAGGCCGTCATCTCCGAGATAGCCGCACGCGGAGATCACCTCCACCTCAACCGAATCGGGTCCATCGCGATCCACCTTGCAGAGGTACGGCGACTTGCGTGAGCGCAGTAGCGCTTCCATGCGTTTGCTCGATTTGGGGAGCACCAGGTCGAGCGTGAGGTCGCGGCAGCAGGCCGCGCCCCGCTTGTTGTCGGCCGTGCGGCACGGTGCGTCGAGGCAGGGGTTCTTCCCATGCATCACGGGAAGCGTGCGCCGCGAGCTACGCTTGCGCGGCAGGTCGAGCACGCGCCGCTTGCCCTTGTACACCAGGGAGAACCGGTTTCCACCGCGGCGGAACGCGTGCCGCTCCTCCGGTGCAGGCTGGCTGCTGTAGGGCATCGGGCCGCGGAACCCGTAGGCAGTGCACCGCACGCGGGGATGTCCGTTCGGCTTCGATGCACTCTTCGCGTCGCGCACCTCGAGGTACTTGCACGGCACGTGAATAGTGGCGTCGACCAGTAGCTCGATCCCGTCGACGTAGGGCTTGCCCATGGTGATGCGCTCTGTATGGCCCAGCATCCACGTAGCCGAAGCATCCTGGAGAGACTGGCTGTCATCTTCCAGGTCGGCGACGCGCATGGTCACCCTGAGTTCGCGGCAGTGTTTACCGAGGCTGGAACACGGTGGTGGTGGCGGCATGCGATGCAAGTTCACCGATTGCCTGCAAATTTCAAGGCTCTCAGTGTAGATTGGCGACCGTGACGACAGACCGCAGGGCGACGCTGTTGCTTCTGGACGGAGCGCGGGCAGACGTGTTCGCGCATCTCGTCGACGCCGGTGACCTGCCCAACATCAGTCGGCATCTGCTGGAGAGCGGCTGCATCGCTCCGGCCACGACCGTCTTCCCGTCAACCACTGGCGTGGCTTACCTGCCGTTCGTGACGGGCTGCTATCCGGGCACCTGCGACGTTCCCGGAATCCGCTGGGTGGACGTGCGCGGTTACGCCGGCGACTGGCGCGGCGATCGCCAACACCTACGCAGCTACTGCGGTCCCCAGGGCGGCCTCATCAACCACGACCTGCGTCCCGACATCGCGACCCTGTTCGATCTCGTTCCCGAGTCGGTGGCGCTGTGCAGCCCGTTCAACCGGGGGCTGACACCCGAGCGCGACCGTGTGCAGCGCGCGCGCACACTGTGGGGCGCGCTGGCACACTACGTGGGCAACTACGGTCCGCTGGAGCGGGCGGTGGGGCGGGCACTGTGCCGCACCGCGCGCGAGCGCCATCGCTTCGTGTTCGCCGTCTTCCCGGGAGTGGATGGCGTGACCCACTTCTGGGACCCGTGGCACACGCGGGTACTCGACATGTACCGGGGCTTCGACCGCATCGTCGGGGAGTACGCCGCGGCGGGCGGGTTCGAAGGCGACCACCTCACCCTGTTGGTGAGCGACCACGGTCTCACCCAGGTGGACCACCACACCGATGTGAGCCTCGAGTTGGAGGCCATCGGGTTGCCTGTGCTGCGCTACCCGGGGATCTGGCGGCGCAATCCCAGAGTGGCCGTGATGGTCTCCGGCAACGGCTCGGTGCAGGTCTACCTGCGGCCGGGAGTGCCGCGCGAGCGCCGCCTGACCATCGGCGAGATCGAAAGCGGCGCCGTAGACGGCATCCCGCGCAACCTGGTTCGCCATCTGGCGCATCTCCCCGGTGTGGCCATGGTGGTTGGGCAGGAAGACGGCGAGGTGCAGCTGGTGACCGCGCGGGGGCGCGCCCGGTTGGTGGAAACGGGCGGCGGCCGTATCGCCTACCGTCCCGACACCGCCGACGTGCTGCAGCTAGGTGAGCCGGTGGAGCGCGGCGGCCGCGACTGGCTGGAGCACACGCTCGACTCGCCCTACCCGGACGCCCCGGTACAGCTGACTCAGCTCTTCCGCTCGCCCCGCACCGGTGACCTGGCCGTGATCGCGGGGGTGGGCTGGGACCTGCGCCGTGACTGGGAGATCCCCGAGCATCGCTCGGGCCACGGCAGCCTGACTGCGGACCACATGCGCTGCCTGGTGGCGTCGAGTCGCTGCCTGGCCGGGCCGCTGCGCACAGTCGACACCTTCCCGCTGATCCTCGACCACCTGGGGGTCGACCTGCCGCACGGCATCGACGGTGTGCTGCCTGGCCGCCCGCTGGAACCGGCGATCGAGCAGCCTGCTCTGGTCGTGGGGGCTTGATTTCCAGCAAAGCCGATAGTTCCATTAGGGATTCCAGAGCCAGGAGTCGCAGGTGTCGCTGAGAGCAGTCACGCCGTTGGTGCTGTCGCTGATCCTCGTGGGCCGTGCATGGGCCCAGGAGCCGACCATCCGGCTCGTCGACGACGAGCGGGAGCAGGAGTTCGTGGTGGTGATCGGTCCAGTGGACCTTCCCGGCGGACCAATGGAGATGGGGGAGGCCGAGGGTGGCCACGGGGGTCACGGCGGCGCGACCTTCCCGCCGGTCACGGAGCTGAGCTTCCCCTTCGCGGTGTACCTGTACGGATTCGACTACGAGGTGCTCGATGAGCAGGGAACACCGCTGCCCACCGAGCTGGTGCATCACCTGAACCTGATCAATCCCGACTTCCGCGAGCTGTTCCTGCCCATCTCACAGCGGATGCTGGCCGTGGGAAAGGAGACGGGTGCCCAGTCGATGCCCCGTCTGTTGATGGGATACCCGGTGCCGGGCGGCACGCGCATGGTGGTGAGTGCCATGCTGCACAACCCCACAGGTGAGGATCACACCGGAGTGGAGGTGCGCGTCCGGCTCAAGTACGTGAAGGCCGGGCGGCTCTGGCCCCTCATGAACGTCTACCCGTTCCAGATGGACGTCGCGTTCCCGGCCGGCGACAAGTCGTTCGACCTGCCGCCGGGCGAGTCGACCTGGTCGTACGAGGCGAGTCCGGTGATGCCGGGCCGCATCATGGTGATCGGCAGCCACCTGCACGAACATGCGACGAGCATCCGCTTCGAGGACGTCACCGAGAACCGTGTCATCTGGGAGGGTAGGGCGATCACCGACGAGGGTGAGAAGGTCGTGGGAGTCACCATTGGCCGCCTGTACCGCACCGGCGGGGTGAAGGTCACGCCCGACCACGTCTATCGTGTCTCGGTGACCTACCACAATCCCTCCGCCGACACGCTGTACGCCGGCGGCATGGGGGTCGTGGCCGGCGCCTTCAAGCCGGCGAGCGCGCAGATGTGGCCGCGGGCGCCGCTACAGAACGAACTCTATCTGCTGGACCGGGCCCACTATTTGCAACAGGTACACGGCCGGTACGAGATGATCGCCGGGATGTCGCTCGAGAGCATGGGCGCCGCCGCCGCTTCCGCGGAGCACGACCACTCGAGCCATCAACACTAGGAGGAGGAGGAGCTCTTCCTGGGCGAACTGCCGGGTCGTTGTGAGGCTGGGGCCCTACCTTCGCGAACTGCACTTCCCAATGGGATCGGCAGACCCCCCGTCTGCGGAGGAAATAAGGCCGAACATCGGTACCAGTGCTTCCTGCCGGTCAGTGCTTGTGACGTTCGCTCCGGTAGGGCCCCGGCCTCGCAGCACCCTGGCACGTTGCACGCTGCGCGGCCCCTACGGCCTGATCCGCCGAGCGAACCCTGCGGACGCCGCGCCTATCAGCAGCCCCAGCGTGGCGTCGATGGCGTAGTGCATCTGGCAGTACACCGTTGCGATGGTCATTAGGGCCGCGGGGATCACGAACACGGCGAACAGCGTGCGCCACTCCCACCACAGGGCGATCACCGCTGCCGTGGTGGCGGCCACGTGCGATGACGGGAACGCCGCGCCCACGGAGGATCCGCCCGCCAGCAGCGCGTATACCATGCGCGCGCTCCATACATCGCGCACCCCACCGGTCGGGTGGTCGAACACCCAGTTGGGTCCGGCCACCGGGAAGGCGATGAACACCACGTAGCACACCACGTAGGCGGTCATCGTCGCCAGCAGCACCCGTCGCGCGCTCGCGCGGCGTCCCCGGAAGACCATCAGAATCGGACCAAGGTAGACGATCGGGTAGTAGCTCACGTAGGCCAGGTGGAGCAGGCCCGACCAGAACACCGACGGGAACGCCCGAATCCAGGTGTAGGAGACCTGGCCCCCGAACAGCGCTGCCTCCCAGCGTTGCACCAGGGTGTCGTTCGCGAAGACCCGATCGATCCCGAACACCTCGTTCACGAGACCGATTTCCGTGTACAGCGCGGGCAGCAGGAGCAGCGGATACAGGTCGTGGATGACCTGTCCCACGCGCTCGTCCTGCTTCAGGCGGGTGAACAGGTAGAGCAGTATCCCGAACAGGGCGTGCGCCAGCAGGAGCCACCAGGTGGTGGGCTCGTCGAGACCGCCGCGCGCGACCGCCATGACAGTCACGAACGCGAGGTACGCGGCGAGCAGCTTGTCTACGGCGTTCATAGCCAGCGGTGCTCGTGGTACCACCGCGCGGTCTGCTCGAGACCCGTGGCGACGGGGATCGCGGCCTTCCAGCCGGTGTCACGCTCCAGTGCGGCCGGCGAGCAGGTCCATGCCTCGGCGAGGAACTCGGGTCCCTTGTCCGGGGAGAGCACGGTGGCCCGGCCCAGCAAACGGGCCGTGGTGCCGGTGACCTGCAGTGCGCCGCGGGCAACCAGGGCAGGCAGCGGCACGACGAAGGGGCGCCGCATGACGCCGGCCTTCGCGCCGCGCACCCGTAACACGGCGGCGTGGATCGCGCGTTGCAGCTCGCGCTGTGTCACGATCTCGGGGTGCGCGGTGAAATAGGTGGTGTCAGCCTTGGCCGAGTCCACCACGGCGAGCAGCGCGGCGACCAGATCGCTCACGTGGATCAGCGACAGCTCCTGGGAGCCGTCACCGAACACGGGCACTATGCCCCAGCGCGCCAGCTTGAAAGCCCGGACCATCTCCGTGTCCCGCGGGCCGTACACTGCGGGCGGCCGCACGACGTTCCACGGCAGGCCGCTGCCGCGCGTCGCCTCTTCGGCGGCGAGCTTGCTGGCCCCGTAGTTGCTGATCGGCTTGGGTGGTGCGCTCTCGACTAGCACGTGTCCGTACGAGGTCGGTCCGATCGCCGAGAGGCTGCTGACGTACACGAAGCGCCCGAGAGAAGGTGCCGCCTCCGCCGCTGCGTGCAGCACGCGGCCCGTGCCCTCGGCGTTGATCTCGAAGAACTCCGCGCGGCCGCGAGCGGCCGTTGCTCCGGCGAGATGGAACACGGCTTCGGCGCCGTCGCACCCCTCTCGCAGCGCCCGCTCGCTGGTGAGGTCTCCGAGGACCGTACGTGGCTTGCGATCGGTGAAGAGTCGGGCGGCCTTCTGGGGACTGCGAACCAGGCACACGACCTCGTCGCCGCGATCCAGCAGTGCCTCGACGAGGTGGGAGCCCACGAATCCGGTCCCGCCCGTTACGAAGATCCTCACAGTGCCCGGTCGTACATCCTCAGTGTCTTGTACACCTCGAAGCCCATGCGCTTGAGACCGTTCGCCATGGGGTGGTTGTCCTCCAGCAGCCAGCCCGCCTCGGCCCAGCGGTGGCCGAGTGCGTAGCCCTTGTCCCAGATCCAGTGGTACATCAGCGCGTCGGCCCCGGTGTTGCGGTACTCGGGCAGCAGGCCGAGCAGCATGATGCGGATGCGCGTGATCTTGCGGGACGCCCACAGGACCTTGAGGATCCCCGGGAAGAGACGTCCCGACGGGTTGGTCTTGAGGGCCACGTTGAAGTCGGGCAGTGCGACGGCGAACCCGATGGTCTTCCCCTCCTGCTCGGCGAACACCACGAGCTCGGGTACGATCACCGGCTTGAGCTGCTTCGCCAGGTGATCGATCTCCGCGTCGGTCATTGGCACGAAGCCCCAGTTCTTCTCCCAGCCGCCGTGGTACAGCGGCTTGATCTGGTCTACCTCCTCGTAGAACCGCTTCTTGTCGAGCGGCCGCAGCGTGATCTTCTTGCGCTCGGCGATCAGCTTGGC
>JBDHJR010000023.1:0-35949 GCA_039586815.1 Gemmatimonadota bacterium | reverse complement strand
GTCTGCCGCCAGCTGCCGCCCGGCCTCGAGGACGTCGTCATGCGACAGCGGCTCCCCCGACAAGCCCGCCGCCGCGTTGGTGATGCTCGAGATCCCCAGCACGCGAAGCCCCCGGGCGCGGGCCGCCACTACCTCGGGCACCGTGGACATCCCGACCGCGTCAGCGCCCAGGCGGCGCAGCATCCCTATCTCGGCCGGAGTCTCGTAGCTGGGCCCCAGCACCGCGGCGTAGACCCCCTCCTCCAGCCGGATGCCTCCGTCGCGGGCCGCCTGCTGCGCCCGCTCCCGCAGCTCCCGGTCGTACGGCTCCGCCATGTCAGGGAAGCGCTCCTCCCCCGCCACCACCGGCCCGATCAGCGGATTGCGCCACATGAGGTTCACCTGGTCGGCTATCAGCATGAGGGTGGGAATGCGAAATGCCGGCTGCAATCCGCCGGCCGCGTTGGTGACGATCAGGATCTCCACGCCGAGCTCCGCAAACGTGCGTATCGGCAGGGCGGCGATCTCTGGCGCGTGGCCCTCATACAGATGAAACCGGCCGCTCTGGAGGATCACGGGAACGCCTTCGAGCTCGCCGGCGATCAGCTCACCGGCGTGTCCCTCCACTCGTGGAACGGGAAAGCCGGGGATGTCCCCGTAGGGGATGCGGGTGGGCGCGGACACCGCTTCGGCCAGGCCGCCGAGCCCCGAGCCCAGTACCACGGCCACGCGCGGCTCGAAATCTCCCAGACACCCCCGCACGGCTGCGACGGCTTCGGCGACGCTCCGCACTTTGGTCAAACCAGCATCCCCGCCAGGCTCGCGGACGTGAACGCCGCCAGGTTGCCTCCGATCATGGCCTTGAGTCCCAGCCGCGAGAGATCACCGCGCCGCTCAGGGGCGATTCCCCCGATGCCGCCGATCTGTATCGCAATGGAGGGAAGGTTGGCGAACCCGAGCAGCGCGTACGTGGCAATGACTGCGCCCTTGGGCGAGATGGCACCGTCCGCGGCCATCGTGCCGGCAAGCTGCAGGTAGGCAATGAACTCGGTGAGCACGACCTTCACCCCCACCAGGGCACCTACCGTGCCGGCATCCGCCCACGGCACGCCCATCAACAGGGCGAGCGGTGCCAGGACCCAACCGAAGATCCGCTCCAGCGTGAGGCCCTCGATGCCGGCCAGGCCACCGATGCTACCCACCAGGAAGTTGACCATCGCGATGAGCGCCACGAACGCGAGCAGCATGGCCGCCACATTGAACGCGAGCTTGAGTCCCTGCGCCGCGCCGGAGGCCGCCGCGTCGATGACGTTGGCCTCTTCCTTCTGCACCGTGACCTTGAGCTTTCCCTTGGTGACGGGCTGGTCCACCTCGGGCACAAGCAGCTTCGAGATGTACAATGCCGCCGGCGCGTTCATCACGCTGGCGGTCAGCAGGTGCCCCGCGATGTCGCTGAAGTACGGCGACAGCATCGCCACGTAGGCGGCCATTACGCCGCCGGCGATGGTTGCGAAGCCGCCCACCATCACCGTGTCGAGCTCGGAATACGTCATCTTCCCCACGAAGGGGCGGATCAGCAGCGGCGCCTCCGTCGGTCCCACGAAGATGTTTCCCGCAACCGACAGCGTCTCGGCACCCGAGGTGCCCATGGTTCGCTGCATGACCCACGCGATGCCCCGCACGATGCGCTCCATCAACCCCAGGTAGTACAGCACCGCCATGAGGGATGAGAAGAAGATGATCGTGGGAAGCACGCTGAACGCGAAGTACGAGCCGGTGTTGGCCCACATCTCCGCCGACTGAACCGGTGCCATGTCCGCCGGCGCGCCCGTGACGGGCCCAACGGGCACGTTGTTCTTGACGAGATTGCCGAAGATGAAGCGGGAGCCTTCCTCGGTGAAGCCCAACAGCTTGATGAATGCCGCGTTGGCCCCCTTGAACAGCGCCCGACCCACCCCGGTCTTCAGAACGAGGACGCCGAACGCCACCTGCAGCGCTACACCGGATCCTACGAGGCGCCAGTCGACACGCCTTCTGTCCTTGGAGAGCAACCAGGCAATCACGATCATCGTGGCGATGCCCAGGATCCCCACGAGCCGAGCGAGGAAGGTCTGCTCCACCCCCTCGCGCGTCTGCGCCAGCTGCTGGCCCATCTCCTGCAGGAGCCACAAGGCGTTCATTCGATCTCCTGGAGCTCTCGCGTGACCTGCGCAAGAAGCGCGGCCTTCTGCTCATCTGGAAGGAACGCGCTTTCGAACCCGTTGAGAATCACCCGGTCGAGCTCGTCGCGGGTGAACCCGAGCTTCTCGTGGGCGACCCAGTACTCGTCGGTCACCGAGGTCTGGTCCATCAAGCGGCTGTCGGTGTTGAGCGTGACCTTGCCGCCCTTGTCCATGTAGCGACGCACCGGGTGCACCTCGAAGCCGTCCACCGCGTGCGTGTGCACGTTGGACGAGATACACACCTCGAGCGGAATCTGCTGCCCGATCACCTGCTCCTCCAGCTCGGGATCCTGGAACAGATGCGTGCCGTGCCCAATCCGCTGCGCGCCACACACGTGGATCGCCTCGTCGATCGACTCGGGCCCCGCTGCCTCACCGGCGTGGCAGGTGCAGTTCAGTCCATGCGCGAGCACGTGCTCGAATGCCTTGACGTGCGCGGCCGCCGTGTGGCCGTGCTCGGAGCCTGCGAGGTCGAAGGCCACCACTCCGTCGTTCCTGTAGTCGACCACGGCCTCGGCCAGCTCCTGTGACACCGACGGCTCGAACGTGCGCAGGCCGCACAGAATGAGCCGCGCGACTGTGCCGGTCTGCGCCTCGCCGCGCTTGAGCCCGGCCAGCGGGGACTCGATCGCCTCGGTCAACGTCATGGAGGGAGTGTGCAGCGCCGGGCAGTAGCGCACCTCCACGTACTTCACGTTGTCGGCTGCAGCGTCCAGCACGAACTCGTACGCGATGCGCTCCATCGCCCGGGTCGTTTGCATCAGCGACACCGTGTGGCGGTAGAGCTGCAGATACTCCTCGAGGTGGCGGGTGTTGCGTGCAAACAGCGCGGCGGACAGCTCCTCGGGGGTGTCGGCCGGCAGCGTCACGCGCTGCTCCCGCGCCAGTTCGAGCATCGTGGCTGGCCGCAGACAGCCGTCCAGGTGCACGTGCAGCTCCGCCTTGGGAAGCCGGTGAATCAGCTCGCGGGTGAGGTTCATGTATCTCGCGCCGAGACCACCACGCGCAGGATGCTTCCGGCCGTGAGCGCGCCGGCAGGATCGATGCGACGCCCCACTCCGTCGGTCACGTACGTGCCCGCGCCGTCAAGCGACGCCGCGAGCGCGGCGTCGAACGCGCGAACGGCGTCGAGCACCGTGCTGCCGGCCGTCACCTCCACCGGGCGCTCGTTCACGAACACCGTGACGAGAGCGCTCAAGCGGCCGTGCGGTGAGGGAGGAACTTCATGGGTGCAAGAATCTGCGGGTGAGGAACCCGTGACGCAATCTGGCACTGCGGCCGAGGTGGTCAGACGGGTTACCCAACGATAAATTCAGCGTCCCGAGAATCCCGGAGAGGATCCAAGGTGGGAGAGGTGGAGAGCGGAACGGTGTTGACGGCGGGGACCATTACGGTCCACCCGGCGGCGCGGCGAGTTACGGTCGATGGGCGAGAAGTGTTCCTCACCCCGACCGAGTTCAGGCTGCTCGAGACGCTGCTGAGACGCCGCGGCCAGGCTCAGTCCAGGCCCCAATTGCTCGAGCGTGTGTGGCGGGCGCGTGGCGACATGCGGACCCGCACCGTCGACATGCACGTGCGCCGCCTCAGAGCCAAGCTGGGCCCCGCCGCCTACCACATCGAGACCGTTCGCGGCTTGGGTTATCGCCTCCAGGAAGCTGAGTAATATCGCCGCACGGGAACCGTCACCTCAGAAGTGCAGGTACATCTGCGCTTTGCCCGACCACTCGGTATCGCCCGTCGCGGGCGACCACATGTCCACGTTGATCGCGAACTTGTTGCGGCCGGTGAAGTAGAGCACCAGGCCCGGCGTGAACAGCCAGCCGTCGTCGCCGCTCACGTCCGTATCGGGATCACCCCAACTCGCGCGCGCCACCGGCTCGATGCCATACACGAAGCGGTTTTCCCGGATGGGGAACATGTATGCCACGATCCCTTGTGCTGACACGAACGTGCTCGGGTCGGGCGTCACGAGGTTCTTCCAGTTGTCGCCGTAGACCACGCCGGCCTTCACGTGGGGACCCGGCTGCTCGTAGATCCCCCAATCCACGTCGGCACCGTACGCGACTGCATACTCGTCCGTGCCCGTGCTGTCGTTGGGATAGTCGTGCGCTCCCACGTGGGCGCCGAACGTGAGGCCGCTGCCGCGATACTCGAGGCGCCCGGTGTACGACTTGGTGCCGTTCTCGTCGACCCGGTCGTTGGGCCCTTCACCGTTGGTCACCGACGCCGAGTACCGCAGCTTGCCTATGTCTCCCAGGAGCTGGAAGCCGAGGTCACGGTCGGAGAAGTTGAGCTTCTCGGTGAACCGGCTGAAGGAGCACACGTTCCCGATGCCGGAGCAGCCGTCTGTTCCACGGACGCCGCCAGCACGTTCGATCACCAGGATCTGTGTCGAGCTGACCAGCTCGAACCGGTCGAACGGCCGCTTGAACTGCCCCGCCCGGAAGCGGAACGACCTGTCGAAGTTGAGGTCCACGTACGCGTCCCGCAGGCCGACCGTGCCCTCACCGTACTCGGGTTGGATCTTGCCCGATATGAAGTCGTTGATCTTGACCTCGGCCGTCAGCCGGGCGCGCCGCACGAAGAAGGTCGATGCGACATCCACGTCGGTCGCCGACGTGTGGTTCCATTGCATATGCAGCCGACCGGCGAGCGTGATCTGCACGGCTTTCGATTTGATCTCGACCTGCGCGCCGGCGGGCTGCACTGCGAAGAGCGCTGCCAGCGCGACGCCGGCCAAGCTCACCATCCCTCGGGGAGCGAATCGCATCATGTCTCTCTCCACTCGATCTCGAGTTGTCGTTTGTCGTACAGATGAACGTCCGACTAGAACCAGCGGTCCCGCCCGAAGTCGCGCTGCACCACACGCGGCCGCTGCAGGTTTCTGACGTGCTTCCGATGCGCCTCGACCAGGTTGCGCCTGGCGAACAGCTTGATCAGCGCCAGGCCCGCCACGAACCCGCCCATGTGTGCCATGTAGGCCACGCCGCCGCCCTCACCCCCGCGGGCGAGGTCGGCCGCGCTCCCGATGCCCTGGAGCAGCATCCAGTAGAGCAGCATGAAGTAAGCGGGCACCGCGAAAGTCGTCACAATGAACCCCAGGAACACGAACATGTGAACCCTCACCCTGGGGTAGAGCACGAGATAGGCACCCATGACGCCGCTGATCGCGCCGGAAGCTCCGACCATCGGCACCGGGGATCCCGGATTCACCGCCATCTGCGCGGCGGCGGCCGCCAGGCCGCACAGCAGATAGAACGCGACGAACCGGCCCCGGCCCATCGAGTCCTCCACGTTGTTTCCGAAGATCCAGAGGAACCAGACGTTCCCCAGCAGGTGCAGCCAGCTGCCGTGCAGGAACATGGAGGTGAGCGCGGTGTGCGGCGCCGGGGCGCCGCCCACCGGACACAGGTACCGCCCCAGCGGAATCTCGGTCCCGGGCGGCACCCGGCCCAGCAGCTCCCCCGGAACGAGCCCGAGGTGGCACACGGAGCGCGTCAGAGCCGGGTCCGTGCCCGCCCCCTGGACGAGCATCCAGGCCAGCATGTTCGCCCCGATCAGCACGAGTGTGACAATCGGTGCCGCGAGCGTTGGGTTGTCGTCTCGGTAGGGAAACATCTGACTCGCCGACCGGCGCTACAAGTCGTAGTTTGACAGTGGCTTACACACTACACGGAGAACTGCCACAAACCTGCCAGTTTGGCGCACGCGGCTGGTACGCGGCTTGCACTAGCGACCATGCAGCCAACACATGCATCGAACACCTACGCAAGGAACCCACATGGCACAGAAAGTAATCGGGATCGACCTGGGCACCACCAACTCCGTCGTGGCCGTCATGGAGGGGGGGGATCCGGTCGTGATCCCCAACTCGGAAGGCGGACGCACCACCCCGTCGGTGGTGGCGTTCACCAAGGACGGCGAGAGGCTCGTCGGCCAGGTGGCCAAGCGGCAGGCCGTCACCAACCCCAAGAACACGGTGTTCTCCATCAAGCGGTTCATGGGACGCCGTATCGGAGAGGTGAAGACGGAGATCGGGGAAGTGCCCTACAAGGTCGTGTCGGCCCAGAACGACCTGGCATCGGTGGAGATAGGCGACAAGCGCTACACGCCGCCCGAGATCTCCGCCATGATCCTCCAGAAGATGCGCCAGACCGCCGAGGATTACCTCGGGCATTCGGTGGAGAAGGCCGTGATCACGGTTCCGGCGTACTTCAACGACTCGCAGCGTCAGGCCACCAAGGACGCGGGCAAGATCGCCGGGCTCGAGGTGCTGCGCATCATCAACGAGCCGACCGCGGCATCGCTGGCCTACGGCCTGGACAAGAAGAAGGAAGAGAAGATCGCCGTGTTCGACTTCGGCGGCGGCACGTACGACATCTCGGTGCTGGAGCTGGCCGAGGGCGTCTTCGAGGTCAAGTCCACCAACGGTGACACGCACCTGGGCGGGGACGACCTCGACCAGCGGATCATCGACTGGCTGGTGGAGGAGTTCAAGAAGGACCAGGGCATCGATCTGTCGAAGGACGCAATGGCCCTGCAGCGCCTCAAGGAGGCGGCCGAGAAGGCCAAGATGGAGCTGTCGAGCCGTACTCAGACTGACATCAACCTGCCGTTCATCACGGCCGACCAGGCAGGCCCGAAGCACCTCAACACGCAGCTCACGCGGGCCAAGCTCGAGCAGCTCGCCGACGACCTGTTCCAGCGGCTCATGCCGCCCATGGAACAAGCACTCAAGGACGCGGGCATCAAGCCGTCGGACATCGATGAAGTCATCCTGGTGGGCGGCTCGACCCGCATCCCCAAGGTCCAGGACATCGTGAAGGACTTCTTCGGGAAGGAGCCCCACAAGGGCGTGAACCCCGACGAGGTCGTGGGCATCGGCGCGGCGATCCAGGGTGGCGTGCTGGCCGGCGAGGTCAAGGACGTGCTGCTGCTCGACGTGACCCCGCTATCGCTCGGCATCGAGACGCTGGGCGGGGTAACGACCGTGCTGATCAGCCGCAACACCACGATCCCGACCAAGAAGTCGGAGATCTTCTCCACGGCGGAGGACAATCAGACCACCGTGGAGATCCACGTGCTCCAGGGCGAGCGCGAGATGGCCATCAACAACCGCACCATCGGCCGGTTCCAGCTGACGGGCATCCCACCCGCACCGCGGGGCATGCCACAGGTCGAGGTCACCTTCGACATCGACGCCAACGGTATCCTGCACGTGTCGGCCAAGGACAAAGCGACCGGCAAGGAGCAGAAGATCCGCATCGAGGCCTCCAGCGGCTTGTCGGACTCGGAGATCGACCGCATGGTGGACGACGCCGAGTCGCACGCGGCCGAGGACAAGGAGCGGCGCGATGAGATCGATTCGCGCAACCGGCTCGACGCCATGGTGTACGAGGTGGAGAAGAACATGAAGGAGTGGGC
The DNA here is from genome assembly GCA_039586815.1 of Gemmatimonadota bacterium. GTDB lineage: Bacteria > Gemmatimonadota > Gemmatimonadetes > Gemmatimonadales > GWC2-71-9 > WVYX01. The sequence continues at coordinate 28,324 of JBDHJR010000023.1, read as the reverse complement.
CGACCAATTGGAGAGCTCACAGAAGGAGCGACTCGACGGGGCGGTAGAGGGCGCCAAGAAGGCGCTGCGCTCGGGAGAGACCTCCCAGATCAAGTCGGCGCTGGAGGAGTTGTCGCAGGCCTACTCGGCTGCCGGCGCTTCGCTGTATCAGGCCGCGCAGGCACAGCAGGAGTCCGAGTCTCCGGGCGCCGAGTCGACGGGCGGCGAGGAGGAGCAGCAGAAGGAGGACGTGGTCGAGGCGGACTACGAGATCGTCGACGAAGAGAAGTCATAACCTGGCTCGACACGAGGCAGTCCCCGACTGGGGCGGTGAAACCAGCGCCCCAGTCGGGGGGTTACATTAATGTCGTGAGACATAGATCAACACCTCACCTGAGGCGTAGCGATGTCACGTAGAAGAGAGTGGGTCAAGTTTGGAGCACTGGTCGGTGCCGCCCTGGCGCTGGCCGTGGCGCTGGTGTCGGCGATGGACATTCCGGCCGCCACGTTCGCGCAGCAGCCGAGCGGCACCGTGATCGTGGACCGCCCGGCGCCCGTTGAGGCCGCGCAGCCGGTGGTGGACCTGGGTGAGGCCTTCGCAGCGGTGGCCGACGCGGTGCGGCCCGCGGTGGTGTACATCGAGGCGGCCGCCAGCAGTCGCGAGCCGCAGGAGCGCGCGCCGGCCCCGTCGCCGTTCGACAGGTTCTTCGACATGCCCGAGCAGCCGCGGCCACGTCGCGGCACGGGGAGCGGGTTCCTCATCTCCGCGGATGGATACATCGTCACCAACAACCACGTGGTGGACGGCTTCGACCGGTTCGACGTCACGCTGTTCGACGGCCGCACATTTGAAGCTGAAGTGGTCGGCGGCGACGGCGACACCGACGTGGCAATCATCAAGATCGATGCCAGGGACCTGGCGAGCGTCTCGCTGGGTGACTCCGACGACCTGCGTGTCGGCGAATGGGTGTTGGCGATTGGGAACCCGCTGGGCGAGGCCTTCACCTTCACGGTGACGGCGGGAATCGTGAGCGGCCGCGGCCGCGGGCTGGCCGGGCTCAACAACTCGCGCTGGAACATCCAGGACTTCATCCAGACCGACGCGGCCATCAACCCGGGCAATTCGGGTGGTCCGCTGGTCAACATCAACGGCCAGGTGGTGGGCGTGAACTCCGCCATCGCGAGCCGCACCGGATTCTACTCGGGGTACTCCTTCGCCATCCCGATCAACCTGGCCCGCATCGTGTCGGAGCAGTTGATCGAGCACGGCAGGGTCACCCGGGCGGCGCTCGGTATCACCATCGTGGACGCGACCCAGGAGGACGCCGAGTTCGTGGGCCTCGAGGAGGTCCGGGGCGTGATGATCAACGACTACTCCGGCGACGACAGCCCTGCGAGGCAGGCGGGCCTGGAGCCCGGCGACGTGATCATCGAGGTCGACGGTCACCGAGTCGACTACGTGGCACAGCTACAGCAGATGGTCGGCTTCAAGCGGCCCGGCGACCGCATCACCGTCACCGTGATGCGCCAGGGCGGCGCGCGCCACGAGATCGTCGTGGTGCTGGGCGAAGCCGATACGCGAGAGGCGCCGGAAGTGGCCAGCCTCGATCGCTCGGAGCCCGGCGAGACGGCCTCGTACCAGTCGAAGCTCGGCCTCGAGATCGAGGCGTTCCCGAGCGAGCTGATGTCCGGTGAATCGGGCATCGCTCGGGAGAGCCACGGTCCGATCATCGTGGACGTCGATCCGGACGGACCGGCCCGCGGCAAGGGGCTCGCGCCGGCAAGCCCGCGGCAGGGCGTGCTGGACATCATCACGCACGTGAACGACGAGCGGGTCCAGACAGTGGAGGATCTCGGGAGGGCGCTCGGCAGCGTGGCCGCGGGGAGCATCGTGTCGCTCCGCGTCTATCAGGTGCGGCGGGGCCAGACCGGCTCGCGCGTCGTGCGGATGCGCGCCGCCAACTGAGGCGGTCTTTCCCAGTAGATGGACGGGCGCCGGGTCACCGGCGCCCGTTTCTGTTAGGGGGAAGCGGGTGGCGGGGCGGGCTGGTCCGCCATCGCCTCCCACATCGCTCGTCGCAACAGCGCCAGCGGCAGGCTCCCCTGCTCCAGCAGCGTTTCGTGGAACCGCTTCTCCTCGAAGCGCTCGCCCAGCTCAGTCGCGAGTTCGGCCTTGAGCTTCTCGATCTCGAGCCAGCCGATGATGTACGAGGGCGCCTGCGTGGGCCAGGTCGTGTAGCGGTTCACCTCGGCCTCGGCCGCCGAGCGTGTGAGCCCGACTTCATCCATGAAGAACTGAACCGCTTCCTGGTAGCTCATGCGACCGGTGTGCAGCGACGGATCGATTATCACCCGGGCCGTGCGCCACAGGCGCATCTGGAGCTGGGCGAGCTGCTGGTCGGTGTTGATGAACAGTCCCTCGCGCTGCATCCAGTGCTCGGCATACAGCGCCCACCCCTCGCCGTAGTAGGTGTTGCCGAAGCGGCGCCGCAGCCTCCGCCCGTTGGATCGAGCGTAGACGTTCTGCAGGTGGTGACCCGGGTAGCCCTCGTGCAACGCGATCACCGCGATCCACCCCAGGTTCTGGGCCCGCAGCTTGTCATCCACCTGCTGCGGCGTCATGCCGGGCACGACGTCCGTCACGAAGAAGCGGCCGATCATGACGTCGTCCCTGTCGCGGATCCCGCCGTATCCGCCCCACGCATAGGTCTCCCGCAGGGCCGGCGGTGTGGGCACCAGCAGCAGGTCCTCGCACGGCGGGATGCGGATCAGGTTCTCGCGCACGAGTAGCGCCTCGACCCGGCGCGATTCCCGCTCGTACTCCGCCAGAATGCTCCCGGGCTCGGGATGGCGGCCCTGCATGTCCTGCACCAGCTCACTCCAGCTCTTGCCGCCGTCCACGGTGCGTGCCAGGGAGTCGAGCGCCGCCTTGGTCTCCTCGTGGATGCGATACCCTTCGGCAATCATCGTCTCGGCGGTGAACGGCAGGAAGTTCACCTCGCGCAGCACCCAGTCGTAGTACCCGCTGCCCACGGCCCAGGAGTCGTCGCCGCCCGGTTCCAGCGTGTCGCTGAGGAAGGCGACGTAGGCCTCAAGCGCAGCACTCGCAGCACCGGCCGCGGCGACCAGCCGCTCCCGCAGCGTGTCCGGCGCCTCACGCGTGCGCTCGACGAACTCGCCGTCCAGGAACTCCACGAAGCCGGCGGCGCTCTGCTCGGCGAGCCAGGCCCACAGGGGAGGCGGGTCCACCAGTCGTTCGCGGCCGACGGCAAGCGCACCCGGTTGCCGCTCCAGCGTCTGCAGCGCCTCCGCCCAATCCTCGGCGGTGGGGTCGGCGTCTCCAGCCACCTGCCAGTAGATCCCGCCCACGGTGATGTACCGCGCCGGCACCCGCTCGGATTGCCGCAGCACCGTGTCGGCGATCGTGCGCTTGGCACGAGCCTCCACCAGGAGCCAGTCGATCCGCTGGACGGTCGCGAGCCGCGCCGTGTCGATGGCGTGAAGCTCCTGCAGCACCGTCTGCGCCGCGTTCAGTTCGGATCGGTCGGCCTCCGGCCGAAGCCGGGCCTGGGGGTCACCCGGGTCTCGAGCCGGCCTGAACTCGCCGTCCAGGTAGCGCCGAGTGAAGTCCTCGAAGCGAGCGGAGTCGCTCGCGAGCGGCGTCGGCCGAGTGGTGGGTCCGGGCGCGCACGCAGAGAGCGCCACGGCGACCGCGAGCAAACCCGGCGCCCGTCTCACAGCGTCTTGTCCAGGATCATCAGGAGCAGAACTGCGGGGAGGTACGCCACCGTGACGAGGAACAGCCTCCTCGCCTTGGCCTTCGAGCGATCCCGCGCCGCCGCGGCCGTAGCCCAGATGAGCCACAAGGAGCACACGAGCGCTCCAAAGAAGTACACCGGCCCTGTGGTGCCCAGCACGCTGGGCAACAGACTCAGTGGCAGCAGCGCAACGGAGAAGGCGAGCGCCTGCCGGAAGGTGGCCTCGGCCCCGGAGGTCACACTCAACATGCGCAGCCCGGCCCGCTCGTAGTCATCACGGCAGATCCAGGCCAGCGCGAGAAAATGGGGAAGCTGCCAGAAATAGACTATCCCGAACAGCACCCACGCCTGCAGCGGAACGGTGCCGCTGGCCGCCGCCCAGCCTCCTACGATGGGCAGGGCGCCCGGCACGGCTCCGACCAGGGTGCACAGCGAGGTCTTCCGCTTGAGCGGCGTGTACACGAACACGTAAGAGCCGAGCGTCGCCGCCGCGAGGATCGTGACCGTCGGGTTGGTGAACAGCGCCAGGTAGCCCACGCCCGCGAGCCCGAGCGTCCAGGCCACGAGGGTGGCCTCCGGCACCCCAAGCCGCCCGGCGGGCAGCGGCCGGTTCTGGGTGCGCCGCATGCGGGCGTCGATCCTGCGCTCGAGCACCTGGTTCAGCGCATTGCTCCCCGCCGCCACCATGGCCGAGCCGAGCAGCGTGTGGAGCAGCAGCAGCACGTCGAAGCCGCCGGACCCGGCGAGGTAGAACCCCGCCGCCACCGTCACCAGAATCATCCCGACGATGTTCGGCTTGGTGAGCTCGAGAAAATCGGCGGTGCGGCTATGCCTGAGGGCTATCTGGGGCACGTCCGGGCTCTCGCTCGCTGTTAACCACGGCAACCAACTGTGCTGGACATTCGATGCGCCGTTCGGGACACAAAGCAAACACGCTGGGAACTCGACCGCAACGCCCGCGCGTTACTGGTTGCGACACTTGACCAGCCGTTCATTCCACAGTACCTAGGTAGCTCCTATGGACATCAAGCGCATTCTCCGCGAGGGTTTGGCTTCCGGGCTCATCGGCGCCGGGACCATCGCTCTCTGGTTCCTGGTGGTCGACACGATCGCCCGGGAGCCGTTCTACACCCCGAGCATGCTGGGCTCCGCTCTGTTCTGGGGCCTGCAGGATCCCGCCCTCGTGGAGATCAGCGCGAAGGCCGTTGCTGGCTACACGCTGGTCCACATCATGACGTTCCTGATCGTGGGCACCATTGCCGCAGCGTTCGCCTGCCAGGCGGAGCGCATGCCTGCCGTGCTCTTCCTGGCTGCCGTGGGGTTCGCCGCCTTCGAGTTCGGCTTCTACATCGTCCTCGTGGTCTGGGCGCAGCCCCTGCTGGGTGGCCTGGCGTGGTGGAGCGTAGCGGTAGGCAATGCCATTGCCGCCTTGGGGATGAGCTACTTCCTGTGGCGCTCGCATCCCCGGCTGCGCGAGCAGCTGGCGGCGCACCCGCTCGGCGCAGCGATCGACGAGTCAGCCGACTCGATCCGGCGCATCACGCAGTAACGCGGCTGGATATACTACGGCGCCGGAGTGGCGGGATTATGCCGCCACTCCGGCGCCGCGCGTTCAGGTAAGTGTGACGACCCCGAAAAGGAAGAGCAGCGCGACCCCGACGGCGATCGCGATGAGCAGCGGGACCGTGAAGATCACGCGGAAGATCTGGTGGTCCGACTTGAGGTGCATGTAGAAGCCCACGACCAGGACGAATTTGGCCCCCGAGAGCGTGAGCAGCACTGGCGCCAGTATGCTCTCGAACGCAGGCACGTAGAAGACCCCCACCTCCACCAGCGTGATGATCGTGAGGACCGCGGCGACGGTGAGGTAGGTTCCGACGCCGGGATGTCCGTGCTCGTGATTGCTCGACTGCTCACTCATCGCTATTGCCCGTTACTGTAGCAGGTAGACCACGGTGAAGATCACGATCCACACCACATCCACGAAGTGCCAGTATAGGCCGGCCAGCTCCACGTTCATCGCCTTCTCGGGCCCCAGCTTCCCCTGGAACGACCGCACCAGCAACGTCAGCAACCAGATCACGCCCACCAGCACGTGGGCGCCGTGCGTCCCCGTCAGCACGAAGAAGGTGGAACCGAACAGGTTGGTCTGGAGCGTGAGGCCCTCGTGTACGAAGCTCGCGAACTCGTAGACCTGGAAGCCGAGGAACACGAGTCCGAGAAAGGCCGTGGTCGCCAGCCACACACGTGCCCAGGTCCTGTCTCCCCGCGTCACTGCCGCGAGCGCCAGCACCATCGCCAAGCTCGACATGAGCAAAACGAAGGTGCTGACGGAGGTCAGCGGGATGTTGAGAATCTCGTGCGGGGTCGGGCCTACGACGCTCTTTCCCTGATACACCAGGTAGGTGGAGATCAGGGAGCCGAACAGCAGGCATTCGGATCCGATGAACGTCCAGAAGCCGATCTTGCGGCTGTCGAGACCGGTGCTGGTGTAGTGACCCGCGGCTGCTTCGCTCATGCTCAGACCTCGAAGGGCTCGAAGGCCCAGGCGTAGATGCCGACCACCGTGATGGCCGCCGCAAGCAGCGAGATCCACAGGCTCTGGGTGAGTCCGCCCAGGGCGCCCACGATGATGCCGATCGCCGTCACGACGGGCCAGTACGAGCCACCCGGCACGTGAACCGGTTCGGGGGGCGTCTCCGGCAGTGGGCGTGGTGCGTAGCCGTCATCCGACCAGAGCGGCAGCCGCGACTTCACCGTGGGGATCACCGAGAAGTTGTATACCGGCGGCGGGGACCCCATCGCCCACTCCAGCATGGCACCGTCCCACGGATTGGCAGTGGCCCGCACGCCTCGCTTGCGTGAGTACCACACGTTGGCCACGAAGATCAAGCTGCCCAGCCCCATCGCGAACGCGCCTATCGTGGCGACCATGTTCATGTCGTCCAGCCCCAGCTCGGGGGCGTACGTGTACACGCGCCGCGGCATGCCCAGCAGCCCGATGAAATGCATCGGGAAGAACGTCAGGTTGGCGCCGATCACGGTGAACCAGAAGTGCCACTTGCCCACAGCCTCGCTGAGCTGGTGCCCGAACACCTTGGGCCACCAGTAATACATCCCGGCGAACAGCCCCAGCACGGCGCCGCCCACCAGCACGTAGTGGAAGTGCGCCACCACGAAATAGGTGTCGGTCTGCTGCAGGTCGGCCGGCGGGGAGGCGTGCATCACGCCCGAGAGCCCGCCCACGATGAACATCGCGATGAAGCCGATGGCAAACAGCATCGACGTCGTGAACTTCAGGCGGCCGCCCCACATGGTGGCGATCCAGTTGAAGATCTTCACGCCGGTGGGGATCGCGATCAGCATGGTGCTGGCCGCGAACACCGAGTCGGCAATGGGGCCGAGCCCCACCTGGAACATGTGGTGGGCCCACACCCCCCACCCGAGGATCGCAATGAGCAACCCCGAGTAGACCACCACCGCGTAGCCGAACAGCGGCTTGCGTGAGAAGGTCGGGACGACCTCCGAGATGATCCCCATCGCGGGGAGGATCAGGATGTACACCTCGGGATGGCCGAACAGCCAGAACAGGTGCTGCCACAGCAGCACGTCGCCGCCCGCCGCCACCGAGTAGAAGTTTGTGCCGAACATCCGGTCGAACAGCAGGAACACCAGCGCCACAGTGATGACGGGGAAAGCAGTCACCACGATGAACTGGGTCACCAGGGTCATCCAGGTGAACACCGGCATCCGCATGAGGCGCATGCCGGGAGCCCGCAGGTTGACGATCGTGACGATGAAGTTGATCCCGGCCGCGATGGACGCGATCCCCAGCACCTGCAGCCCGATGACCCAGAAGTCCACGTGCAGGCCCGGCGAGTACTGGGCCGACGTCAGGTTGGCATAGCCGAACCAGCCGGCGTTGGGCGCGGCACCGATCAGGAAGCTGGCGTTCATGAACAGGCCGCCCAGCAGGAACACCCAGTAGCTGAACGCGTTGAGCCGCGGGAACGCCACGTCGCGTGCGCCTATCTGGAGCGGCACGACGAAATTGAAGAACGCCGCGGACAACGGCATGATCGCCAGGAACACCATGGTGGTGCCGTGCATGGTGAACAGCTCGTTGAACAGCTCGGCACTCACGAGGTCGTTTCCTGCCGAGGACAGCTGCAGGCGCATGATCAGCGCCTCGAGCCCACCTACCAGGAAGAACGCGAACGCGCTCACCCCGTACAGGATCCCGATCCGCTTGTGATCGGTCGTCGTGATCCAACTCCAGAGAGTCTTTGCCATGCTCCGCATCCGTTAGTTCAGGCTCTGGAGGTACGAGACGAGTGCCGCGATCTCCTCTTCGGTCATCGGCATCTGCGGCATCAGGCTGCCCGGCTTCTCTCCCAGCGGATCCCGAATCCACCGGGCCAGTCCCTCGGGGGTGTTGGGGAGGATCCCCGAGGCGATCGTTGAGCGGCTCGCCAAGTGTGACAGGTTGGGGCCGAGCACTCCTGCGGCGATGCCCTCGATCGCGTGGCACGCCATGCACCCCTTGGTGCGAAAGACCGCGAGTCCCGCCGCCTGATCGTCGCTGAGAGTCCCCTCCGCGGCCGGGGGCGTCTGCTCCTGTGCGACCCATGCCGCGAACCCCGTTGAGTCCTCCACCACCACGCGCATCCGCATGTTCGCGTGGGACACGCCGCAGAACTCCGCGCACTGCCCGTAGAACACTCCCACCGAATCGGGAGTGAATGTGATGCGCGTGCTGCGTCCGGGCATCACGTCACGCTTCCCGCCCAGCCTGGGCGCCCAGAAGCTGTGGATCACGTCCTCGGACGTCATGACCAGCGTCACCGGCTGGCCGGCAGGTACGCGCATCTCGTTGGCGGTCACAATGCCCAGGTCGGGGTAGCGGAACTCCCACCACCACTGGTGGCCGATCACCTCGACCTGCATCGCATTTGCTGGAGGAGGGCCGTCGGTGCGGAAGATGGTCCGGATCGTCGGCACGGCGATGAAGATCAGGACGATTGCCGGCGCGAGCGTCCAGGAGATCTCGAGCAGCGTGCTGCCGTGTACGGGCTTCGGCGTCGGCGCGCCCGGCCGATCCCGGAACTTGATGATCGCAACGATGAGCGCCGTCTCCACCAGGACGAAGACGCCGAGGGCCCACCAGACGATCACCCGGAAGAGTCTGTCGATCTCGCTGCCGAAGTCGGCGGCGGGGTGCAGCGTAGACTGGGGATACTCGCCGCCACAGGCGGAGAGGGCGGCCAGAAGCACCGTCGCCGCGACACCCACAAGTGTCCGTTTCTTTGGGTCCATTGTGCGCAGGGGTTCCTAGAAACCGACCGGCCCCGTCTTCGTGACGGAGCCGGGGGCAAATACTACCCATCTCGACGCAGCAGGTCAACTTTTCGCGGCGTGGCAGTCATATACCTTTAATAACGGCTCGAAAAAGTTGCGGATCGGAAGGTTCGCAGCCACGCAGACACCAGGAGATGACGAGATGGTCGATCATCCTACGACATACGGATTGAACGTGGAGGTAGCGCTTCCCTACGAGCAGGCAGTGGAGCTCGCCCGCCAGGAGCTCGGCAAGGAGGGCTTCGGAGTCCTCACGGAGATCGACGTGAAGGCCACGTTCAAGAAGAAGCTGGACGTGGAGTTTCGCCCCTACGTGATTCTGGGAGCATGCAACCCTCCGCTGGCACACAAGGCACTCAGCACTGAACAAGACATCGGGCTGCTGCTCCCCTGCAACGTGATCGTGTACGCCACCGACGATCCCGAGCGATGCGTCGTGGCAGCCATAGATCCGGTCACCCAGCTGGGGATCGCCGGGATCGACGCCCTGAAGCCGGTGGCCGCGGACGTGCAGCAGCGGCTCACGCGGGTGTTGGAGGCGGTCTCCACCTAGGCTCCTCCACCGAGGGGAAGGGGGAACGGTACGACACTCCAGCCAACCATGGTGCCCGTCGTACCCTTCCCCCTTCACCTTTCCCCCGGTCCTCCTGGCGCCCCCACGCCCCCCAATCCATCTTCTCCCGATCCGACCAACCGGAGTACCCATGTCGAGCGACACCAGCGGTGCAATCGACCGTCGCCAGTTCATGGCCTATATCGCGGCTCTCTCGCCGGCGTTCTGGGCCATGACGCAGCAGGAGGACGCGAGGATCACGCAGGACATGCTGGCGCACGCCGAGGCGGTGGCGGGCCTGCAGTTCACCGACGCCGAGCGCGAGATGATGTTGGACGGCCTCAACCGCAACCTCGGGGCATACGAGCGACTCCGCGCGGTGCACATCCCCAACTCCGTGCACCCCGCCCTGCTGTTCGACCCGGTGCTGCCCGGCCGCGAGCCGCAAGTGCGCCGCCAACCCGAGCGCCGCACGCGGCACCCGGAGGTGCGGCGACCGGCGAATCTCGAGGAAGCGGCGTTCTGGTCGGTGACTGACCTGGCCGAGCTGGTGCACTCCCGCCAGGTATCGTCCGTGGAACTGACCCGCATGTATCTCGACCGCCTCGAGCGGCACGCCGCCAAGCTGGAGTGCGTCGTGACGTTCACCGAGGAACTCGCCATGCGGCAGGCGAGAAGGGCCGACGCCGAGCTCGCCCAGGGACGCTACCGCGGACCGTTGCACGGCATCCCGTGGGGCGCCAAGGACCTGCTCGCCGAGGACGGGTACCCCACGACTTGGGGCGCCAAGCCGTTCGAGGAGCAGGTGATACCGTACGACGCCACCGTGGTGCGGCGGCTGGAGGAGGCGGGAGCGGTCCTCATAGCCAAGATGACGCTCGGCGCGCTGGCGATGGGCGACGTTTGGTTCGGTGGGAAGACCCGCAACCCCTGGAACCTCGAGCAGGGCTCGAGCGGCTCGTCGGCCGGCTCGGCGTCGGCCACGGTGGCCGGCTGCCTCGGCTTCAGCATCGGGAGTGAGACGCTGGGCTCGATCGTGTCACCCTCGACACGGTGCGGAGCAACGGGACTGCGTCCCACGTTCGGCCGGGTGAGCCGGCACGGGGCCATGGCCCTGTCGTGGAGCATGGACAAGCTCGGCCCGATCTGCCGCACGGTCGAGGACTGCGCCCTGGTGCTGGACGCGATTCACGGCACCGACGGCAAGGACCCTACTGCCCGGAGTTTCCCGTTCGACTGGAACGCGGAGCTGTCACCCACCAGCCTCAGGGTCGGCTATTACAGGAGCGCCTTCGAGGCCGAGCACGACTGGTACGACTTCGACATGCAGGCGCTCTCGGCACTACGGTCGCTGGGGGTGGATCCGATTCCCGTGGAGCTTCCCGATCAGATCCCCGTGGGGGCGCTGCGGTTCCTGCTCGGCGTCGAGGCGGCTGCGGCGTTCGACGAGCTGACACGCAGCAACCGTGACGACCAGCTGGTGCGGCAGGACGATCGTGCCTGGCCCACCAGCTTCCGCCGCTCGCGCCTAGTGCCGGCCGTGGAGTACGTCCAGGCCAACCGCGCGCGCACCATGCTGATGGAGGCGATGGATTCCGTCATGGACGGCATCGACGTGTTCATCACTCCGTCGTACGGCGGCAGCGTACTGCTCACGACGAACCTCACGGGCCATCCGGCGGTGACCCTGCCTCACGGCTTCCGGGACGACGGCACGCCCGTGAGCATCTCGTTCATCGGCAAGCTGTTCGGGGAAGCCGAGCTGCTGGCCGTGGCCAAGGCGTACCAGGACGCTACGGACTTCCACCTGAGGCACCCGCCCGAATTCGCCTGAGCACCTCGCCGCGAGCGCCGCGGCGGGATATGTTGGCGACATGCAGGAGCACCACTTCCCGGTGCCGCGTACCGCGCGGTACCTCACCTTGGGCACGACGGGAAGCCACCTGCGCCAGGTGTGGTTCGTGTGCCACGGGTACGGCTGTCTGGCCGAGAGGTTTCTCAAGAACTTCGAGGTGATCGACGACGGCCGGCGACTGGTGATCGCGCCCGAGGGCCTGTCGCGCTACTACGTCGACCACGACCGCGGCAAGATCGGCGCCAGCTGGATGACACGCGAGGACCGCCTCGCCGAGATCACAGACTACGTCGGCTACCTCGACAGTCTGTATCACCACGTGTTCAAGCGGGTGGACCGGTCGTCGGTCGCGGTGTACGTGCTGGGCTTCTCCCAGGGCGCTCACACCGTCGCGCGCTGGATCAGCCACGGCAGCGCCATAGCGGACCGACTCATCGTGTGGGGCGCGGTACTGCCCCCGGATCTCGACCTCGAGATGGCGTGGGCCAAGCTGGAGGACTCGCGCATCACGTTCGTGGCGGGCACCCGGGATGGAGCCGTTCCCGCGGCGAAGCTCGAGGAATCCGAAGAGCGACTCCTCGAAAATGACATCCCCTACGAGACGATCAGGTACAATGGAGGCCACAGGCTGGACAAGCGCGTGTTGCGCTCGCTCGCCGGGTAGCACCGCGCTCCGCTTCACTTGGCTGCTGGTGCCGCTTCTCTGGGCCACCGCCGGCGTGGCACAGGAGCGCGATCCCTACCACGAGCAGCGCGAGCGGATGGCGAACCTCATCTACCGGTACGGGGTGACCGACTCCGCGACGCAACGGGCGATGAGGACGGTGCCGCGCCACGAGTTCGTGTTGCGGGAGCACCTGGAGCGCGCGTACGGGGATCACCCCCTGCCCATCGCGCACGGACAGACCATCTCCCAGCCGTACATCGTGGCGTACATGACCGCGGTGCTCGACGTGTCACGCGGAGACAAGGTGCTCGAGGTGGGCACCGGCTCGGGCTACCAGGCAGCCGTGCTGGCCGAAGTCGGCGTCGCTGTGTACACGGTCGAGATCTTCGCCGCCCTGGCCGCAAGCGCGAGCGAGCGGCTGGAGCGCCTCGGTTACGGCGACGTCAGCGTGCGGCACGCAGACGGGCACTACGGCTGGACCGAGGAAGCCCCCTTCGATGCGATCATCGTGACGGCCGCGCCCACCTACATCCCTCCCGACCTGGTGGACCAGCTGGTGCCGGGCGGACGCATGGTGATCCCGGTCGGGAGCATCTACGGCGCGCAGAACCTCATCCTCATCGAGAAGGACGCCGATGGAGAGGTGACGACCCGCAGTCTCATGCCCGTGCGATTCGTTCCCATGCTGCAGGGTCTCCGCTGAGCGCGGCAGACCGCTCCCGCATGGCGGCCGTCGCGCTGGTCGCCGCCGGCATCCTCGCCTACGAGATCCTGCTCGTCAGGGTCTTCGCGATCGAGCAGTTCCACCACTTCGCCTACATGGCAATCGGCGTTGCCATGCTCGGGTTCGGCGCCAGCGGCACGCTGCTCGCCCTGGCGGGCGGGATCGCGGGCGACGCCGCGCGGCGCTGGTTCCCGCGCGTCACGGTGGCGGCCGCAGCGGCGCTCGTGCTGTGCCCCGCTCTCGCCGACCGAATTGCCGTCGATCCCACCCAGCTTGCGTGGAACGCGGGCGCCTGGCCCCGCCTTGGGGCGGTCTACCTGCTGCTCGCGCTTCCGTTCGCCGCGGGCGCGCTCGCCATCCTGCTCGCACTGAGTCTCGAAGCGACGCGCCCCGGACGTGTTTACGGGGCGAGTTTCATGGGGTCCGGCCTCGGTGCCGCCCTGGCGGTGGGCGTGCTGTGGCTCCTCCCCCCCGAACGCGCGCTGGCCGTTCCGGCGCTGCTCGTGGCGGTGGCCGCGGTGGCCACGACTCACAGGGCTCGGGGGCTGGCATGGCTCGCGCTCGTGATCGCGGTGGCCGCTGCCGCTCGCCCGCCGTGGCGGCTCGAGATCACTCCTTACAAGGGTCTCCCCCAGGTCGAAGCCTACCCGGAGGCGCGACGCGTGGCGTCGGCCTCCAGCCCGCTGGGTTGGGTGGCCGCCGTGGACGCTCCGGCTTTCCGCTACGCGCCGGGACTCTCTCTGGCGTTCCGAGGAGATTTCCCGCGCCAGCGGGCCCTGTTCGTGGACGGGCACCTCGCGGGAGCCGTTTCGAGCTGGGAGAGCGACGAAGCTGCGCTGTCATTGCTCGAGTGGCTCCCCGCTTCACTGCCATACGCCCTCGGCGTCCCCGACAACGTCCTCGTGATCGGAGCCGGAGGGGGCACGGAGGTGTGGGCCGCCCTCGCACACGGCGCGCGTCGGGTGACGGCGAGCGAGCTGCTTCCCGCGATCGTGGCGCTGACGACCGATGCAGCGCCCCGTCTCGCCGACTCCACCGTGCGTTGGACGACGAGCGACGCGCGCTCGTTCGTGTCACGCACGACGCAGGCCTACGACGTGGTGAGCATCGGGCCATCGGGCGCGATGGGCACGAGCGCTGCCGGGCTCCACGCGCTCAATGAGGATTTCCTGCACACCGTAGAGGCGTACACCGGATATCTGGAGCTGTTGAGCGAACGCGGGGTGCTGGCCGTGTCGCGCTGGCTCACAGCGCCTCCACGCGAAAGCGTCCGGGTGATCCTCACGGCCGCGGAGGCACTGCGGCGCTTCTCGCCTGGGAGCGAGGGCAACGGCCTCGTGGTGGCGAGGAGCTGGGGCACGGTCACGCTGTTGGCCAAGCCTGCGGGGTTCACTGCATCGGAGCTGGAGGCGTTGACGGATTGGGCCGCCACCCGGCAACTAGACCTCGACTGGTACCCCGGCCTCGACGCCCCCACCGCGCGCTTCCACATTCTCGAGGCGCCGGTGTTGTTCGACGCAGCCCGAGCCGCGGTCGCGGGCGGCGACGAGGTGCGCCGGTTCGCGGCGACGTACCCGTTCGACGTGGCCCCGGCTACCGACGCCCGCCCGTACCCGCATCACTTCTTGCGGGGCCGGTCTCTTGGCGCCTTTCTGCGGTCGGACCAGGGAAGCTGGCTCCCGTTCGCCGAGTGGGGATACATAGCGCTCGTCGCAACCCTGGTGCAGAGCGCCATACTCGCGACGTTGCTCATGCTACTACCCGTCATGACCCGAGCGTCCGTGAAACGTGACCTCGTTCCTCTCATCGGGTACTTTGGCGCAATCGGGGTGGCATACCTGGCCGCCGAGATCGCCGCGATCCAGCAACTGAGCCTGTTGCTCGGCCACCCGGTATATGCGGTGGCCGCAGTGCTCACCGCACTGCTCATCGGCTCGGGGGCCGGGAGCCTCTGGTCGGACCGGCTGGGCGTCCGTAGCGGCTGGATCGCCGGTGCAATGCTCGCGGCGACCCTGGCCACGCTCGCTCTCGTCGCGCTGCCCCTGGTGCATGCGGTACAGCCGGCGCCGCTGGCGGTCAGGGTGGGGACAGCAGTGGTAGCACTGGCACCCGTGGCAGTGCTCATGGGAATGCCGTTCCCGCTCGGGCTCAGACGGCTGACTGGTGCGGGCACCGGGCGCATTGCCTGGGCCTGGGCGGCCAACGGCTTCGCCTCGGTGATCGCCGCGCCGGCCGCCGCCCTCATCGCATTGGAGTGGGGTTCACCGCTCGTCCTGGGATTGGCCGCAATCGCGTACGCCGGAGCCGCAACACTGTATCGAGTCGAGGCCACATGAGAGTCATCGTTCTAGCCGTCGTGGTATCACTCGCCGCCTGCAGCGGCGGCGAGGGCGGGGAGTCGACCGCCGACACACTCACGCGGCGTCAGCGCGACAGCATCATCGGGGAATCGGGCTTGCCGGGTGCGCAGGGCGTGCGGGGAGCGTTGCAGGCTTCGGACTCGGCCGCGGCGCGGCGAGCCCGCGAGGATTCGCTCAGGCGCCAGCCCGACTAGCCGCCCTTGGGGCCGAGCGAGAACGCCGCCTCGAGGTCGTGCCGCGAGTACGCCCGGAAGGCGATCAGCGTTTCGGTGCTCTGAATACCCTCGAGCTTGAGCATCTGCGCCGTGACGAGATCGGCCAGCTCCTCGTTGGTCCGGACGCGCACGATGGCCACCAGGTCATAGCGGCCGGCAACCGAATGGACCTCGGAGATCCCATCCATCCCCGCCAGGGTCTCCGCCATCTCGTTTATCTGACTGCGCTCGACATTCAGCAGCACTACGGCTGACACCATCGCCACACCGCCTTTCCGGTTATCACGTCACCGAGCCAGCAGCACGATGTCGTCGAAGAAGGTTCGCGCTTCACTCCAGGTATTGTCGGTATCCACCATGACCGCCACCGCCGACACCGCTGTCGGTGGCTCGCCGAAGAACGCCGTGTAGTCGGAGACGAAGTCCCGCTTCACCTCGGCCCACTGCCCCACCAGCGAGTCGCCGCTCACCACCACCACCATTGCCACGTTCTCCGAGTAGGGGCTGGGGAACGTGCTGCCCACAGGCAGATCCTTGGCCCACACGTAGCACACGGCCCGCGTGTCGGGGTCGGCGAACGCACCACCGAACACGACGAACACCCGCGCCGCATAGTCGTCGCCCCGCTTCTCGCGTTCGCGTCCGCTGCGCTGTACCGGCCGCTCGACTTTCCAGCGCCACGAAATGCTGCCCGACATCGGTGCATCGAGCATCACCGCCCGCCACAGGCCCGACGCCGCACGGTAGCTGTCCGCGCGGAGCACCGGCCCTTCGTCCTGCTCCACGACACGAAACCGATTCTTGCGCCAGGCCAGCTTCTGCTCCTGCCACCGCTCCTCCCAGCCTTCCTCGAAGCGCTCCTCCAGCAGCGGCGTGCCTCCCAGTTGGGCTGCCCCGACCGGCTGCAGCGCGGACAGCCCCAGCAGGGGCAGCGTCACTGCGATGCGAAACGCGGCATGTGGCATGTATCTCCCGGCGATCAGTAACGCAGCAGGTTGGCGCCCCAGGTGAAGCCCGATCCGAATGCTACGAGGCATACCAGGCTGCCGCGCTGGACCTGACCCGCGGCAACGGCCTCGCTCAGCGCAATGGGAATGCTGGCCGCCGTCGTGTTGCCGTACTTGGCGATGTTGCTGAACACCTTCTCGGGATCACCCTTGAACCGCTTGCGCACGGCTTCCGTGATGCGCTCGTTGGCCTGGTGGGGTATCACAAGGTCCACGTCGTCCCCCGTCAAACCTTGCGTGTCGAGGGCTTCCCGGATGACTTCGGGGAACCGCGTTACCGCGTGCTTGAACACCTCTCGCCCGTTCATGTAGGGGTGCACCGAGCCCTCGTCGATCATCTCCTTCGCTATCCACGGCTTGCTTCCGGCGCCCGGCTTGAGGATGCACAGCTCCTCGGCGAAGCGGCCGTCGGCGTGCAGGTGGTGCCAGATGAGTTGGCTCCCATCGGTGCCGTCGGTTGCCTCCAGGCACGCCGCACCACCCCCGTCACCGAACAGCACCGCGGTGTCGCGCCCCTGGTTATCCATCCGCAGACCTACGGAGTGCTTCTCCGCCCCCACTACGAGCACGCGATCGTACAGCCCCATGCGGATGAAGGCGTCTGCCACGGAGACAGCGTACACGAAGCCGGTGCACTGGTTGCGCACGTCGAGGCACCCGATGCCGGGCAGCTCCAACTCCCGCTGCAGCAGCACTGAGTTGCCGGGGAAATAGAGATCCGGTGAGAGCGTGGCAAAGATGATGAACTGGATGTCCTTCGGCTCCCAGCCCGCATCCTGCAGAGCTGCCCGCGTGGCTTCCAAACCCAGGTCGGTGCAGCGCACGTCGGCGGCGGCAAAGTGCCGCTCCCGGATGCCTGTGCGTTCCTGGATCCACTCGTCCGAAGTGTCCATCAGCTCCGCGAGGTCGTGGTTCGTAACGACCTCGGGAGGCACGTGGTGTCCGATTCCGGCAATGCGCGTCAGGCGAGTCATCGTCCCATCCTCCACGAGTCCCCTCATTCCTAGCCCCGGAGCACGACGAGGTCAAACCGCGCCACACGCCGCCATGACTGATGCTGTGAGTGATGTGGCTGGTGCGGCTAGAACGCGAAGCCCGACCCGAAGTACACGCCCACCCGCTCGTCACTGGCCGCCACCGACAGCGTAGTCGTCGCCATGCGCCCCACGAACGAGAGCCACACACCGCCGCCGGCCGCCCAGTGCCAGCGGTTGGACTCCTCGCCCTCCAGGTATACGCGTCCCACGTCGCCCAGGGCGAAGAGGCCGATCTGCCCCGGCAGGAGCAGGAACAGCCGAGTGAGGCCGAGCCGTACCTCGGCATTGCCCCACACCGCGGCGTCTCCACCGAAGCGGTGCTGCCTCCCGAGCCGCACCGTCTCCTGATTGCCGATGTAGGCGGCCTGCTGGAACGGGAAGCTCCCCCACACCTTCTGGCCACCGGCGCGCAGCGCGAGGGTAGGCTGCAAGGGAGCAGACGGCGCGCTGAGGTACGTGCGCACGATGCCGTGCGCCTCGCCGTAGGTCTCCTCCACATCCCACACCGTGGGGAAGACACTCCCGCCGAGGTCGATGAACCAGCCCCGCGTGGGCCAAGACGGCAGGTTGCGGGTGTCCAGCCGAATAGCCCCGACAAGGCCGAACTGGCCGAACTGGCCGGAGCCATACGGCATCACGTCGGCGATGATACGTCCTTCCTGTTCCCGCGTGTTGAAGTAATCCACCCGCGGCCCGATGCCGATCTCCGCCTTGCGTCCCAGGGGAAGGACGAGCAACTGCTCGACCGTGACCTGCCGCTGGCTCACCCGATAGTAGTCGTCCGGCTGGGTGATCTCCGTCTCGTTTCCCAGGCCGAAGAAGCGCAGGGTCTCGACGCCCGAGGCCAGCGCAAACGTCAGCAGGTGGACACCCGAGTTGGACCAGCGGGTGTCGAGCTGGAAGTCGATCCGACCAGTCTTGCTGCCCGTGGCGTAACCCACGCGCGCCTGCGCCCACGACCCGTAGGGATTCGCGCGGAAGGCGTAGTGCGTGACGTTGGCGCCGCCACCGAAGAAGAAGCCGATGTCGGGACCGGCTGCGAGCCAGAAGCTGCCCATCCAGCGCCGCCCCCAGTCGCGCGGCGGCAGTTCCGTTTCGTGCCGCTTGGGAGGCGGCGTATACGTGCGGCGGTCCACCACGACGGTCGTGGGCCCGCTCGCCCGATCGTCTCCGGTGGCGTAGAAGTTGACCATCCCCACGCGCGACGAATCGACCACCTCGTCGCTTCCGCCGCCCACGATGCGCAGAGTGATGCCGTAGCCCTGACCGCGCACCACCACCCGGTCGTCGCCGCCATGCAGAAAGACGCGGATCTCCTTCGTCTCACCCTTGTAGAACAGGCGGTGCAGGTAGGGTGTCGTCCGGCCCGTCTGCGCGAGGGTGCTAGTTATCGTGACCTCGACGGAACCATCCTCATGGCGGTCGAGCACCACACTCTCCGCCTGGTCGGTGGTGTGGATGTCGACTGCGGTCGCGAGCAGGCGGTAGAACTGATCGGCTGCGCGGTGCAGGTTGTCGCGCCGCGCCTTGAGGGCGCGGCTCAGCCGCTCCCCGTCGAGAGTGAAGTACTCTGGCGGCAGGGCACCCACCGCCCCGTCGATGACGGAATCGGTGAGGCGGAACTTCAGCTCGGCCGTAACCGAGTCCCAGCTCGGCTTCTCCAGCCCCACCAGGAACCTCCGGTCCAGCTCGCGCCCGTTCCACGTGAGCCCCTCGATGTTGGGATAGCTCTCGCCGAACTCCACGAACTGCGGCATGTAGAACCGCGTGAGGGTCAGACCGAGCCCGTCGAACCGCACCAGCGCCTGGTCGCGGTCCTCCGGGATGGGCAGCCAGTTGGTGATCGGCTCGTCGGCGAACCGTGCCCAGCCCCACTGGCCGCGGTGCCGGTCCCAGTCGCCGATCAGGAGGTCGAACAGCCGCTCGTAGAGGAACGCACGCGCGTCCACGCGGTCGTCCGGGCCGTGCTGCACCCGCTCGAAGATCTCGTCACCGTCGATGATCTCGGCGGCGCCGGCGAACCCGGGCACCCCCGGCTCCACGATCGCGCGGCGCGAGATGTATCCCAGGGTGCCGGCGAAGCGCTCACGGTGCTCGCCCAGCTTGGGGTCGTCCGGCAGCACCACGAGCATCGGATCGGTGTGCGGAATGCCGGCGCCTTCCATGAGCGGCGCCAGCATCGACGGGGCGCCCGGGTGAGCCGAGTGCGTCTGGTCTTGCACCACGTCATCGACGAAGGTGCCCTCGAAGCTCTCCGGCAGGACCTCCACGTCTTTGTCCACCGAGCGGAAGCCGTACTGGTAGCCGTCGGCGCCGCGGAAGCGCAGCGACTTGGTCTGGAATCCGCCGCCGGCAGTGGTGGGTGTGAGGCCGCCGGCAAAGGTGTCCAGGTCGAGTAGCGGCACCCGAATGGAGGCGGTCCACAGCTCGCGGTATTGCTTGCCGAAGTAGAAGCGGTAGATCCCGGGCTTGGCGTAGTGCGCGCCGGCCACGATGGTCGTGTCGCGGCCAGGTTCCTGTGCCGGCAGCGCCTGCCACCCGAGTGCGGCGAATGCGACCAGCGTGAGCCCGATTCTCACGAGCCTGCTCCTGTGTTGAGCCACATGGTAAACGCCTCAGTGGCACGAGCCGTTTCGTCCACGGTGTACACCGCGAGCCGCGCCCTCCCGTCATGCAGTATGTCCACCCGCACGAACCCGCTGGCAGCCGCAGCGTAGCGCGACCCCTCTATGTACGCGGCGCGGTCAGTGTGGTCGTAGTACCCGGCTCCGCTCACCACGATGTGCTCCACGTTCTGGCCGGGCTGTCCGTCGATCACCTGCAGGTTGTGCTCGTGACCGGCGGCGGCGATGAGCGCAGGACGCACCGCAAAGGCCGTCTCGATCGAGTCCCGCATCTCCTCGTTCTTGCTTCCCGGCATGTCCTGGTTCGAGATGCCGGACCCACGTGCGAGGGGGTACAGCGACCCGATTACGGGGAGCGGCAGGTAGAGCCAGGATACTGCCACGGTGAGCGGGAATATGTGGTCCTTCAGGGAGAAGTGACCCCCGTGAACTCCACCCGATTGCAGCGGATGGTGGGCCGCGAACACGACGTGGCGATTGCCGGCCGTGCGGGCAGCGGACCGCAGTGAATCGGTGACCTCCCACTTCGCGTCCGCCGGGCACGACGAGTTGGGGTGCTCCGGCTTGGCATTATGATCGAGCCACCACTGAGTGTCCATTGCAACGATGCGGAGGTACTCTCCGACGTCCACCGACACGGGTCCGGGACAGCCGCCGCTGGGCAGCAGGACCACGCTTGGCGCTCCGTGCTCCTGGATGAACTCCCCCTGCCGCAGGATGGCGTCCCAGCCACCCTCGCGTCCTCGCACCCAGTCGTGATTTCCGGGCACGAAGATGCCGCGGGCACCGGCGTCCTGAACGGCCCGGATCTGTACCATCAGCCTGCGCTCCGCCTCAGCGCGGTCACTGGCGCTGGTGTCCGGCAAACCCAGCGGGTAGATGTTGTCGCCCAGGAACACCGCGATGCTGCGCTCCGGCAGGCGCGCCATCTGCGCTGTGAGTGCTGCGAGCACCTGGTCGCCGTCCTCTGGTGCCCCGGCGTCCCCGATCAGGAACAGGGAGGTGTCGACCTCATCGAGGCCCTGCTCCGGCACCGGCTGCCAGGCCGGCTGCGAGCCAATCGGGGTGCACGCCACGGCCATCGCCAAGCAACAGATGATGAGTCGGATTCGCGCCATCGCTATGTGCCCAGGGCCGCCGCAAAGTCCCTCCCTGCGGGGTGCTGGAACACCCGCAGGTCGAACTCGGGCGCGACGGCCAGAATGTGGTCGAAGATGTCGGCCTGGAGCTCCTCATACCTGACCCAGTCGACGTCATTGGAGAACGCGTAGATCTCGAGCGGCAGCCCGTCGGGCGTGGGACTGAGCTGTCGCACCATGAGCGTCATATCTTTGTGGATCTTGGGGTGCTGCCGCAGGTAGCCGGCGATGTAGGCCCGGAATGTACCGATGTTGGTGAGACGCCTGGCGTTCACGATGAGTTCAGGGTCGCTGGAACGCTGCTCCGCGTCTGCGGCAAGCTCGTCGCGCTTGGCCCGTATGTAGCCCGCCAGCAGGGTGAACCGCTCGAACCGCTCGATGTCCGCCTCCTCGAGGAACCGGACGGTGTTCATGTCGACGTGCACGGCCCGCTTGATGCGCCGGCCGCCGGACTCCGACATACCCCGCCAGTTCTTGAAGGAGCCCTCGATGAGCTTGTGCGTGGGGACCGTGACGATCGTGTTGTCCCAGTTCTGCACCTTGATGGTGTGGAGCGAGATGTCGAGCACGTCGCCGTCTACGCCCAGGGCGGGGATCTCGATCCAGTCGCCTTCCCGCACCATGTCGTAACTGCTGATCTGCAGGCTCGCCACGAACGACAGGATGGTGTCGCGGAACACCAGGAGCAGCACCGCCGTCATCGCACCGAAGCCGCCCAGCATCACCAGGGGAGAGCGGCCCAGCAGGGTTGCGATGATCACCACGGATCCCAGCACGTACATGACGATCTTCACCACCTGCACGTAGCCCTTGATGGGCCGATTCCGGGCGGAGGGCGTGCGGGAGTAGAGGTCGCTCACGGCGGAGAGGAAGGCACCGGCCGCTACGAGGCCGATCAGTACCATCACCGCCATTGCCGCTCGCTGGGCGAGGGCGTTGAATGCCGGGCTCCCCGACGGGAAGAGCTGCACCCCGTAGTAAACGACCAGCACGGCGACGATGTGGGAGAGCCACTCGAACACCTTGTGCTCGTGCAGTGCGTCATCCCAGCTGAACCGGGTGCCCTTCACGAACCTTCCCACAAGCGACGGGATGACGCGTCGCGCCACCTTGTCGACGGCGTAGGCGGCGAGCAGGATTACCAGGAAGCTCGCGACCTCCGAGGTCAGAGTGGGCTCACCCAGCCAGCCGATCACCGATTGGACCACTCCCGTCGTGTCGGCCGGCTCCTGCACCAGCATCTCTATCGCGTTCATGACTCCACCTCAGTGTCACCTATTCTGTCGGCGGCTCCCGCCGGCCGCTAGGCCGGGACCTGCCGGCCGGCTATCATAAGCTCTATGCCGGATGGCTTGCTGAATGCCAATCAGAGACGCCACGTGGCGACCCACGTGCATCTCCTGCTGGACGACGTGGCGCAACTCGCGCAGTTGGAATCCAGCCGCAGGGTACAGCGATCGCTGCGCCACGTCGAGGCAGCGGCGCAGGAGATGATCGCGCAACTCGATTTGCCGCCCAGCCGCGCGCGCGGTGCGCGCCAGCATGTCGTCGCGGCAGCGAATGTGTGGGCCACTCGGATCTACGAGCTGAACGCCAAGCGGCTCTCCGCCTACGGACCGGTCCACGATGAGCTGGCGGACCGGCTGGACCGGCTGGTGACCGACCTCAGGAGCTGCCTGGTGGAGCTGGGAAACGCGGCGCTGGAGCTGCCGGAGGACTAGCGCTTCCGCTTCAGCTTCCTGACCTTCTTTTTCTTCTTCTTGACCGCCCTCGCCGCCTTCTTCTTCGCGACCTTCTTGCGCTTCCTGCGTCCGCGTGTGCTCGGTTGGTGCTCGGAGCAGTAGTTGCTGTAAGGGAGCGTAGCTTCACTGCAACCGCGGCGGCGACACACCCGTCTCTTAGTCATGAAGGGTCAAAGGACGGCCATGCCGGTCAGGAAGGCGACAACGAGTATCGCAATCAGCAGGAGGATCTGGGCCCGAAAGAGGTGGCCTGCCTTGGTCTGATTGTGCTCGTGCACGTCCTTGTTGGCGTCGGCCCACATTCCGGTCTGGTCGCGCACGAAGGCAACGAGATCTTCCTGCGTCGCGCCCTCGGGCCCGAGGAGGTCCTTCACGAGGGCGTCCAGCGAGTCTCCGACGGGCGGACCGGCAACCTGCCGGACGCGGAGTGCCAGGATGGCGGACAGCACGCTCAGGACGAGCAACGACACGGCGGCCAGCAGGAGGATCTTGTCCCAGATTCCCGCACTCTCCGACAGTGCGCGGACGAACGCGAAGACGCCGGCCAGGAAGATCCCCGCGATGGCAACCGTTCCCTGAGCCTTGCTCTCCAGGTGGCGCCACGTCTCCGACAGCTCCCGATACTCCTCGCGGTAGGAAGCGAGCGCGTCAGAGGCAAGTCGATGAGCGGAGTTCCGAAAGTCGGTCACGGCGACCTCACGTTTGCAGCGCTACAGTACGGCGCGAGGCGGCGCGATGCCAGAGCGACGCTCCGGTGCTCCGACCGACCGCGAGGAACCGTGTGGCGCATGGGGGTTACTACCGGCTGATGATGCGCACAGTCGTCTTGTTGCTGGGGCTGGCGGTGCTGCTGGGACACGGACGACCCGCCCACGCGCAGGATACACGGGACATAGTCGGCTACGTCCGCACCGTGGAGGACAGTACGGTGCTGCCCGGCGTCATCGTCGAGGTCGTAGGCCTGCCGGCCTCGGCCACTACCGACACGGCGGGTTTCTTCACGCTGCGGAGCCTGCCGGCGCGCGACCACCGGATCGTGTTCCGGCGGCTGGGGATCACCGCCGACACGCTGCTGGTGACGCTCGGGACGGACTCGATCTACGTGTACCTCGTGTCCCGGGCCGTGCAGCTCGCTCCCGTGATCGCCTCGGCGGAGTCCCCCTCGCGCCGGCGATTCGAAGAATCCGCCCAGGCAAGCGCCGTCACCATCGACGCCGAGATCATCCAGGAGACACCGGCACTGCTCGAGGCCGACGTCATCCGGACCATCCAGCTGCTCCCCGGGACCATCGCGGTGAACGACTACACAGTGGGCTACAACGCCCGCGGCGGTGAGGCCGACCAGAACCTGATTCAGATCGACGGCGTCACGATCTTCAATCCGTCGCACCTGGGTGGCCTGTTCAGCACGTTCGACGCCGCAGCCGTGGGGGACATCGATTACCTGACGGGCGGATTTCCCTCACACTACTCGGGACGCCTGAGCTCGGTACTCGACGTCCAGACGCGTCCCGGCCGGACCCGGTTCGGGGTGAGCGGGCAGATCTCCCTCTTGTCATCCAAGATCCTGTTTGAGGGGCCCCTGCCCTTCAAGCACTCCTCGTTCCTCGTGGCGGCGCGGCGCACGTACGCGGATCGGGTGATCACCTGGTTCACCAGCAACGTGCTGCCCTACTACTTCGCCGACGGCGTGGCCAAGGCCATGTTCGCGCTTCCCACGGGCGGGACGCTGTCGCTGACGGGGTACATGGGAACCGACCTGTTGCGTTGGGAGTTCGCCCAAACCGATCCCGAGGTTCCACCGCTGGCGCTCAACGTTGATTGGGGCAACAGACTGCTGGGGCTGAACTACAACGATCGCCTCTTCGGCAAGCCTTTCAAGATCCACGCCAGCGTGACCGAGTTCTCCACCACGGTCGGATTCGTCCCCAACATCGTACAGATCGACAACGACGTGAGGCTGCTGTCCGCCAACGTGCAGCTTGCACTCTCGCCGGGGGCGACCCACGACGTGCGCATAGGTGGGGGCGTCGAGGACTACCGCATGCTGTACGACTTCCGCAGCGAAGCGTTGTCTACGGTGTACCTCGACCAGTCATATCATCCGCGCGTCTGGTCGGCGTTCATCGACGACCAGTGGCAGCCCAGCGACTGGCTGTTGATTCGCCCGGGCGTTCGGGTCGAGGCAGTGCAGGGCGGCGCCGACGTGACCACGGTTGCGCCGCGCCTCGCCGTGAAGGCCTTCGTGACGCGCGACTTCGCGCTGACCGGCTCGGTGGGGCGCTACTACCAGCCCATTCACTCCCTGCGGGACCACAACAGCCCCTGGTCCTTCGTCGACTTCTGGATCGGGGCCGACAGCGCCACCCCGGTCGGCCGGGCCGATCACCTGGTGCTGGGATTCGAGCGCTGGTTCAACCCAAGCCTGTCGCTGTCGGTGGAGGGGTACTACAAGCAGTTCGACAACGTGCTGAACTACAACATCGCCGACGACAACAGGGTGCAGGGAGACGAGTTCGTCACCATGGACGGCGACTCGTGGGGCTTCGACGTGCTGCTGCGGAAGTTTTACGGCAACTGGAACGGATGGGTGTCGTACACCTTCGGCAAGTCACTGCGGCGAGACCCCGTGCAGGAGTTCGCGCCGGCACACGACCGGCGGCACTTCTTCAATCTGGTGGTGAACGGACCCGGCCTGCTGGGAAGCCGCATGAGTATTCGTTGGGGATACGGATCGCCCATGCCCTACACCGACGTGCTAGGTGAGTGGAGCCACCGCGAGTACAACGTCGGCGCGAACGCATTCGCCGAGTCCGAGAACGAGCCGATTGCCGATCCGCAATTGAACCGGGCACGCTACCCACACTACAGCAGGCTCGACATCAGCTTCAGGTGGCAGACCCGACTGTGGGGCGGCATCCTGAGGCCGTTCGTGCAGATCGTCAACGTCTACAACCGGGGGAACGTCTTCCTCTACGTATTCGACTACACCACCAGCCCGGGCACGCGCCAGGGCATCTCGCAGCTGCCGTTCATTCCGAGCTTCGGCGTGGAGTTCGCGTTCTAATGCCGCGCATGCGGTTTCTTCCGCTCGCCGTCGTAGGCGCGGCACTGCTGGGCTGCGAGCTCGAGAAGGTGAACGTGCCGCCTCCGACACCGATCATCGTGGTCCAGGCGGTCGCACGTCCCGACCAGCCGCAGCAGTGGGTGCTGATCGAGAAAACGTTCAACGGCACAGACGATCTGGGGCAGATCGACTTCATTCCGGGCGGGAACCCGCCGGCGGTTCCCGTCGAGGGCGCGACTGTCACGCTTGCGAACCTGAGCCTTCCCACCGACACCTGCGGCTCCTCGGTGACGTTGCTGGAGAGCCTGGGACCGCCGGGCCAGACGCAGCCGGGTGTCTACTGGTCGGACGTCGCATGCCCCACCATGCGACCCGGCGACACGCTCGAGCTCAGGATCGTGGCGGACGGCGATGAAGTTACCGGCCGCACCGTGATCCCCGGGACCAACCGCATGATGCTGGGAATAACAGATGGTTCGCAGTCGGTGACCATGCCCGGGCCCGCCCTGCCGTTCAATCGGGACGTCGACACGCTGGTTGCCGAGGTCGAACCCATCGGGGGGAGAATCCTCACCATCGAGTTGCGCGAGCGTGTGTACGATGAGCGACCCGAGTTCATAGCCGGTAGGAGCACGCTCTTCTGGGTCGACTCAACGGCGCTCACGCTCCCCGGTGACTTCCTGAACATCTTCGAAGCCGATTTCGACGAGCCGGGCGAGCTGGTACCCGACCTGTTCAACGCCGGCCGGATGTACACGGCCACCGTCGCCTATGCCGACCAGGCCTACCACGACTACATGCGCTCTCGGAATTCTCCCCTGACCGGCCGTGGGTTCATCAGCAACATCGACGGCGGGTTCGGGTTCTTCGCCAGCCTCACTGCGGAGCGGAACGACCTGCGCGTGGTAGCGAACGTCGACGACCCGCGGGAGGGCGAGTACCGCATGACTGGTACGGTGGAGGGCGTGCCCGTGACGATCGACTGGGAGCTCTACCTGAACCGCGGGCCCGACACGACCCTGACTCCGTTCTCTTCATTCGTGGTTGGCGACTGGGTGCTGGGGCCGTTCGACGCCTGGACGGTCGGCACGCTCAGGGGAAACGGCCTCACCAGCTTCCTGCTGCAGCCCACCGGTGACACGCTGCAGGACGGATCGCCGGAGCTGCGCCAGTGGGAGCTGATGGGGAGCCTGAGCTCGACCGCAGAGACGGAGATTACCGTTCGCAATGAGACCGGAGTCGTCGGGGAGCTCACGGCGGTGAAGACCGGCGGTTAGCGGCGGGTAGGTTCCGGGTGAGCCGTCCAGGTATCGTGTTGGATCTCTGTCTGGGTTTCTACCGCCCCCCCTCCAACCGGTCCAGAGGCCTGCGCGCAGTGCCTACCGCTCCAGATTCAGTCGCTCGAGCAACTCGTCGAACCGGGGGTCATCCCGCACAGGCTCTAGCATGGGGTTCTCCCTGCTCCACGGTAACCAGGCGTGCGGAGGCTCGTAGGCCAGCCACTCGAACACCGCATCGTAGTTACCCAGTGCGGCGTTCAGATCGGCCATGGCTATTGCCCCCCAGGGCGAAGGTGCCTCAGCCTCGAGTTCCGCCAGAATCCTCAGTGCATCCTCTCGCCGACCCGCCTGAGCGAAGGTGCGGCCCACAGCGAATCTCCAGCGCGGGTTCAGCGCCGCCGCCTTCTCCAGCGCCGCGATGGCCTCGTCGTACAGCTCCATCTGAGCGGCACTGGATCCGAGCACGTAGAGTGCCGTGGCATTGTCGGGATACAGTGTGACCACTTCACGGGCGCCGGCAAGCGCCCTCTCGTGTTGACCTGCGTAGTAGTACAGCCCCGGTAGCCACACCGTATGAAGCGGCGTCAGGGGATCCAACTCGCGCGCGCGCTCATGCTCTCGTACCGCATCATCTAATCGCCCGACCAGAACCAGGTACCACGCGTAGTGATAGTGGTTCATCGCCAGGCTGGGGTTCAGCTCATTGGCGCGCTGAAATGCGCGCTCGGCCCCTTCCCAATCCCAATCCACGTAGAGCTTGATGTCGGCGATTGCTGCCCAACCCTCGGCCAGCGTGGAGTCGAGCCTCACCGCTCGGTCCGCGGCCGCGCGAGCCAGCGGCCAGGCGTCCGGCGGCGGAGCTGGTCCGTGACCCAACGTGACGTAGCCGAGCGCGAGGCCCGCGTACGCCATCGGATCGCCCGGATTCTTGTCGACGGCCTCGTGGAAGTACTCGACGG
>JBDHJR010000007.1:0-143244 GCA_039586815.1 Gemmatimonadota bacterium | reverse complement strand
CAAGATGATTTGCCCGATGCCGAGTGTTGCCGTCACGATGACCGGTGCCGCCAGGTTGGGCAAGAGGTGCCGCAGGGCCAGGCGGCGCGGTCCGACCCCGAGCGCCCGTGCAGCGGTGACATAGGTCCGTTGCTTGAGGCTCAGCACTTCGGCCCTGACGATGCGGCTCGTGTCGAACCAATTGGTGAGGCCGAGGACGGCGACCAGGCCGCCGACGCCCACGTTGTCCCACAGCGCGACGACTACGAGCAGCAGGAATACGCGGGGCACCGCCAGCGCGGCGTCCACGCCCCGCATCAGCACCGTATCGACCGCCCCTCCGGCGAGGCCCGCATGCCGAGTGAGATGCGCGCGCCATACAGCACCCGACTCAGCAGGTCGCGGCTGAAGAAGTCCGTGCCGAACGGGTGGAGGGCGGAGGGCGCGAGGTACTGGCCCTGCGCCAGGTCGAGCTGTGCCGCGGGGTCGTGGGGGGCGAGCCAGGGAGCCAGCACGGCCAGGGTGCACAGCAACGCCACGAGGGCCAGCCCCCAGCGGGCACGATGCTGTTGCCACAGCCGCCTCAGCAGATGGCTCACTGTGCCTCCCGCGTGCGGGGGTCCACGACCCGGTACAGCAGGTCTGCCAGCAGGTTGCCCACCACCACCATCACCGCCGCGATGATCGCCACGGCCGTCACTACCGCGTAGTCGCGCCCGTGGATGGCATCAACGGCCAGCTTCCCGATGCCCGGCCACGCGAACACGGTCTCCACCAGCACGGAGCCCGAGAGCAGCAGTGGGAAGGAGAGGCCGAACAGCGTGATCACGGGCAGCAGCGCATTCCGCAACGCATGCTTGAAGAACACGGCTCGCTCCCGCAGGCCCTTGGCGCGAGCGGTACGGATGAAGTCCTGCCCCACCACGTCGAGCATCGCGGCCCGCTGATAGCGGGCCGTCACCGCGGCGCCCACCGCACCCAGGGTGAGAGCCGGCAGCACGAGGTGGTGCAGCCGATTCCACAGCCGCCCGAGGGGCGAGAGGTGCCGATAGAGGGCATCATCCACTACACCGCCCACCGGGAACCAGTCGAGCGTCACGCCGAACAACAGCAACAGCATCACGCCGAGCCAGAACACCGGCATGGAGTAGAGCGTGAGCGACAGCAGTGACAGCAGGTCGTCAGTCGCCGAGCCGCGGCGCGTGGCCTGCAGCGCGCCGACCAGTATGCCCAAAACGAAGGCCATGAGTAGGGCTGCGGCGGCAAGCAGCAGGGTGTTGGGGATGCGCTCGCCGATCGCCGCTGCCGCCGGCCGATGCTCGCGGAACGAGTAGCCGAAATCACCGCGGGCGACGTTCGCGAGATAGCGGCCGTACTGCACGTGGATGGGCCGGTCGAGGCCGAAGTTGCGGCGCTGCTGCTCGACGACTTCCCGAGGTACCAGCGTGGTCTCGCTGGCGCGCGTGAACGGATCTCCCGGCGCCAAATGCAGCAGGACGAAGGTCAGGGTGGCGACCAGGAACACGACCACGGCTGCATGCGCCAGCCGGACCGTGAGGAAGCGGAGAATGCTAGTTCGTGTAGCGATCGCGATCGATCAACCCGGACGTAGGCACGTACCACTGTGGCAGCGTAGCCACGAAGTTGTCGCTCCGAATGGACATGTTCTCGAAGCGCGCGTGCACTCCCGCGTTGGGCGGTGATGCGGTCGTCCATACGGCAGGCACGTCTCGATTGATGAGGTTCACGGCCTCGATCCAGCGCGCTCGAGCCGTCGCCATGTCGGGAGCGTCCAGGGCCCGCTGTACGGCCCTGTCGAATGCCGGGTTGCTGTACGATCCGAGGTTGTTGCCGGCGTTCGTGACCCACACCTCCGGTATCGTAGACGGGCTGAAGTCGCCCCCGTACGAGCCGAAATAGATGTCGAACCTCCCAGCATTGCCGCGCTCCCTGAAGGCGCCGAAGTCGATGCCCGTCAGCGTCACCGCTACGCCGGCCTGGCGCAACTGCTCCTGGATGATCTCGGCCTGGCGGCGGCGTACTGCGCTACTCGTCGGGAAGAGCAGGTCGAACTGCAGCGGCTCGCCGTCGCGGTCGAGCATGCCGTCGCCGTCGCTGTCGCGCCATCCCTGCTCGGCCAGCTGTGCTCGAGCCCGCGCGGTGTCGAACGGCACCTGCGGGAAGTCCTCGTTCCAGATGAAATGCGCCGGTGCGATGGGTCCCTTGGCCACGATGCCACCGTCGCCGAACACGGCCTGCACCATCTCCTCCCGGTTCACGGCCATGGCGATTGCCTCGCGCGCCGCCCGGTTGCCGAACAGGGGGTGTGGGTGATCCGGGTTCTCCGGATCGCGGAAGTTGAACTGCAGGTACGAGTAGAAGGTGGACGGTGTCCACGGGATGACCCGCAGATTCTCGTCCTCCTCGACGCGCGGCAGCATCTCCGTGGGCACGAAGTTCACCACGTCCGCCTCGCCCGCGAGAAGTTGAGCGGCGGCTGTGCCCACGTCGGCGCTGAACCGCCAGATGATGCGGGGAATGCCCGGGCGCCCGAGAAAGAAGGTCGAGTCGCCGGCCAGCTCGATCGACTGCCCGGCGTTCCACCGCACGAAGCGATACGGTCCGGCGCCGACTGGATTGCGTCCCAGCGGGTGCGCCGCCAGCCGGGCGCGCGGCACGCTGTCGAGTAGGTGCCGCGGCAGGATCCGCATGTGGTACACCGCGTCGAAGAACATCTCGGCGTACTGCCGGCTGAACCGGAACGCCACCGTGTGGGAATCGCGCGCATCGACCGATGTGATCTGCGTGAGGCGTGCGGCGACGTGCGAGCCCACCAGTGTGTCGCCGTACACGTCGAACGTGAACGTCACGTCCTCGGCGGTGACCGGCGTGCCGTCGTGCCAGCGCGCTTCGGGGTGGAGCTCAAACACGATGGTACGGGGATCCTCCACGCTCCACGAGCTCGCGAGCCGGGGCACGAACGTCTCGGGGTCCACCAGGTTGAGATCGGGACCGATGTCGGCGAGACGCAAAAAGATGAAGTCGTTGATCGCGATGCCGACGTCCATCGTCGAAACCACGGGAAGCAGCACGTCGGCCTCGGCGGCGGAAACGACCACGGCGGTGCCGCACCAGTCACTGGGGCAGGTCGCCTCCGGTGCGCAGGACGCGTTGACCGTGAGGACGAGTGCCGTTCCCCCTAGCACAGCGGCAAGTCGTGAAATCATCGTCTCAGTCGCCCCCCCAGGCGTCATGCGGTGCGCGGCGGTTCAGTGCCGCCACGTCCATTGCGGATCGTCGAAATGCGCGATGTCCTCGCCCGTGCATCCCGCCTTGTGGTCCGTCCACGACCCCGCCCAGTCCGCTCTGGCCTGCGCGGCGATGCAGTCTGCAACCTCCTCAAACAATACGGGGCGGCCCAGCAGCTTGCGTAGCGACGTGGCTGCGGGCAGGGCCACGGCGTTTCGCGTCACGCGCGTAACCAGGTCCTGGCCGTCCTCCAGCAAGATCGAGCCGTGTTGCAGGAAGGCTCCCTGCTCCCGGACCTGCGCGCTGCCCACCAGCTTGCGACCCTGCACCACGATCTCACCGCCCACCGGCGCCGCGAAGCAGGCGCCGCCGCCTGGCCCCACCGCCCGTCCGCTGGGACGCTGCGCGAGTTCAGCCGCCACGCCCAGCCGGCCCAAGGCCTGCGCCAGCATCGTGTGGACCCTAATGTATGCGTCTCCGAGCGAACCGAACATAGTTGCGGGCCCGGCAACGGCGTACGTGACCTCGGTCTCGTGCCACACCGCCCGCCCTCCGGTCGGGCGGCGCACCACATCCAACCCGAGCCGCTCGATGGTCGCCCGTTCGTAGCGAGAGAGCGCCGGCTCGTTGCGCCCCAGGGAGAGGCACGGTGGAGCCCAACGGTACAGACGCAGGAACGCCGCGCCCCTTCGAGCCTCTCGGAGGAGCGCGGCGTCGATCCCCATGTTCTCGGCGCCGGGCCGGCCCGTCGCCTCAACGATGAGGTGCCACGTCGTCATGTCCCCGCGCCGGCCGTCTCGTATTCTTCAATGGGCAGGCACGTGCAGATGAGGTGGCGGTCGCCGTAGGCTGCGTCGGCGCGCCCCACCGGTGGCCACACCTTGTGCTCGCGCGTCTGCGGGCTGGGGAACGCCGCCAGCTCGCGGGAATAGGGGTGGTCCCACGCGTCGGCGACCACGTCCTCCTGGGTGTGCGGGGCATTGCGCAGCACGTTGTTCTCCCGGTCGGCGCGGCCCTCCGCGATGTCGTCGATCTCGCCGCGGATGGCGATCATCGCGTCGCAGAAACGGTCCAGCTCCTCCTTGGATTCACTCTCGGTGGGCTCCACCATCATCGTGCCCGGCACCGGGAATGAGATGGTGGGCGCATGAAAGCCGTAATCCATCAGCCGCGTCGCCATGTCGGTAACGTCCACGCCTGCCGACTGCTTGAACGGCCGGGTATCGATGATGCACTCATGAGCGATGAGCCCCTTGCGCCCCGAGTAGAGCAGGTCGTAGTGGCCGGCCAGGCGCCGCGCTATGTAGTTGGCGTTCAGGATGGCCATCTGCGTTGCCTCGGTCAGGCCGTCGGGGCCCATCATCGCCACGTAGGCCCATGAGATCGGCAGGATCGACGGGCTGCCCCAGGGAGCGGCCGACACGGTGCCGCAAGACTGCGCGACACCGAGGGGCACCACCGGATGGTCCGGCAAGTGCGGCACCAGGTGCTCGGCCACGCCGATCGGCCCCATGCCGGGACCGCCTCCGCCGTGCGGGATGCAGAACGTCTTGTGCAGGTTGAGGTGGCACACGTCGGCCCCGATGTCGCCGGGCCGGGCAACTCCGACGAGGGCGTTGAGGTTCGCCCCGTCCATGTACACCTGCCCTCCGTTGGCGTGCACGATCTCGCACATGTCGCGGATCGTGGTCTCGAACACGCCGTGAGTGGAGGGGTAGGTGATCATCAGCGCACCGAGGCTGTCGCTGTGGGCCTCCGCCTTCGCTTTGAAGTCGGCCATGTCCACGTTGCCGCCCTCATCGGTCTTCACCACGACCACCTTCATGCCCGCCATGACGGCGCTGGCCGGATTGGTGCCGTGCGCCGACTTGGGGATCAGACAGACCGTGCGGTTCTCCTCGCCGCGCGCCTTGTGGTACGCACGGATCACCAGGAGTCCGGCGAACTCACCTTGCGCGCCCGCGTTCGGCTGCAGCGAGATCGCCGCGAATCCGGTGATCTCGGCCAGCTTGGACTCCAGGTCCTCGAACAGCTGGGTGTAGCCCCGCGCCTGCTCTCGCGGTGCGAAGGGGTGCAGGCCATTGATCTCGGGCCAGCTCACCGCTGCCATCTCGGTGGCGGCATTCAGCTTCATGGTGCAGGAGCCGAGCGGGATCATGGCCGAGTTGAGCGCCAGGTCGCGATCCTCCAGCCGCTTGAGATACCGCATCATCTCCGTCTCGGAGTGGTAGCGGTTGAATACGGGGTGCGTGAGGTAAGGCGATGTCCGCACGAACGGCTCGGGAATCACCGGCTGCACCGCTTCGACCATGTCTGCGACCTCGACGTCGCCCTTTCCGAGACCGAACACCTGCACCAGGTCGGCCACGTCGCCGAGCGACGTGACCTCGTCGAGGGTGACGCCGACCCGCGTGTCGGAGATCGGACGCAGGTTGATGCGCTGCTGCTGCGCGGCGGCGCGCACCTTCTTCATCTGCGCCGGCTTCAGCTCGACGGTGAGCGTATCGAAGAAGGCCTCGTGAACTATCGTGTGACCGAGTTTGCGTAGCGCCTCCGCCAGCACCCTGGTGTGCCGGTGCACTCGCTCCGCGATGCGCTTGATTCCCTCGGGTCCGTGATAGACGCCGTACATGCCGGCCATCACGGCCAACAGGACCTGGGCGGTGCAGATGTTGCTCGTCGCCTTCTCCCTGCGGATGTGCTGCTCGCGCGTCTGCAGCGCCATACGCAGGGCACGGCGGCCCTTCGGATCCTTGCTGATCCCGATGATGCGCCCGGGTGCGGTGCGCTTGTACTGCTCCTTGGTGGCAAAGTACGCGGCATGCGGGCCGCCATATCCCAGCGGAACGCCGAATCGCTGGGTGTTGCCCACGGCCATGTCGGCGCCCCACTCTCCCGGCGGTGTGAGCAGGCAGAGCGCCAGGATGTCGGCGGCAACCGCCACCAGCGCTCCGGCCTGGTGCGCTCGCTCGACGACAGAACGGTAGTCTTCGATGTTTCCGAAGGTCGTGGGGTATTGCAGCAGGATGCCGATGACGTAGCCGTCGTAGCTGAACTCGTGAGCGTTGCCCACCACGACCTCCACGCCACGGACTGCGGCGCGCGTCTGCACTACCGCGATGGTCTGGGGGTGGCACCCCTCGTCCACCAGGAAGATGGGTGTGCCATCACCCCTGGTGACGCCGAGACACATGGTCATGGCCTCGGCGGCGGCCGTTCCCTCGTCCAGCAGCGACGAGTTGGCGATCTCCAGACCCGTGAGATCGTTGATCATCGTCTGGTAGTTCAACAACGCCTCAAGCCGCCCCTGTGAGATCTCGGCCTGGTATGGCGTGTAGGCTGTGTACCAACCGGGGTTCTCCAGGATGTTGCGCTGGATCACGGAGGGTACCACGCAGTCGGCGTAGCCCATCCCGATATAAGACCGGAACACCTCGTTCTGCGACGCCATCGCGCGCAGAGCCCGCAGCACTTCGTGCTCGCTCAGGCCATCAGGAAGGTCGAGCGCGCGCCCCAGGCGGATGTCCTCGGGGACGGCCGCGTCCACCAGTGCATCGAGCGACTCGGATCCGACCGTTTCCAGCATGGCCTCGACGTCGTGCGGACGGGGGCCAATGTGGCGTCGGACGAAATGATCCGGATTCGTGTCGAGCGTCTTGAAGTTCGTCATTGCCTCACAACCCTATGCGTGCAAACGCCCCGGGGGATCCCAGGGCGTTTCGTTAACGATTCGCGCTGCCGGGTCCCGCCGGCTATTCCCCGATGTGTTGCCTGTAATCGACCGCCGACAGGAGTCGGCTCAACTCATCGGGGCTGTCCATGCGGATCTTGACCATCCACCCATCTCCATAGGGATCACGGTTCACCAGGCCGGGGTCGCCCTCGATGGCCTGGTTGATGTCCACGATCTCCCCGGTAACCGGGCAGAACAACTCCGAAACGGCCTTGACCGCTTCGATCGTTCCGAACACGTCCATCTGGTTGAACTTGGCGCCCACCTCGGGCAGCTCCACGAAGACCACGTCACCGAGTTCGCCCTGGGCGTAATCGGTGATGCCGATGTAGTAGGTGGCGTCGTCGTCGGCCTGCTTCAGGTACTCGTGCTCTTCGCTGTAGTGCAGATTCTCGGGAGCGTCGGACATGTGAGTTCCGCCATTGGAATAGGAGTGGCGAGGCGTAGGTTATTCGACGGTCCTCGGCATGTCAACTGCTCAATCTGCCGTCTGAAACAGGTCCACGAGCACCTGCTTCACCGGGACGGCGGCGGTAAATGTCTCGCGGTCCGGAACCTCCGACGCGGCTGTCCCATCGGTCACTCCCAGCGCTTCGAGCGCTGCCGATCGCACGTCCCTCCATGGACGAACGTCGAGGCGCGCGTCGACCGTCGCGCCCGCTCGAGCGGTGTGGAACAGCGTGCCCGGCGAACCGGCTGCGTCCCATGCGCCGCGGACGGTATCGCTCAAGGCCGGGCTTACGGCGACCGTCACGTCGGGGCGGCGTTGGCGAATCACCCGTTCCACTTCCCCTGCCGCTTCCTTCTCATCCAGGATGACGGTCCCGCCGAGGCGGAGCGGCTGCGCCACGCCCGCGGAAGCGTGGGACCCGACGTACGCCAGCCACGTCTCCACTCCGGTATCGCCGTAGCGGGCCAGTGTGCCGCCGAACGCGTGCACCGCCTCCCGCGGGTCGGTCGCCACGGCCAGGAGCAACCCCGTCTTGCGTGTGAGCGCGACAGCCGCGTGCCTACGGATGTCGCGCCAAGCCGCCAGCGTGACGCTCTCCAACTCCTCCAGCGAGCCGTCGTTGTCGAGTACGATTCCACTGCGGTTACGCTTCTCTGCTGCGGGGAGCTGAGCATCGATCATGCGCTGGGCGACTTCGTGCGACAGCCCCCGCTCCTCCATGATCCGCTCGCGCCGCAGCGCCACGGGAGCGTCCACCAGCACGACCACGTCGAAGTCGCCGGGATCGAGGACCTCGAACAGCAGTGGAATGTCGCTGACCAACACGCAGTCGCCCCGCTCCGCGGCCAGCCGACTCCGCTCGGCTCGCAGCTGTTGCACGGCGGGGTGCACGATCTCATTCAAGGCGGTGAGCGTCTGTGCGTCGCGCATGGCCCGGGTCCGCAGCACGTCGCGGTCGAGCGAGCCGTCCGGCTTCAGGATGTCGGCTCCGAACCGTCGGGCGATGGCGCTCAGCGTCTCCGATCCCGGAAGCTGCACTTCGCGCACCAGCTCGTCGGAGTCGATGAGCGTCGCACCCCACTCGCGCAGCCAGCGGGCCACGGTGCTCTTACCCGCGCCGATGTTGCCTGAGAGCCCGACGTTGAGCATAGGCGGTCGTGTGTTGGGGCGGGCCGCTGCTACAGCAGCTCCGTCTGGTCCTCGTCCACGTGCGGCACCTGATGGCAGTGTCGACAGCGTGCCTCATAGCTCTCGCTGCCGCCCACCATGATGGTGGGAGTATCGTAACGCGCCGGCCGGCCGTCGATCAGCCGCTGGTTGCGACACGCCGGGTTGCCGCACTTGACGCAAATGGCGTGGAGCTTGTCCACGACCTCCGCGGCGCACAGTAGCCGCGGCATGG
Organism: Gemmatimonadota bacterium; assembly: GCA_039586815.1. GTDB lineage: Bacteria > Gemmatimonadota > Gemmatimonadetes > Gemmatimonadales > GWC2-71-9 > WVYX01. Next base: position 134,430 of record JBDHJR010000007.1, on the reverse strand, counting down.
GGCCGAACGGCTCGCCCCGAAAATCGGTTTCGGTTCCGGCGACGATCACACGCACGCCGCGAGCTGCCAGGTCCGCGCACACCCCCGAGATATCGGGGTCGAGGAACTGGGCCTCGTCTATGGCGATGACTTCCGATTCGGGGCGGATGAGCCGCACGATTTCGCCCGAAGAGTCCACCGGTTGGCCCTCGACCGAGATGCCGTCGTGGGTGGTCACGGAGTAGACACCGCCGTAGCGGTCGTCGAGATGGGACTTGAAGACCTGGACCTGCTTGCGCGCGATCACGGCGCGGCGCACGCGCCGGATGAGTTCCTCGCTCTTGCCGCTAAACATCACGCCGGTAATGACTTCGATCCATCCCGGCCGCTCGCTGTGCAGCATCAGCCACCTTATTTGGAGGGTGGTCGAGAGCGTATCCCGCCGGACGCCGGGTGGCAAGGCGCTTGCCAACATCCGGTGCCGGGTCTTACTTAGTGACATTGGCGGCCGGCGGATCGGCCCCGTCGCGCCACTCGTACCTACCTTCAATTCTATCCACAGGGAGGATAGGGGTGAACAAGACCGAGCTGATCGAAGCCCTATCGTCGCAGACCGGTTTGTCCAAGGCGGACGCGGGGCGTGCCGTGGAGGCCATCTTTGGCGAGGACGGCCTCGTCGCGAAGGAGCTGCGGTCCGGCAGCAAGGTGCAGATAACCGGCTTCGGCTCGTTCGTAGCGCGCAAACGGGCGGCTCGCACGGGTCGGGATCCGCGCACCGGCGGTGCCATCCAGATTGCGGCCGCGACTGTTCCGGCGTTCAAGGCAGGACAGGGACTCAAGGACGCGGTCAACAAGTAGCGCCCTAGCGAGCAGCGGAGTATCCTGGGCCGGGTAGCCGAAAGGCTGCCCGGCCCGTTTACGTAGTTCCCTACCTCTTATCAATCCTCGCCGTGACGGTGCGGCCGCGCAGCGTGACACCGTCCAATCCCGTCAGCACCCGCGCCGCCACCTCCGCGCGCACTTCGACGAGCGAGAAGCTCTCGCGCACATCCACGCGGCCTATCGAATCCTTGGGAACTCCCACCGCGTTGAGGAGGGCGCCTACCACGTCGCCGGGTCGAATCCGGTCGCGCCGGCCGGCGTTCACGTGCACGTGGGCCCACGTCGGGATCTCATCGGCGGCCTTTCGGGCGGGTGCCGTCGGTTGATCCGCCCGGAGTGCGGCCGCCGCCACGAGAGCGGGGTCGTACTCGTCGAACAGTGGCGCGAGCGTGGCCAGGCCACCCGCCAACCCGCCTTCCTCGATGCGGCTGCGCAGCTCTGTCCGCACTGCGCCCGCTCGGTCCCGGGCGCGGTCGGCCTCGGAGGGGAGTCGCAGCACGTCGAGCGACCGGGTGAGCCGCTCCAAATATGGGAGCTGGGAAGGCCGCGCCAGGACCAGCACGTCGCGTGCAGCGTCATGCAGCCCGGCCAGGGCGTCGGCCGTGGGAAGCTCCGCGGCGATCGCCCAGTGCACGGGCTCGCCGGGCGAGCCGGGGTCCAGCGAAACCGTGGGATCGAGGTCGTACTCGGCCCAGCGTTGGTCGGCGGACGGCCGGGGATCCCACAACCAGGCGGACGCCGGATTGAGTGTGTCCAGCGCGGTCCGCACCGCCCAGGAGAGGCGCTGGCTGTCGACCAACGCGTACCGCACCCGGCCTCCCGTCGGCTGCTCCGGAGCTCGGGCAGCCCCCACCACGGGCGCGCGCCGCGCGTGCCGCTCGAGGAAGTCTGCAACGCCGCCGTCGTCGCTCGTGATCATGAGCCGCTGCGCCCGGCTGCACTCCCCCAGCACGGTGTCGATTGGCTGGGCCGCGCCCAGGGCGAATTGGGCCTCGGGCCACAGCACCGCCACACGGGGAAGTCCCTCCAACTTGAGCAGCGAGCGGGTCAGGAGCTGGAGCGCGTCGGCCGGCGTGGCCACCAGGGTGCGAACCGCTCCCGACTTGAGGAGTCGGCCGGCACGGGCCAGCCCCGAGACCGCGTGAACGGGTCTGAGTGGCTCGACCGTCGCCGCCAGTGAGGCCAGCTCGGCGGCGTCTGAAGGTTCGGGGGCGAGGAGCAGGGTGGTGAGGCCGGGATCCGGAGTCTCTGCTAGCCGCTGCAGCAACGGGACGACGGCCCACCCTGCGGGTGGACACACGTAGATCAGGTTCTTCCCACCGGCCAGCGCGGCACGGTGGCCGGCGTCGAACGTCGGCGCAAAGGTCCAGGACACGGGATCCCTCGATTGTCAAAGAGACCCAGGATGGTAGTTTGCGCTGATGCGCGGTGCAAGCGAGGCCGCGCACCGCGCCACTCTCGGAACCGCCAAGCCCGGAGATTTCATGGCCCGCTGGTGGAATCGCCTCCAGTCAGCCGTCTACACGCGCGCGCACTGGATCAACGAGTTGTACGCCCGCGCCACCAGCGGGCGGACCGCGGAGATCCCCCTGCCGCCACTGGCAGAGCTACGGCGCCCGCTGCCCGAGGCCCGCGTCGGCATGGTCACGGCGGCGGGTGTTCATCTGATCGAACAGCCGGGCTTTGACATGGACGATCCCGAAGGGGACGCCTCGTACCGGGTCATTCCGGCCGATGCGGACGTCTCGGCCCTGACCATCACGCACGACTATTACGACCACAGCGCCCCCGACCGCGACATCAACTGCGTGTATCCCATCGAGCGACTGCGCGAGCTGGCCCGGGCCGGCGAGCTGGGTGAGGTGGCGCCGCGGCACGTGGGCATGATGGGCCACATCTACGGGGAGCAGCGCAACCACCTGGTGCGGGAAGCGGCTTGGGAGATAGCCGAGGTCTTCGAGCGAGACGGGGTGGACCTGGTGCTGGCCACGCCCGGGTGAGTGACTTGCCACCAGTCCGTGGGACTGGTCGCCCGCGCCATCGAGGCCCGCGGTATCCCCACCGTGACGGTGAGCGTGGTGCGCAACATGACCGGGGCTCTGCCGGCCCCGCGCAACGTGCTCATCAAGTTCCGCCTGGGGCAGGTCTTCGGCGAGCCGGGCCACGCGGCGCAGCAGCGTACGGTGCTGCGGGCGTCGCTGGCGGCGCTCGACGAAATCACCGACTCGGGCGGCATCGTGGAGCTGCCCTACCGCTGGAAGCGCGAGGTCTATGAGGATGGATGACGGGTGCGTTGACAGGTCAGGCGCGGGACCGAAGCTTGGCGCAGGGAGGGAGCCATGATTGCCAGGCGACTCACGCTGTTGCTGACGGGTGCCGTCGTGATCGCGCCGGCCATGCCGCTGGACGGGCAGGAGCGGCGCTCGGCACGGGAGTTGGGCGTCGTGGTCGGCGTGCTGCCGCCCGGCCCGCTCAATGCAATCACCGACGTGGCCGACGTGCGGGTCGGCCAGGTGACCGTCACCCACGGTGACTCGATCAACACCGGGGTCACCGCGATTCTTGCCCACGGGGGAAACGTCTTCCAGGACAAGGTGCCGGCGGCTGTCGTGGTGGGAAACGGATACGGCAAGCTGGTGGGGATCACGCAGGTGCAGGAGTTGGGCGAGCTCGAGAGCCCGGTCGTGCTGACGTGCACGCTGTGCGTGCCGCGCGCGGCAGACGCGGTGCTCACCTATCTGCTCGGCCTCCCCGGCAACGAGAGCGTGCGCTCCGCGAACGCCGTCGTGGGCGAGACGAACGACGGATTCCTCAACCATATCCGGCTGCGTCCCATCGAGCCCGAGCACGTGCTGCGCGCGATCGAATCGGCCGGCGGCGGGCCTGTGGAGCAGGGGAGCGTGGGGGCGGGACGCGGCACGAGAGCGTTTGGCTGGAAGGGTGGGATCGGCAGCGCGAGCCGCCGGCTCCCGCAGAGTCTCGGAGGCTGGACGGTGGGCGTGCTGGTGCAGAGCAACTTCGGCGGCGTGCTATCGATCGCTGGCGCGCCGGTGGGGGTGGAACTGGGCCGCCATTATCTGAGGGAGCGGCTGGGGCAGCCGGGGCCGGTCGAGGATCCGGCAGACGGCTCCATCATGATCGTGGTCGCGACGGACGCGCCGCTGGGGCATCGCAACCTGGAGCGGCTGGGGCGCCGGGCGCTGTCGGGGCTGGCGCGGACCGGGTCCGCGATGACCAACGGCTCGGGCGACTACGTGATCGGCTTCAGCACCGTGAGGGTCGCGGACCTCGCGGCCGCGCCGCCGCTGCCCAACGACGAGGTCAGTCCCCTGTTCCAGGCCGTGGCCGAGGCGACCGAAGAGGCGATCTACAACTCCCTGTTCCTGGCCACCACCGTAGTGGGGCATCGCGGGACCGCGGAAGCGCTTCCACTCGAAGCCACCCTCGAGATCCTCCGGGCCCACGGAGTCGTGCACTGATGGCGTTCAAGCGCTCGCGCAACGTGGCGAACCTGGAAGCCTCCCGGACCGTAGCGATCAAGGAGGAGGCCGAGCGCCGGCGGGCCGCGGGCGAGGATGTCATCGATCTCTCGGTGGGCGAGCCCGACTTCGGCACGCCGCGCATCCCCGCCGAGGCGGGCATCAAGGCGATCCAGCAGGGCAAGACACACTATCCGCCCAACACAGGCATCCTCGAGTTGCGGGCGGCAGCGGCGCACCATCTATCGCTGCTTTCCGGCGGCCGGCCCATCAACGCCGACCACATCGTGGTTTCCAGCGGCGCCCGGCAATCGCTGTTCAATGCGTGCTTCACCCTGTTCGAAGGTGGCGACACGGTGCTGATCCCTGCGCCCGCCTGGGTGTCGTATCCGCAACTGGTGCACCTGGCGCGGGCTCAGCCCGTGCTCGTGCCCGGCGACCCGGAGTGGAGCCTCAAGGTCGGCGTGGACGAGCTGGAGAAGGCGGCCGACGCGCGCGCGGCAGGGCTCATCCTCTGCTCTCCGGTGAATCCCACCGGGGCTGTCTACACCCGGGCGGAGATCAAGGCGCTGCTCGAGTGGGCCAGGGAGCGCAGGCTCTGGGTTCTCTCCGACGAGATGTACCGCCGCATCCACTTCGGCTCCGGTCCGGCGCCGTCGGTGCACGACCTCCCCGATGAGCTGCTGGAACGCGTCGTGGTGGTGACCGGAGTGGGGAAGGCCTATGCCATGACGGGGTGGCGCATCGGGATAGCAGTGGCGCCGCCGCAGGTGGCCCGGGCGATGGCGGCGCTGCAGACCCACGTCACGAGCGGGGCGTCGCAGCCGGCACAGTGGGCGGCCGCCGCGGCCCTGGCGGACGAACGGGTCGAGGAGGACGTGCACGGGATGGTGGAGACCTTCCGGGCGAGGCGCGACCTGGTGGTAGCGCACTTCCGCAGGGAGCTTCCGGGAGTCGAGTTCGTGGAGCCGCTCGGGGCGTTCTACTTCTTCTTCAGGGTAGATGGGTACTTTGACGGGAGGCTCGCGAGTGCAGCGGCGTTCTGCGAGCGTCTGCTGGTGAAGCAGGGTGTGGCGCTCGTGCCGGGCGAGGCGTTCGGCGACGAGCGATGGGTGCGCTTGTCCTACGCGGCCTCCGAAAAGGCACTGCGCAGGGCGTTGGAGCGAATCACGGAATTCGTGCGGTCGCTGGAGACCAAGGAGGATATGTGAAGGGTGTACGGGGCTACGGAGCCAAGATCGATCCGATCGTCGGCGAGCTGCCGCGCGTCGACTTCCAGTGGGATGCGGAGACCGAGATCCTCTCGGGCGTGATCCAGGGGGTGGAGCCAGGGCGTGGACTCACCGGATCCATCGAGCTCGAGGATGCCAAGGGGGCGGTCATCACGCTGGACTTCGAGGGCGGGGCGCTGCGCGCCGTCGAGATCGTGGTGTGGCCGGTCAGCAGCACGGTGGAGGGGCTCACTCCGCCCAACGCGGGCGAGCAAGGGCGGCTCGTTGTGCCTTCCCGTCCGTCCCAGCCGGGAATCGCCGTGGTAGAGGTGGATCTCCCCCTGGGCGTGGAGCGCAGCCCTGACGAGTCGGTGGTGCATCTCCGGGTGGGGGGCGGCCGCGGCCATGAGGCGGTGGCGCTGGCCGATAACCTGCTCGTCGAATTCGACCAGGGTGGCGACCTCGCGGGGTTCTGGCTCCTCTCCGTGCCGCCGTTTCCCGAGAGCGAAGGCACCAGATGATGAGGACTCCCGTGACGCTGGCAATGCTGGCGCTCGGCTGCGGGCCGCTCGCCGCGCAACAGCCGGACGGCACGGCGCAGGTGTTGGTGAACGCGAGGATCTGGACCGGCGACTCGGAGCATCCTTGGGCCGAGGCCGTGGCCGTCCACGGGGGCCGGGTAGTAGCGGTGGGCTCGCGCAACGAAGTGCTGCAAGCGGTGGGTCAAACCGCGCCCGTGGAGGATCTGGGGGGCGGGTTCGTCACACCGGGATTCATCGACACCCACACCCACTTCCAGTACGCCGGGGCGCTGTTGCTCGGGGTCAATCTGCTGGACGTGTCCGATGACGCCGGACTGGTGCAGCGCGTGACGGAGGCAGACGGGCGGTTGCCGCCGGGATCGTGGATGGTGGGTGGCGATTGGGGGGCGTACGACCTGGAGAGTACCTGGTCGCCGCGCCGCGGGCTGCTCGATTCGCTCACCGGCGAGCGCGCCGCGTTGCTGAGCAAGTGGGACCGCTCGCAGTACGTGGCGAACGCCGCCGCGTTGCGGGCAGCCGGTATCGACCCGGGGAGCCACGACGGTCGCCTCACTCCCGAGGAGGCCCGCGAGGTGCGGGCGGCCATGCCAGATGCCTCGCACGAGCAGTTGCTCGCCGAGGCCGGGCTCGGCCTGTGGGACCTCAAGCGCCACGGGGTGACCACGATTCACGACATCACGCGCGCCGGGACGATGCGGATCTTCCAGTACCTCGAGGCACGCGACTCATTGACGGTGCGGGTGTGCGCGCGGCCCACGCTGGATCACTGGGAGGACCTGGCGGCGGTGGGCGTGCGCACCGGCTTCGGCAACGAGATGCTGTCGATATGCGGCCTCAAGGGGTTCGTGGACGGCATCATGGGGAACTCCTCGGCGATGTTCCGCGAGCCGTACCGCCATATGCCCGATACGCGGGGCCTGTGGCGCACCATGATGTCGCCGCCGGGGAACATGGAGCAGCTCATCGTGTCCGCTGACGCCTCCGGGCTCACGCCTCACATCCACGCAATCGGCGACCTGGCAGTAGACACCCTGCTGGATATGTACGAGCAGGCGATCCGCACAAACGGGCCCAAGGACCGCCGTTTCCGCATGATCCATGCGCAGGTGGTCGAGCCGGACGACTTCGCCAGGTTCGGCGAGCTCGCCATCATTGCGGAGGTCCAGCCGTACCACGCAATCGACGACATGCGATGGATGGAGGACCGAATCGGCGACAGGGTGGTCGGGGCATACGCCTTCCGCTCGCTGAAGGACGCCGGAGCCCTGTTGGTGTTCGGGTCGGACTGGCCCGGCACGAACGCCGCGTGGTATCCCGCGGAGCCGTTGCTGGGCATCTACGCCGCGGTGACGCGTCAAACGCTGGACGGCGAGCCCGAGGCGGGCTGGTATCCGGATGAGCGCATCACTGTGCAGGAGGCGCTGGAGGCCTACACGGTGAACGCCGCGTGGGCGGCGTTCGAGGAGGACTGGAAGGGGAAGCTGGCTCCGGGCTATGTAGCAGACCTGGTGCTGCTCTCCGACGATCTGTTCCGCATCCCACCCCAGGCCATCAAGCAGGTGCGGGTGCTGCGCACCATGGTGGATGGGCGGTGGGTCTATCGGGAGGAGCCGCCGTCACCCTGACCGGCTCCACCCGCCACCGCCTGCACGAGGCTCTGCGCCGGGCCGGGGGAACCACGCGGGCCGGCTCCCCCCTCACACACGTTCCGCCGCCGGTAGCGTCTCCCTTCGGCTCGGCCAGCTACGTGGAAGGGGAAGCGATCCGGGCCATCGACGTGGGTGGTGCGGCTCCCCCACCCGAAGGTGCGGCGTTCCTGGACGGCATTCAGCGCTACGCTGTGGAGGGCCGATTCGGCCTGGTGCCCGTTGTGCGGGGCCATGTGGCGGCGGCCACCATGCGGCGCGACGGGGATCGGCTGAGCGTCGCCGACCACCAGTCCGAAGAGCTGATCGTCGTTCCATTGGAGCGGCTCACGCCCGACCAGCGGCAGGCGTTGGCGGACACCGGGGTCCCCCTGGTGGACTGTGAGGTGGGGGAGCGCGCGCACCCCATTGTTGATGTGCAGCTCGCGGCCAGGGCGGTGGAGCGGCGGCGCGAGGAGCTTGAGACGGCGGTCGCGAGCGCGCTGCTCGCCTCTGAGCCCGAGTGCTGGCTGGTCGTCGACGGCGCATTGGGAGGCCTGGCGCACATGCTCGACGCCGGCCCCCGAGTGCTCGGCCTAATCAAGAGTCACGAGACCCAGTTTCTCGACGGCCCCGATCTCGAAATCGCCGTGACTCTCCAGGAGGGGCACCGCAGCAGCGTGTTCGCCCGCCGCCTGGGGAAGCGCGGCCAGGTTTACACATGGTATCTTCGACTCTGGCCGTGGGAGGAGCACGAGCTGCTCCACGGCCTGGTGCGAATCGAGCGACCGGCGACTGAAGCGGCGCTGACCGAGGCCACGGCAGTGAGCCGCTGGCTGCTGGCGGAGCGCGCTCCGCTCAGCGCTCCCGACGGTCGCTGGGATCGCTTGCTCTACCCCATTCGACAGGTGGAGATGTTCTTGCGCGCACAGGCAGGAGGCTGGTGGTGACGATCGGCCGCGTAGTCGCGACCGAGGCGCTGCCGGCGGGTCCGCACCAGTTCCACTTCTGGACCGCCACGGACACGTCCCTGGGAATCGGGGCCATCGTGCGCGTGGACGCCGAAGACGGGCGCACCGTGTATGCGGTCGTGGTGGACGGTCGGGCCTACTCCGACGTGGCGACGCCGCTGCACGAGGTCGTGGCCGCCGAGGGGGATCCGGCCGGCGCGCCGGCACCGACGCGGCGCACCGAGGTCCGGCTGTGGACCGCTGCCGTGCTGCGGCACGAGCCGGAGGAGCCGGTGCAGCCTGTTCCGCTGGCGCAGGTGCGGCTGGCCACGCAGGAAGACGTGGAGATGGCGCTGCGCATGGATGGCTACGTGCGAGGCGAGCAACCCACGGGAATACCGGTGGGAGTGTACCGTGCCGGCGGGCTCACGGCGCCGGTCTCGCTGGACGCGGAGTTCCTGCTGGGCCCGGAGTCGGCGCACTTCAACATCAGCGGCGTGTCGGGCCTCGCCACCAAGACCAGCGCCGCGGAGTTCATGCTCGCCAGCATCTTTCAGCGGCTGCCGAGCCACAAGGGCTCGGTGGCGGCGGTCTGCTTCAACGTGAAGGGGCCCGACCTCTGCTTCCTCGATCAACCGGGTGAGCTGACCGAGGGGGACCGTGAGCTGTATTCGGTGTTGGATGTCGAGCCCCGACCGTTCGACCGGGTACAGTACTTCGCGCCGTTCAAGCCCGACGGTGTGAACCTGAACACGCTGCGATCGCACCCCGACCTCGTGGGCTCGGTGCAGCCGCTGGTGTGGGGGCTGCGCGAGGTGCTCAACTACCACGAGGTGCTGCTCAATCGCGACGACATCGACGCCAAGGCCGATGCGTTCCTCGACTTCCTGGCGGACCGCGTGGTCGAGAAGGAGTTTCGGGACGACTGGGGCGGCACGCACCGCGTGCGTTCCTTCGGAGAGCTGGAGCGACTGTTCCGCGGCATCTTCGATGGGCTGGAGCAGGCCGGGCGCAGCGACGTGTGGCGCACACATCACATCGCCACGATCCGCAAGGTGAGAAACCGGCTCATCAACATCTCCACCCGCTGCAAGGGGCTCGTGACCGACGACGGATCGGTGAACGACCTCCCGTTTGGAGCGTTCGAGGACCGCGCGGTGTATGTATTGGACGTGTCGGGCATGGACCAGCTCGGGCAGGACCTGGTGTTCACACGAGTAGTGTCCATGTTGCGCGAGCATCTCGAGCGGGGCGACCTGGGGGTGGAGCACGTGGTCGTCTTCGTGGACGAGCTGAACAAGTACGCACCGGCCGACGGCCCCGACACATATGTCCGCAAGATGCTGCTGGACATCTCGGAACGAGGGCGCTATCTCGGTTTGGTGCTGTTTGCGGCCCAGCAGTTCCGGTCGCAGGTGCACCGCCGGATCGCGGGCAACGCGGGTACCGTGGTCTTCGGTCGGATGGACATGGACGAGCTGGCGACGCCCGGTTACCAGGTTCTCTCGCCGGCGACCAAGATCAAGCTGGCCACGCTTCCCAAAGGGGAGCTGATGGTGCGGCACCCGCACTTCACGCAGCCGGTCTTCGTGCGGTTTCCCAGGCCGGCGGTGATGAGCGGGCCCGCCGGCGTGAGGCAGTACCCGCCGGCGGCCGACGTACCGTTCGAGGACGCCGTGGTGCGGCAGCTGGCAGCGCTCGACCGGCGAGTCTCCCCGGCCCGGATCAAGGACTCCATAGCGGGCCGGCGGGAGGAAGACGTGCGGCGTGCGCTACTAGCGACCAAACGCGCCCGACCCGAGGACGTCATGGGCTTCTTCACGGCCAGCCTCGGAAGAGCGGTGGCACGGGAGCAAGTGCGACCGGAGGGGAGTGCGACGACACCACTCAGACAGGTGGAGGATCCGTATGCGACGTAGGACGACGATGCTTGGCGCCCTGGCGTGTGTCGCCCTCATGGGGCTGCCCGAGAGCGTATCCGCCCAGCAGTCGATGTTGTTGCGGTATCGGCCGCAGCCGCGCACGAGGCTTCACACCCTCTGGTGGTCGGAGCAGACGAGTTCGATTCGCGAGGGGGCGCCAGGTGTGCCGGCCCTCGACAGCATCACCGTCGAGGCCACCACGCTGCACAGCTTCACCAGCACTGTTGTCGGCACGCGCATCACCAGCGCCGTCCTGCAGATCTCGCACGATTCGACCCGGGCGCGGTATCGCGTTCCGGGTGGCGCGTGGCGCGATCTCCCCCAGGTGAGGGAGCGGACCTCCAGCGCCCGGGTCGTGGCGGACGACAGGTTGCGCGTCTCCGACGTCGAGGTGCTGACCGGCGACTCGCTGACGAACCGGGAGGTGCAGCAGTACCGCGCCTTCGCGTCGGGGTTGGAATTCGCGCTGCCCGAGGGTCCGATTGCGGAGGGCGACAGCTGGACCGCCGACATAGTGGTTGCGCTGACGCGTCCCCTGGGGCTCGAAGGGGAGACCGTGCTGGAGACCATGCCGGTGGAACCCGAAGTGCTGGCCCGCTCCACCATCACGCTGGACAGTCTGGTGGTGCGCCCCACGGACACCCTTGCCTATCTCAGGGTCCAGGGGAGCTTCCTCCCCGCCGGTCCCACAGAGGGAGAGGTGGGTGACGCGATGCTCGCGGGAGTCACCGGAGCGTTCGGCGGGAGCTACATCTGGTCGACGGGGTGGAATGCCTTCGTTTCGGGTGCGCTGCGCACCCGCTCGACGCTGACCATGGAGCGCTCGGAGGAGGTCGAACAGACGGTTCTCGAGGTGACCCTGAGCATCGACCACTCCACTCGCTTCCAGGTGCGTCCGTGAGGCTGCGGCTCACTGTCGCAGCGCTGGCGTTCCTGGTTTTCCCGCCCGGGCTCGCCGCACAGGACAGCCTGCTGTTGCGGTACAGGCCAGTGCCGGGCGTGAAGGTGCACCGTGTCTTCCAGTCCCACACCCGCGTCACCAACGTGGGCGCAACGGGTGAGACAGCCGGGCCCGTGCGCGAGGCGGCGGACCTGGGGGGCACGACGGAGGTGGCTCTGCCGGGCCCTGACGGCGCGCTCATCACGCACCTGGCCTACGACTCTCTGCGCGCGCGTGTGCGGCAGGGCGGGGAGGAATGGAGAGAGTACGAGGTAGCCTCGCTCGACAGCCTCTGGCTCCAAGTGCGCCTCGACTCGCGCATGCGCCTGGTCGAAGCGACCGCGGGCGGAGACCGTCTCGGCTCGGCCATGCTGGTGCATCTGCTCAGGGGCTTGCCGGGAATGGAGCTGCCGCGAGCGTGGCTCCACGAGCGGAACTACTGGAGCGCACGGCTCGAGTTCCCGCTGGGAGAGCTCGTGGGGCACGCAGCGGTGGACGCGCCGTCGGCGCTCCTGGGATCGGAGACCGACTTCAGGCTCGATTCCCTGACAGCCCGCGATCAGGATACGCTGGCGTACGTGCGGTTCAGCGGCATGTTCACACCCACCACCCTGAGACGGCAAGACGGGAGCACCCTCCAGTTCGCCGGAGCGACTACGGGTACGCTCGTCTGGTCGACCGGATGGCGGGGGTGGGTAGCGGCGGCGGTGCGCATGCAGGTCGTGGTCGGGGTGCCGGAGCGAGGCCGCATCAGCCTCGAGACCACCATGCGACAATCGGTGCTTCCCTAGCGTGAAGCTCGCCCACCTCGCAGACGTCCACCTCGGCTTCCGGCAGTATCACCGTCTCACCCCCCTGGGGATCAACCAGCGCGAAGCAGACGTCGCGGGCGCGTTCCGCCGCGCCGTCGACGACGTGATCGGCACGGCTCCGGACGTCGTCGTCATCGCGGGCGACCTGTTCAACTCGGTGCGCCCTACGAACGCCGCCATCCTCCACTCCTTTGGGCAGTTCCGCCGCTTGCGCGAGGCACTGCCCGCAGTGCCCGTCGTGATAGTCGCCGGCAATCACGATACTCCGCGTTCGGTCGAGACCGGCACGATCCTGAAGCTGTTCGAAGCCGTGGGAGGGGTGCACGTGGTGGCCGACCAGCCACGCGACATCGTCTTCGAGGAGCTCGACCTGAGCGTCACGTGCGTGCCGCACGGTGCGTGGATGGCCCATCCGCGACCGAACCTCACGCCCCCCGACGGAGCGCGCTTTCGGGTGGCGGTCACGCATGGGGAGGTCGCGGGCGTGCTGCCGCGCGATGCCGGGACCGTCGAGTACGGCGGCGCGGTGCTGGAACCCGACGAGCTCAACGCCGAGCGGTGGGACTACGTGGCTCTGGGCCACTACCACGTGGCGCACCAGGTGCGTGAGAACGCGTGGTACAGCGGCGCCCTGGAATATGTGAGCACCAATCCGTGGGGCGAGCTGCGCGACGAGCAGCGGGAAGGGCGCGAAGGGCGCAAGGGGTGGCTGCTGGTGGATCTCGCGGACGGAGCGAAGGTGGAGTTTCGGGACGTGCCCCTCGCACGCCGTGTCCTCGACCTCGCGCCGATTCACGGCTCCGGGTTGAGCGCGGCCGAGATCGATGCAGCCATCGGCGCGCACGTCGAGAGAGTCGATTCCGGCATCGACGATCAGATCGTACGCCAGCTGGTGTACGACGTGCCCCGGCCCCTGGCACGCGATCTCGATCACGCGCGGATTCGCGAGCTCAAGGCCCGGGCACTGCACTATCACCTCGACCTGAGACGCCCCCAGCAGCAGCACGAGGTGGGCGTGGCGGCTCCGGGACAGCGCCAGACATTGAACGATCTGCTGACGGATTACCTGGGACGCCGTCCGATCGATGCCGATGTTCCCCGTGACCGGCTGGTGGCGCTGGGAGAGCGGTACATGAACGAAGTAGAGCAGGCGCTGCGCGAGGAGTAGATGCAGCTCCACCGACTGAAGCTCCTGAACTTCCGGCAGCACGCCGACACCGACATCGTGTTCGGGCCGGGGATCACCGCCATCATCGGTCCCAACGGGTCGGGGAAGACCACGCTGCTGGAAGCGATCGCATGGGCTTTCTACGGTAACCCGGCGGCACGGGGCAGCCGCGACACCATTCGGTGGAACCGCGCGGCCGCCCGCTCCTCGGTACGGGTCGAGGTGGAGTTCTCGCTCGGTGCGCACCAGTTCCGTGTGGCGCGCGGTCTCTACAGTGCCGAGCTGTTCCAGGACCGCCAGGATGCGCCGATCGCCAACAGCCAGCAGGAAGTGAGCTCGCGGGTCGAGCGGCTGCTCGGCATGACCCGGGACGAGTTCTTCAACACGTACTTCACCGGACAGAAAGAGCTCGCGGTCATGGCCGCCATGGGACCCACGGACCGGGCCCGCTTCCTGTCACGGGTTCTGGGGTACGAGAAGTTGCGGCTCGCGCAGGACCGGCTGCGGGAAACGCGCTCGGGGCTGCGTGGGGAGCTCACGGGGCTGGAGCGTGGCATGGCGGATGCCGCCGCGCTCGACGATGAGCGGGCTCAGGCGGAGCGGCGAGCGAGCGAGGTTCAGGAGGCAGTGAAACAGGCGGAGCAGGCTCGCGGCACCGCCACGCAGACGCTGGAACGGGAGGGGCCGGCGTGGACGCGCATGGTGGAGCTGCGGGAGTCCGCTCTGGCGCTCGACGGTGAGCGGCGCGTGGCTGAGCGCGACGTGGGCGAGGCGCGTCGGGAATTCGAACGCCTCGACAAGGAGCTGGCCGAGGCCCTCGCGGCGCGTGGCAGGCTCGACGAGCTGCGGGCGCCGCTCGAGGAGGTGTCTCCGCTCAAGGAAGAGCTGGAACAACTGGAGCAGGAAGCCAAGGGTGCGGGGAAGCGCCGCTCGTTGACGGGGCAGCTCAGTGAACTCGGGGAGCAGGTGGAGCGGCTACGCGAGCGCCGCGCAAAGATGGGAGACGTCGCACGGGCACTCAAGGACGCGCAGACCGCGCTCGAGACCGCGCGCAGCGGACTCGAGCGGGCGGAATCGGAACAGGAGAAGACCAAGACCGGGTGGGTGCGCGACCGGCAGGATGCAGAGACCAAGCGCGCCAACTTGCGAGACCAATATCTCGATCATCAACGCCACCGCCACAGCGTGCTCGATGCGGGCGAGGGCGGCGAGTGTCCCATCTGCAAGCGTCCGCTGGGCGAGGTGTACCAGGATGTGCTGGGGACGCTGGATCGGCAGATGGAGGAGATCGAGGTCAAGGGGAAGTTCTTCCGCCAGCGCATCGATCAGCTGAAGGATCCGCCCGAAGCCGTGCGGGAGGCCGAGGAGCGGGGCGAGCAGGCGGGAGAGAGCGTGGAGCAAGCGGTACAGGAGGTGGCGCGGTGCGAGGATCGCGTGCGCGAAGCGAACGAACTCGATGCGGAGTTGAAGCGGGCCGAGCAGCGCAAGGCTGAGCTGGAGCGAGAGGTAAGCGAGCTGCCCGATGCGTACGATACCGCTCGGCACGATGCGGTGCGGGAGCGTTTGCGCGAGTTGGAGCCTACGGTGCAGCTGGCCACCCAGCTCGATACGAAGGCGGCCCACGCGGAGCAGCTCGTGTCACAAGCCGAGGCCGCAGAACGCGCCCTGTCGGAGCGGGAGTCACTGGTGTCGCAGTTGGCTGCCGCCCTCGCCGATCTGGGATACGATGAGACGGTGTATGCGGAGGCGAGGCAGCGGTACGAGGGGGCGGAGGCGGCGCTGCGTGATTCGGAGCTGCATCTCGCATCGGTGCAGGGCGACCTCAAGGCCGCGCACACTGCACTGGAGAGCGCGGAGCGGCGTATACGAGAGCGGGAGGAGCGCGCCGCACGGATCGGCGAGTTGGAGAAGGAGCTGAGATTGCACGACGAGCTCGATCGCGCGCTGCACGACCTGCGCCTGGAGCTGAACACTGCCATGCGACCGGAGTTGGCCGAGCGCGCCTCCGAGTTCCTCTCCGGTCTGACCGACGGGCGCTACGGCGAGCTCGATCTGGATGAGCAGTACCAGGTGCTCGTGGTGGAGGACGGAGTGGCCAAGCCGGTGATCTCCGGTGGAGAGGAGGATCTCACCCACCTGGTGCTGCGTCTCGCGATCAGCCAGATGGTAGCCGAGCGCGCGGGGCAGCCACTCTCGTTGCTCGTGCTCGACGAGATCTTCGGCAGCCTCGACGAGCACAGGCGCCACAGCGTGGTGCAGTTGCTGCGCGGGCTGGCGGACCGGTTCCCCCAAGTGGTCCTCATCACGCACATTGAATCGGTGCGCGATGGAGTCGACCGTGTATTGCGCGTGGCACTCGACGAACAGCGCGGAGCTGCCGTGGTGAGCGAGGACCAGGTGACCTTCGACGGCGAGCATGTTGCAGCCTGAGCGAATGATCGTTGGACCGCGGCCGGCCACCGAGTCGGATGTGGACGCGCTCAACCGAGTCTTCTCGGAAGCGTTCACGGACCGGTATCGGCGCGACGGCCTCGTGGGCGTGCGTGTCCCGAGGCTGCACCGCGACATCTGGCGCTACGCCATCAACGACGCCGGGCAGGGCGCGATGTTGTGGTACGACGACAATGATGAAGTTGCGGCGTTCAACATCGCGCACCGCTCCGGTACCGAGGGATGGATGGGGCCGCTTGCCGTGCGCACCGACCGGCAGGGCTTGGGCGCAGGCCGTGTAATAGTCGAAGCCGCCATGGAGTGGCTGCGAGAGCGTGGCGTCACCACCCTGGGGCTCGAGACGATGCCGCGCACGGTCGAGAACATCGGATTCTACGGGCAGCTCGGCTTTCTCCCGGGGCCGCTCACCATCACGATGACCGGAGACGCGTCCCGCCGTCGGGTTGGCGGCGAGTACCGTCGCCTGGGCTCGCTTCCCGCCGACCAGCGGCGGGAGTTGGTGGAACGCTGCCGCGAGTGCCTCGACCGTGCCGCACCGGGCTACGATTTTGGCCGCGAGATCGAATTGACCGCAGAGCTTGGCATCGGTGACACGGTGGTGATTGACGGAGACGCCGATGTTGCGGGATTCGCGTTGTGGCACTCCGCACCGCTCGCCGAGGGTCGCCGACCGGAAGAACTGCGCGTGTTGAAGCTGTTCGCCGACTCGGTTGAGGCGTTCGTCCGGCTGCTGGTGGTGCTGGAGGCCTGTGCGGCAGGCGAGCGCGTGCGCCGCGTGGCCATTCGATGCCAGAGCGCCTACCCGGGAGCATACCGCGCGTTACTCGCTCGCGGCTATCGCGTTCGGTGGACGGATCTGCGGATGACACTCGAGCGGTACCCGGAGGCGCGGCCGCCGGGGGACCAGATCGTGTTCTCGAACTGGGAGATCTAGGCTCTCAGCGCTTTCCCACCACGATTCCCCGCGCAACTAGCAGACATCCCACTGCGAGCGGTACGTGTACCCACCCGCTGGGAATTGCCGCGACGAATGTGAGCACCACCCACAAGATCAGCAACAATAGTGCCGTGCCGAGTTCCAAGTTCATTCCGACCTCGATCCCGGAGTTTGTTTCTTGACGCTCCCTGAACCCTCCTCTATTATAGGTGCGCAATCGCGGGAGCGAAGAGCTGTATTATTGAGCCAACAAGCTCGACCACGCACCCATTTGCTGCGGCCGATGGCATGCCCCCGAGGGGAAGGCAGACGCCCTGGCGCGGGTGCGGTTCTTGTGGATTCGGGCTTCAATAATGCTCTTCGTTCCCGCTTTTTTTGACGAATACCTGGTGAGTGAGGTGTCACGTCGCTACGGGCCAGCGGTGCTGCTGGCTCCCCCTGCATCCGATTCCGGCTAGATTACAGAGCCAACCCTGCCGCCTCGCGAGCCGCTGAACGCGATCGGGGCGGATTCGCTGTTCGAGCGAGGAGAGAGCCGTGGGCAAGCAGCATCCAGCGCGGGACGAATCTGCCGACAGTGAGCCGAAGGTCGTACGACTCCCCGACGCCGCACGGGACTTGGGCATGCAGCAGCTGGTACACCGCATGTTACAGCTGCTGGGCGAGGACCCGGAGCGAGAGGGTCTCGCGCGTACTCCCTCGAGGGTGGAGTCGTCGCTTCGCTGGCTCATGCGGGGCTACGGTGAGTCGGTCGACGATCTGGTGCGCGGCGCAGTGTTCGAGGAGAGCCACGACAGCATGGTGCTGGTGCGCGACATCGAGATCTACTCCATGTGCGAGCATCACATGCTGCCGTTCTTCGGCAAGGCCCACGTTGCGTACCTGCCGAAAGGCAAGATCATCGGGCTTTCCAAGATCCCGCGGATCGTCGACGTGTACGCCCGCCGTCTGCAAGTGCAGGAGCGCCTAACCGACCAGGTGGCGGACGCGTTGATGCGCGTGCTGGAGCCGCACGGCGTGGGCGTTGTGATCGAGGCGTATCACCTCTGCATGATGATGCGCGGAGTAGAGAAGCAGAACTCCAAGACCGTGACCAGCGCACTCCGCGGCAACTTCCTAGACGGCACTACCCGGGACGAGTTCCTGCGCTTGGCGCATGGGGGCAGCGGGTTCGAGTGAGCATCCTGGCCGGCAAGGTCGCCGTCGTGACCGGCGCTAGTCGTGGCATCGGCCGCGTCACCGCGGACCGGCTCGAGGAAGCCGGCGCAAAGGTGGCTTGCCTCGCCCGGAGCTTGAGTGACGGCAGCACCGACACGCGATGTGACGTACGGTGCGACGTGACGCAGGAGTCCGACGTGCGTCGCGCGGTGGAGCAGGTCGTTGCCGCGTTCGGCGCTCCCCATATCGTGATCAACAACGCGGGTGCCTTCTTGCTCAAGCCACTCGAGCAGACCACCCGAGAGGAGTTTGCCGAGCAAGTCGACGTCAACCTCCTCGCTCCCTTCCTCGTGCTGCGCGAGTTCCTGCCGCACCTGGCGCGCGACGGCACCGCGCACATCGTCACCATCGGCAGCGTGGTGGACCACCGCCCCTACCCGGACAACGCCGCGTACGGCGCGAGCAAGTACGGCGTGCGCGGTCTCCATGAAGTGATGTCTGAGGAGCTGCGAGGGAGCGGGGTACGCAGCACGCTGATCTCCCCCGGCGCAACGGATACGAAGCTGTGGGACTCGCTCGATCCCGATGCGCGCGGCGACGTTCCGAACCGCAAGGAGATGTTGCTCCCCACCGACGTCGCCGACGCGGTGCTCTTCGCCGTCTCCCGACCGGCGCACGTGAACGTGGAGTGGATTCGGGTTCTACCGGCGGGTTGAGCCGCCCCGCTGAGCGCAGAGCCTACTCTGCGTACAGCGCTTCGATCTTGTCCCTGTAACGATCCTCCACGACGCGGCGCTTCACCTTGAGCGTTGGCGTCAGCTCTCCCTTCTCGATCGAGAAGTCCTCCTCGACGAGCGCGATCTTCTTGGGCATTTCGAAGCTTGCCAGGTCCCGCAGGTTGCCCATCACTTCCCGCTCGACCTTGGCCATTACGTCGGCTTGGGAGAGGAGATCGCCCGTGGATCCGAACGCCAGGCTGCGCTCTGCAGCCCACTTCTTGAGGGCCTCGACATCCGGCACGATCAGCAGCGCGGGGAACCTGCGCTTGTCGCCCACCATGACGGCGTTGAGCACGAACTGGTTCGTCTTGATCATGTTCTCGATCGGCTGCGGCGCCACCTTCTTGCCGCCCGCAGTGACGATCAGGTCCTTCTTCCGGTCCGTGATCTTGAGGTATCCCTTCGCATCGAATTCGCCGATGTCGCCGGTATGGAACCAACCATCGGCGTCGATGGCCTCCCGCGTATCGGCCGGCTTGTTGTAGTACCCCTTCATGATGTTGGGGCCGCGTGCGAGGATTTCTCCGTCTGCGGCGATCTTCAGCTCGACACCGGGAATGGGCGGTCCCACCGTGCCGATCCGGACCTTGTCCAGTGGATTCGCCGCGAGGACGGGCGATGTCTCGCTGAGCCCGTACCCCTCGACGATGGTGATTCCCGCCGAGTAGAAGAACTTGGCGATCTCCGGACTCAGCGGTGCGCCGCCGGACACGAAGAAGCGGATCCGGCCGCCCGTGCGCGCCCGCAGCTTGGAGAAGACGAGCTTGTCGCCGATCTTCCGCTTGAAGTCGAGCCACCCGGGAACGGGCAACTCTGCCTGCCGCAGGTCGGCCCACCGCTCGGCGTTGCGCCGCGCCCAGAAGAATATGCGCCGCTTGAGGGCTCCTCCGGCCATCGCGTTCTCCAACACACGTGCGTAGATCTTCTCGAACAGACGCGGCACGGAGAGTACGATGGTCGGCTTGATCTCCTGCAGGTTGGCCGGGACCTGCTCGACGCTCTCGGCGTAGTTGATGGTCGTGCCGCGGTGAATCATCACGTAATGGCCGGCCATCCGCTCGAAGCTGTGGGACAGCGGGAGAAGCGAGAGGCACGAGTCGTCGGGGCCGATGAACAACACCTTGAGTGCGGCGACGACGTTGGAACAGAAGTTGTAGTGCGTGAGCATCACGCCCTTGGGCGATCCTGTCGTGCCCGACGTGTAGATCAGCGTGGCGAGTTCGTCCCGGTCCACTGCCAGGGCGTCCTCGCGGTACGTCGGGTATCTGTCCTCGGCGGCTGCCCCCCGCTGCAGCAGCTCCTGGAAGCTCAGTAGCCCCGGACCCTCCATTCCCTCCTCTGCATCGAATACGATCACGTGCTCCACGTCGGGAACGTCGCTGCGAACGGCCGCCACCTTGTCGTACTGGCCGGCGTCTTCGACGAATACCGCTCGGGCGCCCGAGTCGGCCAGGAGGTACGCGACCTGGGGCGCCGGCAGCGTGGGATAGATCGACACGTCGGCGCAGCGGGCGGTGAGGCAGGCGAAGTCCGCCACGGCCCACTCGGGGCGGTTCTCCGACAGGATGGCGACGCGATCCCCGGGCTGGATCCCGAGTTCCATGAGCCCCAGCGCGGCATGCTTCACGCGCCGGGCGAGCTCCTGGTGGCTGACGTCCTTCCACTGACCCTCTTCCTTATAACGCAACGCGGCCCGCTTGGTGCTGTAGCGGTCCACGGCGTCGAAGAAGAGCTGGGTGAGAGTGTCGGGGGTGGTCACTGTACTCCTCCGGGGTCCCGCGTTCGCATCTCAGTCGTTCTCGAAGACTACCACGAACCGCGCCGGGACGCAGTCCGGGGCGGCCGCTCGACCACGAGAAGATGCACCGGCTCGTCGGGAAGCGCGAGGTGGCTCTCCGGTTGAGTCATTCTGTCAAGCATATCAAGCCCCAGGGGCGCCGAGGACGTGTCGGTTACCGTGATCTCCACCTCGCCCGAGCGTATGTCGTGCGTCTGTGCGACAACCCGACCCGTGTCCGGACTCTCCGCCGTGACCAGTCCGGTGGAGGAGTCGATGGTGAACCCGACGACCCCCGTGTCAACGATCGCCCAGACGATTACCGCGTCCGGTACGACGTTGCCGCGCGCGTCCACGGCGCGGGCCTCGAGTTGGAGGGTGTCGCCCACTTCTATCGCAGGCTCGAGCGACCCGATGATGTCGATCGCGATGATCCTGCTCAGGTCGCCGCCTACGAGGTTGCCGCAGGCGAGCGTGAGCGCTACCAGAGCCAGCGCGCGCTTCACGGAGTGCCTTGCTCCAGTTCTGCCAGCGCCTGACGCGCGTGCTCGACCCAGCGATCTGCATCGGCACCGCGCGGGGGACGCTGCAGGAAGAAGCGCAGATGTCCCACGGCAGCCTCTACCTCCCCGCGCCGTATCAACAGGAACGCGAGGCCGTAGTGGGCGCCAGGCAGCTCGCTGTCCACCTCGAGGGCGCGGCGGTAATGGCGGATTGCCTCGTCGAGTCGGTTGGTCTTGGTGTAAGCGATCGCCATGTTCTGCAGGATCCGGGCGTCGGTCGGGTGGTCGCGCAGCGCCAGGCGATAGGACGTGAGGGCGGCATCGTAGTCGCCCTGCCGCTCCAACGCCAGGGCTTCGTTCAGGTAGTCGAGCCGTTGGGGCTTGAGGGCCGCGTCGCGGCGCCCGAAGAACCGTTTCCAGAAACCCATTCGAGCGTGAAGATAATGCCCGTGGGCGGAGCCGCCTAGACGCCCTGGGGCGGCCGCGCTATCATGCGAAGCCCATGCAAGACGCGATGTTTTCGGAGGATTCCCGCGACGTCCTCGAGATCGACTGGACGTTCTTCGGCGAGCTGTGCCGCGCGCTGGCCCTGCGCATCGCGCGCGACTACGATCCCGACCTGATTCTCGGAATCGCCAAGGCCGGTGTGCTGCCGGGCGCCGTGGTGGCCTCCATCCTGCAGCGTGACTTCGCAGCCATGTCGATCACGCGGCGCCAGGCGGCGCGCCGCCCGACTCTCATCACGGGCCCGCCTCCTGAGGTGCGCGGTTCCCGCGTGCTGATCGTGGACGAGACCTGCGACTCCGGCGACACCCTCAAGGTCGCTCTGGCCGCTGTCCGGAAGCATTCCCCCTCCGAGGTGCGGACGGCGGTGTCGTTCAAGACCGGACCGTACGAGCCCGACTACCACGCGCTTGCGACGGAGAACTTCATCATCCTGCCGTGGGACCGGGAAGTGATCATCGACGGGGTGTTGACGATGCGTCCCGACTATGCGGCGAAGCTCGAGGAGTTGGAGGAGGAAGACTGAGGAACTGCGGTTACGCTCCGAGGATCGAGCGATAGTCGCGCTCTTCGCTCAGCGCCTCGTAAACGGCGTCCAGTGTCTCCGGTGAGCCAGCCAGGAACTTGCAGCCCGCGTCACCCTGTGAGCGGCACTCCAGCTCCATGATGGCGAACGGGTTCCCGCCTGCAAGACAGGTGAGGAAGCTGGCCAGCAGCCCAGTGGTGAAGTAACAGGCCGGGTATTCCGCCCCGATCTCCGGGTCGGCTTCGGCCCAGGCATCGGACGTGATCTCGAGGCCGGAGCTTCCCACGCGTTCCAGCGACAGCGAGCCCCAGCCCAGCGAACGGAAGAACTCCGAAAGCACCTCGCCGAGCTTCTCGCTGTCCAGCTCCCCGGGGTCCGACACGCCCGAGTACTGCAGCAGCCACTCGCAGAACGAGTGGTAGACCTCTTCGCCCGCCGCGTATCCGATCTCCTGCAAACGCGCTTCGCCGGCCTCGCCGAGGTCGTCGATGAGCGCCCTGCGCGTCGTGTGCAGGGCTCTGGCACCTATGCCGACGACCCCGCTCTGGTACAACGCTGGCGTCATTGTCATTGGGCTGGTTGAGGACGTCGCAACTTAGGACGGCCAGGTGACGCCGCGCAAGAGCATCACGGACCCTTTGCCTCCTCGGAGAACACCGCCATGGCGATCTCCACCAGCCGGTCGAGTTCCTCTCCAGCAGCCTTGGAAAGGAGCTTCTCGGCCACGTCGTCGCGGCCCCCGTAGGCGTCGAGCAGCCGCGCCAGGAAGCTGAGAAAGACCGCACGTCGCATGTCGTCCTGCTGTGCCGCCTCGGGCTGGTCGGCCTGTTTGAGGAGCTGTTCGTAGCGGTGTGCGTTGCGCAGGGCTTTGGCAACCAGGCTCGCGATGACCTGGATGAACCGGACGTCGCCATCCGAGAAGCTGGGCCCGTCACGGAAAGTGCGCAGGAAGATGGCACCCACGGGCGCACCCCTCCAGGAAATGGGGACCACCGTGATGGCCTTGACCCGTCGTGACTCCAGCAGTCCCTGGATGTGCTTGAGGTCGGAGTGCCCCTGCGCATCGGGAATGAACACCGTTTCGCCCGATTCCAGGGCCTGCCGGACCTCGGGATAGCGGTCGAGGTCCACCACGTAGTTGCGGATCGAGGGGTCCTCGTACGACGCTACGAGGCGGGCGGTGCGCTCGCCGTGCTCGGCCAGGTAGATCGAACAGCGGTCGAGCCCGAACGTCTCACCCAGCTTGCGTGTAATACCCTGCAGGATGTCCACGATGTGCAGGGAGCCGGTGATTTCCTCCAGGATCTCGATCACCGCCAGCAGGTGCTTGCGCTCGTGCTCGAGCTCGCGGATCCTGCTCTCAAGCTGTTCGGGCGTAGCGGCTTGGGCGCCTGCGTCTACGTCTGCCATCGGGGCTCCGAGGTGTGGGCGCACACAATCTTTGTGGCCTCGACTAAGAACAGTCAAGGGAGTAGAATCCACTCGACTCACAGGTGATACACAGAAAGGACTCACCGTGCGGCAAATCCTGGCCCTGACCTGCCTGCTGGCGGGTCCCGCGCTGGCCCAGATGCCGGAGCCCGTGGCCCAGCTGCCCGGAGCCGGTCGACCCGTAGACACTGAGGCCTACCGGGCCCGCCGTGCCCGGCTCAGTGAGCGGATCGGCAACGGCATCGTTCTGGTGCCCGCGGCTTCCCGCCGCGACCTCGAGGCGGTCGTGCTGCAGGACCGGGATTTCCGGCAGGACGACTACTTCTTCTACCTGACCGGCGTGGAGACGCCCGATGCGTGGCTCCTGCTGGTGGCGGCGAACGGCGCCACACGGTCGGTCACTCTCTACCTGCCGCCGGTGAACCCCCGGGCAGTGCAGTGGACCGGGGTCCAGCTCGCGCCCGGCCCGGAGGCAGAGCGGCTCGCCGGCATCGAGCAGGTGTTGCCGCTCCATCCGGACAGCCTCGACCGGGCCGTGATGATCGCCCTGATGCGATCTGAGGCGCCGCTCTTCACGGTCATGTACTCGGGCACCAAAGACAACGACCACATCCGCAGCTGGATGACGTCGGGCCGGGACGTGCGCAACGTGGTGCCGCTGATGGACAGCCTTAGGGTCGTGAAGGACGAGCTGGGGCTCGCCTCTCTGCGCACCGCCATCGACATCACGACCGAAGCCGTGCAGGCGGGGATGCGCGCCGTTCGGCCCGGAATGTACGAGCGCCAGCTCGAGGCAGTCATCGAGTACACGTTCCGCGATCGGGGCGCCGACCGGCTGGGCTTCCCCTCCATCGTGGGGAGCGGGCCCAACAGCGTTGTGCTGCACTACGACGCGAACCGGCGCAGGATGGAGGCGGGTGATCTGGTGGTGGTGGACGTGGGCGCCGAGTACGCGCAGTACACGGCCGACGTGTCCCGGACCTTCCCGGTGAGCGGCCGCTTCACGGAGCGCCAGAAGGCGATCTACGACGTGGTGCTAGCCACGCACGAGGCAGTGATCGAAGCGGCCAAGCCGGGCATGACGATGGGTGATCTCGGCCGGCTGGCGCGGCAGTACATGAACGAGCACGGCGGCGACCTCTGCGGTCCGCGGGGCTGTGCCCGCTACTTCGTGCACGGGCTGAGCCACTGGCTGGGCATGCGGGTGCACGACGTGGGGGACTACCGCATGAAACTGGAGCCGGGCATGGTGCTCACAATCGAGCCGGGGATCTACCTGCCGGAGGAGAACCTCGGTGTACGCATCGAGGACGACGTGTTGATCACGGAGAGCGGGGCGGAGATTCTCTCCAACGGGGCACCCCGCACCACGGAAGACATCGAGCGGCTGATGCAGTCGGCCGAGCGACCACAGGCAACCGGGAGTCGCTAATGGCGCGCGATAAAGAGCTGGAGATCATGGAGGAAGAGTTGGAGCCCGAAGAGGAGCTGGACGAAGTCGAGATCTACGAGACCGAGAGCGCCAGCGGGATCGTGGGCTTCCTGGGCGGGTTGGTGCTCGGTGCCCTGATCGGTGCCGGTGTGGCCCTGCTGGTCGCTCCCGAGCGGGGTGACGTGACGCGGCGCCGCTTGCGCACCAGGCTGCGCGATGCCGGGGACGATGCCAAGGAGCAACTGGAGGATTGGCGCGACGATGCGGAGCGCGAGCTGCGCCGCCACCGGCGCAAGCTGCAGCGCAGGTTGCGGCCGCGCTCCAGCTGACTCAGATCTGGTCTCTGACCTCCTCGATTAGCTCGGCCGCCCTTCTCTGGTACTCGGGGTCCTCCACGTCGCTCGTGGGCGGGAGCCCCAGAACGACCTCGAGCTGTTCCAGGGCTTCGGCGTAGCGCTCCAGGTCTATGTAGACCTCTGCGAGCTCCAACCGATGGTACAGGTACTCCGGCCTGAGCTCGACGGAGCGCTCCAGGTTCACGACCGCGGAATCCCAGCTCGCCCGATCCATGAAGTCGGCTCCGAACAGCGCCTTGGCGAAGAACTTGGACAAGCCGGAGAGCCGCTCGATCTCCGCATGCCAGGCTCCCAGCACGTGGTAGGCACCGTCGTGTGCCGGATCCAGCTCCGCCGCCTTCCCCGCCGTTTCGTAGATCTGCTGCGCGTAGCGCACCCGCTCGTTGCCGCCCTTGGTGCGCGATAGCCGCCCCAAGGCAAGGGACTGCTGGAACCAGCCCTCCGCATTGGATGAGTCGGCCTGGGTGGCGCGGATGGCCCAGGACCACGCCTCGGTGTAGAGGTCGTCCCGGTCCCCGGAGCGGCTGTCGGGAAACTGCTTGGCTATGTCGCCCTGGGCCTCGGCAAACCTCCACATCGCCTCGACCCTATTGGAATCCAGGTGCAGCGCTTGGCGAAACGCCGCCCGTGCCGCGAGAGGATCGAGGGCGTCCATCAGGCTGTCGCCCCGAGCGACGAGTTCGTCGTAGCTTTGTGCCGTGGCCGGGACCGCTGTGATGCTGGCCGTGAGGAGCGTGAGGATGAGTGAACGCATGCTGGCACCCCGAGGACGGAAGCGATGAGCGGCGAGCGTGATATGTTCGTGCGCCCGCTCATCGAGCGCAAGCGTGACGGGGCCGCGCTCACGGCAGACGAGTGGTCACACTTGGTCAACGCGTACGCGGCGGACCGTGTGCCGGACTACCAGATGGCCGCCCTGCTCATGGCGGTCCTGCTCAACGGGTTGGAGGACGCCGAGTTGGGCGCTCTCACCGACGCCATGCGGGCATCCGGATCGAGCCTCACGTTCGGGCCACACGTGGCGCCCCGGGTGGACAAGCACTCGACGGGCGGTGTAGGCGACAAGGTGTCGCTCGTGCTGGCGCCCCTGGTGGCGAGCGTCGGCGCGGCGGTGCCCATGGTTTCGGGCCACGGGCTGGCCCACACCGGCGGCACGCTCGACAAGCTCGAGGCGATTCCCGGGTTCCGGGTGGATCTCTCACTCGAGGAAGCCCGCCGCCAGGTGGAGGCGATCGGCGTGGCCATGCTGGGCCAGACCGAGGAGATCGCACCAGCCGACCGGAGGCTCTACGCCCTGCGCGACGCCACCGGCACGGTGGACGCGATCCCGCTCATCGCCGCCAGCATCATGTCGAAGAAGCTCGCCGAGGGACTGAATGGGCTGGTGCTCGACATCAAGCGCGGCAGCGGCGCGTTTCTCCCGGAGTTGGACCAGGGAGTGGAGCTGGCGCAGACCATGATCCGGCTGGGAGAAGAGCGCGGTTGTACCACGGTAGCGCTGCTCACCGCAATGGACCGGCCGCTGGGACGTGCCTGCGGCAGCGCGCTCGAGACCGAGGAGGCGATGGCGGCGCTCCGGGGCGAGGGCCCCGGCGACCTGATGGAGGTGACCTACGCCCTCGGTGTCGAGATGCTGCTGTTGGCCGGGTTGGCTGCCTCCGCCGCGGACGCGCGGTCCACTCTGGAGCGGGCGATCGGCTCCGGCACGGCCGCCGAGAAGTTCCGTGAGCTGGTCGCCGCGCAGGGTGGTAACCCTGCCGTGCTGGACGACCCCAGCGTACTGCCGCAGGCTCCGGTGGTGGGGGTGTACGAGGCTCCCTCTGCCGGCACCGTGCAGCGTGTCGAGCCGCGGCTCATCGGTGAAGCCGTGGCTGCCATGGGAGGGGCGCGGCGCCACCTCGACGACCATGCCGATCTCGCGGTCGGATTCGTGCTGACGGTGAAGCCGGGCGACCGGGTCGAGCGGGGGGAGCCTCTGGCCTCGATCTACGCGCGGGACGGACAGGGAGCGGCCACTGGGCAGGCCGCTCTGAACGAGGCGATACGCATCGGGGACGCTGCGGGCCCGGATGCGCTGCCCCTCGTATCGCACCGGGTCACCGCCCGCTCGGTGGAGATGCTGGACTAGACTACGACCTGGGCGCGCCCGGTCCCCAGTCGGGCAGCTCTTCCTCGGCGTCTTCGGGTGACGCCAGCGCGTTCACGTCGCGCACTTCCTCCTCCGCCGCCTCCAACTCGTCTCGGTCTACCGATTCGTCGCGCCCGGCTCGTGCGCCTCTGACGCCCCCCGGGCCGAAGAGGATCCAACCCAGGGCTGCCGCCAGCACGAGCAGCACGACGACCAGTCCGATCGAGCCGCTCACGATCCCGAGCGCTCCTCCTTCCAGAACGCGTCGAGCCGCGCCGCAATCGAGTCGCGCACTGTGCGGAACGCGGCCAGCTCGGCTTCCTCGCTGACGGCCGGAGCCGCCGGGTCAGGCAGCTCCCAGTCGAGTCGGCGCCCCGACGTGTAGGCCACAGGGCACTCCTCCTCGGCGCACAGCCGGATGACCACGTCGGCATCGGCCAGCGGCACTTCATCCATGCCCTTGGAGCGGTGCTGGCCGATGTCGATGCCGATCTCCTGCATCACACGCACGGCGCGGGAGCTTACCCGGCCCGGTCGTGAACCGGCACTGTAGATGCGCCACCCGTCGGGCGCGTGCGCGCGCGCCACACCCTCGGCCATCTGGCTCCGGGCGGAGTTCGCCACGCAGAGGAAGATCAGTGAAGGCATGGGTGCAACGGCGGGCTAGAGCTCGTCCAGCAGGTCCTTCGGCAGGTCCTCCGAGCGCACCAGCACGAGAATTGCCGCCTGGGGCACGACGAGGTAGCGCTTCTCCTCGAACGTGATCTCGACCGCGGCCTTGCGGAAGAACAGGGCGAAGTCGCCCACCCGCGCCTGCATCGGCACGTAGCGCGGCTCCCCGCCGGCTATTTCCTTCCACGGCTCCTCGTCGAGCTCCGTGGGTGCCGAGAGTGGCGTGCCGGGTCCCGTCGCGATGATCCGGCCGCTCTGGACCGCCTGGCGATCGATTGCTGTGGGTGGAAGGTAGAGTCCCACATTGGTGCGTTCCTCACCTTCCTCGGGCGCGATCAGCACGCGGTCCCCCACGACGACGAGCTTCTTCAGCGGGTCGGCCATACGGTGAAATGAAAGTGCGACGCTGGCTGTGCGCCAGGGGCGAAGCGGTAGTGGTACAATCCGTACCAGTGGCGACAACCGACCTCTATTGACCACACCCGTCCCCGTCCCGAAACTTCCCAGACACCCACTATCCCACCGGGATGGCGCCATGGCAGCCCTGTTCAAGAAGCAGCCGAAATCGGAACCGAGCCTCGAGGAGCTTCCGGAGGTGTTGCAGCAGTTGCTGCAGCGCTTGCAGGAGGAGCGTGCTGCGCTCGAGGGCGTGCTGGAGCAGGCCCAGGCCGCGGCCCAGCAGTCCTCGTCAGTCGAGCAACAGATGGCCGCCGCCGCGGAGCGGCAGGCCGAGCACGCGGCTGCCGTGGACCGGAAACTCGACGAGATGGCCGAGCGGCAAGCCAAGCAGACCGCGGAGATCGAGGAGCAGCTCACCGACCTGCTGCAGCGTCTCGACGCCGCCAGGGCACAAGCCGTTGGCCTCAGCGATCTGGCCGGGCGCCTGGAGCAGCTCGACGGCGCGATCGGCGAGGTGGAGCGGTCTCGTGCTCAGGCTGCGCAGGGCGTGAAGGAAGTGGCCCAGAACCTGTCGGATGTTTCCGGCGTGGCCGACAGCGTGCGCGGGTCGTTGCAGGAAGCCAACCGCCTGCAGGACGAGCTGGCGCAGCTCAGCGGGCCGTCCGGAGCCATCGCCGAGCTCTCCGGCAAGGCTGACGAGGTGCGCGAGCAGTTCCTCAATTTCAACCACGATGCCAATGTGGCGCGCGAAGCGCTGGAGGCGATGCGGCGCGACCAGGGTGAGGTTCAGTCCGGATTCGACCAGGCGCGAGAGGCAGCCGCGCGGCTCAAGCAGGAAGTGGACGGAGCCGAAGCACGGCTGGCCACGATGGAGGCCGGCCTGGCCGAGGTAGCCAAGCTGGAGCAGCGCACCACGCGCACCGAGGAACAGCTCCAGGCGCTGAGCTCGCTCTCCGATCACGTGCTGCACAAGACGCGCACGCTCGAGGGCCAGCGCGAAGTGGTGGACCGCGCGGCGGCGCAGGCGGCGCGACTGGACGACCTGGTGTGGGACCTGGACTCACGGCTCAAGAAGCTCCAGGAGGACTCCAAGCTCATCAAGAAGACGCAGGATAGCCTGGCCGACCTGGAGCAGCTGGTCGAGCGGAGCACCAGGCGCATCGAGTCGGCGAAGGCACAGGACGCGGCGGCCCGGCAGGAGGCCGAGCAGCTCGCGTCGCAGCTGTCGTCGCTCAAGTCCGATGTGCGCGAGGGAGTGGACCGGCTCCAGCTGGACCGCCAGGGACTGGAGGCGACCAGCCGGCAGGTGGGCGAGCTGCGCTCGACGCTCACTGAGCTCGAGTCGCGCTTCCAGCAGATGGAGCGTGCGGGACAGGCAATAGCCCAGGCGCAGTCCAAGTCGGACGAGTTGGCGGCTCGCCTCACGACGCTCGTATCCGAGGTGAGTCGTGTGGAGGAGCACGGCGAGCGGGCACGCGCCGTTGCCGAGGCGCTGGAACGGATCGAGACCACGGGACAGCAGGTGGCGGAGCGCATCGAGCGGCTCGAGGCTTCTCAGCCTGCGATGGCCGAACTCGGACGCGAGGTAGCGGAGCTCAGGGCGTCGGGCGAAGCGGTGCGCGACGCGACCGCGCGGCTCCACGCCGCGCGCGATGAGGTGGAGGACGGCCTCGTCGCCCAGGCGGACAGTCGCCGGTGGTTGGCCGAGGCCGACCAGCGAGTGCAGGAGCTGCGCCACAAGGTCACCGAGCTGGACGCGGCGGCGCAGTCAGTCGAGCGCGTGCGCGTGCTCTCAAGCGACGCGCTCGAGAAGGTGGAGCACCTGCAGAACCGGGAGGCGTTCGTGACCCAGCTCGAGCAGCGACTCGACGGCCTGGGCAACCTGAGCAACGAGCTCGACACCCGCATGGCCACGCTCGAGGAGCGGCGTAGTGCGTTCGCGGATCTGGAGGCACGCAGCGATGCGCTGCGTCAGCGCCTGAACGACGCCGACCGGCGCTTCGAGTCGGTAGCTCAGCGTGACGAGGAGGTGACGCAGCTCGAGACCCGGATGGACGCCGTGGCCGGACACCTCGAGGGTGCGGAGCAGCGCATGGGCGACCTCCGCGTCGGGGTCGACGACGCGGCCGCACGGGCGGCCGAGCTGGAGGCGCTCGCCGAACGCGTGGACAGCGTGGGTCGGCAGATCGAGGAGCGAGAGCGGGCGCTGCAGCAGGCCGCCGCTCACCTCGAGCGTGCGTCCGCGTTGCGGCAGGATGCCGCCGGCGCCGCGCAGGCTCTCGAGGACGAGAACAAGAAGCTGGGCAACGCGCTGGCGGCGGCGCAGTCACAGGCTGGAAGAGTGAGCGACCTCGCCGAGCAGCTCGAGTCGCGGGCCGGCGCCCTGCGGTTTGCGGACAAGCGCGTCACGCAGTTCGAGGAGAAGATCGCGCGGCTCGAGCAGATGGAGCGCGACGTGTCGGCCGCGATGAACTCGCTGACGGCCCGCCAGGAGAGTGTCGACGCGGTGCGCCGCGAGTTGAGCACCATCTTCGAGACTGCCGAAAAGACCGTGGCCAACGTGCAGGGCGTGACCGCTGCCCGGCAGGAGGTGGAAGACACCCGTGCAGCCGTGGAGCGCGTGCTCGAGCGAGCCCGGCAGGTCGACTCGTTGGCGGAGGGGGTCGATGAGCGCTGGGCGCGCGTCACGCAGGCGGAGGAGCGCCTCGCCAAGCTGGATACTCTGCTGGGTGAGGTACGGTCGAGCCTCGAGACGCTACGGGGGCAGAAGGCGGTCGTGGATCACGCCATCGAGAAGGCGAACCAGCTCACGTACCAGACCAAGGAGGCTGAGGCGATCATTGCCGCGCTGCGTGAGGAGCGGGAGCTGGCGTCGCGCATCCACGAGGCGGTGATCGAGCTGAGGAGGGAAGAGGCCAGCTAGTCGCGCGGGGCTCGCTGACTGGATGTGACGGACGGCGCCCTCACCCATCGGGTGGGGGCGCCGTCTTTTCCTGCTCAGGGAGGGTCGCGAAACGCGTGGCCGCTGCGCGACCTCCTGCTTCGGAGGTGGCAGCTGGAGCAGGATTTGCAAGTAATTCACTCCTTTATAAACGGCCGGCGTGGTTCACGATTTGTTCATCGATTACTTAATAACTCGGTATTAGTTCGTGGGAGAATGCCTGACGTAAGACTCGGGATTTCACTGTAAGGGGGGGCCGATGAAAGCGAAGGGCTGTTATCTCCTAGTGTTCTTCCTCCTTTTTGCCCTCGCGGGATGCGAGGGGCCCGCAGGTCCGGCTGGCGCTGCCGGTGCTGCCGGCACCGACGGTACCGACGGTACCGACGGCACCGACGGCATAGACTTCCCTGGGCCGGAGCCTGCAGGGTACACGGCAGCCGACGGGATCGCCGGCGGTGCGGCGTATGGCAAATGGTGGGCCAGCGACGCGGCGGGAAGCGGCACCCAGCCCACCACGACCGCGCCCGCCGATTTCTATCGCTGCAAGGCGTGTCACGCCTGGGATGGGCAGGGGAACGCCGCCTCGTACGCCAATAGGACCGGCCAGAGCACGCTGAATCCGAATCGCCCCGATGTGTCGTCGGTGAACCTGCGGAGTACCATTGCCCAAGCGGGATTCCAGGAGCTGTTTGACCTGGTCGCGCACTACGGTGCTCGCGGCATCGACGCCTTCGACAACACTCACCCCGATTACTCGGCGCAGCTCACGACGGGACAGATCTGGAACCTCGTGAAGTTCATGCGCGAGGAGTGGGTCGATCCGGCACTGCTGTATGACATCGAGGTGACGGGGCCGGTGATGTATGTCGACTACAGCGGAGTGCCGGTGGTCGTTGCGCCGACCATCACCTACTCCAACATCGGCGCCTTGGGTACGGAGAGCGCCGGTCAGACGCTATATGCATCGCTATGCGCCAGTTGCCATGGAGCCGATGGCACGACCATCAACATCGGCGGCCGCAGCGTCGGGGAGTTCGTTCGAGACAAGCCGAACGAGCTGTGGTTCAAGGCGAAGTTCGGTGAGCCGGGGTTCATGTCGTCAGGGCTCGTCACGGCGACCTCGGACCTCCAGGATCTCTACGCGGCACTCGTCAACGCCACCAACTTCCCAGACATTCCGTAGCAGGGCGGAGCAATCGAACCCCTTGGGGGCGACGCCAGCTGGCGTCGCCCCCTTCGTTTATATGCCGCTGAGACACTACTCCGTAATCTCCCGCATCACGGCCAGCGGGGCGCGCCGCATCACGTCGCGGCTCGACAAGAGACCCACCACGATCGTGACCACGATGGTCGCGAGCCCCAGCTCCAGCAGCGGCAGTAGCTGCAGCCGGAACGTCATCTGGAAGAAGAAGGTGACGAGTGCCCACCCGGCCACGGTCGCGAGCAGCAGGCCGGTCACCGCGGCCAGCGTGCCGAGCGCGAGGTACTCGGTGGCGAGAATCCGCGTCACCTGCTGCGTGCGGGCGCCGATCGTCTTGAGCAGCACGCTCTCGCGCAGCCGCTGGTAGCGTGAGGTCCCGATGGCGCCGATCAGCACGATCATCCCGCACGCGATCGAGAACAGCGCCATGAAGCGCACCGCGACGGTCACGCTGCCCAGAATGGTATCGATGGTCTGCTGCACCAGCGACAGGTCGAGCGCCGAGATGTTGGGGTAGCGCCGCACCAGGTCGCGCTGCACCTCGGCGCGGCCGGCGTCGCCCTCCACGCGGGTGAAAGTCACGAATATCTGTGGCGCGCTCTCCAGCACTCCGGGCTCGAACACCGCGAAGAAGTTGGGCTCGAACCGCGCCCAGTCCACCGTGCGCAGGCTGGCTATCTCGGTCTCCAGCCGCACGCCCTGGACGTCCCAGGTGATCCGGTCACCCACCCCGACCATGAGGTCGTCGGCCACGTCGCGTTCCATGGAGATCCGTGGCAGCGCCGCCTCGCCACGGGGCTCGTCCCACCACTCCCCCGCGATGAGCTCCTCGGCCCCGACAAGGGTGTCGCGGTACGTGTTGCGGTACTCACGCCTCAGGGCCCAGCGGCTGGGACCGGCTCCAGTGGTGTCGTCGAGCAGCTCACTCACGCTGCTGTCGTTCAGCGCGGCGATGCGCGCCGGCACGATGGGGGTGAACTCCTGTGTGCCGAGTCCCCGCCCGCGCAGGATCTCCGTGATGCCCTCACGCTGGTCCCGCTGGATGTCGAAGATCACCAGGTTGGGTCGGTCGGGGCGGGTGTCGAACGCAAACTGCTCCAGCAGATTCCGCTGCACGACGTGCAGGCTTCCGAGGAGGAAGAGGCCGAACCCCACGGTTAGGATGACCGACACCGTCTGGTTGTGCGGCCGGAAGAGATTGGCCACCCCCTGCCGCACGACGTAGGGCGCGCGGCGCGGAAAGAACCGGCGCGTGGCCCGGGTGAGGCCCTTGGCCACCAGCCAGAGCGCACCCGTCGTAAACGCGATCGCCGCGGCGAACGCGAGGCCCGCCGGGAGAGCGGGTGCCTGCGATACGCTCAGCCCGATTGCCGTGAGCGCGAGAGCCGCGTAGGTGAGCAGGCGCGCCGGGTCTCGCTTGGCGGGAGGCGTGTCATACGCGCGGCGCAGCGCGCGGAGCGGCGCCACGTCCCGCACCGTGAGCAGGGGCAGCAGCCCGAACAGCACAGCCACCCAGATGCCGATGCCCAGCCCCGTCAACACCGGACCCGCATGCAGTACCGGCGTGACGTCGAGCGGCAGGAAATCCTCCAGCACGCCGGGGAGGCTCCACTGCACGACGAGGCCCAGTACGACGCCCGCCAGCGATCCGAGCGCCCCCATGAGGGCGGCCTGCACCAGGTAGACCGCGAACACCGTGCGCTGCGACGCGCCGAGGCAGCGCAACACGGCCACCGTGTCGAGCCGGCGCTTCACGAACACGTGCACCGCGCTCGCCACGCCGATGCCCCCCAGCAGCAAAGCGATCAGTCCCACCAGCCCGAGGAAGCGCGCCAGCGCGTCGAGCGACTCGGCCCACTCCTCTTCGCGCTCCTCCACGGTGTCGTATCCGACGCGCAGCTCTCGTAGCCGCTCGCCCCAGGTGTCCACGAACGCCTCGAGCTGCTCGATGTCGGGGACCTTGAGGTAGGCCATGTACCGCACCATGCTGCCGAACTGGATCAGTTCGGTTTCTTCCACGTACCTGCGGGGGATGTAGACGCTGGGCCCGATCGCCGTGCGCAGCCCGATATCGCCGGGCACCTTGGTAACCACGCCGCTGATTACGAACGCGGCCTGTCCGATGCGCAGGGTGTCTCCCAGCTGCGCGTCGAGGTAGACGAGCACCCCCGGGTCGACCAGCGCGTTGCGTCCCGTTCCCAGCTGCGACCACGCCGTTGCCGGATCGGTCTCGATCCTCCCGTAGTACGGATACCCGCCGACCATGGCCCGCACGTTGACGAGCCGGGTGAGCCCGGTGCGGGGAGCCAGCGCCATCGAGGCGAAGTGGGTGGCGTACGAGATGTCCGTACCGGCCTGCGCTGCCGAATCGAGCGCCTGCTGAACCTCCTCGGGGTAGGGCTGCCGGCTGAACATCTCCAGGTCGGCGCCCAGCAGCACACGCGCCTCGGCATGCACCCCCGCGAGCACGTCGGCCCGGAAGGAGTTGATGGCCACGAGCGCGGCGACGCCGAGTGTGATCGCCCCGGTGTAGAGCGCGATCCTGCGCCACGCGGCGCGACTCTCCCGCATAGCCATCCGCAGGACGAAGGGAGATCTCACGCGACGACGGTCCCGCCCGAGAGCCGCACGATGCGATGCGCGCGCCCGGCCAGCTCGTGGTCGTGGGTCACCAGCACCAGTGTGGTCTGTGCCTCGGTGTTGAGGGCCACCAGGAGATCGGCTACGGCCTTGCCTGTCTCGGTGTCCAGGTTGCCGGTGGGCTCGTCTGCGAACAGGATCTTGGGCTGATTGGCGAAGGCGCGGGCCAGCGCCACACGCTGCTGCTCGCCGCCCGAGAGCTGCACCGGATAGTGATGGGTGCGCTCGGCCAGGCCCACGCGGGCGAGGAGCTCACGGGCGCGCTCCTCTGCCTCGGCTCCGTCGTCAGCGATACCTCCGGGCCGCAGCTCCACCGGCACGAGCACGTTCTCGAGTGCTGTGAGCGTGGGGATCAGCTGGAACGTCTGGAACACGAACCCCACCTTCTCGGAGCGCAGGCGGGCGCGTTGGTCCTCGCTCAGGGGACCCAGATCCTGCCCGTCGAGCTCCACCCGGCCGGCGCTGGGGCGGTCGAGCCCGGCCAGCAGTCCGAGCAGCGTGGTCTTGCCGCTCCCCGAGGGGCCCACGATCGCGACGAACCCCTCCGGGTCGACGCTGAGGCTGACGTCCTTGAGGACAGTAAGGGGATGGCCCCCGCTCATGTATGTTTGTTCCAGGTGCTCTGCGATGATCATCATGGCTCGAAAGATACTGCTCCTCATTCTCGGCGTGTCGCTCGTGGCGTGCGGCTCCTCCTCGGAGGAGAGCGGTGCCGCCGCCGGCGATCGCGCGCGCGCGGCAGCGGTCCCGGCGTCCGAACGGCCGGTAGTGCTCTTCCTCGGCACGAGCCTCACCGCCGGGCTCGGACTCGAGTCGGAGGAGGCCTATCCCGCGCTCATTCAACAACGGATCGACGGGGCGCGGTTGCCGTTTCGGGCGGTCAACGCCGGGGTGAGTGGCGAGACTTCGGCCGGCGGGCTGCGCCGCATCGATTGGCTGCTGCGGGAGCCGGTCGCCGTGCTGGTGCTGGAGCTCGGTGCCAACGACGGGTTGCGCGGGCTCGGTACCGACCAGCTGCGCGCCAACCTGCGCGAGATCGTCGAGCGCACGCTCGCGGCGCATCCCGACGCGCGCATCGTCGTCGCGGGGATGGAAGCGCCGCCCAACCTGGGAGGGCTGTACACGCGGGAGTTCAGCCGGGTGTTCGTCGAGCTGGCCGACGATTACGACGCGGAGCTGATACCGTTCCTGCTCGAGGGCGTGGGCGGCGTTCCCGAGCTCAACCAGGCCGACGGAATCCATCCGACAGCGGAGGGGCAAGCGGTCGTGGCGGAGAACGTTTGGGAGGCGCTGCAACCGGTGTTGTCTGAGATCACGGCTCAGTGATGCGGCGTCCGGGCAAGATCGTCTGCGTGGGCCGCAACTACGTGGAGCATGCCAAGGAGCTTGGCAACGTGGTCCCGGAGCGGCCGCTGCTCTTCATGAAGCCGCCGTCCGCCGTGATCGGAGATGGAGACTCCATTGTGCTCCCGACCGATTCCGAGCGTGTCGACCACGAAGGCGAGATCGGGGTCGTGATCGGACGGAGGCTGCGGCACGCACGTGCCGAGGACGTCGTGGCGGCCCTGGCGGGCATCACGTGCGTCAACGACGTAACCGCGCGCGACCTGCAGAAGACCGACGGGCAATGGACCCGGGCCAAGGGGTTCGACACGTTCTGTCCGGTGGGGCCGCGTCTGGTTCCCCTCGCCGAGGCGCCGCCGCTCGCGGAGCTCGAAGTGCTGTGTCGCGTGAACGGCGTCGAGCGCCAGCGGGGCAGCGCCGCGCACATGGCGTTCGACGTTGCCACGCTCGTGGCGTACATCTCACGCGTGATGACGCTGGAGCCGGGCGACCTGATCGCCACGGGCACGCCCGCCGGTGTGGGCCCGCTTGCCGCGGGCGATGTGGTCGAGGTGGAGATCCCGGGAGTGGGGGTGCTGCGGAATCCCGTCGAGGCCTAACCCGCCCGGAGCGCGGGCGCCTGTATCCGCGCGCGTCGCGCGGCCTCCCACGCCACCATCGCCTTCTTCCTCGCGCTACCCCAGCGGTACTCGCCGAACGCACCCGAGCTGCGGATCACCCGATGGCACGGGATCAGGTAGGCAATCGGGTTCTGCCCTACCGCGGTGCCGACCGCGCGATGGGCATCGGGATGCCCGATGCTCTCGGCGATGTCACCGTACGAGACGAGCACCCCAGCCGGGACGCGTAACAGGGCCTCCCACACCTTGAGCTGGAAGTTGGTCCCCTGGAGACTGAGGGTGAGCGGCTTGCCCGCCGCGCCTTCCCGCTCGAAGATGCGCGCCGCCAGCGAAGCCGTGGTCCCCTGGTCGTGCTGCAGCTTCGCGCCGCGCCAGCGCCGCCGAAGCTCTGAGAGCACCTCCGCTCGCTCCGCCCGGGTGGCAAAGGCGAGCCGGCAGACCCCCCGCTCCGTGGCGGCGAGCATGCACTCGCCGAACGGCGTGGGATGGAAGCCGTAGCGAATGACGAGTCCCTCGCCCCGTTCCTTGAACTCTCCCGGGGTCACGGCCTCGACCGCGACGAACAGATCGTGCAGCCGCCCGGGCCCTGAAAGCCCGGCGTCATAGGATGCGGCCAGCACGCTGTGTCCCTCCACGAGCGCCGCCTTGGCGTGCCCGATCGTGAGGTACTGGAGAAACCGCTTCGGGCTCACGCCTGCCCAGCGCTTGAACAGCCGCTGGAAGTGATACGGGCTGAGTTGCACCGCCGCGGCCACCTCATTCAGTTCCGGCTGGCTGCGGTAGTGCCGATCGAGGTACTGGATCGCCTGCGCGATCCGCTCGCTGTCGCGCTGCGTATTGGTCATGCGCCCAACCTGGCGGCTTCCACGGCTGGTCTCAACCCGATTCTTGCGGTGGGTGCGGCCGGTCCTACGGCGCCGCCCCGCTGTCCGGCTGGAGGGGGGTCCCGAACGTCGAGAGGTCCAGTGCCAGCACGCTCATCGGATCGACCGAGATCCGGCCGAAGCGCGTGAGCCAGTGGAGGTGCGGTCCCGTCACCCGTCCGGTGGCGCCGATTCGGCCGACAAGCTGGCCGGGCTCGACGGTGTCGCCCTGCGCGACCAGCGCCTCGCTCATGTGCAGGTAGGCCGTGACCAGGCCCTTGCCGTGATCGACGTACACCACGTTACCGCTGTAGTAGAAGTCGCCCACAAGGGCCACCACCCCCCGGTTGGCGGCCACCACCGGGTCTCCCTGCTCGCCGTCCAGATCCACGCCCCAGTGCCGGCTCTGCAGCTCTCCGTTGAACACCCGCTCGGTGCCGAACGCGCTGGTGATGGGGCCCGCGGCAGGCCGGGCGAAGTTGCCGGACCAGATGCGCGGGGTTTCGACCGAGCGGCGGTAGACCTGGGCGGCTGCCTCTCGCTCGGCCGCTATCCGCACGCGCAACGCCGAGTCCGGCTCATCAACGAATTGACGGGCCACCCGCAGCCGCTCCACCGGGAACTCCGCTTGTGCCACGGGGATGCGGATGAAGCGGTGCTCGGGGTCTCCCTCCTCGTACCGCATCGTGAGGGTGAGCGGAAGGCTCTCACGCGATCGCACCGGAACCGCGGCCACCGCCTGGTAGCGGCCGTCGGAGAGCGGCTCGAACTGAAGTGTCTGCCCCGCGAGAGACCCCACTACCGCAAGGCCGTCGGCTCGGGGGATTCGGCTCGTGTCCGGTGCGACCGTGAGCCGCAGCAGGATGCCCTGCTCGGGCTGCTCCGGATACCAGGCCACCTCTGAGCTGGGAGACAGCGCGGCCGGCACCGCTCCCTGCAGCAACACGACGATTGTCGCCCCGAGGGCGCTCAACTTGTGGATCGGCATGCGCCAAAGATAGCGAGGTTGAGGCCGCGCGGCCCCGTGTCTAGCTTGCGGCAACTTCGAATGCGACCTGGAGATCTCATGCGGTTCGTCATCGCGATCGCAGCACTCACGGTGTTGGCTGGAGTCGCCCACGCCCAGGATACGGCGAAGCAGCCCCTCGATCACTCCGCCTACGATGTATGGAAGGGGATCGACGACGAGTCCCTGTCCCGCGACGGGCGCTGGCTGCTGTACTCACTCACTCTGCAGGACGGCGACGCCACGCTCGTGGTGCGCTCCCTCGAGAGCGACAGGGAACACGCCGTGCCGCGCGGCAGCGGTGCCAGGTTCTCGGCCGACTCCCGTTTCGTGCTGGCGCTGGTGAAGCCGGAGCTGGAGTTGATGCGGCAGGCCAGGCGGGCCGAGAAGAAGGGTGACGACCTGCCGCAGGACTCCCTTGCCATCCTGGATCTCACCACGGATGACGTCGTCCGCGTCCCAGCGGTCAAGTCGTTCCGGCTGCCGGAAGAGCAGGGCGTGTGGGTCGCATACCTACTGGAGCGGGAGCCCGAAGACACGGCCAAGACCGAGGAACCGAGCGGTGAGGAGCAGGAAGAGGCTAAGAAGGAAAAGAAGCCGGGCGAGGTGGGCACGACGCTCGTGCTGCGGGATCTCGCGAGCGGCGCCGAGCGCCGCTTCGAGTTCGTCACGGCCTACGCCTTCAGCGAGGGCGGCGATCGGCTCGCCTACGTCGCCTCCACTCCAGATGGCGAGGGCGATGGCGTCTGGGTGGTGGAAGTTGCCACCGGTGTGGCGCACACCGTGAGCAGCGGCCGCGGCAAGTACCGCTCTCTCGTGTTCGACGGCGACGCGCGCCAGCTCGGGTTCATCACGACCCGAGACGATCCCGACGCAGAACAGGCCGCCTACTCGCTGTACCACTGGCGCGAGGGAAACGACGCGGCGCGCCAACTCGCGGCCGAAGGCACGGCGGGGATCCCTGCGGGTTGGTGGGTGAGCCAGCACGGGGAGCTGTCTTTCTCGGAGAACGGCCGTCGCCTGTTCTTCGGGACGGCGCCGCGACCCGAGCCCGCTCCCAAGGACACGCTGCTGGATGAGGAGAAGGTCAACGTGGACATCTGGCACTGGCAGGACCCGTACCTGCAGACGATGCAGCAGGAGCAGCTCGACGACGAGCGCAAGCGGAGCTTCACGGCGGTAGTGGACCTGCGGCGGGGCCGGGTGGTTCAGCTCGCGACCGACGACATGCCCGAAGTCATGCTGGGCGCCGACGGCGACGCGGACATCGCGATCGGCACGTCCGACCTGCCGTACCGCATGTTGATCTCGTGGGACTGGCCTTCGTTTGAGGACGTTTATGTGGTGGACGTACGCACCGGCGAGCGGGAGCTGATGCTCCGCAAGACCCAGGCCAATGTGAGGCTGTCGCCCGAAGCCACCTACGCGGTGTGGTACGACAACGCCGAGGATGCCTGGTACGCGCGCGACACCGAGCGGGACCGCACGGTGAAGCTCACCGAGGGAATCCCGCATCCGCTGTTCGACGAAGACGACGACCACCCGATGCCGAAATACCCCTACGGCAACGCGGGCTGGACCGACGACGAGAGGTGGTTCCTGGTGTACGACCGGCACGACGTGTGGGCCACCGACCCCAGCGGCCGTGCCGCGCCGCGGAACCTCACCGACGGAGTGGGGCGCCGCGAGAACATGCGGTTCCGCTACGTGCGGCTCGACCCCGACCAGGACGCCATCGACGCCGACGCGCCGCTGCTGCTGTCCGCGTTCCATTACCGCACCAAGCAAGCCGGGTTCTACCGCGAACACCTGACTGGTGACGCCGCGCCGCAGCGGCTCATCTACATGGATAGCAGGTTCGGCAGGCCCCTCAAGGCCGAGGACGCCGATGTCGTGGTGTTCACCCGCGAGTCGGTCGCGGAGTTTCCCAATCTCTGGGTTAGCGATCTCGCCTTCGCCGGGGCGCGGCAGGTAACGGAAGCCAACCCGCAACAGTCACAGTACAACTGGGCCACGGTGGAGCTGGTAGAGTGGACGTCGGGCTCGGGCGTTCCGCTGCAGGGATTGGTATACCGGCCCGAGAACTTCGACCCGGCCAAGAAGTATCCGCTAATCGTGCAGTTCTACGAGCGCGACTCCGACAACCTGTACAGACACTTTCCCCCGATTCCCCACCGCTCGGTCACCCGGCCCACGTTCTACGCTAGCCGCGGGTACGTGGTCTTCAT
Source organism: Gemmatimonadota bacterium (assembly GCA_039586815.1). Taxonomy (GTDB): domain Bacteria; phylum Gemmatimonadota; class Gemmatimonadetes; order Gemmatimonadales; family GWC2-71-9; genus WVYX01. Next base: position 93,024 of record JBDHJR010000007.1, on the reverse strand, counting down.
GCCTGACGTGCGGTACCGCATCGGCTACCCGGGCGAGAGCGCACTGCACAGCATCGTGCCGGGCACGCTCGAGCTGGTAGAGCAGGGGTTCATCGACGAGGCGAACATCGGTATTCAGGGGCACAGCTGGGCGGGCTATCAGATCGCCTACCTGGTCACCCGCACTAACCTGTTCAAGGCGGCGGCGGGCGGCGCACCGGTGGCCAACATGACGAGCGCCTACGGGGGGATTCGCTACGGCTCGGGGATGAGCCGGATGTTTCAGTACGAGCGCACTCAGTCGCGCATCGGCGCCACGTTGTGGGAGGCGCCGCAGCGCTACATCGAGAACTCTCCCATCTTCTGGGCCGACAAGGTCGAGACCCCGCTGCTCATGATGCACAACGACCGCGATCACGCGGTGCCCTTCACCCAGGGAATTGAGATGTTCGTGGCGCTACGGCGCCTCGGCACCCCGGCGTGGCTGGTCAACTATACCGGCGAGGTGCACTGGCCCACGGACTTTGCCGAGAAGCGTGACTGGAACATCCGGTTGCAGCAGTTCTTCGATCATTACCTCAAGGGAGCGCCGGCTCCCGTGTGGCTGGCGCAGGGTATCCCGGCGGTCGAGAAGGAGCGGACGCTGGGGCTGGAGCTTGTGGAGGAGCAGGCCGTGCCGTGAGTGGGGTGGCGAGGAGTTGAGATAAGGGGAAGGTGCGGTTCGGAGGAGGCTGAGAAAGGAGGCGCCACGTGAATTCAAGAGTGCTGTGGATCGGACTGCTGGGTGGTGTCGTGGCGATCGTGTGGACCGGAGTCGTGGGGAGCCTGTTCCCCCTGCGCGACCGGATGGGAAACATGGAGGCTCACAACGAGGAAGTCGTCCTCGCCGCGCTAGACCAAAACCTCACCGAGACCGGCATCTATCTCGTTCCAGGCAAGTTCCCGCACGACTCCCTTTTCCTCGCGCGACTTGCGGAGGGCCCGATCTTCCGGGTGCACTCCCTGCCCGAAGGTGGCGGCGGCCTGGCGCAGTTCCTTGTATCCGACCTCGCGCTGCTGCTCGCGCCGATCATCCCGGCGTGGCTCCTCATGGTTCTCTGCGGCACCGGGCGTCCCGGGTACGGCGCCCGCGTCCTCGTGGTGGCGCTGTTCGGCGTGTTCCTCGCGCTCGCGGCGTACCTGCCGATGTGGGATCAGGAGCTATACCCGCCGAGCTATGTGTTCCTGCTCGCGGCAAACGCGGTGGTGACGTGGGCGATCGTGGGGCTCGTCCTGGCCTGGAGGATAGCTCCACGGCCGCTAGCCGGCGGGGTGGCGTGAGCGGGCGCTCCTAGCCGGGCGACAATCAGCGGCGTCGGTGCAAGCGCGGGATGAACATGGGTACCCGCTTCTTGTACTCGATGTACGACGCTCCGAACCGACGCTCCAGCTCGGGCTCCTCGACCCGCTTCAGCTCGAGCAGGTGTAGCAGCACGTATGCCGGGGTCCAGATCAGAGTGACCCCGATCGAATGAAGAACCAGACCTAGCCCGAAGAGGGTGCCGAGTACCCCGGACAACATCGGATTGCGCACCCACGCGTACGGCCCGCTGGCGATCAACTCCTTGGGAGGGTTGAGTGGGATTGGTGTTCCGCGCGCCCTCCAGAACCGGACTACGCACCAACCGCACAGGAGCGCTCCCGCCGCCAGCAAGGGGCCGCCCACCACGAGTCCCATCGCGCCCGGCAGGAGCTGAGGGAAGTTCAGCGCACGGTCGGTCAACAGGCCGCCGGCTATCACGACGACCAGTGAACCGCCGAACGCCAGGAACCCGACCGGCGTCAGGAGTCTGCGCCGGCGCTTCGGCCCGGTCGCGACCTTGTAAAAGAAGTCCGCGATGCTCATTTCCCCCGCCTGTGAGTGCTTTCAGCCGGATCGCGCTAATGTGTCAGGCAGAGCCGGAGCAACAAGGGCATGCTCTCTCGGGATTCTGCGACTCTCCTCAGGTGCACAGTCTCACAAGCGCGCCATACGGCGTCATTGGCGGGGCTCTATGAACCGCAGCGGCATGTTCGCCATGCTCACCTGGTCGGAGCGTAGGTCCAGAACCTGGCCGTCGAAGACGAAGAACAGTCCCGTTTCGTGCTCCGTGCACCTTCTGTCGTCGTAATACAGGTAGCCGTTCTTCACCGTGATCTCGACGGTCTCTTCCGGCTCGCCGTATCGCAACAGCTCGTATTCTCCCACGTATGTACTCCAGTGCGGCCGGTTCGGGCCGGGAGGGTCGGTCGGGGAGTCTTTGAAGTCATGGACGTGGAAGTAAGGGTTGCTGTACCGCCGGTGGATGGTCGTCACGGCGGCGCGCCCTCCCTCCAGGATCGGCGGCAGAAAACGAATCTCCGAGAAGCTGCCGTACATCCCGACCAGCTCGCCATCGTCGTCGAAGAACGTGAGCGGGAAGAAGTCATCCGGGCCAAACCGCATGCCGAGCACCTCGTCCCTGTATCCAATCTCGAAGCCCTCGTGCCCCCTGCCGTAACGTCCCAGGATCGCCTCGACTCTCGGGTCGTCGTTCTCTAGCTCGGTCATCCGCTCCGTACCGGCATCGGCCGCGGGCGTCGGGCCGTCCCTCTCCTCAACCAGCTCGTCCAGGACGTTTCGCAGGCGCCATCCGCCCGCGCTATGGCCCCCCAGGTTGGTGAGAAGTACCACGGCGAATCCCTTTTCGGGGTAGATCGCCATGTCGCTCTGGAATCCGTATCCACCACCCGAATGGTAGACATTGTACGAGTCGCTGACGGGGTCTCGCAGCAGGCCCAGCGCGTATCCTCCGCGTTGACCAGCGGCCGCGAACTGTATGGTATGCATCTCCTCCATCAGGTCGGCGCGGAGAATCCTGTGCCCATTCACCACACCCTTGTTGATGTGGAACTGCAGATACCTGCCCATATCGCGGACGTTGCTGTAGACGCCCCCGGCGGGAATCATCGGTATTCGCAGCGGGATCACTTCCTGGTGGTTTGAGTGGCCCGTGGCCCGGTTATCACTTGCTTCGATGACCTCCATGTCGAGCGAGCTGCCGGTCATGCCCAGCGGATCCAGCACCTTCTCCTTGACATACGATTCGAACGGCATGCCGGACCGCACCTGCAGGATGTAGCCCGCCAGGTCGTACCCCAGGTTGGCGTAGGCCCAGCGTTTTCCCACGGGATACCGCATCCAGGTGTAGGAGATGCTCTCTATGTGCCTGGTGAAGTCGTAGCGGTCGTCGAAGTTGCTGCCGAAGGGCGCTTCATGTGTGAAGCCGGCACGGTGCGCCAGGAGATGGCGCAGCGTGATGCCCCGCTCGGGGTGCTCGTCGAAGACGGTGTTGACGGTGAAGTCGGGCAGGTATTCCGCAATGGGGGTGTCCAGGTCTACCAGGCCGTCCTGCACTGCCATGAGCACGGCGAGCGCCGTGAAGCTCTTCGACATGGACTGGATGCTGAAGATCGTGGACGAGTCCACCTGTCCGTGCATCATTTCCCATACGACATCCCGATCATCGACTACTGCTACCGCTGCGCCGGGAACGGATGCGTCGGAGAGCCATCCCGGGAGCGCCTGTTCGAGGCTCTCGGCAGCTGCTAAGGCTAAAGAGGAATCCTCAGCATGTGTCTCGCGGTTCCATCCACAGCCCGCGACCGAGGAGAGCGATCCGACGATCAGTGCGGCAGTGAATACTCGGCTGCTGCGTTTCAACGTCAGGATCCCTGGCGGAGAGCAATTAGCCACTCTTCAATGGCGTCGAGGTACGCCACCGGGTAGTTCCGCCATTGTTCGCGTGGGCGCTGCTCGCGCTCCGCCATGCATCCGGTTTCGGACACGAGGATGTTGTGATCGGTGCCCGGGATGATCTCGACGCGTGAGTGCGGGTTGCCCCCGTGCGCGAGCGCGGCGCGATACGCCTCCGCACCCTGCACCGGATCTGCTTGCGTGTCCCGCTCGCCGAAGAACGCAAGGACGGGAATGGTGAGACCGTCCACGACCTGCATGGGATTCCAGAAGTAGTCGCCTTCCGGATCATCCATGTGCCAGTCCTCCTGGGGCCGCGGCTCCATTGTGACGCCAAGGCTCCGCAGCGACTCGATCCCAGGATAGGCAGCCAACGCCTCCTTGTAGCTCACATACTCCTCGTATGTGCGCGCCCGATCCACCATGCCGAAGAGGCGCTCGACCTCTTCGCGATCCTCGAGAGCCAGTCCTCCACACACCGCCTGTGCAGTGATCAGGTACGCACCCTGATCGATGCCCGCCTCCCCCGGGCAGCCCACGGCGATCATGAAAGCGATGTCGTCGCTCCGGTCGAGCACGCGCGGCATGACGTAGCCCGCCTGGCTGATGCCCCACATCCCGACCCACTCGGCGTCGATGTCAGCGCGCTGCTTGAGCAGTTCGATCGCGTCGAGCACGATCTGGGCTCGCTGATGCTGCAGCCTGCTGCGGTCGATCGCCCCGGTGGACTCGCCGGTGCCCGGCTTGTCCCAGGCGAAGGTCGCGTACCCGGCGCGCAGCACGCGCTCCATTATGGGCGGGTAGGTCACTCCCGACGTGCGGTTGTTGGGTCCGTCGCCGTGCACGAAGATCACCACGGGGAAGGGCCCACTTCCCTCGGGAATCTGTAGGTCGCCCACGACCGTGAACGGTCCGGATTGGAACGTGATCTCCTCGACCGAGCGTTGCGCACAGGCCAACGACAGCGGCAGCAACAGCGCGACTGACAGGCAAGTGACTCTCATGATGCTCCCCCCCCACACGCTAGCGTTCTCGGATCTTCCGCAGCGCCTCTCTGGCGGCTTGCCGAACCTGACGGTCGGGATCGTCTTCCGCCTGCCGCAGTGCGCCCGCCGCGCGCTCGTCGCCAAGCTCCCCCAAACCCATGGCGGCGTGCATCCGCATGACGGCGCTTCCGTCCTGCAGGACATTCAACAACGGCCCCAACGCGCGCGGGTCTCCCGACGACCCCAGCGCCTCGGCGGCATGGGCCCGCACTTGCTCCGTGTCACCGCCGTACATGACCTCCAGCAGCGTCTCGTACGAACGGGGATCCTGCAACTCGCCAACCGCGCCGGCACAGTGCTCCCGCACCCGCGCGCTCCCATCGGTCCGCATCACCGTTATGAGCGGGTCCAAAGCCCGCACGTCGCCCAAGGCCCCGAGCGCCTCGCACGCGTGCTCTCGCACGCTGGCGTTCCCATCGTTCAGGATGACCTGGATGAGCGGGAGAACCGCCCTCTCATCCCCCAGCTCCCCCAGCACGCTGGCTGCGTGCTCCCGCATGTCGGGATCCTGCAGCTGCAGCATCTGCACCAGGGTCTCGAAGTCGCCCTGGTTCCCCTGCTGTAGTACGACAGGCCGTTGGGTAGCAGAGGAAACCTCTGGTGCCGACGGCGACGAAGCACCCCGCCACGGACTGAAGGCCAGTAGGGAAAACACCATCGCGGTGGCGGCCAGCGTCACAGCAGCTTGATTCGACATGTTCGGTTCTCCACGCCGAATGTTCGGATCCAGTATCGAGAGGATCCTGTCCTTGAACGCGGTGCCCTCGGCCATCGCGGCGGTGGCCCAGATGGGATTGCGCTCCGTGCCGAGCTCCACCGAAGTCTCCATGAGATGCTCGGCGTAGTCGGCAGGGGGAACCTCCTGGCGGATCACCTGGTCGTCGGCCGCCCGCTCTCCGGCCAGGAAGAGCTTACGCTCGATCAGCCACGCGAGGGGATTGAACCAGTAGATGGCGCACGTGAGCTTGGCCAGGAACTGAAAGACCAGGTCCTTGCGGCGGATGTGGGCCGATTCGTGGAGTAGCACGGCCCGGAGCCTGTCCTCGGACCATCGTGTCGCGTGGGTGGGGAGAATGACCGTGGGCCGAATGAACCCGAACACGACCGGGATCTTCACCACCTCCGACTCCACGAGGGCGGCACCGGGACGCAGGCCCACCTGCTCCAGCGCCCAGTGGAAGCGATCCCGAAGCTGGGAGCTCTCGGTCGGCCGGGCCTGCCTGTTCAGCCACCAGCTGTACATCACCCCCAGCACCATCCACAGCAGCAAGAGGGCTGATCCCAGCACCCAGACACCGGCAAGGGTGCGCTGGACCCGATTCTCGGGCGACGCGGTCTCACGCGGCCTGTCGATCGCCCCTTCCGGAGCAGCTTCGGGCAGATCGATGGTTGCCGACGGCGCCGCCCGGTCCACAGCCACTTCCTCAACGGGAATCAGCCCGAGCTTCCAATCGGGTACGACCGGCGAGATCACGGTCACGGCCAGCACCATGAGCACGGCCACCGACAGGAACAGGTGCTGCGTTGCCGCCGAGCTGCGGCGGGCGAAGAAGAGGACTGCGAGGACCAGAGCCTGGATTACCAGCGTATCCAGGACCAGCTCGATCGTGGAAAGAGAGAGGCTCATTGGTCCTCCTCCTTTGCCCTGGCGATGAGCCGGCGCAGGGTGTTCCGCTCCGCCTCGCTCAAGCGAGTTGCCGAGTCCTCGAAGAGGGAGGCCATTAGGCTGGCCTGCGAGCCCCCAAAGAAGGTCTCGGCCACTCGTCGGAGCGCGCGCTTGCGGGCTTCCTCCTTGTGCAGCACGGCTCGGTACACCTTACGGGGACCGTCATAGCGCGATTCAACCAGGCCCCGTTCGGCCAGGATATTCAGCATTCTGCGTACGGCCCCGTCCGTTGGCGGGTCATCCAGGTGCTCCAGAATCTCCGTTACGGATGCCTCGTTGAGGCGGTAGACCACGTCCATGATCTCGTTCTGGCGCCGGCTGAGGGACCGGGAGTCAGGTGCCTTGGTCACGGTGGCTCCTTGCTATATTCGTAGCGGAACGATATAATCGTATCGTCCCGCTACGATAGTAGCGCCCCGGGAGGATGTCAAGTGCATACGAGAAGCCGCCACAGGCCCGGCCACGGCCACCTGGTGGCATCCCTGCTTTTCTGCGCAGCAGCTTGCAGCGATGCCGGACTCGACGCCACGACCCGAGCAGCAGCCGTGACCGAGGTCGCGGACCTTATCCGCTCGGAGTACGTCTATCCTGAGATCGGCGAGCGGTTGGCGAAGACCCTGATGCGGAACCTGGAGGGTGGCGTCTACGACGGCGTCTCCGACAAAGATGTCCTAGCGACGACAGTACTCTCGGAGATTCTCGCAGCCACAAACGATCCCCATTTCGCCTTCTTCGTGAGACCCCCAGCAGCGGAGGGAGGTGCCGCCGACCCCGGATCCGGTCCCAGTGCGAGTGGCCTGAGAGAGGCGTCGGTACTGCCGGGCAGAATCGGATACCTGGTTCTTGATTGGATGCCGGGAGACGATGACGCCCTCGCAGCCGTCGCGAGCACGTTCGCGGATTTGCCTCCCGTTGACGCACTGATCTTCGACGTCAGGGAGAACTTCGGAGGGTCCGGTGACATGATAGCGTTGCTGTGTGGGCACCTCCTCCCCGACTCCACTCTGTTGCTCACGTTCTACGACCGATCCGGCGCCGTGAATGGTGAAATGCGGACGAAGCGTCAGCAGCGGTACTTCGCGCCTGAAGTCCCTGTCTACATCCTGACCAGCGAGGGCACACACTCCGCCGCTGAAGCGTTCGCCTTTGTCCTGAAGCACCAGGGCCGCGCTACCATAGTGGGTGATACGACGCCGGGGATGTCGAACCCCTCCAACACCAAGGACATCACGGGCGGCTTCGCCCTGACGGTGCCCTTCTTGCGTGCTCGATACGAGCACACGGAACTGGACTTCCAGGGCATCGGCGTCATCCCTGACATCGCCGTGGCACCGGAAGGGGCGTTGGACGTGGCAGTCGCCGAGATTCGGGAGAACGCTGGAGTGGGGCGGCGCCCCTAGGTCGGGGCGCGGGTGAGAATCGCGGTGTTGGCACTGGCTTGGAGGATCGCTCGGCAGAGCGGCTAGAACCTGACGCTTCCCCCGAGCCGGAACACGCGGCTCGCACTCTTGAGGCCGGGAAAGACCTGGTGCATGGCGCGCTTGCCATCGAAGCCGTCCAGCACGTCATCCACGCGAAACGACAGCGGGAGCTGCCGCATGAACGTCACGGGCGCCGGCATCGGGCTCGCGTTCCAGCTGAGTTGGGTCGTGAGGTCGAGCGGGTCGAAAGCAGTGGTGCCGATTCCCTCCATCATGCTGGCGGACGGCCTCACGTTCCGCTCGTCACGCACCTCCAGCAGGAAGGTGGGCTGGTTCACGGTCACGCCCGCGATTCGCGCCTGCGCCAGGAGCGCCGGAGCCAGCGGCGCCCAGAGCCCGCCGGCCTCACCATCGCTGCGCAGCGACACCTGGGCCTCCGCGGGAGCCGCCCAGGTAGCGGTTGCCAGCAGCACAATCGCGGTGGCGAGTCGGGTGGCGGCGAGCCTCAAGTCTATCGAACCTCCGTCAACGGGCTGTCCAACGGTATCGCGCCCCGTTTGGGGCCGCCGTGAGACCAATCACGAGTGCAACTATCGGATAAGGATGGCTTACACGCCGCGCCAAGACAAGGTCCATTGCGGCACGGGTCAGCTGGCTGCCGCCTCGGGCTCGGCTGCCTGCTCCGCGGGCACGGCCCCGAAGCGGCGCTCCCGCATGCGGAACTCGGATAGCGCCAGGGCCAGGTCGGCTCGGCGGAAGTCGGGCCACAATACCGGCGTGAAGTAGAGCTCGGCGTAGGCGAGCTCCCACAGCAGAAAGTCGGACAGGCGCTGCTCACCGGCGGTGCGGATGATCAGGTCGGGCTCCGGTACGTTGCCGCTGATCTGGCGGTGCAGCAGGTCGGGGGTGATCGCGTTGGGATCGAGGTGGCCGCGCTTCACCTTGCGCGCCAAGGCGTGCGTGGCCTCGGCGATGGCCCAGCGGGCGCTGTAGTCGATGGCCAGGCGCAGGTGCAGGCGCCGCCCTCGAGCGGTCTCGTGCTCGGTCTCCTCCAACTGCCCCAGGGCGGAGCGCGGAATGCGGTCGCGGCGCCCGATGTGGGTCACGCGTACTCCATTATCCAGCAGCTCGGCACGCTCGCGCAGGCAGTACTCTCGCAGCAGCCAGAAGAGCCGGCCCACTTCGGTGGCGGGTCGCTTCCAGTTGTCGGCCGAGAACGCGTACACGGTCAACGTGGTCACGCCCAGGTTGGGTGCGCCCCGCACCACGTCCCGCAGGCTGTCCACGCCGGCGAGGTGGCCGCGCCAACGCGGCCTTCCCTGGCTGCGGGCCCAGCGCCCGTTGCCGTCCATGATGATCCCGACGTGCATCCCGCTCATGTCCGCTCCAACGCGTCGCGCGCTTCGCTCAAGATGGTCTCCATCTGAGCCAGGTAGGTCTCGAGTGCCCGCCGCCCCTTGGTCGTGAGGCGGTACTCGGTCTTCGGTTTCCGGTCCTCGAACCCCTTGGTCACCTTGATGTAGCCTGCCTCCTCCAGCTTGCGGGCGTGGACGCTCAGGTTCCCGTCACTGGTGCGCAGCACCTGCTTCAGGTCGGCGAAGCTCATGCGCTCCTCCGCCGCGAGCGCCGACACGATCCCCAGGCGGATCCGCTCGTGGATCAGCCGGTCCAGCATATCGGTGGTCGTGCTATCCGCCATGCCGCAGCACGATGTCGAGTCCCACGGCCACGTGCAGGCCGCCGAACCCCAGGGCCAGGAGCAGCAGACCCCATTCCGGGCGGAACAGCGCCACCGCGCCCAAGATCAGGAAGAGCACTCCCATTCCCCGAATCGCCCTGACGGATATGGTGCCGCCGGCGGTCACGCCGGCGCCGTACAGCGCGAGCCACGTGCCAGGCAGCAGGTCCGTCGTCCCCTGCCTTGCCAGGGCGAGAGTGAGAAGCGCCCCCGCCACCAGGGTGGGTGCCATCACCCACACGACCTTGCGGATCGCTCCGGTCCAGATGGGGACCTCCAGCCGCCGGGCCTTGGTGACGTTGAAAGCGGTCGCGATGGGGACGGAAATCAGTGCGGCGGGGATCCAGATGCGCAGGTCTGCCGCCAGGCTGCCACTCCACGCAAGCCATGCCGCCACCAGCCCCACGGCGCCTACCGCGACCAGGCCCCATCCGGAGACGGCGGTGTACGTCGACGCCGACTCCATGGTGCGCCGAATGAACGCCAGCGTCTCCTTCGCGTCTTGCTGCTCGTGCGTCGGAATGGACACAGCTCCCCTCCGAGGCCGGATTGGGTAAAGGACTTTGTAAGATAAAGTACGTTTCGTGGTCCCAGATGCAAGAGATTAGGCCTCCCGGGGGGGAATCGGGGTTGAACCACGCCGAAAGGTGATTAGAATCTGCCCGTCAGATGCCGCTGCTCACTCTCACCAACGTCACCAAGCGCTTCAACGGCGTCACCGCCGTCGACTCCGCGAGCTTTGCGGTCGATCGCGGGGAAGTAGTGGGTTTCCTGGGTCCCAACGGAGCCGGGAAGTCCACCACGATGCGCCTGATCACGCAGTTCTACGAGCCGGACGCGGGCGAGATCCGCTTCGACGACGTGCCCCTGGCTGAGTCGGGCCGGGAAGCGAAGCGTCGCATCGGGTATCTGCCGGAGAGCAATCCGCTGTACGATGAGATGGCGGTGGCCGAATACCTCGAGTTCGTAAGGCGTCTGCGGGGGCTGGCCGGCCCCGAGGGTAATGACGCGCTGGATGAGGCAATCGCCCACACCGGGATCGGCGAGGTCTACTACCGCACGATCGGGGAGCTTTCCAAGGGCTTTCGCCAGCGGGTCGGGTTGGCGCAGGCGATTCTGCACCGCCCCGACCTTTTGGTGTTGGACGAGCCCACCGAGGGGCTGGACCCGAACCAACGGGTCGAGATCCGACGCCTGATCAATGAGCTGGGCCGCCAGCGTACGGTCATTCTCTCTACCCACGTGCTTCCCGAAGTGCAGCATACGTGTGGCCGGATCCTGGTGATTCATCGGGGGCGCCTCGCCGCCGACGGTCCGGTGGAGCAGCTCACGGCGCAGGCCGAGGGCGCGGTGCAGGTGATGGTAGAAGCGGTGGGCGATGGCATGGTGGAAGTTCTCAGGGGACTGGCGGGCGTGCTGAGCGTGGAGGGGCCGCACCCGCGGGGTGGCGATCGGATCGCCGTCACGCTCACCACCGACGGCTCCCGGGACGTGCGGCCCGAAGTGTTCGCGCAGGCTCGCGAGCGGGGCTGGACGTTGTACGAGCTGCACCAGGAGACCCGCAGCCTGGAGGAGCTGTTCCGGCAGCTCACGGCGGGAGCGGGCGAGTGATCACCTCGGTGTGGACCCTGGCGCGCCGCGAGCTGCGGTTCCTGTTCGACCACCCGACGGGGTATATCCTGCTGGTGGTGTTCCTGGGATTCAACAACTTCCTCTTCTTCCGCACGGCGTACCTGCAGGACATGGCCACACTGCGGCCGATGCTGGGCCTGCTGCCGTGGATCCTGCTCTTCTTCGCGCCCGCCGTCACGATGCGCACGCTGTCCGAGGACGCGCGCTCGGGGACGCTCGAGGTGGTGCTCGCACAGCCCATCACCGAAGTGGAGCTGGTCGTCGGCAAGTACTTGGGTGCGTTGCTGTTCAGCTGCATCGCGTTGCTGCTGACCGTGACCATCCCGCTCGGGCTGTCGCTTGGCGCGGACCTGCAGGCGGGTGTGATGGTGGCCCAGTACGTGGGCGCCGTGCTGCTGGCGGCGGCGTTCACGGCGGTGGGACTGTGGGCCTCCAGTGTGACGCCCAACCAGATCACCGCGTTCATCGTGGGCGTGGCGGTGATGTTTCTCCTGATCCTCGCCGGGGCCGGCGCGATGATCACCGGATTGCCGCCGCGCATGGCCCAGGTCGTGGCGAGTCTGGCGGTGCTGCCCCACTTCGAGAACATCGCGCGCGGCGTCATCGACCTCAGGGATGCGGTCTACTTCCTGTCGGTCGCGACGCTCTTTGTGGCGCTGGCGTACTACGGGGTGATGCGCCGCAAGCTCTCCCCGGCGCGTGCCACGCGGCGCAGGCTTCAGCTCGGCACGGTGTTGATCGCGGCGCTCGTGCTGGTGGTGAACCTCCTGGGGGGGCACATAGGTGGGCGCCTCGACCTCACGCCAGGCAAGGCGTACACGCTGTCACCGGCCACCAAGGAGATAGTGGCCGATCTCGACGACCTCGTCACGATCAAGCTGTTCGTGACGCAGGAGCTGCCCGAGGACTTCGGGATCATCAAGCGCGACATCGGGGATCTCCTCGCCGATCTGCGCGCGGCGGGGGGTTCCAACCTGCGCGTGGTGGAACTCGATCCAGCGGAGGACGAGAACGCGATGGCGGAGGCCCGCGCGTTGGGAATCCCGCCGGTGCAGTTCAGCTCGATGGGCGAGGCCCAGTTCCAGATGCAGGAGGGCTACCTGGGCATCGCGGTGCAGTATGCCGACGCCGCCGAGACGATACCGGTCGTGAGCCGCACCGACGACCTGGAGTACCGGCTCGCCTCGTACATTCGCACGCTCACCCGCCCGCTGCGACCGGTGGTGGCCGTGGTGGAGTCGCGCGCCGATCCCGGACAGGGCAACACCTACGGCACGTTGCGCCAGGAGCTGCAGCGCACCTACGAGGTCCGTACCGTGCAGCCGATCGACAGCGTGCCGATCGCCGACGACATCCAGGTGCTCGTGCTCGCCGGGCCGCCCCCGCCGCTGGACAGCGCGCACCTGGGCCGCTTCGCGACGTTCCTGTCGCGCGGCGGCGGTGCGTTGGTGCTGGCGAGCGGCATGCGGATAGAGCCCCAGGGATTCCAGGCCATGGCGCAGCCACTTCCATGGAACACGCTGCTCGAGCCGTACGGCGTGTCGGTCCGCTCCGACATGGTGTACGACCTCGCCTCCAACGAGGCCGTGTCCATGCCGTCCTCGTTCGGGCGAGTGTTGGTCTCCTATCCGTTCTGGGTTCGTGCCCTCAGCACCCAGGCGACTCCGGTGAACGCCGATCTGGAGGCGATGGTCCTGCCGTGGACCAGTAGCATCGACACCGCGGGGGCGACGGGCGGGGCCGTGACACCGCTGTTCGTCACGAGCCAGGCCGCGGGCGTCGAGCAGGGACGCGCCTTCATCGCGCCCCAGCGGGAGTTTCCCCAGGAGGACCTGAGTCAGAGAGTTCTCGCGGCTTTGGTGAACCCGCTCGCCGCGGACAGCGGCGGCGACCCGTCCCTGGGGCGAGTGGTGCTCCTGGGGAACTCGGAGTTCATCACCGACCGCTACGTGCAGAACAGCCGTACGGGCCTGCTGTTCGCGCTCAATGCCGTGGACTGGCTGGCGCAGGACGACGCGCTGATCCAGATCCGCTCCAAGAACCGCCGACCGCCTGCGCTGGTGTTCGAGAGCGGGACGCTCGAGGATTTCGTCAAGTACTTCAACACGGTCGGCATGCCGCTGCTAGTGATCGCCTTCGCGGTGATCTGGCTGTGGCGCCGGCGGCGCTGGACCCGCCAGAGCTATCGTCCCGCCGGAGTCTCCGCGTGACACCCCGCCAGCTGCTGCACATCGGGATCGCACTCGCCGCGGCGCTGTTCCTGTGGGGGCTCGTCACGATCTTCGGCGGCGGTAGTGATACTATCGAGGAGCAGGAACTGGTGCCGGCGCTCTCCGCCGACGGAGTGGATGTGGTCGAGATCGTGGGGGGCGAGGAGGCGGTGCGGCTCACGCGCGCAGCGGATGGCCAGTGGAGTGTGAACGCGTTTCCCGCCTCGCCGGTGGCGCTGGACGAGCTGTTTCAGGCGGCTTCGGAGCCCATGCGCGGCAGCCTGGTCGCGCGGAGCGTGGCATCTCATGAGCGATTGGGTGTGGACTCGGCCAAGGGCAAGCGCCTGCTCGCGCTGCGGGGCGGGGACACGCTGGTCGACCTCGTGGTGGGAAACCAGGGGCGCCAGTTCCGCACCGTGTACGTACGACGGGGCGGTGAGGCCGACGTGTACCAGGTGCTCGGCGGGTTGGGGGCGTTGGTGGGGCGGACCGTCACCGACTGGCGCGACAAGCGTATCGTGGTCCTGACGCCGGAGCAGATCGCCCGAGTCACGGTCGAGCGAGGGAGCGGCCGGTACACTCTGGTGCGGGCGGACGAGGGCTGGGGCTTCGCCGATGGAGCGGCCGCCGACTCCACCGCGGTGGAGGCGCTGCTGCGCCAATTCAGTGACATCTCGGCACAGGGCAGTGCGTTCGCGACGCCGGCCGAGGCGGACTCCGCGGACTTCGGCCGTCCCGACCGCAGCCTCACCCTGCTGGGCGAAGGCGGCGATACACTGGCCGCGCTGGCGTTCGACTCGACCGAGGCCGGCTACTGGGTGCGGCGCTCGGCGGGGGGAACAGTGTACCGCCTCTACGCCTGGAAGGTGGACGACATCACGCCGCACGACTCGACGCTGCGGCCATAATCCTCGAAATCTCCAACTCTGGCGCAGTGGGGGGACAGCGTGAACAAGCGCGCGTGGATACCTGTTGCGAGCGCCTTCGGGCTGCTCGTGCTCATACAGCTCTGGCCGGTCGGTCGGACCAACCCTCCGGTGACCGCGGAGATCGAAGCGCCCCCGGCGCTCATCGAGGTGTTGCGCACGGCCTGCTACGACTGCCACTCCCACGAGACGCGGTGGCCGTGGTACGGCTACGTCGCTCCGGTGTCGTGGCTAGTGGCGCACGACGTGAGGGAAGCGCGGCACGAGCTCAACTTCTCGGAGTGGGGGCTGTTGTCGCAGGAGGATGCCGAGGAGCTGCGCGAAGAGATCTGGGAGGAGGTCGAGGAGGGGGAGATGCCGCTGCGCAAATACCTTTGGATGCATCCCGATGCGCGGCTCTCCGATGAGCAGCGGCGGGTGATCAGGGAGTGGTCGGAGGCCGGGGAAAGCGCGGAGGGTGATGAGCGCTAGCCGCCGCTGGCACCTCTGTCCAGAATCTCCCGCGCCCTTTCGAACACGGCGTACCACATCTCCCGGGTGAGCCTGCCGGTGTTGGTGTTCTGCCGGCTGGGGTGGTACGACGAGATCACAACCTGCCCGCCCTCCAGGTGGGTCACCGCACCGTGGGCAAACGCGGGTCGCGCTTTGGGCGGCAGGCGCTGTGACCACCCCGAAGCTCTCAGCCACTGGCGGTGCGCCACGTGGCCCAGTGTGAGGACGACCCGCACGCGTGCGAGCAGGTGCAGCTCGGTTTCGAGGAATGGCTGGCACGCGTCGAGCTCACCCTGGGTCGGCCGGTTGCCCGGTGGCGCGCAGCGGCCGGCTGCGGTGATGTAGCAGTCGCGTAGCCGCAGCCCGTCGTCCCGTCCCGTGGAGTCGGGCTGGCTCGCGAAGCCGTAGCGGTGCAGTGCCTCGTAGAGCCAGTCGCCGCTCGAATCTCCGGTGAAGACCCGCCCCGTTCTGTTGGCTCCGTGGGCGCCGGGCGCGAGCCCCACCACCAGGAGTCGCGCGTCCGTGTCGCCGAATCCGGGCACCGGACGGCCCCAGTAATCCCAGTCGCGGTACGCGCGCTTGCGCTCCCGAGCCACCTGCTCGCGGTGGGCTACGAGGCGCGGGCAGGCGCGGCACCGGGTGATGGCGCGGCTCAGGCTCGTGAGGCTGGAGTGGGCGGTCATCGCGGAGTCGTCGCGTGGAAACTGCCGGGCCGCTGGCGAGCCCGCCAGCCCGGGACATAGTCCGCGGGGGGTTGCGTGGCGGGTGCAATCTGCGTCAACTCTGTGTGGCGCGACGTATCGACCCACTCTCGCGAGGACGACGTGAATAGAACGCTGAAGGCTTTGTTCGCCATACAGTTGGCTGCTCTACTCCCCGCGGTGCCCGCTGCGGCCCAGGGACTGTCCGAGGAGGAGCGAGCGATCACCGACTACATAGAAGCGAACGCCGAAGACGCCATCGCACTGCTCGAGCGGGTGGTGAACATCAACAGCGGCACCATGAACTTCGCCGGGGTCCGCGAAGTCGGGCAGGTATTCGAGGACGAGTTCGCGGCCCTCGGATTCCGCACGCGCTGGATCCCGATGGACTCCGTGAACCGTGCGGGACACCTCTTCGCGGAACGGCGCGGAGGGCAGGGGCGCCGCATCCTGCTCATCGGCCACCTCGACACCGTGTTCGAGGAGGACAGTCCGTTCCAGCAGTTCGCGCGGGTCGACTCTTCCACGGCGACGGGACCGGGTGTGGCCGACATGAAGGGTGGCAACATCGTGATCGTCCTCGCGCTGCGGGCGCTGCAAGCTGTGGGCGCGCTGGAGAACACCAGCGTGATCGTCGCCTTCACCGGAGATGAGGAGCAGCCGGGGGTTCCGGTCGAGTACTCCCGCCATCGCCTCACCGAGGCCGGGCTGCGCAGCGACATCGCGTTGGGGTTCGAGGGCAACGTGGGTGGCGTGGGGATGGCGACCGTCGCACGCCGTGGGGTGACGCGTTGGGTCCTGCGGGTCGGGGGCGTGGCGGCCCACTCTTCCCAGATCTTCCACGAGGACGTGGGGAGCGGTGCGATCTTCGCGGCGGCCCGGATCCTCGACCAGTTCCGCGATAAGCTCGAGGGAGAGCAACATCTCACATTCAACCCGGGCCTGATCGCGGGTGGCACTGCGGCCGGCCTGGACGTGGAGCAGAGCCGCGCCGCCGCGTTCGGCAAGACCAACGTCATCGCTCAGTTGGCGTTCGTGAGCGGTGATCTGCGCACGCTCACCGACCTGCAGCTGCAGAGCGCCAAGGACCGCATGACGGACATCGTGGAAGACGCACTGGAGCACAGCGACGCGGAGATCGAGTTCGAGGAGCTCTATCCGGCCATGGAGCCGTGGGCCGGGAACTACGAGCTGATGGGGTACCTCTCCCAGGTGAACCTCGATCTGGGGTACGGAGAGGTGACCGCGTTGGATCCTGGTCTGCGTGGGGCTGCCGATATCTCGTTCGTGTCGGGCACCGTGGAAGCGTCGCTAGCGGGGCTGGGAGTGGCCGGAGACGGGGCCCACACATCGAACGAGTCGGTGGACCTCAATTCGATTCCGGTGATGGCTAAGCGCGCTGCGATCCTGATCTATCGGTTGACGAGGGGGTAGGGCGGGAAGAAACGGCGCCGCGGATCCGGCTACATGTCGCAGCTTCGAATGCACCCCAGGATGTGTCCCACCTTGGGCTCCACGATGCGGTAGTACACATGGTTGCCGTCTCGCCGCGAGGCGACGATTCCACAGCCCCGCATCTTGGCCAGGTGCTGCGACACGATCGCCTGGGGCAGGTCCAGCACCTGCTGGATCTGTGATACCGAGGTCTCACCCTGCTCGAGCACTTCCACGATCTTCAGCCGATCGGGATGCCCCAGCATCTTGATGATCTCGGCGGCCCGGTGGAGAATCTCGGGCTCTACTCCCCTGACGAGCTGTGCAGACATAGCCACATAGTACATAGCAATCTTTCTATTCGTCAACCCTTGCACACTTCACAACAAGAGGCCCCGGGGGTGCTACCCCCGGGGCCTCTCCTCACATGTGGCTGCTACACGTCCAGGTTCTTGACGTACTTGGCGTGCTCCTCGATGAATGCCCGGCGGGGCTCCACCTCGTCGCCCATCAGTGTCTCGAACAGCTGGGCCGCCTCCACCGCGTCCTCCAGCTCCACCCGCAGCACCGTGCGGGAGGCCGGGTCCATGGTGGTGCGCCACAACTGGTCGGGGTTCATCTCGCCCAGACCCTTGTAGCGCTGCAGGCTGATGTTGCCTTTGCCGCCGCCGTTCAGCCGCTTCGTGTACTCTTCGCGCTCTCCGTCGTCGTATGCGTAGAACTCCTGCTTGCCCTTGGCGACGCGGTAGAGCGGAGGCTGGGCGATGTACACGTACCCAGCCTCTATGAGGGGGCGCATTTCCTTATAGAAGAACGTGAGCAGCAGGGTGCGGATGTGAGCCCCGTCCACATCGGCATCGGTCATGATGATGACCTTGTGGTAGCGGGCCTCGTCCAGCTTGAAGTCGTCGGCTCCCACGCCGGTGCCGATCGCCGTGACGATTGCGCGGATCTCCTCATTGGACAGGACCTTGTCGACCCGCGCCTTCTGCACGTTGAGGATCTTGCCGCGCAGCGGCAGGATCGCCTGGAACGAGCGATCGCGCCCCTGCTTGGCCGAGCCGCCCGCGCTGTCCCCCTCTACGATGTACAGCTCGCACATGGTGGGGTCGTTGAGAGAGCAGTCGGCCAGCTTGCCCGGCAACACTCCATTCTCCAGGGCGCTCTTCTTGCGCACCAGCTCGCGCGCCTTGCGTGCCGCCTCCCGCGCCCGGGCCGCGCTCAGCGCCTTGTCGATCACGGCGCGAGCGGCGCCCGGAGTCTCCATGAGGAAGTTGCCGAGCCGCTCGTACAGCACCGTCTTGACGATGCCCTCCACCTCGGAGTTGCCCAGCTTCGTCTTGGTCTGCCCCTCGAACTGCGGTTCCTTCACCTTGACGTGCAGCACCGCCGTGAGCCCCTCCCGCACGTCGTCGCCGCTCAGGGTGACGCTCTCCTTCTTGAACATCCCCTTGCTCTTGCCCACCTCGTTGACGCACCGCGTGAGCGCGGCCCTGAAGCCGGTGAGGTGCGTGCCGCCCTCGTGCGTGTTGATGTTGTTCACGAACGAGAAGACGTTCTCCTGGTAGCCGCTGTCCCACTGCATCGCCACGTCGATTTCCACGTCTTCCTTCGTGGTTGCGAAGTGAATCGGCTTGGCGTGCAGCGCTTTGCGGTTGCCGCGCAGGAATTGAACGAACTCGGCGATGCCCTTCTTGTAGTGGAAGGTCTCCTGCCTCGGTTCCTCGCCCCGCTTGTCGGTGATGTTGAGCTTGATGCCGGAGTTGAGGTACGCCAGCTCGCGCAGTCGGTTGGCGATGGTGGAGTAGTCGTAGTCGAGCTCGTTGAAGATCTCTCCATCCGGCCGGAACGTGACCTTGGTGCCGCTCTTCTTGACTTCCTTGCCGACCTTGAGGCGAGTCTTGGTCTTGCCGCGCTCGAAGGCCATGTGGTGTTCCTTGCCGTCGCGCCACACCCACACATCCAGCCGCTCCGACAGCGCGTTGACGACCGAGACCCCCACGCCGTGGAGCCCGCCCGACACTTTGTAGGAGCTCTTGTCAAACTTCCCGCCGGCGTGAAGCATGGTCATCGCCACTTCGACGCCCGGCTTCTTCTCGGTCTTGTGCTGGTCGACCGGTATGCCGCGGCCGTTGTCGACGACCGTGACCGCGCCGTCCGCCGCCAGCGTGACGTCGATCTTGTCGCAGTACCCGGCCATGGCCTCGTCGATGGCGTTGTCTACCACCTCGTAGACGAGGTGGTGCAGGCCGCGGGCTCCGGTTGAGCCGATGTACATCCCGGGGCGCCGCCGCACCGCCTCGAGGCCCTTGAGTACCTGGATCGAGTCGGAGCTGTAGCGATCTCGCTGCTGTGGCGATGTCATAGTCGTCCGTGGGTGCGATACGAAAAACGGGGCCGCTTGCGACCCCATCAGAGGTCCATCAAATATACCCGGACGAAGGCCGAAAATCAATCGGGCGTGGCCGCTGTAAATTCTTGTTCGACAAGCGGTTACGCTGCACGCGCAGTCACTCCGCGCGCCACACGATGCGCCTTATCTTCTTGCCCCGCTCGCCCAACCGCCTGAGGATGTCGGCGGAGTTGAGCTGCAGCTCCTGCATCCACGCCGCCGATGCCACGCTCACGAACAGGGTGCCGTCGGGACCTACGCTCAGGGGAGTCGTGACTTCCGCGATCTTGGGTCCGACCAGCTCGGGCCACTCGGGTATGACGCTGGCCTGGTCCAGGCGGCGCTTGAACCCGCTGCGCTTGATGTAAGCGCCCAGTGCGTCACGCAGGGGGGTGGCCGAGGAGTTCTTCCTACGTCTCAAGGCGCCCTCCGACCATGCGCCAGCGCGTCCGCTCGAGCAGCGCGGGCGGGACCTCCGACTCGCGGGGAGCCGTGACGATGGCCTGCCCCGGCAACGTCTCCTGGATCAGGGCCAACAGCCGGGCCTGCCGACCGGCGTCGAGCTCGGCGAATACGTCGTCGTACAGCGCCACAGGCGAGCTTCCCCGGGCCGCGGTCAGGGTCTCGGCTTCGAGCAACCGCAATGCCACCGCCGCCGTGCGCTGCTGGCCGGCCGAGCCATAGGTGCGCAGCTCCCTCTCGTTGAGCGAGAGGTCCATGTCGTCGCGATGGGGTCCGGTGGTGGTCATGCCGCGTCGCAGATCCCGGTCGATGGTGACTGCGAGTGCGCGCTCCAGTTCCTGCGGGGCGTCGCTCTCGCGGTGATGGTGTGGATGGTAACGCAGCCCGGGACTGTCGTCTTCCCCCAACGAGCTGCACAGCTCAGCATATCGCTCCGACCACGCCACCGTCCAGCGGCGCCGCTCGGCGCCCACGTGCGCCGCCGCCCGCGCGAACGGTGCGTCGAACGCCGCCGCTTCGTCGCCCCGCCCCCGCTTGAGCGCCGCATTGCGCTGCCGTAGCGCGTTGCGCATTGCCGCGAGGTGGCTGAGATACCCCGGCTCGCCGAGCGACAGGAGCACGTCGAGATAGCGTCGCCTGCCTGCCGGCCCGCCCGCGACGATCGCCCGGTCGGCGGGAGCGAACGCGACGGCCGTCACGAGCCCCACGCCTTCGGAGAGCTTCTTCACCTCGGAGCGATCTACCGTGACCTTCTTGCGCCGTCCAGCGGTCTCGTAGCCCACGGTGATGCGCTGACCCGCCACGCCGGCCACGAAGAACCCCGCCTCCCCAAAGCGCACCAGTTCCCGGTCCTTCGCGCCGCGCAACGAGCGGAACAGCACGAGGTAGTAGACTGCCTCGAGCAGGTTCGTCTTGCCGTGGCCGTTCTCTCCGAGGATGACGACGCCCTCGGGGGGCAGGTCCACGTCTAGTGACGCGAGGTTGCGGAAGTTGCGGGCGGTGAGCTGGCTCAGGTGCACGGAGCGTGGGTCACAACGGCTGTGACAGCCGTCCTCTCGTCTCTAAATCCAGTAGGCGCCGCTTGAGCGGGAGCCCGCCGCCGTAGCCCCCCAGCCGGCCGCCTGCTGCGACCACCCGGTGGCAGGGGATCATGATGGGAATGGGGTTGCGGCCGTTTGCGGTGCCCACGGCGCGCGCGCCCTTCGGATTGCCGATGGCCCGCGCGATCTCGCCGTAGGTGGTCGTCTCCCCGTAGGGGATGGCGGCCACCGCGTCCCATACGCGGTGATCGAACGCCGTGCCCTCAGGCTTGAGCGGCACCGTGAACTCCGTCCGCCGGCCCGCGAGGTACTCCGCGAGCTGCGTCGCAGCCTCGCGTTCGACGGGGGTCTCCGGCCCGCGGCCGCCGCGCCGGTTGAGCTCGATGCTCGTGATGGCGCTGCCCGCCACGGTCACGGCGAGCGAGACCGCGTCGCTGGCGACGGTGAAGGGCTTGGCGGCGGGCATGCCGAATAATAAGCCGGGGTCCGCTGGGGCGGATTCAGCTGCGGTGCAGCGCCGTTCGTGACCGCTTCATGATTTCTTCACGATCATAACCCCAAGCTTGGGCGAGTTTTGCGGTCGGGATTCTCAACACCGGTCGCCAAGTGCTCATCCCGGGGGGGATACGCATGCCACAGCAGGTACCTCGCCTCGCCGCTGTCTTCGTCGTGGCCGTCATAGGCCTGATCGTGGCGCGCACTCTGCTCGTTCCGGAGACCTTCGGTGACATTGGGCACTACCGAGCGGCGGCGGTCGACTCGATCGTGGTGCATCCCAAGAAGTACGCGGGGCACCAGGCGTGCACGATGTGCCACCGGCCCATCGCCGAGGCCCGGGAGGCGTCGAATCACAGAGGCGTGCGGTGCGAGGTGTGCCACGGGCCGGCTGCGGCGCACGTGGCCAATCCGCTGGAGACCAAGCCGACCGTGTCGCGGGACCGGGGTCTGTGCCCCCTGTGCCACGCCTACAATCCCTCGCGGCCCACAGGCTACCCGCAGATCGACTCGGTGACGCACAACCCACGGATACCCTGTGCCACCTGTCACGAGCCACACGCTCCCGAGCCGCCGGTGACGCCGCAGGAGTGCAGTGCGTGCCACGGGCAGATCGCGAGTCAGAAGGCGGTGTCGCACCATGTGGAGTTGAGCTGCACCACGTGTCACGAGACTCCGACGCGGCACAAGAACGACCCGCGGTCGGTGCGCCCCGGCAAGCCTACGGAGCGGAGCTTCTGCGGCACCTGTCATGCGACGGACGCATCCTCACCGGAGCGAATCCCGCGGGTCGATCTCCAGAGTCACAACCAGCAGTACGTCTGCTGGCAGTGCCACTACCCCCACTACCCCGAGGCCCGCTGATGTCCGACGCCCAGAAGACCCAGGATGGGACGGTACCGCGCCGGGAGTTCCTGCGGGACCTGCTGGGAGCGTGTGGGGCGGCGGCGCCGGTGCTGTGGTGGGGCACCGTCAGCGTGCCAGGACAGGACGGCTACGATCCCACGGAGCACCTCTATGGCATGGGGATCGACGTGCGAAAGTGCATCGGTTGCGCTCGCTGCGTCGTGGCCTGCAAGACCGAGAATGACGTGCCGGCCGAACCACACTTCTTCAACACCTGGATCGAGCGCTACGTGATCCGGCGCGACGGTCATGTCGAGGTCGACAGCCCGAACGGTGGCATCGACGGCTTCCCGCCCATTCAGGACCAGGCGACGGTGCGCCGCACCTTCTTCGTCCCGAAGCTGTGCAACCAGTGCGCTAACCCACCCTGCGTCCAAGTGTGCCCAGTGGGCGCCACGTTCATGACCGAGGACGGCGTGATATTGGTCGATGATGACTACTGCATCGGCT
This sequence comes from Gemmatimonadota bacterium, assembly GCA_039586815.1. Taxonomy (GTDB): domain Bacteria; phylum Gemmatimonadota; class Gemmatimonadetes; order Gemmatimonadales; family GWC2-71-9; genus WVYX01. Next base: position 70,280 of record JBDHJR010000007.1, on the reverse strand, counting down.
GCCGCTACTGCATCCAGGCTTGTCCGTACGGGGCGCGCTACATCCACCCCGAGAAGCACGTGGCCGCGAAGTGCACGTTCTGCTACCACCGGATCGTCGACGGACTCGTACCGGTTTGCGTCGAAGTGTGCCCTACGGGTGCCCGGATCTTCGGCGAGGTCGAGCAACGTGCCACGCCGCTTGCGCGGTTCATGCAATTCAATGACGTGCAGGTGCTCAAGGCACACCTGAACACGAAGCCGAAGGTGCACTATGCCAACCTCGATGGGGAGGTGAGGTAGGATGCAGGGATACATCTTCCCCAACGAACTCGAGAGCCAGTGGGGCCTGCTCATCGTTCTGTACCCGTACATAACGGGCCTCGTGGCCGGCGCCTTCATCCTCGCCTCGTTGGAACGGGTGTTCAATGTCAAGGAGGTGCAGCCCACGTACCGGCTGTCGCTGCTGACTGCGCTGGCGTTCCTCCTGGTCGCACCGCTGCCGCTGCTGGCACACTTGGGGCACCCCGAGCGCTCCTACGAAATCTTCCTTACCCCGAACAGCCAGTCGGCCATGGCGATGTTCGGATTCGTGTACGCCTGGTACCTGGCCGTCGTGCTGCTGATCGAGATCTGGTTCGACTACCGCAAGGACATGGTGTTGAGAGCGCAGTCGTCGCACGGCGTGACGCGGTGGTTCTACTACACGCTCACACTGGGTGCCACCGATCTGTCAGAGAAGTCGCTACGGTTCGATGACAATGCCGGGCGCTGGATCACGGTCATCGGCATTCCCTCAGCGTTCCTGCTCCACGGCTACGTGGGATTCATCTTCGGCTCGATCAAGGCGAACCCCTGGTGGAGCAGCGTGCTGATGCCGGTCGTGTTCCTGTTCTCTGCCATGGTGTCGGGCATCGCGCTGGTGCTCGTGCTGTACATGCTCACGACGCTGTTCCGTTGGCGGAAGATCGATATGGCGTGCCTCGACAAGCTGGCGCAGTTCCTGTTCTACGCGCTAGTGGTGGACTTCTCGCTGGAGGCGCTCGACTTCATCCATCGTCTCTATGAGTCGGAGGAATCGATCGAGATCCTGCGACAGCTCATCGAGAGCCGGTTGTTCATCTCGCTTATCGTGTTACAGGTCGTGATGGGAACGGTGATTCCGCTGTTGGCGCTGGGCTTGGTGTCGCCCGGCTTGAAGAAGGGCGGCATTGTGCGGACGCCGCCGGAGCTGCGGCAGCTCATCTACCTGGCTGCGGCGGTCCTCATTCAGATTGGCATCTTCAGCATCCGCTGGAACGTGGTGATCGGGGGCCAGCTCTTCTCGAAGAGTCTGCGCGGCCTGACTCTATACAGGGTGGAGTTACTCGGCGTGGAGGGGCTGGGGATGACTATCGGTCTGCTGTTCCTGCCGTTCGTGATCCTGTGGGCACTGGTCAAGCTACTACCGCCTTGGAGCGATACCGAACCGCGGGATATGCGCGGGGTGACTGGATAGAGATCGGCGAGCATCCCCATCTCGGCGATCTGACTGTCGCCGAACGGGACGGACCGGGAATCTCAGGGGGAAAGACGATGCGGTTTAGCGAGCGTATCAGTACGGCGGTGACTGGTGGGGTGCAGTGCCCGGGGTGTGGCAAGGTCGTCAAGCCTGTGCTTCCCGTAATGGAGCCCGAGGACACCGACACCGGGGATGGGAAGCGGTGGTCGTTCGTGTGGCGCGACCCGTCGGGCGAGGTCTGTCCGGAGTGCCAGTTCCCGCTAGCCCGCTACGCGCGCAGGCTGAAGTGGATTCGTGCGTTCAGCGCGGGTGTCGTGGTGCTGACGATTTCCTTCCTGCTTTACGCTCTGGGCAGGATGACGGATTTCCCCTCGTGGTTCGATTGGGTGGTGTGGGGCGGCGGGGGGATCGGGCTCGTAGCCCTTCTGATCGGGCTCGTCGGGCTCGTGGTCGGCGGTCCTAGCGGGCCCGGGGACACCCCGGCTCAGGGAATGTCATGAGGGTCCCGCTGGGTAGTCCGAAGTCTCGTGGGCGACTCGACCGAAAAGTAGTTGTCGGGCTCGCTGCGCTGGTTCTCGCGTTGGTGGTCACTGTGCCGCTGGTGGCGAGACGTGGCGCTGCCGTGCCGCAGCCCGTCGAGTTCAACCATCGCAAGCACACTGAAGAGCTCGGCCTCAACTGCGAGTTCTGCCACGCGCGCGTGCGCCAGGGCGCCCATGCCGGGCTGCCGGACGCCCAGACGTGCTCCATGTGCCACTCGGTGCCGCAAGGCACGTCGGAGGAGGCGGCCCGCGTCACCGAGCTCATCACGCAAGGGGACCCGCTGCGGTTCAACAAGCTGTTCCGTCTCGATCCGCACGTGTTCTACACGCACCGCCGTCATGTGGCGCTCGGCGAGCTGGAGTGTCAGGTGTGCCACGGTGCGATCGCCGCGACCGACCGACCACCGCGCCGGCCGCTGGTGCAGGTAACCATGGACTTCTGCATGGATTGCCACCGGGAGCAAGGGCAAACGCTGGACTGCAACGCATGCCACCGGTAGACGGGGAGATAGCGGCATGACACCGACCAGACGCGAGTTCCTGTGGACGATGGGTGCCACCGCGCTCGCCCTCCAGCAAGCGCAGGAGGTCTTCTGGACGGCGGAGGGTGCGGAGGATCCGGGCTGGGCACCGGGCATCGAGACACGCCGCCGCTCGGCGTGCCTCATCTGTCCGGCGCGGTGCGGCATCCAGGGACGGATGGTGGACGGCCGCCTGGTCCGGATCACGGGGAACCCGCTCCACCCCATGAGTCAAGGCGGAGTCTGCCCGCGGGGCCTGGCGGGTGTCCAAATGCTGTACCACCCGGAGCGGCTGGCATCGCCGCTCGTCCGCGTCGGCGCCCGCGGTGCGGGAGAGTGGCAGCCAGTGTCACACGACGGTGCCGTCGCGCTCCTCGTGGAGCGGTTGCAGGATCTGCGGGCCGCCGGGCGTCCGGAGGCGCTCGCGGTGGTGGCTGGATACTGTGCTGGCACAATGCGGGATCTCTGGCGCCGCTTCCTCGAGGCGTATGGATCACCCAACTACGTGCCCGACGAGTACGAGGACGGGACCGACGCCATCATGGCGCTCATGCACGGTGTCCAGCGTCGTCCGAGCTACGACATGGAACAGGCCGATCTCGTTCTGTCCCTTGGGGCTCCGCTGTTCGAATCGTGGTGGTCGCCGCTGCAGGCGTTCGTGGCCTACGCCAGACCCGATGGTCACGAGGAAGACCGGCCGCGGTTCATCCAGGTGGACGCGCGATTCTCTCGAACGGCAGCGCGGGCCCAAGAATGGCTGGGCGTGCAACCCGGAACGCATGCCGTGCTCGCGCTGGGCATCGCGTACGTGCTACTGCGGGATGAGCTGTTCGACGCCCGGTTCGTGTCCCAGCACGTCTCGGGGTTTGAGGACTCGGTCGATCAACGCGGCCGCGTGCGGGAGGGTTACCGGTCGCTGGTCATGCGCCACTACCGGACCGAGGAAGTCTCGGCGGTGACGGGAGTGCCGGTCGAGCGGATCACCCAGCTGGCCCGGACGCTCGCGCGTAGTCGCGCACCGATCGTGGTGTGCGGATCGGACGTGACGGCGGCGCCGCACGGGCTCCTCGCCGGCATGGCGGTGCACAGCCTCAACGTGTTGCTGGGGAGCATCAATCGACCAGGCGGGGTGCTGATAGGCGACGATGCTCCGCTTGGCGCGCTCGCGGCGCTGGAGCTGGACGCGACCGGCCGCGCCGGCCTGGAGCGTAACCCGGTCGGTGGCGCGCCACCGCCCTTCGGAGCGGGGGATCCGCCGCTTCGGTTCGCGGAGGCGATCGCGGCCGGGTCCAGTCCGGAGGTCGAGGCGTTGCTCCTTTACTACGCCGATCCTCTGGCATCATCGACCCATCCCGAGGCCTGGCGGGCGGCGCTGGCGAAGGTGCCGTTCGTGGTCAGTTTCTCGCCTTTCCTCGATGAGACGACTCGTCACGCCGACCTCGTGCTGCCTGATCTGCTGCCGTACGAGCGTTGGCAGGATGCGCCGACACCGACCTCCTACCCGCATCCGGTCTGGGGTATCGCCCGGCCACTGGTAGAACCCCACACTGGCGGAATGCATACGGGTGATGCGGTGCTGGCTGTGGGGCGCGGGCTGGGGGGCAGTATCGCGCAGAGTCTCCCCTACGACAGCTTCGAGTTGCTGCTCAAGGAGCGCGCACGCGGCATATTCGCTGCACGTCACGGCATGACGCTGGGCGATGAATTCGAGCGGCGGCACCATCGCCAGATGGAGGAACGCGGCTGGTGGTTGCCGGAGCACGGGGACTTCGAGGCGTTCTGGGAGGAGTTGGTGGAGCGCGGTGGCTGGACGGATCTGTTCTACGATCACACTGATCCTTCGCGAACCGCGCAAACGTCGAGCGGCCGCATCGACCTGATGCCGGACGCGTTGTTGCGCGCGATCGATGCGGAGGGCGGAGACCGGACGCCGTACATCGATGTGGCGGCAGAGGCAACGATTGCCGAGGACCAGTTCCCGCTTCGGCTCATGCCGTACCGAGTCTCGACCCTCGCGTCGGGCACACTGGCGTTCGAGCGGTGGCTCGTGGAGCAGCCCGGTCTCTTCCCCGAGGTGCATTGGGCGCCTTGGGTGGAAGTTGCGCCCGCCACAGCTGCGGCGATGGGTTTGGCCGACGGCACGATGGTGTGGGTGACGTCCCGACGGGGCCGGTATCGTGCGCGCCTCAAGATCTTTCCGGGTACCGCCGCGGAAAACGTGTGTGCACCCTACCGGCTGCAATCCCCCGAGGGAGAGTCGGCCAATCCTCTCCAGGTGCTCGAGCCGTCGAGCGATTCGCTGACGGGGTTGTCGAACTGGTATTCCACCTTCATACGCCTCGAGAGGGCGTGAGGGGTGCGGGAACGATGACGCGATGGGGCATGGTGATCGACCTCGACCGTTGCACGGGCTGTGCCGCGTGCGAGGTGGCGTGTAAGAGCGAGAATAACATCCCGACGGTCTCGCCCGAGCAGGCGGAGATGGGACGCACCATCGCCTGGATGAAGGTGACGGCGCATGTGGAGGGAGAGTTCCCCCACACGGCCATGCACTTCTACCCTCGTCCCTGCATGCATTGTGACAACCCCCCCTGCATCAAGGTGTGTCCGGTTGAGGCGACGTACATCAGCGACGAGGGGGTCGTCGGTCAGATCTATCCGCGCTGCATCGGATGCCGCTACTGTGCCAACGCGTGCCCCTACCTGGTCAAGTACTTCAACTGGTACGGACCCGAGTGGGCCGAATCCGAGCGCCAGCATCTCAATCCGGACGTGTCGGTGCGGTCCAAGGGCGTCATCGAGAAGTGCACCTTCTGCCACCACCGGCTGCAGCACGCACGGGAGGACGCCCGCGCCGAAGGGCGCGAGCTGCGGGAGGACGACTATCAGCCGGCGTGCGCCGAGATCTGTCCCACCGGTGCCATCGTCTTCGGCGACCTCGACGATCCGACCCATCGGGTGGCCGAGCTCAAGGAGGATCCACGTGTGATGCGGTTGATGGAGGATCTGGGAACGCAGCCCAAGGTCTACTACCTGCGAGCGAGGGGGTAACATGCGTGAGGACGTGAAGGCCAAACTGGACGGCCTGCCGCCCGACGAGCGCGTGCTCTTGCGGCCTCTCGTGGAGACTTCGCGTGGGTTCTACGTCGTGGCGGCCATCCTGGTCGCCGTCACCCTCTGGGGCGTCTTCGCCTACTACCTGCAGGTCCGCCACGGTCTCGGCCGCACCGGATTGAACCGGCCAGGCTACTGGGGCATCTACATCATCTGCTTCGTGTTCTTCATCGGTATCAGCCACGCTGGTACGCTGATCTCCGCCATCCTTCGGGTCAGCAAGGCGGAGTGGAGACGGGCGATCACCCGATCGGCGGAGCTGATCACCGTGCTCGTCATCGGGTTCGGCGCGATCCAGCCGATCATCGACTTGGGGCGGCCCGACCGTGTGCTCAATGTGTTGTTCCATGCCCAGCTCCGTTCCCCACTGCTGTGGGACGTGATCAGCATCGGGCTCTATTTCACGGCCTGCACGATCTACCTCTACGTCCCGATGATCCCGGACCTGGCGATCATTCGTGACTCGGGAATCAAGGCTCCGCGCCTCTACAGGTTTCTGGCCATCGGGTATAGGGGTACGCCCGTACAGCGCTGGCGACTGGAGCGTACCATCGGAGTCTTGTCGATCGTCGTGATTCCCATCGCGGTGTCGGTGCACACGGTGATTGGCTGGATCTTTGCGATGACGCTGCGACCGATGTGGCACAGCACCATCTTCGGACCCTACTTCGTCATGGGGGCGATCTACTCCGGAATCGCGGCGATCCTGATCGCGATGGTGATCTTGCGAAAGGCGTACGGCCTCGAGGGCTACTTCAAGGATATTCACTTCGACTACCTCGGGCGCATGCTGCTCGTGTTCAGCGTGCTGTGGTTCTACTTCACGTTCGCGGAGTATCTGACGGCCTTCTATGGCGGTGAGCCGGGCGAGATGCGCACTTTCTGGGCGAAGCTGACCGGCCCATTTGCCATACCGTTTTGGCTCATGGTCGCGGGTTGCTTCGTGATCCCACTGACCCTCATGGCGCGGCCGTCGACCCGGACACCACGCGGCACGCTCATCGCCAGCATTGCCGTGGTGATCGGCATGTGGCTCGAGCGGTATAACATCGTGGTTCCCACGTCAGTCAATCCACGCTGGGAGGTCGAGTCCATCGGTCACTATCTGCCGTCGTGGATCGAGTTCTCCATCATGTCCGCGACGTTCTCTGGGTTCGTCCTACTCTACATGGTCGCCACAAAGTTCGTGCCGATCGTCTCGATCTGGGAGATTAAGGAAGGGCGAGAGGCCGTGCAGGAAGTGGCCGAGCGGGTGGCGAGGTACTCGAGCTCGACCGGATTCTAGCCGTCGTGAGAGACAGATGATGCCTCCTCTTCGTTGTGTGAAACATCCGTGGTTGCGGGTCGTGGGAGCCCTCGCCTGGCTCACCATGACCGGCGCGCCGAGCACCCATGCACAGTCAACCGAGTCGATTCCGGGCGACCCAATTGCCGGTCGGCGCCTGTTCGTCGAGCGGGGCTGTGTGCGGTGCCACGCCATCTGGGGGAATGGCGGCAACCTGGGTCCCGACTTCGCGCTGGTCGGAGCCGGTCGGAGCCTGCAGCAACTGGCGGGGGTGTTCTGGAACCACACGCCGAGGATGATACAGACCGTGAGAGAGAGGGGATTCCAGTGGACCACCTTCACGGAGGCGGAGCTCGCTGACATCATCAGTTACATCTATTACGTGAAGCTGTTCGACGAGCCGGGAGACCCCGGGCTCGGCGAGCGGTGGTACCGGGAACAGCGCTGCGCAGCATGTCACGCCGTGGGCGGTGAAGGCGGGAATGGCGGTCCTGCGCTCGACGACTACGCTCGCTATGTCGCACCGATCGTGCTTGCCCAGGGGATGTGGAACCACTGGGCCAGTATGCGAGCGCAGCTATCGGTGGAGCGGGTCCCGATGCCCACCTTCCTCGGGCGAGAGATGGCGGACATCCAGGCGTACATCCGAGAGCGTTCTTCGCTGCGGGGACGCGACCTGGTGTTCCTCACGCCGCCAGACCCCAACACGGGTCGACGGCTGTTCACGACGAAAGGATGTGTCGCCTGCCACGGACCGGATGGTAGCGGGACGGCATTCGGCCCGGACCTGCGCACGGCGACGCAACGGCTGCGGGTTTCCGAGATCGCGGGGACGCTGTGGAACCACGCGTCGCAGATGGCCCAGGTCATGCGCGGTCGGGGTATTTCGTTTCCGCGGTTCCAAGGAACCGAAATGGCCGACGTGATCGCGTTCCTGTACTACCTGCGGTTCAATGAGATGGGGGGTGACGTGCGGCGGGGCGAGGCGCTGTTCGGCAGCAAAGGATGCTCGACCTGCCACACCAGCGGCAGCGAGTCGGCGGCCGGACCCGACCTATCCGAGTCGCAGGCGGTCCGGACGCCGCTCGGACTCGCCACGGCCATGTGGGACCATGCCCCGGCCATGTACGACCAGTCGCAGCTCCAACATGCGGAGTGGCCGCTGTTCGAAGGCGACGAAATGCGGGATCTGTCGGTCTTTCTCAAGAATCTCGCCGAAGCACAGGAGCCGGGAGGGCGTGACTGAATGACGGCTCTGCTGCAGAGTGCTGGTCTGCCAGTGCGAGTTGGGCTTCAGCATGAAGGACGGTGGCCAATGATCAGACACAGCATGGGAGCCACGGTGCGGGCGCTGTGTGGCGCTCTCGTGGTGCTCGGCTGGCCGCTCCAGCCGCTGCTTTCGCAGATACCGGAAGGAACTGGCCAAAGCGTGCCGGCAGGTGCACGGCTCTTCGGAGCCATGGGGTGCGCCGGGTGCCATGCCATCGACGGAGTTGGCGGCGCGGTGGGCCCCGACTTGGGGCGGTCCTCCGAGCCTCAGTCCTACTACGGCTTTGCCGCCGCGATGTGGAATCACCTCCCGCAGATGGTGCAGCGTATGGATGAGCTCGGGATCGCGCGGCCACACCTGGATCCGTGGGAAGCCGGCGACCTGGTCGCCTTTCTGGTATGGCTCGACTACTTCGATCCTCCCGGCGAGATCGAGCGCGGTCGGCAGCTCTTCACCGAGAAGAACTGCGTGCTCTGCCACCAGGTCGCCGGAGTTGGTGGTGTCGCCGGGCCGGACCTCGACTTCCTGAGCCAGTACGGATCGCCGATCCAGATCGCCACGGCGATGTGGAACCACGGCCCGGCAATGACCGAAGCGATGCGGGCTCAAGGAATCAGACGTCCCTCCTTCACTGGCTCCGAGCTGACGGATGTCATCGCCTTCCTGGAGTCGTGGTCTCCGGCGATGCCGACTGCACCGCTGTACGTGCTCCCGGGGCGTCCGGTGGAGGGCCGCCAGCGTTTCGTGGACCGTGGCTGCAGCCAATGCCACGGCGACGATGGTGAGACTGGCATGTTGGCACCGGACCTGGGTAGAATGGGACGGCACGAGAGCCTGATCGACTTCGCCGCGGCCATGTGGAATAAGGCTCCCTCCATGCTCGAGGCGATCCAGACGAGTGGGATCTCGGTCCCGCGGCTCAGCGCGGGAGACATGGCGGATCTCGTCGCCTATCTGTCGTCGGTTCGGTACTTTGGCGAGGCAGGCAATGCGACCCGAGGAGCGCGCCGCGTGCGAGATAAGGGATGTCTGGAGTGTCATTCAGTGGGAGGAACAGGAGGCACGGCGGCCGGCGACCTGGCTCAGGTTCAAGGGCTCGACTCGCCCGCCGCGGTCATGGCGGCACTGTGGAACCACGCAGCCATGATAGAAGGCGAGGCCTGGCCCACGTTCAGCACCGTCGAGATGGCGGACCTGTCTTCGTATCTCCAGACGCTGGGGCGTGAGAACTGATGTCGCGCTCGGCTCTCCGCACGCTCGCCTCGCTCTGTCTGCTTGCCACGTTCGCGTCGCAGGCAGATGTGCTTGCGCAAGAGCAGGAGGCCGCGGAGGACAACTGCCGAGCGTGCCACCTGGTGCTGGGCGACGAACGGCTCTCCAATCCAGCGAGGGCGTTTCCCAGTGACATTCATGCGGCGAGGGGATTTGGCTGTGTCGCCTGCCACGGCGGCGATGCGACGGATCCTGGGATTACCTCCATGGACCCGGCCAAGGGATTCCTCGCCAAGCCCGGGCGCGAGCAGGTTGCCGAGTTCTGTGGTCGCTGCCACTCGAACGCGGAGTTCATGAGGCGCTATAACCCGTCGATTCGTGTTGACCAGGTGGCGGAATTTGCCAGCTCGGTTCACGGTCGGCGGCTGATAGAGCTCGGCGATTCAAAGACGGCGACGTGCGTGAGCTGCCACCCAGCGCACTCCATCAGACCGCCGACGGACCCGCTCTCGAGTGTCAATCCGCTGAACGTACCTGCGACCTGCTCGAGCTGTCATGCCGATGCCGAGTACATGGAGCCGTATCGCATTCCCGTCGACCAACTGGAGCGATATCAGCGGAGCGTCCATTGGGAGGCGATGTCGGAAGGGGGCGATCTGTCGGCACCCACCTGCAACGACTGTCACGGCAATCATGGCGCTGCCCCGCCCGGAATCTCCTGGGTCGGCAACGTGTGCGGGCAGTGCCACAGCGTGATGGCGGATCTCTTCGCGCAGAGCAGGCACGCGCGGACATTTGCGATGCTGGGTGTGCCGGGATGTGCAACGTGCCACAACAACCACGACATCACGCGGCCCGGTGACGATCTACTCGGGCTCGAGGAGGGAGCGGTGTGCGCCAGGTGCCACACCTCCGGAGACCCGGGTGGCCAGGTAGCCAGCGCGATGCGCAGCCTGATCGACTCCCTCTCGACGGCGCATCATGAGGCGGACTCGCTTCTGGAGCGGGCAGAGGACGCCGGCATGGAGGTGAGCCAGGCGCAATTCGAGCTCACCGGCGCGAGCACCGCGTTGATCAGCGCCCGAGCGGCCGTGCACTCGTTCAACGTGATTGCCGTGAAGGACGAGGTCGAGTCGGGGTTGGAGATCGCGGCGACGGCCCACGAGCTTGGGGTACAGGCAACGGGGCGGCTCCAGTTCCGACGCATGGGATTGGCCATCTCGGTGGTCATCATCGGGATGTTGATTGTCGGGCTCCTGCTCAAGATCCGCGAGCTCGATAGCAGGGAACAACCCACCACCTGAACCCGAGGACCTCTGAATGGCTGCAGACGGCCCCGAGCGCGGGACTTCTCGCAGGAGATTCATCGATTGGGTGCTGAGCAGGACGTTGACGACGTGGCTGCTCAGCACCAGCGTCGGCGGCCTGGTACTGGCGATACTCTACCCTACGGGACGCTACCTCGTGCCGCCCGCGGCGGGCGAGTCCGCGGCGGCCTCGGTAGTGCTACCGTTCACACCCGCTGACGTCCCGCCCAACTCGGCCCAGATCTTCAGGTTTGGCAGCCGACCGGGGATCCTGGTGCGCACCAGTGCCGGTGAATTTCGAGCTTTCTCGGCCGCCTGCACGCACCTGGGCTGCATCGTGCAGTATCGAGGGGACATCGGCCATATCTGGTGCGCGTGCCATAACGGGCACTTCGACCTCAATGGCCAGCAAATCGAGGGCCCACCCCCGACGCCGCTCGAGGCGTACGTCGTGAACGTGCGCGACGATCAGATCTTCGTGAGCAGGGAAAGCTGATATGGCGCGGTTGCGAAAGTGGTTGGTGGAGTGCGAGGCGTGGCTCGAGGCGCGTGTCGGGCTGGCCGGCCTGAAAGCCCTCGCTAAGAAGAAGGAGGTGCCGGTCCACCGGCACACGATCTGGTACTACCTGGGTGGGATGACCCTCTTCCTGTTCATCGTCCAGGTGTCCACGGGCATCCTGTTGCTGTTCTACTACCGACCGAGCGCCGAGGAGGCCTACGAGTCGGTGCAGTTCCTGATGGCCGAAGTGGAGTTCGGATGGTTGGTCCGCTCGATCCATTCGTGGGCGGCGAACCTGATGATCTTCACTCTGTTCATTCACCTGTTCAGCGTGCTGCTCTTGAAGGCCTACCGCCGGCCGAGGGAGATAACTTGGTTCTCCGGCGTGGCGCTCATGGGCCTAGCGTTGGCCTTCGGGTTTACCGGGTATCTGCTGCCCTGGAACGAGTTGGCATACTTCGCGACGCGAGTGGGGACCGAGATCCTCGGGGTGGTGCCGGTCGTCGGGGAGTTCCTGCTGCGGGTGGCGCGCGGGGGAGACGACGTGACAGGGGCCACGCTCACGCGGTTCTACGCGTTTCACGTGGCTGTCTTTCCGCTGCTCACCGTCGCCATTCTAGGGCTTCATCTGTTCCTCGTGCAGAAGCAGGGGATGAGCGTCCCGCTCGACGTCGAACGGCGCGGAGGCAGCAAGGGTGCAATGCCGTTCGTCCCCAATTTCCTGCTGCGGGACCTGGTCGGGTGGCTCGTGGCGCTGGCGGCGCTGGCGGCACTGGCGGCCTACTTCCCGGCGCATCTCGGTGACAAGGCGGACCCGTTCGCTCCTGCGCCGGCGGGCATCAAGCCGGAGTGGTACTTCATGTTCACGTTCCAGACGTTGAAGTACCTACCGGCCCACATCTTGGGAATCGAGGGAGAGGTCGTAGGCATCATCGGGTTCGGCCTGGCCGGTCTCTTCGTGCTGCTCATCCCGCTGCTCGACCGACGCTCCGCACGAGGCGAGCCGAGCCGGTTGTATACGTGGATCGGGATTGCCATGATCGTCTACATCATCGTGTTGACCTATCTCGGATACACGGCCGATCCTGCGAGTTGATGGTGCGCCGGTGCGGGCGGCTAAGTCGATAATGTATAACGGACTATTAATGTTTCTTTAGTCGGAAGCCCTCTATTGCGCGACTAGTTTGCTCGCATTAATTAGTAGCAGCGTCCCGCGAACTGCACGGGGTGTCGGTGCCAACGATATGTGGGGGAGGTGTCCGTGATGGCACATTCCGTAAGAAGAGCCTTCCTGGCTGTGTTCGCGCTGGGGTTCCTCGCCATGGCCGCGTGTACCGACGACACGGTCACACCGGAAACGCGCGATCCCTTCAACCCGCCGCCCGATTCCGTGAACGGGTTCCTCGGCTACGCCGACGCTGAGGCCGGCTGGCCCACCTGCGGCAACTGCCACGCCGATCAGACCAAGGACTGGGAAAGCACGGGCCACTCGCACGCGTGGGCATCTTTGCAGAACTCGGGCCACGTCGCGGATTACTGTGAGGGCTGCCACGCGGTGAGCGAGAACGGTAACGCGCTGACGGCCCCGGCGGGGATCAACGCGCTCGACTCCAGCGACACCGTGGGCCGTGCCACCTACTACGACGTGCAGTGCGAGAACTGCCACGGTCCCGGCGCCGACCATATGGTGAATCCCGGGAACACGCAGCCGCTCGCCTCGATCCAGGCCGGCGTGGGTCTGGGTGACGGCTGCGGCGACTGCCACACGGGTGTCCACACTCCGTTCGTGGAACAGTGGTCCCAGTCGGCACACGGCAACGTCACGAGCTTCGCCTCCCGTCGCAGCGACTGCGGGGAGTGCCACAACGGCCGCATCGCCATGCTGGCCCAGTTCGGCGAGAACGCCAATTACGTCGAGAAGGACAGCACAGGCGCGTTCGACATCGTGTGCGCCACGTGTCACGATCCGCACAGTCGTGACAACGACTCGCAGCTGCGATCGCCGATCGACATCGGCTCGAACCGCAACCTCTGCGTCAAGTGCCATAACAACCGCACGATACCCGGGGCCACTACGCACGGCCCGCATGCGGCGCAGGGACCGCTGGTGCTGGCGCAGAACATCGGGTGGTGGCCGGACAGCCTCGACTGGCAGGACGGCTTGGTACCGACGCACGGTGACGAAGACCTCAACGAGCGACTGTGTGCCACGTGTCACGTGGAGCGGTTCACGGTGAACGACCAGGCGACCGGTGAATTTGTGTTCGAGAGCGTGGGACACCTGTTCGAGGCCATCCCGTGCCTCAACGCTCAGGGCATCCCGGTACCGGGCCACAACTGCACGGTGGACTCGCAGCGGTTTACCGCGTGTCTCCCGTGCCACATCTCCGAGGATTTCGCCCGGACCGCGTACCTGAACTTCAAGGCCGAGCTGACCGGCTACCTCGAGATGGTGTGGGACGATGCCAACGCCAACGACACACTGGACGCGGGCGATACCGGGCTCCTGGTTAGCATCGTCGCGCAGGAGGGGGGCAGCATCCTCGACGTGAGCGACGTGCTGTTCACCACGGCGGAGGGTGTCCTGTGGAATGCGCAGCTCGCGGCGACCGATGACGCGCCGTGGTTCGCGGATTTCTACATTCGGGTCAACCCGGCCACTGTCGTCCACATCAGCTCGCACCCCACCAGCGGCAACGGCGTGCACAATCCCAAGTTCCTCCGGGCCCTGATGATCGCCTCAATCAACGAGGGAGCTGCGCACTACGGCGTGACCAACCCGCTGCCGGCGCCGCTACAGGGGGTGCTGCCGGAGGGCGTGGTGCGGAAGTAGACGGATTCGCCGCAGACACAGGTTGGCGCCGGCCCCGCCCTCGTGAGGGAGCGGGGCCGGTTGCACAATCGGAAGGGGTCTGCCAATCTTAGCACGGTTTGACTACGAGCCACCAGGCTCATATCCAGGGAGGGGAGCGCTGAGCGCTGACGGTGCGGAGGAGAAGACTTCGGGGCTCGGTTTCAACGAGCTCCTGCTCGGCGCGGTCGTTGTCCTGATCCTCGCGACCATCGGGCTGAGTGTCGGGCTCTACGTCCTACCGGGCGAGCGCCTCGAGATCCCCCAGGTGCAGCCTGCGTTTCGCGTGGTGCGCCAGGCCGACTTCCCGGTCGGCGCAAGCCGGCTGGTGCGGTGGGGCGAGCGCGCGATCCTCGTCGTTAGGGTCGAGGAAGACACATACTTTGCCTTGCAGGGCGTTTCCCCCAGCGACGGTTGCATCCTCCAGTGGGATGACGAGTCGTCGCGCGTCTTCTCGCCCTGCTCCTACGTGATCTACGACCTGCACGGCTACGTCGTGACCGGCCTCTCCACCGCACCGCTCGCCCGCTACTCGGTGTTCGTACGGGACGGCACAGTTTACGTGACGGAGTCATAGCATGATTCGTCGGATGTGGCACGCCACGAGCCTATGGTTCTCCCAGACGTGGGACGACCTCAAGGCGAGTGCAGATGCGGGCCTGCTGGGAGGCGCCCGGTTCCTCGGGCTGATCTACGGACCGATCGACCGCAGGCTGCGGATCGATGATGCACTCCGCAAGGCTCTGAAGTACCGGCTCGACCCCCACGTGGGCTGGCGCCAGATGTTCGGTGGCATCACGTACGTGCTCTTCATGATGCTGGTGGTCACGGGCGTGTTGCTGGCGCTGTATTATCGCCCGTCGGTGCAAGAGGCCAACCCGAGCGTGCAACACATCGTGTCGAACGTGTCGTTCGGCTGGCTGATCTACCACGTCCACGTCTGGTCCGCAAGCCTCATCGTTCTGGCCGTTCTGGCGCACATGGCGCGGGTCCTGTTCGAGGCGGCGTATAAGCCCCCCCGGGAGACCAACTGGACCGTCGGGCTGCTCCTGCTGGGAGTGGTCCTGGCGTTCGGCGCCAGCGGCTACCTGCTGCCCTGGGATCAGTGGGCCTACTGGACGGTGACCGAGGTGTTGGTTGCGATCTCCGGCTTCCCGTTCTTCGGTGGGGTGATTGCTGATGCCCTCATGGGTGACGTAATCGTGTCGGGCGCGACGCTCAGCCGTTTCTTCTCGCTACACGTGATCGTGCTTCCCTGGATCTCTCTGGCGCTGCTCTCGTACCACTTCACGCTCGTGCGCCGCCGCGGCATCGCGCCGCCGGTAGAAGTAAACGAAGAGAAGGCGCCGTGGCGCCTGAGTGCTGTGGGAACGACACAGGAAGTTCTGAAGCAGGCGATGGAGGAGGCCGAGCAGCAGGGCACGCCCTTCTTCCCCAACCACCTGTTGAGGTCACTCAGCGTGACGGTGCTGGTCCTGGCGCTGGTAGTGACCCTGGCCGTGCTGTTCCCGCGGCCGTTCGGCAATCCGGCGGATCCCCTCACGGTACCAGATCGATTGGTCTCCACCTGGGTGCCCGTAGACGTGTCGCTGGCGTTGCTTCGCTATCTCGGGATGTGGGGGTTCACGGCCTTTACGCTGGTGGGTTTCAGCCTGTTCCTCCTCCCCCTGTTCGATCGACGCCCGGAGCGACACATCCGCAAGCGCCCGGTTGTGGCCGCTCTCGGGGCGGTCTTCTTCGGCGGCTTCGTCATGTTGTGGGCCCTGGGGCGGGGCATCGGTTCGTTGCCTCCCTCCGAGGGAATTGGGCAGGTGGAGCGGCAGGAGCGGGTGGTGCCGGCGAGATCCAGCACACCGCTCGAACGAGTCGGGCCGACGCCGGTAGAGCCGGGATCTCCCGCAGACAGCGCTGTCGGGGATGGAGTGGGGAGGCCGTGATGAGGACCCTCTCGGTCCTGGGGTTGGTGCTCCTCTTGGGGGCGGTGCCGGATGGCGCCACCGCGGCGCCCGTGCCCCCGGCTCAGAGACTCGCTGCACAGGACGACTCCGTGTACGGCTGCATCGTCTGCCACGCCGACAAACGGCGATCGTTCACGCTCGGAGTGCACTCGGAGCAGGGTATCAAGTGCCACGACTGTCATGGAGGCAACACGGCGGTGTACGAGGCCCCGGCAGCGCATCAGGGGCGATTCGTTGGAACGCCCAGCAAGCTGGGGACCATCCAACTGTGCAGTGCCTGCCACGCCGACCCCAACCAGATGCGGCAGTACGGTCTGGCGGCCGACCAGCTCGCCGAGTTCCGCACCAGTCGCCACGGCCAACTGCTTCTCGAACAGGGCGACGCCGCCGCGCCCACGTGCACCGACTGCCACAACGCGCACCTGATCCTGCCGCCGGAGGATGCGCGCAGCGAGGTCCACCCCACGAACATCCCGGCCACGTGCGGGAACTGCCATGAGGACGCGCAGCTCATGGCCCGGTACAGGGAGCCCACCGATCAGTTCGAGCGCTACCGCACCGGAGCCCATGGAGTCGCCGTGTTCGAGCAACGCAATTTTGCGGCGCCGACCTGCATCGGGTGTCACGGCTCGCACGCTGCGTTGCCGCCCGCGGTCAACCAGATCGCCGACGTGTGCAGTCAGTGCCACGAGCTTCTGGGGCGAGCGTTCTACCGGGGGCCGCACGGTGGGCCGGCACGCAGCGGGGAGCTCCAGGGCTGCTTAGGATGCCACAGCAACCATGGTACCGAGCGCACGCCGTTCGACGCGATCGCCGCGCTGTGTCAAAGGTGTCACGATGCCGAGAGTGGTCCGGGACTCATGGGCGCGGAGATCCAGGAACAAGTGCTGCGAGCCACGGAGGAGCTCCACCAGGCGGCCGATGCCATCGATGAGATGGTGGCGATGGGTCACGAGGTAGCTGATGAGCGCTTCCGCTACCAGAGTGCCGTCTCAGAATACAACCAGGTCGCGCTGGTGCAGCACAGTCTGGACCTCGAACAGCTGAGAGATCTTGGGCTGCGTGTGCGTTCGAACACGGGGATCATCCGGGCCACGGCGGAGGCGCACGCGGAGGAACAGTGGGAGCACAAGCTGCTGCTCGTTCCGGTCTGGTTCCTGGCGCTATCGGTGATCGCGCTCGCCTGGTTCAAGTTGCGGGAAGCCAAGCCGTAGGATGCGACGCGCCTCGGAGCAGCTCCAGCGTCTCTCGAAGCCGCTGAAGATCGGCATTCAGATCGGCGTGCTCGCGGTGATCCTGGCGGCGGTGGGGGCGGTCGGGTTCATCGAGTACAGCGCCCAGCCGGGCTTCTGCACCAACTGCCACATCATGCAGCCCTACTACGATTCCTGGGCGACCTCCTCCCACAACGACGTGCCCTGCATCAAGTGCCACTACGCGCCAGGGGTGAAGGCCGAAGCGATGGGCAAGTTCCAGGCGGCCAACCAGGTAGCGCGGTACGTGACGGGGGCCTATGGCACCAAGCCGTGGGCCGAGATCGAGGACGCCGCCTGCTTGCGTTCGGGGTGCCACTCGCTGCGCAAGGTCGAAGGCGTGGTGAACTACCGAGGGGTGCGGTTCGACCACACCCAGCACCTGGGCGAGCTGCGCCGCGGCAAGCAGCTACGCTGTACATCGTGCCACTCCCAGATAGTACAGGGACAGCACCTCGCGGTCACGCAGACGACGTGCAATCTGTGTCACTTCAAGGCCGCCGAGGCAGACGAGCCGGTGGCGGGCTGCGTAGCGTGCCACACGGCACCACCACGCGTCGTTTCGCCGGCGGGGTTCGTCGTGGACCACGAGCAGTATGTGGAGGACCTCGTCTCTTGCGTATCGTGTCATGATGAGGTGCGGCGCGGCACGGGGGACGCCGACGAGCAACGCTGCTGGACGTGCCACAATCGGCCGGAGCGCGTCGAGGAGTTCGAGAACACGACGCTCGTTCATCGGGTGCACATCGCCGAGCACAACGTGGAATGCACCCAGTGCCACACAGAGATCGTGCATCAGCTCTTCTCACTAAACGAGACAGCCCAACTCGACTGCGAGGCCTGCCACCGACGGGTGCACGAGGCGCAGCAACAACTGTATGCGGGGATCGGCGGTCACGGATCCGACGACACTCCGAGCTCCATGTTCCTCGCCCGGGTCTCCTGCACCGGGTGCCACGAGCTGCTCCGCGGCGTGAGCGCGCACGAGTCGGTACGGTTCGCCGGCGAGGCGTCGTGCCTGTCGTGTCACGGTATCCGCTACGTCAACATCCTGCCCTCATGGCAGCAGGAGATGGACCGCAAGGTGCGGCTCGCGTCGCGTGTGGTAGAGGGGGCAGTGCGGGCTGCCGGGTCGGCCCAGGTGCGCACCCGAACACAGGTGGATTCGCTGCTGGAGCTCGCCCGGGAGAACGTGGAGTTCGTCGAGCTCGGTAAGGGGGCGCACAACATCGCCTACGCCGACGAGCTGCTGCGGGCGAGCGTGGAGTTGGTGGAAGAAGCCGTGCGCGCGGGCAGCCTCCCGTACGCGGTGCCACAGGTGGACCTCGGGCCGCGGGTGAGCGAGAACGTCTGCCTGCAGTGTCACCTGGGGGTGGAGCGCAGCGAGCTTTCGTTCCGCGGCACCGCGTTCGATCATGAACGACACGTGCTGGATGCCGGCCTCGACTGCGCGAGCTGCCACTCGCCGCTCGACGATCACGGTAAGACGCTGCTCAGCTCGCCCTCCGACTGCGTCGGGTGCCACCACGCGCAGATCGAATCCCGCAACTGCGCCGAGTGCCACGCGGGTCCCGGTGGCGCACCCGAGGCGCCGGTGGCAACCGAGACCGGCGACTTCCCGCACGCCCCGCACCGGGATGCCGGGCTCTCGTGCAGCATGTGCCACGCCGCGCCCAACATGAGCGGTGGGGGCGTAGACTGCGTGGCGTGCCACGACATGCACCATCAGCCCGAGGCGGACTGCCTCTCGTGCCACCGGGGCGGGGTGCAGGACCGCCACGCGCTCGCTTTCGGGCACTCGCAGTGCAGCACATGCCACGGCGACAAGGCGCAGGGGATCACCGAGTGGTCCCGCCAGGTGTGCACCATCTGCCACGCCGACCGGGTGGAGCACAACGCTCCCGCGGAGTGCCACCTGTGTCACGACGTCGCGCCATTGGGTGGTGGGTAAGGCGCGACGAAATCGCGACTCCTCTGGTCGGGTAAGACCTCCTAACAGGTAATTCGTCCCTTCGGGAGCTGTGGTTCCCATTATCTTTCATGCGCCGTCGGGCCATATATCCCAACGGTGAGATGGACGAGCGGCGATGGGAATGGGTGGTTGCCACACGATGGCCGGGTTGGAGTGGAGGAAGACGATGCGCGCGAGTCCCTTGACGATCTTCTCGCTGGCGATCGCCAGCGTATTCATAGCGGCACAGCCCGCCGCGGCCCAGGACAACCAACTCTGCCTCATGTGCCACGGCGACGTGGCCATGTTCTCCGGGCTGGAGGACCCGACGCAGATGGTGGTCACGGAGGAGGAGTACACATCCTCCGTGCACGGGGCGCTTGGCTTGCAGTGCGTGTTCTGTCACCAGGGCTACACGGGGTTCCCCCATCCTGCCGACGCCCCGCCACCGAGCTGCGGAGGGTGTCACGGCGGCGTGGAACAGGAGTTCAGCGAGAGCCTGCACGGCTACGCGTTGGCGCGCGGGGTTGCCGCAGCTCCGACCTGCGCCTCCTGTCATGGGGCGCACGACATCCGGCGCAGCTCGGATCCGGAGGCGCGTACTCACCACGAGAACGTCCCAATAATGTGCGCCGCCTGTCACGGCGAGGCGGGCCTGCGTACCGAAGAGGCCGTCCGCCTGCCCCAGATCTACGGGTCGTACGCCCAGTCAGTGCACGGCCGCAACGGTGACGGAGATGCCGCCCGCTGCACCGACTGCCACGGCGTGCACGATCTGCGGGGGACGCTGGACCCCGAGTCCAAGATCAACCACCTGAACGTCGCCTCCACGTGCGGCCAATGCCACGACGAAATTGAGCGGCTCTACGATGCCTCGATTCACGGGCGGGCGCTGCGGGCGGGGTTGGGCGACAGCCCCACGTGCACGGACTGTCACGGGGAGCACTTGATCCTGTCCCACGACGACCCCCACGCCCGGACCTACGACGCCCGGCTCGCGACCGAGACGTGCGGCGAGTGCCACGGCGACCCGGAGATCATCGCCAAGTATGGCATGCAGGGTGGCGTCATTGGCACCTACGAGGACAGCTACCACGGTTGGGCGACGGCCCGCGACTATGAGCGCGCCGCCACCTGCGTGAGCTGCCACACCACCCATGCAGTGCTGCCGGCGTCCGACTCGGCCTCCACGATCCACCCGGCCAACCTGACGGCCACCTGCGGACAGTGCCATCCGGATGCCGACACGGAGTTCGCAACCAGCTACACCCACATCACGGCCTCCATGGCGGCCAACCCGATCAACAACGTGATCCGCCTCATCTACTACGTGATCATCGCGGCGACGATCGGGATCATGGCGCTGCACAACGCCGTGGTGTTCAACTACTACCTGATCGAGCGCCGCCGGGAGGAACGGCGGGTGGGCTACATCACGCGGCTCGATCGTACTCAGGTGGCGCAACACATGGTCAACGCCGTGGCCTTCATCCTGCTGGTGGTCACGGGGTTTGCGCTGCGGTTCCCCGACGCGTGGTGGGTCCAATGGCTCACCGCCATCGGCATGAACGAGCCGGTGCGCTCCAACCTGCACCGCATCGCCGCGGTCGTGCTCATCGCGGTGGCGGTGAGCCACGTGCTGTACGTCATGATGACGCGGCGGGGCAAGGAAGAGTTCAAGGCGATGCTGCCGCAGTGGCGCGACGCCACCGACGCGACGCAGTACCTGCGGTACTACACGTGGCGTACGAGGAAGCACCCGCGCTTCGGGCGCTACGACTACACGCAGAAGGCGGAGTATTGGGCGCTGGTGTGGGGCACGGTGGTCATGGTGGTGACCGGATTCGTGCTCTGGTTCCCGGTCGCGGCGGTGAAGATCCTGCCGTGGTGGATCGTGCCGGCGTCGCAGACGGTGCACTACTACGAGGCCTGGCTCGCCACGCTTGCAATCCTGGTGTGGCACCTCTTCTTCGTGATCGTGCACCCCGACGCATACCCCATGAACTGGGCATGGCTAACGGGCCGCTTGCCGGAGCATTTCGTGATGCACCACCACGCGCAGTGGTATGACGAGGAGTTGGCTCCCGCGGCCTCGGCTCAAGGCGTTGATGAGAACGCCGCCGCAGCGCAGAACACGCCGACGCGAGAATCAGGCGGAACGGTGCGGACGAAGAACTGACGTAGCGCACGTGGAGTAGCGAGGGGCGGGAGGTGCCTAGGTACCTCCCGCCCCTCGCCTAAGGGGTGACCTGGCACCGACTTACAAATTCGGGTGAGGAATTCTTTAGGATCTACCGGGCCGGCTCTCGGTGCGGCATTCAAGTGTATCTTGGCGGGGGCACGATTCGATCGAATCTAGGCGGGGACGAGTGGTGACGAGGATGCGCAGCCATCATGGGTGGCGGTCGAGCAGCCGGAACCATCGGGTGTGGGTGGTTGGGAGGGGTGTGCTGCTCGCCGCCTTCTTCTGTTGTGTGGCTGCGGGCGCAGTGGCACAGGACAATCAACCCTGCCTGATGTGCCACACCAACCCCGCGCTGTTCGAGGGGCGCCCCGACGCTGCGCAGCTCGTCGTGGACGAGCAAGAGTTCGGCGGATCCGCGCACGGGCAGACCGGGATGCTCTGCGTCATGTGCCACACCGGGCTGAGCTTCCCGCATCCCGACGATGTGCCGGCGGTCGACTGCAGCCTGTGCCACCGCCAGCAGGCGGAGGAGCACGACGCTTCACTGCACGGGCAGGCGGCAGCCCGTGCCGACCCGCTTGCCCCCAGCTGCGTCGACTGTCACGGCACGCACGACATACGCTCCCACCGCGACCCCCGCTCGCCCACGCGGGTGATGAACATCCCGTTCCTGTGCGGGGAGTGCCACCAGGAGGGCACGCCAGTCTCGCGGCGGTTGCAGATTCCCCAGGACAGCATCCTCGAGAACTACTCCCAGTCGATCCACGGCTCGGGGCTGTACGAGCAGGGGCTCACCGTGACGGCGGTGTGCACCTCGTGCCATACGTCGCACTTCATCCTACCGCACACCGACGCCCGCTCGAGCATCCACCACGACAACGTCGCGGAAACCTGCACGCAGTGCCACGCGCAGATCGAGCAGGTGCACGTGCAGGTCATCGAGGGGCGGCTATGGGAGGAGGAGCCTCACCAGATCCCCGCCTGTGTGGACTGCCATGCGCCGCACCGTATTCGCAGGGTGTTCTACGAGGCTGGCTCGGCCAACGCCAACTGCCTGCGATGCCACGGTGACGAGGAGCTCGTGGGAGTGGCGCGGGGCGACACGGTGTCGCTCTACGTGAACGAGGAAGCGTACTTCACCTCGAGCCACGCGGAGACACCGTGTGCCCAGTGCCACGCTGAGGTGAGCCCCAGGCTATCGCGACCCTGCGCGGCGATCACCCAGCGGGTGGACTGCGCCGCGTGCCACGAGGACGAGGTCGGGGAGTACACGGCCGGCATGCATGGCCGGCTGGCCGCCGAAGGTGATCCTGACGCACCGGTGTGTCTCGACTGCCACGACCAGCACGCTACCCTGGGCAAGCGGATCCCGGCCTCGCCGACTTTCGCCCGCAACGTGCCGGCGCTGTGCGCGCAGTGCCACCGCACGGGCCAGACCGCTGCGGTGCGCATCGAGTCGGCGCACCTAATGGAGGACATCGAAGCCGCTGGACCGGAGCCGCTCGAAGCCCTGGCGCGCACAATGGACATCCCGCCCCCCGTGGAGAGCTACGAGATGAGCATCCACGGCAAGGGGCTGTTCGAGAGCGGACTGGTTGTGACCGCCACATGCAGCAATTGCCACACGGCGCACCGCGAGCTGCCAGCGGACGACCCCAACTCGAGTGTGCACCCCGACAACCTCGCCGGGACTTGCGGTACGTGCCATCACGGCATCGAGGAGATCTTCAACACCAGCATCCACTCGCCGGACGTGGGAGAGCCCGACGACCACCGCTCGCTCCCCACCTGCGAGGACTGCCACACGTCGCACACCATCAGGCGGGTAGACCGGGGCGACTTCCGGCTGCTCATGATGAACCAGTGCGGCCGGTGTCACGAGGACGAGGCAAAGACCTTCTTCGACACGTTCCACGGCAAGGTCTCGCGCTTGGGGGACGAGGCGGCCGCCAAGTGCTACGACTGCCACGGGACCCACAACATCCTGCCCACCAGCGAGCCGACCTCGCTGCTGAGCCGCCGCAACGTGGTGGAGACCTGCTCACGGTGCCACGCTGGCGCCAACATCCGCTTCACGGGGTATCTCACACACGCCACGCACCACGATCCGGAGAAATACCCGTTCCTGTTCTGGACCTTCTGGGGCATGACGGCACTGCTGGTCGGTACTCTGACCTTCGCCACGCTGCACACCCTGGCGTGGCTGTTCCGGCTGGTGCGCACGCCGGAGGCGCGAAAGCGGCACCACGCGAAGCCCGGGGAGCCGCTGTACCGCCGGTTCACCGTGTTCCAGCGATCGCTGCACGGTGTGATGCTGCTCAGCTTCTTCATACTGGCCCTCACGGGGATGGTGCTGAAGTTCTCGTACATGGGGTGGGCGCAGGTTTCCGCGCGGCTGGCCGGTGGGTTCCAGACAACGGGGGTGCTGCACCGTGTCGGCGCAGTGGCGCTCATCGCGACGTTCCTGGTGCACCTGTGGGACGTGCGCAAGCAGAAGAAGAGCGCTGGACTGACGTGGTGGCAGTACATCACCTCGCGGGATTCCATCATCTTCGGTTCCCGTGACCTCCGGGAGTTCGGGCAGTCGATCAGGTGGTTCTTCGGCCGTGGTCCGCGGCCCAAGTACGGGCGGTACACCTACTGGGAGAAGTTCGATTACTTCGCGGTCTTCTGGGGGATGTTCATCATCGGCTCGACGGGCCTGCTGCTCTGGTTCCCGGAGCTGTTCACGATCATCATGCCCGGGTGGTCGGTGAAGCTGCTGGCGGTGGCGTTCATCTTCACCGTGCACTTCTTCAACACGCACTTCCGGCCCGACAAATTCCCGATGGACCCGGTGATCTTCACGGGTCGAGTGCCCATCGAGGAGCTGAAGGCTGACAAGCCCGGAGAGTACGAGGAGTTGGTGGCGGAGGGTAAGCTGGAGGAGTGGCTGGTCGAGCCCTACCCCAAGCGGGTGGAGCTGGGGTTCCGGATCTTCGCTTTTGCGGCGCTCGGAGTCGGGCTCACGTTGATTGCGCTGATCGTGTACTCCATGCTCTTCGGGTACCAGTAAAGGCGGCAACCCGGCAGGCCGACGCACCCCGAGTGGACGGCCTACCGTTGGATGAAGAAACGTTAAGAGAAATCAAAGGGGATAGGAGCGTTCGGGGCTGGACGCGTTCCCGGCCGGACCCTACTATAGTCGCACACGGTCCGTTGGGGGAGGGGTATATGAAGCGGTCCTTCGTCCGCGTGATGGTTGCCGCCGCAGCACTGGTCTTCTGGACGGCACCGGTTCTCGCCCAAGGATACCAGGTCCGACTCGACACCTGGTTCCAGTCCGTCGCCTACAAGGGCTGGGATCTGGACAGCGTTCCATTCGCCGATGTGACGACCGGCGCCACCGGGGGCTACGAGTGGAACGGCTTCGCCGTGACGTGCGGCGAGGGCACGACGTCGACCTGCTACTACCACAAAGAGGGAGCGGCGCGGCAGGGTGCGCCGCTGGTGAGCACGCTCGATGCGGCGCTGTTTGGGCTCGGCGTCAGGGGCCTGAGCTTCCGCGTGAAGGCCCGGGCCGGCACCGATCTGGCGAACCCCGACGTGTGGCCCGCCGTGAAGCCGGACGTGCAGCTGCTCGAGGCCTACGGGGAGTACAAGATCAGTCTTCTCACCGCAGTGCTGGGCCGGTTCCACGAGACCAACCGTCTGGGATACATCGGTGTGGACGGCGCCAAGCTCAACCTCTTCCTACTCGACCGCAGGCTCGAGGTCTTCGGCTACGGCGGATGGGGGTTGGCCCGCGGGACTCCCGTGCTGGTTTCCAGCCAGTACGTGAATCCGCTTGACCAATACCAGCCGTCCCAGCGGCAGTACGTGATTGGAGGCGGACTCGGTTGGCGTCTCAAGGGGTTCGAGGGGCGCTGGCTGTACCACCGCGAGATCGACGCGGCCTCCTCCGCCAACTACCTGTTCGCCGAGCAGACGACCCTCGATTTGGCCTGGTACCCCTCGCGCGGCTTCTCGGTCACCGGCGGCGTGCAGTGGGACATCGCGCAGAGGGTGGTCGGGACGGCTGATGTGGCCGTGGGGTACACGACCCCCAAGCGCAACATCAGGGCCAACGTGGGCTGGCGGCGCTATCGCCCCAACTTCCCGCTGTGGCAGATCTGGAATTCCTTCAGCCCGGTCGGCTACAACGCCGGGTTCGGCAACGTCTACTGGTACCCGATCAGGGGGCTGGAGCTGCGCGGCGTCGGTGAGATCTTCAAGTACGAGGACACCGAGGCCACCGACCGCTTCGGGACCGTCGCCAACGACGGGTGGCGCGGCCTGTTCGGCGTCACCTACTCGGGGTTCGACCGGTGGCGCATCGGCGGCAACTACTGGGCCGAGAAGGGAACGGGCGCGACGCAGCTCGGCGCCGACCTCCGCGTCACCTGGGAGGCGCCGGTCGACAACCTGACGATCACGGGGCACGGCGGATACCTCTCGCGGCCGCTGGAGTACCGCTTCAACGACGTGAAGGGGTGGAACGGCGCGCTGCGGATCGACTACCTGCCGGTTCCGGACGTGCGGGTGATGGGTGAGGCCCGCTACTACACGGAAGACCGTCGGCGGCCCGACGCTGCGGCGTTCAAGTGGGATCAGTGGCGCTTCAACCTGGGTCTGACGCTCTACTTTGGCTCGACCCCGGACGCGCCGACGCTGCACCCGTCGATCCTCCTGATTCCCGAAGCGCGGAGCGCGAAATGAAGACCATGATGACGCTGGCCGCGGGGGTGGTCATCGCCGCCGCTGCGGGAACGGGTCCGGCGCCGGCTCCGGAGCCAGGGTCCCAAGGGCAATTCCCGCACGAGCGACACGCTGCCCTGTTCACGTCTTGCACCATGTGTCACTCCGGCGTGGCCGGTGAGGGAGCCGTCTACCCGGATGCCTCCTTCTGTGCCGGCTGCCACAACGGGCAGATTCAGCCCGTGGTAGAGTACCAGCCGCCGACGGCGGGCGCCTATGCAGCGGACAACTTCAGCCACGAGACGCACCCGCCGATCGACTGCGCTTCGTGCCACCAGGCGGCGGGCGCCCCCGCGATGGCGGTCGAGCGCGCGGTAGTGGACAACTGTCTCAGTTGCCACGGCATCGAAGCGCCGCACCAGTCCGCGCCGGAGTCGCCCTGCAGCCTGTGCCACGCGCAGGCGCCGCAGCCGGCGTCCCACATAGGTGCCTGGGTCGAGGAGCACCGCGGACCGGCCACATCGGCTCCGGAGACGTGTGCCAACTGCCACGTGCGCTCCGATTGCCTGTCGTGCCATCGGCCCGGGGCCGCGGATCCCGCGCCGGGGTACCACCAGGCCGACTACTTGTCGGCGCACCCGGCGGAGGCGTATTCCCAGCTCGCCGAGTGCAGCTCGTGCCACAATCCAGGGCAGTTCTGCCAGGACTGTCACCAGACGGCCCGGCTCACTGTCGACAACATTCAGGGCACGGGATATCACGACGGCCAGCAGGGCTTCGGCGCGGGTCATGGACAAGCCGCGCGGCAGAGCCTCGAGAGCTGTGTGGCGTGCCACACCGAGAGCTCCTGCATCAGTTGCCACCGGGGCGTCAGTCCACACGGGCCCAACTTCAACGCGGAGAGTCTGCGGAAGAGCAACCCGCAGGCGTGCACGGTGTGTCACGGGACGTCCATTCCGGGATCACCGTAGCCGTGGGTGGACCGCCGCGGCTTGGCGGTGTATAAGACAGCAGGGAAGTATCTGTCCGAGGGCGGCGGGGGGCCGCCCTTTGGCTGACATCAACAGGGGAGGGGATTCATGAGCCATGCGAGATTCGCGAGTGCCATGGGTGTGTTGCTAGTGGCCAGCGTGCTTGCGGTGCCGGCGTTCGGGCAGGAGACGATGCCGCCACCGGTGAGCCACGACGTGCAGGGGCGGGACAACTGCCTGATGTGCCACACCGCTGGTGCCATGGAGGCGGTGCCCGATGCGCCCGCGACCCACGAGGGACGGGGCATCGAGACGTGCATGTGGTGCCACGCGACAGACTCGCCGATGCAGACGATGAGCCCGAAGGCGGTCTCCCACGGCGTGCAGGGCAGGGAGCAGTGCATGATGTGCCACACGCCCGGTGCCATGGAGGCCATTCCCGACGCTCCGGCCAGCCACGAGGGCAGGGATGTGAAGTACTGCACCCTGTGCCACACCGGCTGACGGACGGTACGGAATTCGAGGCGTAACGGTCCCTGGGTCACCGCGACCCGGGGGCCGCTTCGTTTAGGGGCTTCCGGATGTGTCGCGCTGACACGTACGAGCGCATCTACCGTGTGGTGCGGCGGGTGCCGCGGGGTCGGGTAGCCACCTACGGCCAGGTGGCGCAGCTGGCGGGTCTGCCCGGACACGCCCGCCAGGTGGGATACGCGCTGCACGCCCTCCCCGACGGCTCCGACGTTCCGTGGCACCGCGTGATCAATGCCCGCGGCGAGATCAGCCGCCGCGCGGAGCCGGGGTGGGAAGGAGTGCAGCGTTCACTTCTCGAAGCCGAGGGCATATGCTTCGACGGCCGGCAGCGGGTCGCACTGTCGCGCTTCGCGTGGCGGCCCCCCACAATCTGACCATTCACACTGGAGGAGCCGATGGTCGTATTGGAGACGACCAAGGGGAACGTCAGCATCGAACTCTTCGTGGAGCAGGCCCCCGCTTCCGTGGAGAACTTCCTGGCGTACGTGGATGAAGGCCACTTCGACGGCACCATCTTCCACCGGGTGATCCCGGGGTTCATGGTCCAGGGCGGCGGCTTCACCGAGGACATGCAGCAGAAGCCCACCCGGGATCCGATCAAGAACGAGGCGGACAACGGGCTGAAGAACGAGCGCGGCACCCTGGCCATGGCGCGCACCTCCGACATCCACAGCGCCACCTCCCAGTTCTTTATCAACGTGGCCGACAACGCCTTCCTCGATCACGGGGGGCGTGACTTCGGCTACGCGGTGTTCGGTAAGGTGGCCGACGGAATGGATGTGGTGGACGACATCGTGGGGGTCCCCACGGGCGGTAAGGGCGGCCACCAGGACGTGCCGCTCGAGCCCGTCGTGATTCGCTCGGCCAAGCGGGCATGACGGAGCCCCACTTTGTTTCCCTGCCCGCCTATCGGGAGTACCCGGTGGCGGAGATGGAGCGGCGTGCTTCCGAGTTCTACGCGGAAGTGCGCCGCCGCCGCACGGTGCGGCACTACTCGGACCGACCGGTCCCACGCGCCGTAATAGAGGACTGCCTGCGTGCCGCCGGCACCGCACCGAGCGGTGCCAACCGGCAGCCGTGGCATTTCGTGGTCGTGGCGGACCCCGAGATCAAGCGCGGCATCCGCGAGGGTGCTGAGCAGGAGGAACGAGAGTTCTACCGCCACCGGGCGCCGAGTGACTGGCTCGAAGCGCTGGCCCCCCTCGGAACCGACGAGAACAAGCCCTTCCTCGAGACCGCGCCCTACCTCATTGCCGTATTCGCGGAACGCTACGGAGTGGCTCCCGACGGGAGGCGCATGCAGAACTACTACGTGACCGAGTCGGTCGGGCTGGCGACCGGGCTACTCATCACGGCACTGCATCACGCGGGCCTGGCGACCCTCACCCACACCCCGAGCCCCATGGGCTTCCTCAACGAGGTGCTGGGGCGTCCCGCCAACGAGCGCCCGTTCCTGCTGCTAGTCGTGGGCTACCCCGCGGAAGATGCGGTCGTCCCCGACATCTCCCGCAAGCGGCTGGAGGAGATCACCACGTTCGTGTAGGCGGCAGGATGGCTAAGTCGTTGCTCGATAACACATTATCCCTATAGCGGGTAATCTGAAGGGCCCTTCATTGTAATTTGATAATAGCCATATAGATATGTTATATTCTTACGCCTGGGTGATGCAAGGAAACCGGCGGCCCGCGGCCCGAGCGCCGCGCCCCGGAGCTGGGATACACGAGGACAAGGGGGGGAAACCCATGAAGCGCATCGTGATCCTGGGCGCAGGTACGGCCGGCACCATCATGGCCAACCGTTTGCGCAAACTGTACGGGTCCGACTACAGGTCCGGCGAGCTGCAGATTGCGATTGTCGATCAGGACAATCAGCACGTCTACCAGCCCGGTCTGCTGTTCGTTCCCTTCGGGATCTACACACCGGAAGACACGGTCAAGCCGCGCCGCCCCCAGGTCGGGAAGGGTGTGGAGTACGTCCAGGCGGCCATCGATAGAGTCGAGCCCGAGGAGGACCGCGTCTACCTGGAGGGCGGCAAGACGCTCGACTACGACGTACTCATCGTGGCCAGCGGCACGGGCATTGCCCCCCAGGAGACGGAAGGGCTGACCGGAGCCGGGTGGGGCGACACGATGCACGAGTTCTACACACTCGATGGCGCAACCAAGCTGCACCAGGCGCTCGAGCGGTGGGAGGGCGGGCGTCTGGTCGTGAACATCGTGGAGATGCCCATCAAGTGCCCCATCGCGCCACTGGAGTTCGTGTTCCTGGCCGACTGGTACTTCCAGGAGAAGGGCATGCGCGACAAGGTCGAGATCGCGCTGGCCACGCCGCTGGATGGAGCGTTCACCCGGCCGCTAGCCGCCAAGGCGCTGGGGGATCTGCTGGAGAAGAAGGGAATCGAGCTCATCACCGATTTCAACGCCGGTGAGGTCGATGGGGAGAAGGGCGAGCTGAAGTCGTGGGACGAGCGGGTCGAGGGCTTCGACTTGCTGGTAAGCATCCCGCTCCACATGGGCGCTGACTTCGTCAGCCGCTCACCCGGCCTCGGCGACGACATGAACTTCATCTTCACCGACCAGGCCACGCTCCAGGCGAAGGTGAAGGAGAACATCTTTGCGCTGGGAGACGCCACCAACCTCCCGACCTCCAAGGCGGGATCGGTGGCGCACTTCGAGGCCGAGGTGCTGGAGGAGAACATCCGGCGGTACCTGGCGTCGGAGCCGCTCGAGGAGGGGTTCGACGGCCACGCCAACTGCTTCATCGAGACCGGCTTCAACAAGGCCGTGCTCATCGACTTCAACTACGACATCCAGCCGCTGCCCGGGAAGTTCCCGTTCGCCGGTGTAGGCCCGCTCTCCCTGCTGAAGGAGACGCGCATGAACCACATCGGCAAGATGTGGTTCCGCTGGGTGTACTGGCACATGCTGCTTCCCGGGCGGAACATGCCCGGTGTGCCCGCGCGCATGTCGCTGCGCGGCAAGCAACGGGTTGACCTTCCCCCGCCGGAGCGTCACGCGGTGCAGGGAGGGGCGCGCAACTCGATGGTAACTGAGGACGACTCCGCGAGAGTCGCTTGAGCCATAGGGGGGAAACACCATGACGGCAACGATTGCAGGGCTGACGATCGAAGTAGACGCAGAGGGCTTCATGCAGAAGCCGGAGCAGTGGAGCAGGGACGTCGGGCAGGAAATCGCGCGTGACTCCGGCATCGCCGAGATGACCGACCGGCATTGGCAGGTCGTGGAGTTCATGCGCAACCAGTACCTGGAGACGGGCAACGCCCCCTCCATCCGCGCGCTGGGCAAGGAGTCGGGCGTGCCGATCAAGGAGTTGTACAAGCTCTTCCCCAAGGGACCCGCGAAGCTGGCCGCCAAGATCGGCGGGATTCCCAAGCCTCGCGGCTGCATCTGATCGGCGAGTCAAAGAGAGGGAACGCGACCATGACGAATGCAACAATGCCCGAGCAGGCCACGGCGGACGTGGCCGTGCCGGAGACGATCAAGAAGGTCTCGATCATCATCTCGAAGGGCTCGCTCGAGGGTGTGTACCCCGGCCTCATCATGGCCAACGGCGCCCGGATGGAAGGGATCGAGGCGAACGTGTTCTTCACCTTCTTCGGGATGGACGCCATCACGAAGAAGAAGCAAGAGCGGATCAAGGTGGCGACCGTGGGGAACCCCGGCCTCCACATGGCGACCTGGCTGGGCGGCTTCCCCGGAATGTCCGCCATGGTCACCAAGATGATGCAGAAGAAGATGGAGGAGCTGGACATTCCGCCGATCCCCGAGTTCGTCGAGATGATCGCCGACACGGGAGCGGGCATGTACGCCTGCAAGGCGTCGGTGGACATGTTCGACCTCAGTAAGGACGACTTCGTACCGCACATCACGGACATCATCACGGTGGGTGAGTTCTACGAGATGGCAGCAGGGGGCCAGATCGTCTTCACGTAAGACGCTGGGTCCCGACAGGACCCCCCCGGCCCGGCTGCATGCCCGCTGGCAGGTTTGGCGGCGCGTGTGGTCGGGCCACTTGCCATCTGGCCCCGTCACGCGCCCGGCGTTTCATTTCAAGGTCCCAATCCACCTGGAGCATGCCGCAGATGGCAGTCCCGCAGATCGCCAGACCCGAACCGTCCGAATATCCGGAATACTTCCGCCGCTATACGAGCTTGGTGCCCGAGGAAGATGTCCTTGAGCTGCTCGAGCGGCAGTGTGGCGAGACGCTGGCGTCGGTGTCGGGGCTGAGCGAGGAACAGGCCCTGTTTCGCTACGCTCCCGAGAAGTGGAGCGTGAAGCAGGTGATCGGGCACCTGAGCGATACGGAGCGGGTGTTCACCTATCGGGCGCTCCGTTTCAGCCGGAACGACGCCACCGCCCTGCCGGGGTTCGAGGAGAACGATTTCGTGGCGGGCGCCAACTTCGACGAGCGCCCGTTCGGCGACGTGCTGGACGAGTTCCGCAGCGTGAGGGCCGCGAGCCTCACGTTCTTCCGCTCGTTGAACTCGGAGCTCGCGCAGCGCTCCGGGGTGGCCAATGAGATGGCGTTCACGGTGCGCTCGGTGCCTTACATCCTGGCCGGGCACGAGCGGCATCATGCGCAGGTGTTGCGAGAGCGGTACGTGGGGATGATCTAGGCGACGCCAGCAGAGGGAGAGCAAGCATGCCGATGCAGGGGAGTATCGTCAGAAGAGCCGCGCTGGGCATGGCGTTGTGGAATGCGCTCACGCTGGCAGCCTGTGAGCCCGGCAGTGAGCGAGCCGGCGTCGCCGTCGCCGCCAGCCCGGAGGCGGCCGAGGCCGGAGCAGCGATCCTGCGAGCCGGCGGCAACGCAGTCGATGCGGCTGTCGCCGTGTCCTTCGCCCTGGCCGTGACCGAGCCCGCCATGTCGGGGCTGGGAGGGCAGACGCAAATACTGCTTCACCCGCCAGGCGAGCCTCCCCTGGTCATCAACGGCACCTCCTATGCGCCGCGCGCAACGCCTCTCGACGCGGGCCCTGCCGATATCGTCACGTACCGGGCCACGACCGTCCCCACGACGGTTCGAGTCTTGGAGTACGCTTGGCAGCACCACGGAAGCGGCCGAATTCAGTGGGCGCAGCTGCTCGAACCGGCGATACGCTATGCAGAGGAGGGGTTCGTAGTGGGTCCCTTCCGGCACCGCGTGTGGGTGAACGCGGAGGAAGCGCTGCGCGCCAATCCGGCGGCCGGGAGACTGTTCCTCACCGGTGAGGGAGTGGCCCCTGCGGAGGGCAGCGTGTTTCGCCAACCGCAGCTGGCGCGCACGCTGCGCCGGCTCGCGCAGCATGGAGCGGAGGACTTCTACACAGGGGAGATCGCGCGCGCAATTGCCAGTGACATGGCAGCCAACGGCGGCTGGCTGTCGCTGCAAGACCTGGAGCAGTTGCCGCAGCCGGCAGAGCTGCATCCTCTGAGAGGATCATACCGCGGGTGGGACGTGTACACGCTCCCGCCACCGGGTGGGGGATGGGTCGTTCTGCAGATGCTCAACTTGCTGGAGCAGTCGCCATCCGAGGCATTGGCGTCGGACTCGCCTGGTCGGATTCCGCTGCTCGGTCAGGCGCTGCGCATTGGCCATCGCACGAGGCGTGATACGCCGGTGAGGGACCTGGTGGATTACGGCGCCGACGTGGCCGAGAAGATCGACAAGGCGCGCGCACGGGAGCTGCTGGAGGTGGGGGCCGGCGAGACGACGCACTTCTCCGTGGCGGACGGCGACGGCATGGCTGTCGCGGTCACCGCCAGCATCAACTTTGCGTTCGGAGCCAAAGCCGCCGATTCCTCGCTGGGGTTCCTGTACAACGACTACATGCGCGAGTTCGTGCTAGGCGATCCCGGGCACCCGTTTGCGCTGCGACCCAATGCGATGCCGTACTCCTCGATGAGTCCGACCATCCTGGCACGGGAAGGCGAGCCCGTGCTGGCGCTGGGGAGCCCCGGAAGCGCCCGGATCATCTCTGCCGTGGTACAGGTGGCGCAGCTCTGGGTGGACGATGGACTGGACATCGAGACGGCGGTCGCCGCCCCCAGGCTGCACGTGATTCCGGACAGCGCCCTGTTCGTGGAATGGCGCGAAGCGCCGGACTCGGTTCTCATGTTGATGGAGCAGCGAGGCTTTGTGCTCAGTGAGCCGCGCGCCTCGTGGGATCTCCAGGGGCGTAACGCGTACTTCGGCGGCGTCCACGCTGTGGCGCGACGTGGCGGCACATGGCGCGGCGCCGCCGACCCACGGCGCGACGGCGCCGCTCGCTCGTCGGGGCACCGCTAGCTCATCCGGGCACTCACACGACGCTGAGGGGAGGGACCGACCGTGGAACTGTGCGTCATCGACTGGCTGCCGGGTGGTGGCGTGCGGGTGCTCGACCAAACACGGCTGCCGGGAGAGGAAGCCTACATCGAGGTTCGCACGATCGACGAGATGGCGGCAGCGATCCAGCAGCTCAAGGTCCGGGGCGCGCCTCTCATCGGCATCGCGGCCGCAATGGGGTTGGCGGCGGCGGCGGCGCGGGAAGCCGATAGCGGTGCGCTGACCGGCGCGTGGGTGGAGGCCGCCGCCGAGCGGCTCGCGTCGGAGCGGCCCACGGCGGTCAATCTGCGGTGGGCGGTGGAGCGGGTGCGGGCCCGCGCCGCAGACCGTTTCGCGGGGGGGGGATCTCCCACGGCCGTCGCGGAGGACCTCAGGGAAGAGGCGCAGCGCATCTGGGACGAGGACGTGGCGATGTGCCGCGCCATTGGAGAAGCGGGCGCGCCACTCATCCCGCCGGACTCGACCGTGCTCACCCACTGCAACGCCGGGATGCTGGCTACGGGTGGGCTCGGGACCGCCCTCGCCGCGATCTACGTGGCGCACGAGCAGGGCAAGCGTGTTCGGGTCGTCTCCGGCGAGACCCGGCCGCTGCGACAGGGTGCGCGCCTCACCACTTGGGAGCTCGCGCGCAGCGGGGTGCCGGTACATGCGGTGGTGGACGGAGCGACCGCCAGCCTCATGGCGCAAGGTGCGATCGACCTTGTGATCACCGGCGCCGACCGCATCGCCGCCAATGGCGACGTGGCCAACAAGATCGGCACCTACGGGCTGGCCGTGCTGGCCGAGGCCCACGGGATCCCGTTCTACGTGGCTGCCCCGCGTAGCACGTTCGATGCGGCGCTGGCATCGGGCGACCTCATCCCCATCGAGGAGCGCCCGGCCTCCGAGCTGGACGCGGCGCCGGGTGCGGAGGTGTTGAACCCCGCCTTCGACGTAACCCCCGCAGATCTCATCAACGGAATCATCACCGACCGCGGCGTGCTCGAGCCGCCCTACGAGGGAGCGATCAGGGAACTGCTGGGACGGTAGGGCCGAGCGCTAAGCTACCACCGCGTCCCGCACGTGCGCTTCGATGAAGGTGCACCACTGCTCGACCCCCTCCCCGGTCAGCGCAGAGGTCTGGAAGAACCGCAGGTTCGGATTCACCTCGTGGGCGCAGGCGATCGCGCGCTCGCCGTCGAAGTCGAGGTGGGGCAGGAGGTCTATCTTGTTGAGCACCGCGTACTCGGCGCGCTGGAACATGGCCGGGTACTTGACCGGCTTGTCCTCACCCTCGGTGACCGAGAACAGCACTACCTTGGCCTCCTCGCCGAGGTCCCAGCCGGCGGGGCAGACCAGGTTTCCGACGTTCTCGATGAACACGAGGTCGGTGCGTGACAGGTCGATCGCGTCGAGCGCCGTCGAGATCTGGCGGGCGTCGAGGTGACACGCTCCTCCAGTCACCACTGCCTGCACCAGCTTGTTGGTGTAGCGCGCCAGCCGGTCGGCGTCGTTCTGGGTCTGCACGTCGCCCGTTATCACGGCGATCTCGAGACGGTCCCCCAGTCGCTCGAGCGTCCGCTCCAGCAGGAGCGTCTTTCCCGATCCCGGTGACGACACCAGGTTGAACGCGCAGACGCGGTGCTCCTCGAGCCGCCGGCGCACCTCTGCGGCCAGCTCGTTGTTCTTCTCCATGACGCGTTCGCGTGCCTCGATGGTCCGCACGCCCATGCATCCCTCCTTCGCGGTCCCGCGTGTACCGTACCCGGCGCGGGATGAAGAAAGGATGAAGCGGGGGTGACGCGGGTTGACAGTGCCGAGCCGCGCCGGTTGTGTTTCGATCCATGCCCACGATTCTCGCACTCGACCAGGGCACCACCGGGTCCACGGCCCTCGTGATCGGCGCCGACGGTAACGTCGTCTCCCGCGCCTACCGCGAGTTCACCCAGCACTTTCCCGCACCCGGCATGGTCGAGCACGACGCCGAGGAGATCTGGCGCGTCACGCTCGAAACCGCGAGAGAAGCGGTACAGCAGGCCGGCGACGAACCGGCCGCCATCGGGATCACGAACCAGCGGGAGACGGTCGTCGCGTGGGATCGAGCCAGCGGAGCCCCGCTGCACCATGCGTTGGTGTGGCAGGATCGCCGTACCGCCGCCCGCTGTCGTGCGCTCCACAACGAGCTGGGCCCGGATTGGGTGGCCCAGCGCACGGGCCTCGTGTGGGATCCCTACTTCTCCGCCACCAAGATCGAGTGGCTGCTGAGCGAGGTCCCCGACCTGCGGGCCCGCGCGGCGGCGGGCGATGCATTGTTCGGCACCATCGACGCGTGGCTCATCTTCCGGCTCACCGGTGGACGAGCTTTCGTGACCGACCACACCAACGCCTCGCGCACCCTGCTCTACAACCTGGAGCGGCAGGACTGGGACGAGGAGCTGCTGGAGCTGTTCGGGGTGCCGCGGGTGAGCCTGCCGGAGATCGGGCGGTCGAGCGCGATCGTCGGTACCGCAGCGGCCGAGCACCTGGGCGCGGAGATCCCCATCGCGGGCATCGCGGGCGACCAGCAGGCAGCTCTGTTCGGCCAGGGATGCTGGCAGCCGGGACAGGCGAAATGCACATATGGCACGGGGGCGTTCCTGCTCATGAGCGTGGGCGCGGAGCTCCCCGGCAGCAGGTCGGGCACAGGGGTGCTCACCACGGTGTCGTGCGACGCCACTGGTGGACCCGGCTACGCCCTGGAGGGCTCGATCTTCATCGCCGGTGCCGCCGTGCAGTGGCTGCGGGATGGTCTCCAGCTCATCGAGCATGCCGCGGAGACTGAGGCCCTGGCGCGTTCGGTACCGGATACGGCGGGAGTATCGTTCGTGCCGGCGTTCGTGGGCTTGGGGGCGCCGCATTGGGAGGCGGAAGCCAGGGGAACGATCGTGGGGCTCACCCGCGGGGTGACCCGCGCGCACCTGGTGCGGGCAGCGCTCGAGGCCATGGCCTACTCGACGCAGGACGTGGTCGAGAGCATGGCCGAGGCGTCCGGGGTGGCGCTCGCGGAGCTCAAGGCGGATGGCGGGGCCGCCGCCAACGACTGGCTGATGCAGTTCCAGGCCGACGCGCTGGGGGTCCCGGTGGCGCGGCCGGACGTGGTGGAGACCACGGCCCTGGGAGCCGCGGGCCTCGCTGGGCTGGCCACGGGGGTGTGGAGCAGCTCCGAGGCCTTCATGCAGTGCCGTAGCTACAGCTGGTTCGAGCCCGGCCCCCAGCCGGCCGGGGGCCACGGGGCCTGGCGCCGCGCCGTACAGGCGACGCTCCACTGGGCGAGGGCCGAAAAACCCGATGTAATAGGCGGTTAAGGGTTCTTTAGAGGGGTTCCGGAGAGCTTTTCCTGAGTGTAAACGTAGGATATATTTCGAGCCATGAAACCACGCACTAAGTTCATCATCGGAGCCGGGCTGGTCCTCACGACGGTTGGCTTCCTCATGACCTCGGGCATCAAGGAGACGGGGGTGTACTTCCTCACCCCGTCGGAGCTGGCCGACAGGGTCCAGGCCGATCCCACCTTCCACGACGTCGGTGTCAAGATGGGAGCGCGGGTGGTGCACGGCACCATCGAGCGCGACGTCGCCTCGCAGACGATCAACTTCGAGGTGACGGACGGCGAGCAGACGTACCCGGTGGTCTATCGAGGAATCGCGCCCGACACGTTCACCGACGACGTGGACGTGGTGGTCGAGGGACGACTGGCGCCTGACGGGACGTTCCACGCAACCAGTCTGCTTGCCAAGTGCGGCTCGCGGTACGAATCGGAACCTTCCGCCTGATCACATGACGATTCTCGGACAGCTAGCGCTGTGGTTGGCACTGCTGCTCAGCGCCTGGGCCACCATTGTGGGTTTCGTGGGCGGTGCCAAGCAGCGCCCGGATCTCGTTCGCAGTGCGCGGCGCGCCACCTACGCCCTGGCCGGCGTCCTGGTGGTGGCGTCCTTTGCGCTCATCGTCGCGCTCGTCAAGCACGACTTCAACGTTGCCTACGTGGCGAGCTACACCAGCCGCAATCTCCCGCTGGTGTACACGCTGTCCGCCTTCTACGGTGGGCAGGCCGGCAGCCTGCTCTTCTGGGCGGTGGTGCTCGCCATCTTCGGAGCCCTGGCGCAGTGGCTCACGGGCCGGCGTTACGAGGACCTGATGCCGTACGCCGGAGCGGTGACGGCATCCATCGTCTTCTTCTTCGTGGTGGTGACGCTGTTCGCGGCCAATCCGTTCGAGCGGCTGGCGTTCACGCCGGCGGACGGCAACGGACTCAACCCGCAGCTGCAGAACCCCGGGATGGTGATCCATCCACCGATGCTGTACCTGGGGTACATCAGCATCACGATCCCATTCGCGTTCGCGATGGCCGCGCTCTTCTCCAAGCGGCTCGATACGGGATGGCTGCACGCCATTCGGAAGTGGACCATCATTTCGTGGCTGTTCCTGTCCATCGGCATCACGCTCGGGATGTGGTGGGCGTACGTCGAGCTGGGCTGGGGCGGCTACTGGGCGTGGGATCCGGTTGAGAACGCCAGCTTCCTGCCGTGGCTCACGATGACCGCGTTCCTCCACTCGGTGATGATCCAGGAGAAGCGCGGGATGCTGAAGAAGTGGAACATGGTGCTCATCTCGCTGTCGTTCCTGCTGTCGATCTTCGGCACGTTCATCACGCGCTCGGGGATCATCTCCAGCGTCCACTCCTTCTCGCAGTCGCCGATCGGGATGTACTTCGGGTTCTACCTGATCTTCATCATCGTGGCGACGGCATGGGTGATTTGGAAGCGGCTTCCGATGCTCGAGGCGGAGTCGCACCTGGAGAGCATGGTCTCCCGCGAAGCCAGCTTCCTGTTCAACAACCTGCTGCTGGTGGGGATCGCGTTCTCCGTGCTCTGGGGCACCATGTTCCCCATGATCTCCGAGCTGATCCGCGGTACCCAGGTCACAGTGGGTCCGCCGTTCTTCAACCAGGTGAACATCCCGATCGGTTTGGGGCTGCTGGCGCTCACCGGCATCGGGCCGCTCATCGCGTGGCGTCGGGCGAGCCCGGGACACCTGAACCGCCAGTTTGCCGTGCCGATGAGCGCCGGCGCCATCGTGGCGGTGTTGCTGCTGGCACTGGGCATGCGGAACCTGTACGCCATAATGACGTTCGCCCTCGCCGCGTTCGTGGTCGGAACCGTCACGCAGGAGTTCGTGCGCGGCGTCGGGGCACGGCACCGGCTGCACGGTGAGAGCTATCCGCAGGCCTTTGCGCGCCTGGTGGGTCGCAATCGGCGGCGCTACGGCGGCTATGTCGTTCATCTCGGCATCGTGCTGTACTTCGTGGCGTTCGCTGGGCAGGCGTTCAAGACGGACATCGAGGCCTCCCTGAAGCCCGGACAGTCGGCGGATCTGCGGTCCCCCTGGGGCTACACCTATACGTTCACCCACCTGGGCGTCTCGCAGTACGAGGAACTCAACCGCTTCACGACCGCGGCGAGCGTCGAAGTCGCTCGAGACGGCGAGCGGGTGGGCGTCATGAAGAGCGAAAAGCGGCAGCACGTGGATTCCTTCGGACGGGCGACCTTCGAGCCGTCCACCGAGGCGGGAATCCGCAGCGACCTGCGCGAGGACATCTACATCGTGTACGCCGGATCGGTGGCCGGCACCGAGGAGGCGGTGTACCGCTTCACGCTCAATCCGCTGGTGTGGTGGCTCTGGTTCGGCGGCATCGTGTTGGTGGCCGGAGGTGTGGTGACCCTGTGGCCCGGAAGCAGCACCGGAGCGGATCGACGCCGCGCCATGGCGGGCTACGCGGCGACGCTGGAGGGGAGCTCAGCCGGTGCTAGTTGAGCGACGCTACTCGCGGCGCGATGCCCTGAAGCTGTCGGGAGCGGCCCTCTTGCCAGGTGCGCTGCTGCAGGGCGATCCGCAGGCGCAGGGTGACACAGCGGTGGGGCAGCTACTGCGACCGGATCTCGCCGGTCGCCCACGCGGCCGCATCACCGACTACGAGAACGATCCCTTCATCGTCGGCATCGAGAGCCAGATGCGCTGCACCTGCGGGTGCAATCTGGATGTTTACACGTGCCGCACTACCGACTTCACCTGCGGAACCTCTCCCGCGATCCACCGGGAGCTGGTGGGCATGGTGGAGGAGGGGATGACCGGTGAGGAGATACTCGATGCGTTCGTGGCGAAGCACGGCGAGACCGTGCTGATGGCGCCGAAGAAGGAAGGGTTCAATCTCGCGGCATACTTCGTTCCTGGTGCGGCGATAATAGCGGTCGGATCCGCGCTCCTCTGGGTCTTCTCTCGTCGCTCGGCGGACGGGGTGGAGCTGGCCGGTGCGGCGGACCTGCCGACCGACCTCAGTCTTGACGAACGAGCCAAGCTCGAGTCCGAGCTGGAAAAGCTGGAGTAGCGATTCATGCTGGAGTTGATAGCGGGTGTCATCGTAGCCTTCGTCGCGGTGGCGCTCGTGCTCGAGCCCCTGTTCTCGGCCCGAGGGGCCGACGAGCAGGCGACATCCCCCGCCGACGAGATCGACTTCACCGACATCGAAGAGTCCGACTCGGCCAAGGTCCAGGCGTTGCTGGCCTTGAAGGAGATCGAGTTCGACCGCGCCACGGGCAAGCTGTCCGATGATGATTACGCAGCGCTCAAGGCGAAGTACTCCAAGGTGGCGATCGCGGCGATCGAGGCCGAGGAGGCGGAGGAGCTGGACATGGCTGCGGAGGACGTGGCCGAGGAGTTGATCAAGCGAGCGGCGGCCGGGCGCGGCGCCGTGTGCCCGTCTTGCGGACCGCGGCCCGAGGTGGACGCGACGTTCTGTTCCAACTGCGGCGGCAAGCTCTCCGCGGCGGTCTCTGAAAGTGGGTCGTTCTGCTCAGAGTGCGGCAAGGAGTTGCCGGCCGGCGCGAAGTTCTGCGCGGAATGCGGCGCGAAGACCATCGCACACGTATAAGCCCATCGTGAGGGGTGTCACGGCACGGCACCCCTGTTCCCTACAACATCCCTAGAGAATCGCTCGACAAAGGTCGTGCGGCGGAGCGGTGCCTGAGCACTCCGGCGTCGTGTGCCGTAAAGGCTTTATCTACAAGCAGTTGGGTGGATAGGGGGACGGTTGATCACGATGCGTAGCCTGTATCGACGGAACTCTGCGGTCAAACTCGCCGTGCTGGGCGGAGCCCTGCTCGCGGCGGCGTGCGTCGACCGTCCAACCGTCGGCCAGCACGAGGAGCCACTGGCCGGACCGGAAGACCCGGTCGAGCCCAACTTCTCGCGGCCGTTCGATACCTCACTCCTCCGGCTGCAGTCCCCCGTTCGAATGGTCCTGACCCCGAGCGGCGGGTTGCTCGTGTCGGACTCGCGATCTCAAGTTGTGCTCCGAGTCAACGCGGCGACCCTCCAGCCGGATCAGGCACTTCAGGTTGACGGAAAGCCCCTGGGGGTGGGCTTGTGGGGCGGCCGGGTGTTTGTGGGAAACGCCGACGCAGGTACCGTGGACGTGTTCGGTCCCGACGGGACCTGGAAGTACTCCTTCGGGCGCGGTGCGGCCCCGTATCCCAGTGACCTCGCCATTGATCATCGGATGGGCCTCGTGTTCGTCGTCGCCGGCGGGACACGTGAGGTGAAGACATTCACTCTCGATGGCGAGGCTCGAGGGACGCTGGCCGGTCCCAGCCCGGACCGGGCGGGGCTCCGCGCGCCCACGGGTATCGCCGTGGACGAGAACCGCCGGGAGGTGCTCGTCAGCGATTACGGCGAGCCGGGTGTCGCGGCGGCCGTCAAGATCTTTGACTACGACGGCAACTTCCTGGCCGAGATCTCGGGCGATGGTACCTGCGGCATGCTCGGGTGCTCGGACGGCTTCTCCCGGCCGCAAGGCATCGCCGTCGACGGCGAAGGCAGGATCTACGTGGCTGACGCGCTGCTGGGGCAGGTTCTCGTGTTCGACCGCGCCACCGGCCAGCCGCTGCCACACGTGGGCGCCCACGTTGCCGACGGAGGCAGGCTGCGCGTGCCCCTCGACGTGGTGCTGGGCGAGGACGGACGACTCATCGTCGTAAGCAACGGAACCGCCAGCATAGAGCGGGTCCCATGAGCTGCGCTCGGTTCGCGGCAGCGCAGGTCGTCACGGCTGTCGTGGTCGTGCTGGGCGTCCTGGGTGGGAGCGCCGAAACGGCCCGCGCACAGGTGAAACACGACACCTGTGACTATTGCCACAATCTGCACGGTGCTGCCGAGGCGCAGCTGATGGACTACCAGCGCGCCGAGGATCTCTGCATGTCGTGCCACGCGGACGGTGCGCCTGCCACGTACAATGGGGAGACGGTGCCTAAGGGCGTGGCCGTTCACGCGGGCGGCAAGCATACGCCACCCGACTCGACAAGCTGCCGGGACTGTCACGACCACGAGGGCGAAACGGGCACCAACCTGGCGCTGATCCCCGTTGCGCTCGACAACCGCTATACCGGCGGAGCTCGAGCGGTAGTGTTCATGGACACGACCGACTTCGCCGACGGCGACGGCACCTACGACGGCGTGTGCGAGGTATGCCACACGGCCACCGACTACCACCGCCAGAGCGGCGGCATGCCGGCACACAACAACCAGAAGGACTGCCCAGCCTGTCACACCCATGCCAGCGGGTTCGCAGCGGCCGGAGGAGCCTGTACCGACTGTCACGCGTCCGTAAAGGGCAGCCGCCGCGCGGTCGTCGCGGAATTCGATCGGCTCAGTCACCACGCGGCCACACCCGCCGATACGCTGGACTGCGTGGTTTGTCACGACCAGAGCGAGCACCAGCAGGGCAGCGTGCGCCTGTGGAATGTGGACGACCCCGGCAATACGGCTGCGGCGATCGTGCTGACGGGAGATCCCAACGCGTCAGCCCCCGAAGCGGTCTCGCTGAACTCGTTCTGCCTGGCTTGCCACGACGCCGACGGCGCCAACGGTGATACGACGCCGTTCACCGACAACGTGGCTGTCCCGCAGATCGACGGTGCCGCGTGGGCCCTGGCGTCTCACAACTCCACGTCGCCGTCCGTGTCGTGTTACGGCGACGGTGACTTCGGCTGCCATGCCAGCGGCCACGGCTCGGACAAGCTCAAGCTGCTCGCTCCGGCCGGCGTGCCGGCCACGGCGCCCGCCAACGCGGAGCAGGAGGAAGGATTCTGCCTCAATTGCCACGACGCCGGTGGCCCATCCAGCATAGACCTGAACTCCGCCTTCAGCCGGGCGATCAATTGGGTGCAGCAGGCCACCGGCCTCAACAGCAACCCGAACCTGAATGACCGTCACGACGTCCAGCAAACGGCGCAGGCGCGGAGCGGTGCCAAGATCGAGTGTGTCGACTGCCATGATCCGCACACGGCCACGACTGCACTGCCGTTCATTCTGGATCCAGATCCGACGGTGGCGGACGGTCACGTCGTGGGTACCGACTCGTATTACTACGCCTACACGAGCTATGCGGATACGTTGAGCGAGTTCTGTCTCGACTGCCACGACGGCACCTTCCCGTCCGGTGTCCAGGACCACGCGGCGCCGACGATCGTGAACATTCAGAGCACGTGGGCCAGTGACGGCATGGGTGGTCGGAGCCAGTCAGCCGCCGGACTCGACCTGGAGGGTGATGACGGGTGGGGGCCCGGCTCCATCTTGACCTGCTCAGTCTGCCACCGCGCACATCCCAACGTCGATGTGAGTCGCGATACGACGTCGCACTTCATGCTGGTGGACACGGTCAAGAGCAGGACCGGTGTGCCGCTGGACGGTTACTATGCGAAGCAGGGGGGCAACTGGCTGCAGACTTTCGACTATGGGGTGGTCACCAATGCGAGCAGTGCCGATCCGGTGAGCGATGCCGGAGCGTGGTGCAACACGTGCCACAACCGCACGGCGATGGTGACGAAGGACAACTGCTACGGCTGTCACCGACACGGTGACGGGGGGAGGTTCTAGCGTCTAGCGCCGATGCGCCCCGTGGCAGTCGATGCAGTTCGAGCCCAGCTGGTGATCATCGCTGAGTGGAATCTGCGGGCCCCGGGCCGCCGCCATCATGCCCAATCGACCGTCGTCGGACTGCACGCCCAGGCCCCCGTGGCAGCGACCGCAGGTCTCCTCCGGCCCCCGACCCATGAGCAATCCTGCCTGTGCGCTCCCGTGCACTGCGTGGCAGTCCGAGCAGGCCTGCCCTGAGTGATGCCTGGTGAGGTACGTAGCGAGGTCGTGGCACGTGCCGCATACCATGTGCTGTCTGGCGACATTCGGAATGGCGGAGACGCGGTCGTGTGGATCGTGGCAGGTCGTGCACTCGATCACGATGGTGGTGTCACCGAGGATCGTCGGCCTCCGCTGCTCGGTCCGAGGATCGGCCTGACCACGGATGCGGTGCGAGTAGTCGTCGATCAGGGGATCGAAGGTTCCCAGCATGTGATCGTCGCCCAGGTCGAAGCCGAGAAACGCTCGTTCGGGTGCCAAGACCGCGCGCCTGGCGAACTCCGGCTGGCGCTGACGTACGCTGGCGTCGGCGTGGCACCGGAGACAGCTGAGGGACACGGCCGAGACGCCGGTTGCCTGGTGGCGCAGCCACGCGGCTCTATCCGACAAATCACGATCCTGAATAAGGCTGCGCGTGGTGCTGCGTTCGGGATGGGAGGTGTGGCATACCGAGCAGCTGTTCCCCGACTCGAGCGATCCTCCGAGCGCAGCGTGCTGAGCGTACGTGTACCCGGGAAAGGCGACCAGGCAGATCACGGCGAATGAGATGACGGTCCGCACCTTCAGAACTCGCGCACGAGAATCGCGGAAACCCGGTCGTCCAGTCGGGGGCTGAACTCGTCCCA
The DNA here is from genome assembly GCA_039586815.1 of Gemmatimonadota bacterium. Classification (GTDB taxonomy): domain Bacteria; phylum Gemmatimonadota; class Gemmatimonadetes; order Gemmatimonadales; family GWC2-71-9; genus WVYX01. The sequence goes on along the minus strand of JBDHJR010000007.1, from coordinate 25,476 downwards.
CTGCGAGTGATCGTAGCGCAACGCGGCTAGGAACTTGCCGCGCCGCCACTCGGCACCCACTCCGCCACCAAGGAAGGATGCGTCGCTGTCTTCGACACTGCGCTGCCATGAACCCAGCGTTGCGCGGAGTGAGAGCGAGCGGTGCGCCCACCACACAACGGAGGCGCTGCCGGAGAGCGTGCGTGAAGGACCGTCGCTCCCATCCGTCCGTGCCAAGGCTCCCTGCACCGAACCGAGAATGCCCGGGCCGACGGTGAAGCTCCAGATCGCCCTCAGTTCGAGCGTCTCGATACGGTAGGCGTCCGCCCTGCGGATGGACCGCTCGATACCGGCATCACCCTGGCCGATCGGGATTCTGCCGCGCACGCGCAGTCCGAAGACGATCTCGTCGAGGTCACGCAGACTGGTGACTGCACTACCTGTCGGCACCGGCAGTGGAGGTGGGTCGTCCGCCGTCAGTCCGCCGGTCAATCGAGAGTGAGAGTACGCCAGGACAGGTCCGCTGGAGATGGTCACGTTCAAGGTGGCGACCAACTGCTCCTTACTTGCCTGTGGGACGACGTGGTGCCGGTAGTCCACGAGGAGCGTGTCACCGACCTGAATCAGGCCGGCCGGGAGTACCACTACCTGAATGAATGGCCCCGATTCGACGAGTTCATAGTCGAAAGCCGACTGGTAAACGAGTGTTCGATCGTTGCGAAGCACGCGAATCGAGGCGAGGTCGACCGCGGCCCGATCGAGGAAGAAGCTGCGCTGGACGTCCACTATATGTCGCTCACCGGCGACCGGGACCCACTGGTCGGCCACTGGCTGCTGTGAGGCCCGCTCGTACATGAGCGCAGTCCCGACACTGAGCCGCGAACGGAGCGGCAGTCGGGTGGCGAACTCCAGCCGGGGCCCAACGCGCAGAATGCTCTCGTGGCCGATGTCGAACCGCGTCCGAAGGGAAGATCCCTCGATCCGGGCTCTCAGGGCGGCCATGATGGGAAACGACACCGCGGCGCCGAGCGAGCGGAAGCTGCTCGATCCCAAGCCCGCCCGTGTCGAGCCCGTGCGGAACTCGTACTCGGAGTTGACGGAGCGTGTGTGCTGCAGGTGCACCCTCTCCGACCAGGAGAAGTTGCGGTAGGGGTAGCCACCAACTCGATCCACGAAGTCCACGTCTGACGCGATGCTGCTGCCCTTGCCCCAGCGGAACATGTGATGGAACCACCCGTGTGTCTCCGTGAAATCGTTTGGCTGCTGCAGGCGGTCGTCGTACCAGTGTCGCTCCAGCGACAGCTGCGTCTTGGAGTTCTTCGCGCTCAGCCGCAGACGGCTGCTGGTGAACCACTGGCGCACCGGCAGCGGACCGGAACGTACGTCGTGGTCCTGCGTGAAGCGCCGAAAGGTGATCCGCATCGGGAGATAACGCAGACGTGCACGCAAGGACGAGGTGAACTCCGAGCGCGTGACTCCGGTCTCGGAGCCGATCTGGCTGCGGGTTGTGGCGGTCGAGCGCAGCGTGGTCATGGTGAGCGAGACCGGGCGCCCCTCCAGCAGCGTCAGCGAGCCGTTCCAGCCGAGCCGTGCAGCCGTCTGATCAGGCACGTCAGTCTCGCCGCCCCAGTTGGACTGCTGCCATTCGGGTCTGATGCGCAGCCGCAAGCTGAGGAGGCGGGGATCGACGATGGTGGCACGGACGCGAGCCTCGGCCCACTCCCTGAAGTTGGCCTGCCGAATCCCGGGTCGTGCGTCGTAATCGGACCACAGCCCCAGGAACTCGACGCCGATCTGCCCCTGACCCGACGTCAGCGAGACCGGGCTCTGCCCGCGCGCTGGCTGAAGGGGCAGGGCCAGCGCGAGAAGCGCAGCCAGCGTCCCCAGCCGGGTCAGGGCCCCTCCTCTCCACCGGCAGGCGTCGCGTGACAGGTGGTGCAGTTCAGAAGCGAGAAGGCGACGTCTCCGTCGTGACACGCGCCGCATGCCTCTCCCTTCTGCATGGCGCTCATTGTGAGAGTGTCGGAGCCGGCACGCATGTCGAAGAGCTGCGGGTGGCACGCCGAGCACTGGTAGCGGACGCGGTGAACCCAGTGCGCGAACCGGGCCCTGGGATACTCGCCCGACGGGCTGGTGCTGTCGCTGCCGGCACGCGCCGGCAGAATGTCGTGGCTCAGCTGCGTCTGGCGCGGTGAGGGTGCCGGCATGGCCGGGTGGCATCGCGAGCAAGTGGAGGCGGGGAACGCGACCGTACCGTGACAGCGGCCGCAGGAGTCACCCTCGTTGATTTCCTTCATCGAGATCGGGGCCCCGCGATACGGGAAGATCGACGGGTGGCACGCGTCGCAGGCCATCCACTCCACGTGGGAGGAGTGTGGGAAGAGAGCGTCGAACATCTCGTTCGGGCCCCGGAGTCGGAAATCATAGCCGAAGTCGGAGTTGCCACTGGGGGAAGCCACTCCAGGGAGGCCGCGTCTCGGTCGCACGACGCCCGAGCGGAGTGCCGCAACCCAATCGACGTCGCCGGCGGCGTCCTTCGGGAGCAATGCTAGGGCGCTGTCTGCGCTCAGGGTGGATTCGATCGGTGGCCTGACGGTGTCTTGCGGCGGGGCGGCCAGACTCGTAGTGGCGGCAATGGGCACCGCAGGTTGTTCGCGTTGCTCGGGCAAGTCGAGGAATACGGACGCAGCCGTACTGCACCCGACGATCGACGCGACCGCGGTTGCCACCATCGCCCAACCCATCCTGCTTTGCGCCCCGCTATGCACTCGATCGATCTCCCTGTGACGCGGCGATTGCCGGCGTGCGGGCTTCGAGTCGGAGAAGTCCATGCTTTGGGACAAGACAATCCCGATATCACTTCTCGGGAATCGGATCTCCTCAATGAAGAATCGATGAATTTCGTCTGAAGTACGCGCAGTATGTATGCAGCAATCCGGAGCAATTCACTATGACTGAAATCACAAGAAAGATGAACGCGAGTTTATGACGAGTATCACAGTAGCGATTCGCCCACTCACCTAAGCTGTACTCAGCGATAATCACGAGTTTCTCCTCAGCCTTGGGCCAATGGTCCGGCTGGACTGAAGGAGGGTGGGATGAAGAAGACGCTCTTTACTGTCGCGGCGCTGCTGCTGATGCCTGCAGCCGCGGCGATGGGTCAGGCTTGGAGTCAGGTCGACAACAGTCCGCACGACTTCGTGGCTGGCAACCCCTCGTCAGCTAACTACAACGGGCTTGCTGCCGGTCTGTGCGAATCATGTCACGTGCCACACAGCCCGGCCACGACTATCAGTCCTTTGTGGAACCACTCCGTGAATGCCGCGGCCACGTATTCCGTGCTCTATAGCAGCCTCACGATGGAGACCAATCCGAGTACGGTGAACGAGTCATCGCGCCTGTGCCTGGGATGCCATGACGGGACGCTGAACGTCGACAACTTCGGGGGCGGGGCGGATGCGCAGGGCCTGGTGAACGCCAGCGCGAACATCGGCACCAATCTGGGTGACGACCATCCGGTGTCGATCGACTACGCAGCTGCGGCTTCGACGGACGGCGACCTGGTGGCCGGCACCCCGACGTCTCTCCCGCTACGGGGTGGTGACGTCGAGTGCGCGAGCTGCCACAATCCGCACGGCGAGGGCCAGGTCATGTTCCTGCGCTTGGCTCCGGCTTCCCTCTGTGGAGATTGCCACACGAAGTAGGCGAACCGGCGAGCGGTGGCGAGTTGGACCGCTGGTCTCTATAGTACGAAGGGGATGCCCAAACGGTCATCCCCTTCGGTCATTCAAGGGAGTCTGCCGATATGAAGTCTGTTGCACGCCGGTTGCGCCAGGGCGCAGTGCTGGTAGCCGTCGGGTTGAATCTCGGCGGGTGCGCTGGGAAGCAGGCATCGTCGGTCCCCTCGGACTCTCTGGTGGTATTCCCGCCACCTCCCGATACCGCTCGCATTCAGTTCCTCACGCGTATCACGTCGGCCTCGGATCTACGGGAAGCGCAGTCGCGTTCGTTCCTGTCGTGGCTGGTGGGCGAGAGCGAGGTCGATTCGGTGAGCCTCATAGTGCGTCCATACGGGCTCGCGGTCGGCGGCGGCAAGATCTACGTGTGCGACCTGGGGCTTCCCGGGCTCGAGGTGCTCGATCTCGAGGAGCGGACTCTGGAACACGTGTATGCTGGGGGTCCGGAGCGCATCGGACGACCTGTGAACTGCCACATGGATGACGCGGGGAATCTCTACGTTGCCGACCTCGGCCTGGGCGAGGTCCTCGTGCTGGACAGCACCGGCACGTACCGGGGGAGCGTGGGTGCCGACAGCGTGGTGCAGCCTGGGGATGTGTTCGTGACCGAGGACCGGATCTGGATCTCGGACTACGCGGTACGGGGTGTGCGCGTGTTCGACAGGGCCTCGGGTGAACACCTGTTCTCTTTCCCCAACGGCCTCGAGCCGCGTGAGCCGGGCGGACTTGCGAGGCCCGCAAACCTCTACGTGTGGCGCGACGAAGTGTACGTCAGCGACCAGTTGGGGGCCAAGGTGGAGGTGTATTCAACGGAAGGCCACCACCTCCGGACGATTGGCAGCCGTGGCGTTGCCTTCGGGCAGTTCGCGCTACCCAAGGGCGTGGCCGTGGATGAGGAGGGGCGGGTCTATGTGGTGGATGCGCGGTTCGAGAACGTGCAGATCTTCGACCGCGAGGGGAAGCTCCTCACGTTCTTCGGAGGCCCCTACCGTGGCCCCGGTTTCATGTCCCTCCCGGCGAAGGTGGCAGTGGACTACCGGCATCTCGATTACTTCAGGCAGTACGTGCACCCGCAGTTCGAGCTGCAGCACCTGATCTTCGTGACCAACCAGTCAGGACCCGACAGAATAGTCGTCTACGGTTTCGTGGAGCTCAGGGAATCGTCCCCAGTGCCCGAGTGAGACACGGCCTCGGCCACCCGAGGCATTCCCGAATGCGCCCGCCGCCCGGGGAAATCGAGTGTGATCCCCATCACGTGCTTAACACCCCCTAATGTCGCTGCGTCCCCCTTCCCAGAAGCGATAGACTAGGCTCGAACACTGGGAGGGATCCAATGAAACGCTACCTCATGACGGCCGTCGTGCTCGGCGCATTCGCCTTGGCGGCGTGTACCGACACCACCGGCCTGGGGAACGCCTCGGAAGAGGATCGCGAGGAGATTCTCCAAATCCTGCAGGAGTCGGGGTTCTTCTCCGACGAGTTGGGTATTGAAGGCGTGGCGCAGGGTGCAAGCCCGGCAGCAGCGCCAGGCGCGGCTGGGGAAGGGGTCGCAGCGCCGCGAGCTTGGGGCCGACGCCACGGCCGGCCGGTCCAACGCTTGATCACCATCGACGTGGACACCGAGGCCGGCATCGCGCAGGTCACCAAGGAGCTCGTGTTCGAAGGCGAGTTCCTGCTCGACATCACAGAGGACGATCAGTTCAACCCCACCAGCAAGCCGCTGAACCAGACGCTCGTGCAGTACGCCCGGTTCCGGCGCAACGACGCTGCGAATACCGATGAGAGAGGGCGGCGCTGGCGCCTGGTAGCGGTTTCGCCTGCCGAGGTGGTGCTGACCGATCCGGACAAGCAGACCGTGGATATAGCACGCATCGAGGTTTGGGTGGACGGAGAGCCGTTCCTCGAGGTCGAGGATCCCAGCCAGCTGTTCGAAGTGGACGGCCGCGTGCCGCACCTGCGCCCCGAGCAGGAAGTGACCGTGAAGGCGTGGGTGGACAACAGCTCCGACGCGGACTTCACGCCGCCCACCTTCGTGTACCTCCACCTGTTCCACGCCAGCCTGGACATGCGGATGTGGGTGAGGCTGCCGATGCAGATGGTGGTGAGCGAGACCGACGCGGGCGTCGACACATACTGGACGCTGAGTTGGATGGTGAAGCACCGTGGGCGCGAGCGGATAGCCGTGGACGCGATCGACGCCGGCACGTTCGCCACCCAGGACGGTGACGACTACAACGCCAACATCTGGGGCATTCCCTACATCATCGAGTAGGATGCCCGCTCGATACGCCCGGAGGTAGGCCGTCGGCGTGGACGGAACTAAACCGACCGGCAGACCGCCGTCGGTCCCGCCTCCGGGCGACTCACCTCGCTAAGACATGACGCCCAGCGAATTCGCTGGGCGTCATTGTGTCAGGGTGGCAAGTGCGCCCTCCGCCCACTGTACCTGGGTCGGGTACCGTGAACCGGCCAACGCCACGAATTGGCGCAGCGCCCGCGCTGCGAGCAGGCGTTCGCCGCGTGCCAGGTGTATACGCCCCAGGTTGAACCACGCGGGGGCCGGCGGCGGCTCCTGCGCCACCGCCAGCTCAAGGTACCCGATCGCGCTGGCCGTGTCGGACCTGATGAGGTGCAACAGGCCCATGCCGGCCAGGCTGTGTGAGTGCAGCGAATCGATCGAGAGCGCCGCCTGCCAGTAGCGCTCGGCCTGCGCGAAATCGCCGCGGTCACCGCTCACCTTGGCCAGAACGCTCAGCAGGTCGGGGTCGGTGGGAGGGTCGACTGCCTCCTCACCGTGCTGCAAGTAGCGGTCGGCGATCAGCCGCTCCGCCACCGCCCGCGTCGATGCGGCGTATCCGTTTTCGGGCGCGATCGTGAGGGCCAGATCCAGCTCCCGCACGCCTTGACCCAGGTCACCGGCACGCAATAGCTCCTCGCCCAGCTTGTGGTGTGCCTTGGTGGATTGCGGCACGCTCGCCACCGCCCAGCGGAAGAGCGCGACGTCGTCCCGCCAAGCGCTCGAGTACCGCACCGTCTGGATTGAGAAGGCCGCCACCAGCCCAAACGCGGCCGCCAGAGCGACGCGACCGCTCCTGCGGCTCATCCATGCGATCCCTGCGGCCGCGAGGAGACAGGCGGCCACGCTGGGTAGGTAGAGCAGCCGTTCCGCGAACATCGTCCCCACCGGAAGAAGCAGGTTCGAAGTGGGGAACAGTGCGATGGCGTACCACAGCACCCCAATCGGCACGGCCGGGCTGCGGACCCCGCGGGTCGCCAGCATCCACCCCAGCAGGCCGAGCCCCACGACGGTCGCCACGAGCCGCAGGTCGAACAGCGACTGGACGACGGGTATCGCGTCGTAGGAGTAGTCGGGTGACAGTGTGAGGGGCGCCGCCAGCAGTGCGACGCCGCGTCCAACCACGACAATGGCCGTACCCAGGCGTGCTCCCGGCCCGGCTGCGACCAGGGGATTGTCCAGGAACGACGTTTCGGCCACGCCGATCCCGCCGGCGACGGTCGTCCGAACGAGCAGGTAGACCAGGAACGTGAGTAGGTAGGCGATGTACAGTCCCGCTGCCCGCTGATTCCTGAGCAGCCTGCCACGGTCCGGCTCGAGGTACCAGTCGTGCACCGCCACGAGGGCCAGACTCACCACCCCCGCTTCCTTGGACAGCATGGCGCAGGCGTATGCGACCACCGGCAGCAACGCAGTCCATCCCCCTCGGGCCAGTGCCCTCCGGTGCAGCAGTACCATGGCGAGGGTGAACAGCGCCATGAGCGAGTCCTTGCGCCCGAACACTGCCGCCGCGACCTCCACGTGAACGGGGTGCACGGCAAACAGGAGACCGCCGAGACCGGCGGCCATCGTCGAGAGCCCCCAAATCCGGCCGACTCGTACGACTAGCACCGAGACGCCGGCGTGCAGCGCGATGTTGACGAGGTGGTAGCTCCAGGGCTCGAGCGCGGAGACCTGGTAGTTCAAGGCATAGGTCAGCAGCGCGAGTGGCCGATAGAGGAAGTTCTCCCCCGCGGCTCCAGTCCATGAGGTGGTCGTGAACCACTGCGGCAGGTATGCGAATGACTGTACGAACGTGTTGCTGACGACGTCGAAATTGTCGTCGAACACCCAACCGAACCCGATCGTTCGAGCGTAGAGCGCTACCGCCGCGAGTGCCACGAATAGCTCCCACAGCGGCAGTCGCCTCCCCGCGGTCAGAATTCGAATCCCTCCATCCTCCTGAGGCCAACCTTGAGCGGGATCAGGGTCGCCAGCACGCAGATGAGCACTACTGCGGCGAACGCTCCGACCATCGTGGCGTCCACACTCATTGCCTCACCGAGGAAGCCTGCGCGCAGGTAGCGGTAGACGGGCACCGCCTCGATCATGATGACCACGGCGAGCAGCGCGACCGTCGTCATCATGAAGACGAGCCCGCCGAAGGAGGTCGGGATCTGAGCGGCGTTCTCGGTCTCGAACTGCGGATAGAGTGCGCCGAACCCGAGAGCCAGCGCGCTGATAGCGAAAGTGAGCAGCACGATCGTAGCGGTGCTCACCACCATCATGAATGGCGAGGCCTTGAGAATGACATTGGTGAACACGGTGATGAGCACCGCCAGTACCAACAGTGGCACGGTCCCCACCCAGTACTTGGACCACAGCAACGCTCGCAGGTCGAGAGGGCTCGAACGCAGTAGCCACATCTGCTGTCCTTCGAGCGAAATCGCCGGGAACACGAACCGGGCCGCGATCGATGCCAGCACGAAGCCGGCCAGACCCAGGTTCAGGAACGACACGACCGTGACAAGGAAGAAGGGGACCCGCTCGCCCGTGAACAGCGGGAGCGCCTGAATGTTGAACAGATAGATGACCACGAGCACCCCGAGCAGGATGAGCTGACTCCACTGCGTGGTGTCACGGAAGAACAGCTTCAGGTCCTTGATCACGAACTCGCGGCGCGCCACCGAAAGCGGCTTGAACACCGGGTCGAGCACACTGCGCCAGATCCATCCCTTGATGAAACGCTCGGCGCCTTCCTGTGCGCGCGTGTATCCGGACGGGTAGAGCCGCGCGTGAAGCCATGAGCCCGCCACCACGAGTGCGCCGGCCGTGCTCCACAGGAGCAACAACGGCAGCCAGTCGAACGGTCCCACGAGGTAACCCATCAATGCGTCGGTCGCCCACTCGCTCGGGAGAAACGGCGACGTGGGAGTGCGCAGCACGGTGATGAAGTCGAGCAGGTTCTGGAAGCCCTCCGGGCGGGCGATGCGCTCCGGCCTGATGATGCGGAACAAGAGGACCACTCCGCCCGCGGCCAGTATGGCGATCACGGAAAGGAGGTCTCGGGTGCGTCGTGCCGGGAACACGTTCACCAGGGTCAGCGTGAACGCGCTGCCAATCACGGCCGGCATCAGGATAAGCGGTAGGAGTACGGCGACCACGAAGGGGCCGAACAGCCATCCCCCACCGTAGATCACGCCATAGGCCGAGAATATCGGCACCGCCATGAGCGCCACCATCCAGGAACTGTGCAACATGGTCTCGCCCAGCTTGGCGAGATAGATGTTGAGCCAGTCCACCGGCGCCGACACCAGTAGATCGAGGTCCTTGGCCAGGAAGAAGGACGAGAGGGCGGTGATCACGTTGGAGAGGAGCAGGATCGCGAGGAACGAGAGCAGTACCAGGCTCAAGAGCTTCCCCGCGAGCAGGGGGCCGATCTCCTCGACGCCGCGGAAATAGACCAGCACCCGGTACAGCACGCCGAAGATCGCCGTCCAGAAGATGAGCCCCACCGTGCCCACCACGAGCGCCTTGCCGCCGCGTCCCCGACCCTGGCGCAGCCGCGCCAAGCCGGTGCGCCACTTCGGCATCAGGATCTGGGTGAGGGACTGCATCAATCGCTGAGGAGAGCCGCCAGCTCCTGGATGGCCGCGCCGCCCGTCAGCCTGAGGAACAGCTCCTCCAGTGACGCGTCGCCGGCCGCGGTCTGCTTGCGCAGCTCGTCGATGGTGCCGCGCGCAACGATCCGTCCCTCCTGGATGATTGCGATGCGGTCGCACATCGCCTGTGCCACCTCGAGAGTATGCGTGCTCATCAGCACGGTCCCGCCCTTCTCGACGAAGGCGCGGAAGATGTCCTTCAGCAGGCGGGCACCCTTGGGGTCGAGGCCCACCATCGGCTCGTCCACCACGATGCACTCGGGGCGGTGGATCAGTGCGCTCGAGATTATGAGCTTCTGCCGCATCCCGTGGCTGTACGACTCCACCAGCTCGTTCTTCCACACCGAGAGCTCGAAAAGCTCGAACAGCTCGTCCACGCGGCGCTCCACGGCGGCACCGTCGTCGCCGTACAGCCCCGCTACGAAGCGGAGGAATTCGGCACCGGTGAGCTTCTCGTAGACGAACGGCCGGTCGGGTATGAAGCCGAGCCTAGCCTTGGCCGTCATGGGATCGGCAATGAGGTCGTCACCCCCGAGCCAGATGCGCCCGTGGGTGGGCCGGAGGATCCCGGCGATCATCCGCAGCGTGGTCGTCTTGCCGGCGCCGTTCGGTCCGAGGAAGCCGAACAGCTGTCCGCGGGGTACGTGCAGGTCGATCGAGTCGACCGCCACGAACTTGCCGTAGGTCTTTGTGAGTTCCTCCAGCCGGATCATTCCGTATCCACCACGTCGAGAGTGAGCCGGCCGATGAGCCGGATGAGTTCCGCCTGCTGTGCGAGCCCGCCGATGGTGAAGCGCAGATGCGAGGCGTCGGCGGGGAACTGGCCGAACGTGGGATCCACCGCGACCCAGCCGTTGAGGTAGACCTCGGGCCAGGCATGGTAGTAGAACGAGCCGTCCACGTGCACGAGGCCGGCAGCGGTGCGCGCCGGTATACCCACCGCGCGGGCAAGGGCCACGAAGAGGACGGTGTGCTCGTTGCAGTCGCCGCGGCGCGTTTCGAGTACCTCGAGGGCGCTCGGCACGCTCACCGTGACGCGCTTGTCTATCTCGTCGTACACCCAATCCACCAGCCGCTCCACCGCCCGCCTCGGGTTGCGCGTGCGTCCCACGATCTGGCGCGCCTGAGCCTCGATGCGCGGATCGTCGCTGTGAACCAGCGGCTCCGCTTCCAGGAACGGTGCCAGGTCGGGGTCGTCGGCGGGAATGCGGTAGCCGGCGTCGAGTAGCGAGTCGGCCTCGCGCCGCACGACCAGCATGTCGCCTCGTAGCTCCTGGCGGCCGCCGCTCAGCTCGAATCCCTCGAGGTCCACCCCGCCCAGACGCACTCTCAACTCGCCCAGCGCCTCCTGCGACAGTCGTACGTCGGAGGCGATGGCGGTCTGGCGTATGAGGTCGGCACCCACGTCACTCGTGAGGCGCACGCCCTGGTGGCGGCGGAAGTTCTCGAACGCGATCTCGAACGCGGTGCGCTCCATGGTGAACCCGACCGGGGTGGTGGCCTGCACGATCTGGCCCATCTCGTCGATCCACGCCTCCAGCTCCAGGCCGCGGGTCTCCTGCAGTACCTTCCACGCGCGGAGCGTGTCCCAGCGCGCCGCCACCCACAAGTCGGTCTCCGGCTCGAAGCGCGCCGAGTCGGGAACGAACAGCGTGGACTCGGCGAGCACCGTGACGTTTACGTCCCGCTGCCCGAGCTGCAGGGGATCGAACAGGCGCACGGCATAGCTCCTCCCCACCTCGAGCTCGCCGCCGAACACCAGGCTGAGAGGCATCAGGCCCGGCAGCACGATCGGCTCGTCCAGATCGATCTCCTGGCGCTGCCGGCTGTCCGCGCTCTCGATCTCGAGCGTGAGCAGGGAGTCGCCGGACACCTCTCCCCGCACACCGAACCGGACGTCGGCACCGCGAATCGTGGCCTCGAAGGTGCGCAGCCGCAGCGAGCGGCTGAGCTTGGCGTCGGTGCGCGCCTCGATGCGCTGTACCGTCCCGAGGGCCGGTATCTCGAGGATCATGAGGTCTTGCAGGCGCAGCGTGTCCGGCAGCGTATCCACCAGACTCGAAGCGAAGCCGATCTGCTGCCCTCCGAGGTCGAGCCGGTAGTAGGCGGCGCCGGGTGGTATCCTCAACGCCGCGTCTGCCAACATGTCGGCGCGCGGGCGGAAGTACTCGCGCCGCACCATCCATCCGACCGCTGCGAGCCAGACCGCCAGAACGGCTAAAGCCAGATACCGTCGGTTCACTTGAGGATGCGACTCCGGAGACAGGCCTCTACGATTGCCCGATCTTCGTCGGACTCCACCACTATGAACACGTCCTTGGGATAGGTGGCGGTCCGGAGCTGGGTGGCGAGAACGTCGACCATTACGCCTGCGGCGTCCTCCAGGCTCAAGTTACCCGGGCCCGTGCCGAGGACCGGAGTGGATATCCGTGCCAGCTCCCAATCCGCCGCCCGTTGCAGCACGCTGAGCATGCTGCGTCTCACGCCCGCCGAGCTTACGTCTTCCGTGTCGCTTCGCACCACGGCGTGGATCACAAACTCCGCTTCCAGCTCACCAGAAGAGGTCACGACAGCGGCCCCGACGTCCAACTCCTTCTGGACTCTCAGTTGCTTCCAGAAGGCGGCGCCGCCCACCTGTTCCAGGTGACGGACGGACGAGCTAGCGGGCTCGAGAGTGGAAGTAGCGGGGCGAACGACCGCGTCCGCCGGTACGAACGCGAGGTCGTCCACCACAACGTGGATCACTGCCCGGACAGTTCGCGCGAGCGGCGGTACATCTGCGCCGCCTCGTCGGGCCGGTTCAGGCGGTCCAGCACGATTCCCAGGCCGTAGAGCGCCTTTGGATTGGTGGGTCGCAGCTCTACGGCACGCTGGAAGGAATGCAGGGCCCCATCCAGGTCGTCTGCGTGGTTCAGCGCCTCACCAAGGTAGTAGAACGCGGCCGCGCGACTCGAGTCGAGCTCCACCGCCCGCCGCAGGAAGGGGATCGCGTCGCGCCACAGTCCTTTGCGGGAAACCACGACGCCTAGGTTGAAGTGAGCCTCGGAATTGCCGGGCTCGAGGCGTAGCACCTTGCGGAGATCCTCCTCCGCTTCGGCGAACCGGCCCACGGCGCCCAGCACGGCGCCTCGGTTCACCAGTACGTGCGGATTATCGGGCTCGTAGGTGAGGCAGCCCTCGAGCTCGTCGAGGGCGGATTCGTGATCGCCTTGCTGGTCGAGCAGCAGCGCCAGGTTGTTGCGGGCTCGCACGTCCTGCGGATGTTGCTGCAGCAGGTTACGGTAGAGATCCACGGCGTGCTCCACATCGCCCGCGTCCGAGGCCTCACGGGCGGCGGCGTAGAGTCCATCCTCCGGAGAGGGCTTCGTGGGCGCGACCTCCGGCTGCTCCTCCGTCACCGCGCCGTCCTCTGGTTCGTGCGTCATCGGTGCCGCCATCTCCTCGGCCAGCTCGAACGGGAGCGAGGCCGACGCCTCGGGCTCCGGCTCGTGATTCTGTGTGGGCTCGTCCTGAGGAGTGTGGTTCATCTCTCCCTGGAAGTGAGGTGTCCGCGCCCCCAACTCAGCTGCCATGCGTCGCCGGGTGCGGCGACGGCGTTGAGTCCGATTCATGCCTCTTCCCCCTCATGGGCCGTCGTCTCGGCTGCCACCCACTCAAGATAGGCACCCAGGCCGGATTCGACAGGCAGCGCCAGCAGCTCCGGCACGTCGTACGGATGCGAGGTCCGGACAGCGGCTTGGAGGGCGTCCCACCGGTCCCTGCGTGTCTTGAGAATCACCTGGGTCTCACCCGCCTCCTCGATCGCACCCTGCCAGCGAAAGATCGAGGTGACGTCCCCCAGCACCGTCCCGCACGCGACCACCCGCTCCTCCACCAAGTGCCGCACGAATGCCTTCGCCTCGCCGGCGTTGGGCAGCGTGGTGAGCACCACTATGGCGGGAGCCTCGGTCATGGCATCGCACCGGAGGTAGGGAGGGTCAAACTACGATGGCCCGGAGGGGGCCGCAAGCGATTTGCGTCACAATCGGCGGATTGACCGGCTGCCCGGGGCTCGGGTACGTTCCAAGGCTATGCCGAACGAAGACCTCGTGGTCCGCGGCGCGCGGGTACACAACCTCAAGAACATAGACGTGGAGATCCCCCGGAACCGGCTCACGGTGATCACGGGGCTCTCGGGATCGGGCAAGTCGTCGCTGGCCTTCGACACCATCTATGCCGAGGGACAGCGGCGCTACGTCGAGTCGCTGTCCGCCTACGCCCGCCAGTTCCTCGGCCTCATGGAGAAGCCCGACGTCGACGCCATCGAGGGGCTCTCTCCGGCAATCTCCATCGAGCAGAAGGCCCCCGGGCACAACCCGCGCTCCACCGTCGGCACGGTGACCGAGATCTACGATTACCTGCGGCTCCTATGGGCCCGGGTTGGCACGCCCCATTGTCCAAACGACGGCTCCCCCATCAGCCGACAGAGCGCCTCTGAGATAGCCGACACCGTGCTGAGTTGGCGTGCGGGGACCAAGATCGAGCTCATCGCGCCCCTGGTGCGCGGCCGCAAGGGCGGGTTCAAGGACCTGTTCGAGAGCGCCCGTCGCCAGGGCTTCGTGCGCGTGCGGGTGGACGGTGCGGTGCACGACCTGAGCACGCCACCGAAGCTGAATCGTCGCGTCAACCACGACATCGGTCTCGTGGTGGACCGCATGGCGGTGCGGCAGTCCGACCGCGGGCGGTTGCACGACTCCATCGAGACGGCGCTGCGTGCCGCCGATGGTCTCGTGGAAGTGGTGCGGCACGGCAAGGAGTCGAAGAGCGTCCTCTTCTCGGAGCGGTTCGCATGTCCGGAGTGCGGCTACTCCTTGGCCGAGCTCGAGCCACGGCAGTTCTCGTTCAACTCGCCCTACGGAGCGTGCACCGACTGCGGCGGGCTCGGGGTGCGGCGCGTGGTGAGCCCCGGCCTGGTGCTGGGCGACCACCGGATCTCGCTGCTCGAGGGCGTAGTGCTCCCCTGGGGCGAGCCGCGGGGCTACTTGAAGAACGTGGTGCTCCCCACGTTGGCCAAGGAGCTGGAGTTCGACCTGTCGGCCCCGTGGGGCGACCTCCCCGACCGGGCTCGGCAGGCGCTGCTCCACGGAGTGCCGGGCCGCACCTTCCGGTTTAGCGGCTCCCGCGGCACGGGGCAGGACTACGAGGCGGAGTGGGAGGGGATCCTCGGCAACGTGGAGCGGCGCTACCACCAGACGAGGTCGGACTCGGTGCGGGTGCAGATCGGCGACTTCATGGTGGACGAGGCATGTGAGAGCTGCGGGGGCCACCGGCTCAAGGCCGAGAGCCTGAGCGTGCTAGTGGGGGGAAAGGGGATCGGTGAGGTGGTGGACCTCGCGGTGGATGGCGCGCTGCGGTTCTTCGAGGAGCTCTCGTTGGGCGGCAACGGCGGGAGCGAGTCGGTCGAGCGGGAGATCGCCGGCCCGATCCTCAAGGAGGTGACGGAGCGGCTCCGCTTCCTGTGCGACGTGGGGCTGGCCTATCTCACACTGGGACGCTCGGCGTCGTCCCTATCGGGGGGGGAGGCGCAGCGCATCCGCCTGGCCACCCAGATCGGCAGTCGCCTTGTGGGCGTGCTCTACGTGCTGGATGAGCCCTCGGTGGGACTCCACCCCCGCGACAATGGGCGGCTGCTCAGCACACTCCGTGGCCTGCGGGACCTGGGCAACACGGTGCTGGTCGTGGAGCACGATGCCGACACCGTCCGGGCCGCCGATCACGTGATCGATCTCGGTCCCCGTGCGGGGCGCGACGGTGGGGAGGTAGTGGCCGAGGGCGGACTGGAGGACGTGCTGCGCCACGACACGTCGCTCACCGGGCGGTATCTGCGAGGCGAGCTGCGCATCGTGGTGCCCGCCGCACGGCGCAAGGGATCTCCGGGGAGGGCCGTCCGCGTGGTGGGCGCCCGGCAGCACAACCTGAAGAACCTCGACGTGGAGTTCCCCCTGGGACTGTTCGTGGCGGTCACCGGCGTATCCGGTTCCGGAAAGTCCACCCTGGTGACCGACATCCTGTACCATGCCCTGGCTCGGCACCTGTACCGCGCCAAGCTGGTGCCCGGCGAGCACGACGTGCTGCAGGGAGTCGAGCACGTCGACAAGGTCCTGGACATTGATCAAAGTCCGATCGGGCGCACGCCCCGCTCGAACCCGGCTACGTATACGGGGCTCTTCACGCCAATCCGCGAGCTCTACGCCCAGCTCCCCGAGTCCAAGCTGAGGGGCTATGGCCCGGGTCGGTTCTCGTTCAACGTGAAGGGGGGCCGCTGCGAGTCGTGCCAGGGGGACGGCCTCGTCAAGATCGAGATGCACTTCCTGCCCGACGTGTACGTGCCGTGCGACGTGTGCAAGGGACGGCGTTACAACCGGGAGACGCTGGAGGTGCGCTACCGCGGCAAGTCGATCGCGGACGTGCTCGACATGACCGTGGCCGACGCGCTGGAGTTCTTCGAGCAGCAGCCCCGCATCCGCAACCGTCTCGAGCTGCTGAACGACGTCGGCCTCGGCTACATACACCTGGGGCAGAGCGCAACGACCCTCTCCGGCGGAGAGGCCCAGCGGGTGAAGCTCGCCACGGAGCTCAGCAAGCGCGATACCGGCCGTACGCTGTACATCCTGGACGAGCCCACGACCGGCCTGCATTTCGAGGACGTGCGGCTGCTGCTCGAGGTGCTGCACCGCCTGGTGGACAAAGGCAACACCGTGATCGTGATCGAGCACAACATGGAGGTCGTGAAGACGGCCGACTGGATCGTCGACCTGGGGCCGGAGGGTGGCGAAGCCGGTGGCGCGGTGGTGGCCGAAGGTCCACCCGAAAAGGTGGTCCGGGTTTCGAAGTCGCACACGGCGAAGTTTCTGGGGCCGCTGTTGCGCGAATGACTTCCCTGGCCGAGGGCTATTAATTCTGCGGAACAGGTGACACTTTTTGAAACAGCGGCCCGTACGGTGGGTCGGAATCGAACGGGGGTGGCGTGGATCCCATCGAGATAGGCATAGGCGTTTCGATCGTCATCGGCGCGTTCGGTGCCTTCACGATAGTGGGTGTCACGGCTGCCGCGTTGCTCAAGCGGTGGAGCAGACCCAAGCCGAGCCTCGGGCCCGCTGAGGCACACGAGCTGCGGAATGCCATCACGCAGCTCGCGTCAGAGGTGTCGGAGCTGCACGAGCGCGTGGACTTCACCGAGCGCATGCTGACCAGCCAGCGCGACCCGCAGCGCCTGGGAGAGGGGGAGTAGCCCATGCACGAGATCGCGCCATTCCTGGTGCCCATCTCTCTGTTTCTCACCGTCGGAGCCGTCCTGATCTTCCGTGGCCCGCTGGGCAAGGCGATCGGCGAGCGGATCGCCGGACGGCATGGCGAGCTGGAGCACTCCGCCGATGCGGAGGCGCTGCGGGGTGAGGTCGAGGATCTGCGCTGGCGTCTGACCGAGCTGGAGGAGCGGCAGGACTTCACCGAGCGGGTGCTGGCGCGGCACAATCAGACAGGCCAGCTCCCCCCGGGGGAGTAGCGTATGCCCGATTGGCTGTGGATTCAGGAGGTTGTCTTCCCGCTCATCGGGATGGCAATGGGAGCGGGCGTCCTGTACGGCATCTACCGCACCGCGAACCGCCTGATCGACCGCAAGCAGGAGCGCGAAGCGCTGCACGGCGGTGCCGGCTCTGCCGAGGTCGAGCAGTTGAGGGCGCGGGTGGAAGCGCTCGAGGAGCAGAGCTACCGGCTGCACGACTTGGAGGAGCGGGTGGACTTTACCGAGCGGGTGCTCACACAACAGCGGGAGCGGGACGGGCTGCCGCCCGGGACATAGCGGTATGGATCCGTGGGCCGTCGCCAACATCGTCATCCCGATCGCAGGGATGGCTACGGGTGTCGTGGTCATGGTCACCCTGGGACGCACGGTGCGCCACTGGGTGGATGTGCATTATGGCCGCAAGGGATTGCCCAATGCGGACGACGTGCGGGCCGACCTGGCCCGTCTGGAGGACCGTGTCGCGGGGCTCGAGGACGTCGCCGGCCGCGTGCAGGAGCTCGAGGAACGGGTCGATTTCGCCGAGCGGGTCATGACCCAGCAGCGCGAGCGGGACCGTTTGGCGCCGGGGGCCTGACGTGGACTACGACCTGGTTGTCATCGCTGCGACGATCACCGCCTGCGTGCTGGGGCTGCCAATCGTAAAGGCCACGGTCCGCAGGATGGAGGGCAAGGGAGCGGGAACGCCGCGCGGAGGAGACGACACGCTGCGCGGCGAGATCGATGAGCTCAGGGCCAGGTTGGATGCGATGGACGAAGTCGATCTCCGGCTGACGGAGGTCGAGGAGCGGCTAGATTTCACTGAGCGAGTGCTCACTCAAAAGAAGCACGAGGAGCTTCCCAAGGGGCACTGACATAGATGGAAGGCATTCTCGACATCGTGGCGGTCACGTTCATCTTCGGGGGCGGTTCGCTCTTCCTGCTCGCGATATCCCCCGTGGGGAAGGCCGTGGCAGACAGGATCAGGGGTTCCGGGAAGCACGTGCCCGATGGCCTGGCCCGCCAGATCGAGGATTCCCAGATGGCGCTGCTCGACGAGATCGAGGCGCTGCGGCAGGAGCTCGGCGAGGTGCAGGAGCGGCTCGACTTCGCCGAGCGGCTCATGGCGAGGGGCCGCGACGCACCGCGCCTGCCTCAGGGGGACGGCTGAGCGTTCATAAATGAAACATTCCGCTGGCGCCAGGCGTACCACAGGCAGGACGCCGCGCCGGTATCGAGGGCTGGTGGCGCGGTGGCGCCGAATCGTAAATCTTTAGCTTACTTCACGCCGTGATCGCGTGCGGTTTGCGTCGGCTCCCATAGACGCCGTATCGGGAGGGGTGATTTCGAAATGGGCATTTTCCAGCGTCTGGCAACGGTCATCAAAGCCAACATCAACGCTCTGATCGGGCGGGCGGAGGATCCGGAGAAGGTCCTGGATCAGCTGCTCGTCGAGATGCGGGGGCAGCTCGCGAAGACGAAGCAGGAGGTCGCGGCCGCAATCGCCGATGAGAAGAAACTCCAGGCACAGGTCGAGAAGGAGAAGAAGGCGGCCGAAGACTGGGAGCGGCGCGCGATGCTGGCGGTGCAGGAGGGGCGGGACGATCTCGCCAAGCAGGCCCTGTTGCGGCACAACGAGCATCTGCAATCCGCGCAGCAGATGCACGACACATGGGTGAAACACAAGGCCGACGTGGAGAGCCTCAAGGCGTCGCTGCGCGAGCTGAACGAGAAGATCGAGGACGCCAAGCGCAAGAAGAACCTCCTCGTGGCGCGGCAGCGGCGGGTCGAGGCGCAGGGCCGGATCCAGGAGACGATGTCCGCCATGTCCGACAAGAGTGCGTTCGAGAGCTTCCGGCGCATGGAAGAGAAGATCGAGGACATGGAGCGCCAGGCGGTGGCGGCAACGGAGCTGGCTGGCGAGCTGGAGGGCGACACGCTGCAATCGCAGTTCGAGGCACTCGAGTTCCATGGCAGCGCCGACAACCAGCTACTCGAGCTCAAGCGCAAGATGGGGGTGCTGGGGCCGGGCGAATCGGAGGATCGTCCCCAGCTCACCGACGGCGAGGACAGCGAGGTTTCCGACGCCGAGCTCGTCGAGGATGACGATGTGAGCAAAGGGAGCTGATGAGCATGGACGGTTGGCGGGGTCTCGCGGCGACGCTCGTAGTTCTGTTCGTCGCCGCGCTTCTTTTCCTCTTCCTCGGGCGCGTCTCCGAGGTCGTCGTGCTGCTGTTCATCGCGGCGATCTTCTCCGTCTACCTCTCGGCCGTCACGGACTTCCTGGTGCGTCGCTTTCGCCTGCGCCGCGCCCTGGCGCTGACGGCGGCGATCATGCTGACGCTCGCGGCTGCCGTCGGCACCGGCTGGCTCATCCTGCCGCCGCTGGTGGAGCAGGTGCAGGACCTGGTGGCCGCGCTGCCGCGCTACGCCCAGGACCTGGAGGGCATCATGGCCCAGTGGGCCGAGCGCTATCCGGTCCTCGAGGGAACCGTGCTCGGTGCCGAGGGCGGCGGCGCGGTGCAGACCCTGATCGACGACGCGACCACGTTCGTGCGCGGATCGCTGTTGCCGTACCTGACCGCGGGGGGCAAGCTCGCGGTCGAGCTGGTGAGCGTCATGGCCATGGCCATCTACATGGCGCGCAACCCCGGGGAGTACCGCGAGGGCATGATCTCGCTGGTGCCGCCTCAGTTCCGGCACGTGGCCCGCACGACGCTGGCCGATCTGGGCGAGACCATCCGCACCTGGATCTGGGCGCAGCTGTTCGCCATGCTGGTGCTCGGAGTGCTCACCGCGATCGGGCTGTGGGTGCTGCAGGTACCCTACGTCCTGGCGTTCGGCGTGTTCACCGGTGTAGTCGTCATCGTGCCGTTCTTCGGCACCATCACCTCCACCATTCTGCCAGCGCTCCTCATCCTCACGATCAGCAGCTGGCCGCACGCCGTTGCGGTGCTGGGGCTGGGCATCGGAGTGCACCTGGTGGAGGCGAACGTGGTCGCACCGCTGATCTTCGAGAAGCGGGTGAGCCTTCCCCCGGTGCTCACCATTTGCAGCGTGCTGGTGATGGCCTACCTCATGGGTGTGCTGGGGTTGATCGTGGCCGTTCCAACGCTGGCCTCGCTCATGGTGGTGACGCGCCACATCCTGTTCGGCGAGATCTACGGCGAGCAGGACGTGTTCCGCGCACCCAGCGCCGTGCTGGTGCAGACTACCGGTGAGCGCAAGGTGATCACCGTGGATACTGCTCCCGAAGGGTAGCGCTTCTCGCAGCGCGGTCCTCTGTTGCGGGGCGACGGATTCGATCCGTCGCCCCGTTTGCGCTTCACCCCGGCGAGGAGCTCCGCCGTGCAAGCATCGGCGCGTCGGGGCAACGGAACGATCACACCTGGGGGCGCGCTCAGCCCCACACTCGTCCTCACAGCCTGATCGGCGAGGAGGACGAGCCATGAAACGACTGATCTTTGCAGTACTGCTGGCAGGTACCCTGGGGATGTTACCCAATCCGAGACCCGCCGACGCGTGGCATACGGTGGCATGCATGCTGGGTTCGCTCGAGTCGTGCGACCGCGACTTCCCGACGAGGGACGTCTATCTCGCCGCCGCGCGCGGTTACTGCTACATGATCCGTACGGCGGTCTGCCGGATCTTCTAGGCACAGTGACGATAGTCGATCCCGAGGGATCACTTCAACCAAGAGGCCGGTCGGGTGCCGGCGGGGAGCCGGTGGCTCCCCGCCGCCTGGCGCTCCGCCCGCTCCCGTTGCTCGCCGTGAAGGGTGAAGCCGTCCTGGGTGCCCTGCTGGCGCTGCGTCACCGAGCCGTGCGGCTCACGGCGCTGCTGTCGCTGCTGATCCTGGTGCTGGCGCTGGCTCAGGGTGGTGCGGCCTCTCCCCCTACACTGTTCGCGGTGGGTGGATGCCTCGCTGCGGTGGCGGGGTCACGTCTTCTGGCGCCCGGCGCCGCCCTCATCTCCGCCAGACGGGCGGCGGGACCCTGGTGGCTCGCTCCCGCCGGACGCCTGGTGGGATTGCTGCTGCTACTCGCCCCCGTCCTGGTGGTCGCGGCCGCGGCGCTCAGCGCGGCAGGTGGGGGAGAGCCGCGGTTCACGGCGCTGGGACTGGCCGCCCTACTGCATGCGGCGGCACTCGGCGCACTCACCCTGGCCCTGGCGCCCACTTTCGGGGCCTCGGCGGCAGGGATGCTGGGGCTCGTCGGGGCGCTCTTCGGCGCCCTGCGACCCTCAGAGGTGCTCGAGATGTTTGCCGGATGGCCCTTCGTGCAGCGCGTGGCCGTCACGGCCTGGAACGTCCTCCCCTTGAGTTGGCGCGCGGCTCGTTGGCTGCGTGATGCCACGCTGCCCGACGTGGTGGTGCTAGGGGCCTGGGTGGTGGTGGGGGCGGCCGTCGCGGCCTGGGCCGTCGCCCTGGGGGACGGTGGGGACGCGCGAGCCGCAGGGTGGTCGTGATGCTGGTCGCCTGCCGGGCGGTGACCAGAGCCTTCGGCAACGGACGCCGCCGGCGCATCGCGCTCGACCGCTGCTGCTTCGACGCGGGGCAGGGTGAGATCGTCGGAGTCGTTGGGCCAAACGGTGCGGGCAAGACGACCCTGCTGCGTCTCATTGCGGGGGAGCTGGCCGCCACCTCGGGTGAGGTGGTGGTGGGATCCCACCGCGCGGGCACACGTCCTGCCCGCCGCATGGTGGGCTTTGTCTCGGACCCGCCGGTGGCGCCACCCGAGCTGAGTGGCGCCGAGTGGCTCACTTATTTGGCCGGCCAGCGAAGCCGCTCCCCGCAGGAACGGCTGCGACGCATCGGGTGGGCTGTGGAGATCGGCGAGCTCCAGTCCTTCGTGGGAAGGCGAATCGCGACCTACTCGCGGGGTATGGTGCAGCGCCTGGCCCTGGCGGCGGCGGCCGTGCTCCAGGCAGGGGTCCTGGTGCTCGACGAGGTCCTGGCGGGTGTGGATCCCCTCGTACAGCGGCACCTGCGCGCTCAGGTCGCGAGCCTCGCTCGCGGCGGCGTGTGCGTGGTGATCGCATCGCACGACCTGGCCGCATTGGAGCGGCTTGCCACGCGCGTAGTGGTGCTGTGGGAAGGGCAAGTTCTCGCCGACGTCTACACGGCCGAGCTGATGCGGGAGCGGGTGGCGGAGCTCACGCTCGGCAGCTCTGGTCTCGCCCGTGCCCAGCGGCTGCTTGAACGCTACCCGGCGGGGGTGCGGACTGGGCAAGGGGTGGCGATCCCCCTCCTCGGCGGCATCTCTGTGGAGGAGATTCTGGCGTCCGCCCGCGACGAGCGCCTTGCGGTGACGGGGTCGCGAGTGCGCTACCGGGCGCTGGAGGACATCCTGGTTCGGGCTGCGGCGGTGCAGGCGGGGCGATGAGGAGCCTGCTCCGCGTCATGATCGACCCCCCCGAGGCGCTGCGCCGTGCCGTGCTGGACCCGCGGCCGCTGCGCACCGCGGCCGCCCTCGGAAGCGCCGCCCTGGCTCTCGGGCTCGCCACCCTCCCTCGGCAGGTCGAGATCCTGAACCGCGTGCTGGCACCCAGTGGCGATCCTGCCGAGAACATGTACCACGAGCTCCTGCGTGCCGGCCTGTTGCGTCTCATCGTGGCGGACCGCCTGGTACCGTCCCCGGCGCTGCTCGTGGCCGCAGTGCTGCTGGTGGTGCTGGCCGAGCCCGTGTTGATGCTGGCCCAGGAGCGACGCAAGGCAATCGTCCAGGTCGCTGTGCTCGGTCTTGCGCCACTCATAGTGGATCGCGCCGGCGAGCTCGCCGTCACCTACCTCCTGCCTCTGGCCAGCCAGCTGACTGCCGGAGACGCCGTGCTGGCGCCTCACGGGTTTCGCACGGGTCCACTATTGTTGTGGCGCTCAGCCTCGCGGGCGCCGGCCTGGCTCGAGCTGTTGGAGCCGCGAGCCAACCTCATCGTGCTCTGGACGGTGGCGCTCTGGAGCATGGGGCTGCGCGAGCTGGAGGGCCGCAGGCTGTGCGGCTGGCACGTGGGTCTGCCGCTCGCTTGCGTGCTGGGAGGGGCGGTGGTGACGTGGATCCTCGGACCGCTGGTGGTTCCGGCCATCCTGGGGCGGAGCTGAGCGGTCGGGTCGTTGACGGCCCGGGACGCTCGCCCCTAGCTTACGTCGGCCAAACTCCTTGCGGTTGCCCGAGTTAGAGACCTCATGACGCTGCGGATCTACAACACGCTAACGCGCCGGCTCGACCCCTTCGAGCCGCTCGCACCGCCGCGCGTGACGATGTACGTGTGCGGGCCCACGGTATACAGCTACGCGCACATCGGGAACTTCCGCACCTTCGTGTTGGGGGACCTGCTGCGGCGCTACCTGGAGTACCTCGAATACGAGGTGTTCCAGATCATGAATCTCACCGACGTGGACGATCGCACGATCAAGGCTGCCGCGGCGGCTGGAGTTGCGCTCCAGCAACACACACAGCCGTTCACGCAGGCGTTCTTCGAGGACCGGGATTATCTGCGCATCAAGCCCGCCGACGTGTATCCGCGGGCCACCGAGTACATCTCCCCGATGGTGGACCTGGTGCAGCGGCTGTTGGAGCGGAAGCTCGCCTACCAGGGCGAGGACGGATCGGTCTACTACGCCGTGGGCCAGTTCGCCCCGTACGGGCGCCTGTCCCAGATCGAGCGGCGCGAGCTCAGAGCGGGCGCTCGTGTGGCGAGCGACGAGTACTCCAAGGAGGACGCGCGAGACTTCGCGCTGTGGAAGGCGGCGACACCGGACGACGAGGCGGTGGGTGCTGCATGGGACGCTCCGTTCGGCCGCGGACGGCCGGGATGGCACCTGGAGTGCTCGGCCATGTCGCTCGCCGAGGTGCGCGAGCGCTTCGGCGTGGAGACGCTCGACATCCATGCCGGGGGCGTCGATCTGATCTTCCCGCACCACGAGAACGAGATCGCGCAGTCCGAGGGAGCCACCGGACAGCCGTTTGCCCGCTATTGGGTGCACGGCGAGTTCCTGTTCATTCGCGGCACGAAGATGTCGAAGCGGTTCGGCAACCAGCTGACGGCGCGGGACCTGCGTGAGGAGGGGCACGATGCGGCGGCCGTTCGCATGCTGCTGAGCTCCACCCACTACCGCCAGCAGCTCAGCTTCACCGACGAGGCGCTGGAGGGGGCTACGGAGGGCGTACGGCGGCTGGCGGACTTCCGCCGGCGCCTCTCCGAGGTCGGCTCAGGGGCTGCGGCCGCCCCGCCACCCCCGGAAGTGGCTTCGCTCGAGCGGGACTTCCGGGAGGCAATGGACGACGACCTGAATGCCCCCAAGGCGGTGGGCGCGCTGTTCACCTTCGTGCGGGCCGCCAACCGAGAGCTCGATTCCGGAGGCTGGGGCCCCGCGGAAGCCCGCAGCGCCCTGGCACCGCTGGACGCCGTCCTGGACGTGCTGGACCTGCTTCCCGCCCAGGAGTCGGTGGACGAGGGGCTGGAAGCCTGGGTGGAGCAGCGGCTGGCGGCCCGGCAGGAGGCCCGGGAAGCCCGCGACTTCGCCGCGGCCGACGTCATCCGGGACGAGCTCGCCGCGCGCGGGATCGAGGTGGAGGACACCCCCCAGGGACCCCGCTGGCACCGCCGCCCCGGCTAGCGGGCGGTCCCCCCAAGTGCCCTGTATTTCAAGCAGTTGACGCGCTGCAGGGCCCCGGTTATCATGCTAGACTCGCGAATATTTGGCCCCGGCTGACGTAGCTCAATTGGCAGAGCAGCTGATTTGTAATCAGCAGGTTAAGGGTTCGAGTCCCTTCGTCAGCTCCAGTATGTAGCCAGGGACGCGACGCGCGTCGCTGTGCTTTGTGACTGTGCGCAGTCGGGAGAGGAGCCACGCGGGCAACGGTGGGGTGCCCGAGCGGTCAAAGGGAGCAGACTGTAAATCTGCCGGCGTACGCCTACGAAGGTTCAAATCCTTCCCCCACCATTGGCGTTTGTTGTATCGGGTCGCGCCGGTGCACCGTCGAGCGCGACCGCTGCGCGGGCGTAGCTCAGACTGGTAGAGCATCAGCCTTCCAAGCTGAGGGTCGCGGGTTCGAGCCCCGTCGCCCGCTTCGGTTGCTCGCGTAGCTCAGGGGTAGAGCGCGTCCTTGGTAAGGACGAGGTCACGGGTTCAATCCCCGTCGCGAGCTTGCACGAAGGCAAAGGAAAGGAACCATGGCGAAGGCAAAGTTTGAGCGGACTAAGCCGCATGTGAATGTGGGCACGATTGGTCACGTTGATCATGGTAAGACGACGTTGACGGCGGCGATCACGGAGGTACAGAAC
>JBDHJR010000006.1:0-109749 GCA_039586815.1 Gemmatimonadota bacterium | reverse complement strand
TGAACTGACCAGCCTCCGAAAGGTTGCCCAAGGAAATGGCAAGCCCCGCGGCGTTCCGGTAGAGATCTACCACACGACGAGGTGCTGCAGCAGAGTCAGCAAGCTTCAATGCGTCTCGGTAAGTGTGCGCTGCCGATCCGAACATCCCCAAATCGTCGTACAAGACACCGAGGTTCGACAGAGCAGTGAGAGCGATCTGAGTGTTCCTGTTCCGGGTGCTCAACTCGACCGCGCACCTGTAGGCAGCAATTGCGGCCCGGTGCCTTCCCAGTGCAGCCAGGGCCATCCCGAGGCCGTTTATGACGCGCACATGCTCAGGGTCCTCTGACTTCGGATCCGCCGTGCGCAGGGAGCTTCCGAAGAGCCTTATGGCTTCTCTCCACTCCCCGGAAACCAGCATGCAGTAACCTGCTGTCATCCCCGCAAGCTTCCTCACCCGGCCGTCTTCGCTGACAGTAGCCAGCTTCGCCACTCTTACCTTCACGTCGGCAAGCAGCTCGAGATCTCCTGATTCGTAGGCCCCCTCCGCCATCGTCTGATATGCGCCCACTTGATCAACTTCGGTTCCGTGGGCCAAAGCCGCGGCGCTCGCGACCCGCGCGGCCGCCAGCGCCGAACGGGCGTTAGTAAGAGCGCCGAGCTGCAGTGATTTCGCACGCAGAGCGTGCACCGCCACTCGGTCGCGCTCCTGCTCCAAGTCAGCAACGCTAATCTGCTGCAGAGTCTCGTAGGCCGAGCGGTACTTGCCCTGGGCCACCAATGATGTTGCCAGCAGCACCTTCAGGCGGTCAGGCTGCGGAGCCGTGCCAGAACTGAGAATGCTCGTCAGCGTGTGTTCTACCTCGTTTGCGGCTCCTTGCGCGATGGCGGCCTCCGCGCCGCGATCGACCGTAGTTGTCGCCTCCGCGATCATGCCAGCACTGAGGAAGTGAGATGACGCTTCGAGATCGCGTTGGAAGTCGGCCGCATCATGTTCATGGCAGAGTAGTCGCGCCAGGCGTACATGATGGTAGGTCCTGCGCTCGTCCGACATCGCATAGTACACGAATGCACGGTGTAGCTCATTCTTGAATCCGAGGCTGCTCCCGTCTACGCGTAAGATGCCGCGACCGATGAGCTCAAGCACTGCCTCGTCTGTAGCCTGCAGAGGCCCGCCCATTAGTGCGGTAAACTCGAATTGCTGCATACTGCGTCTGGCAACGGCTAGGAGCTCGAGCAGTCGCTCAGCATCGCCGGTCAAGGCCTGGTATTGGCGCTTGAATGCGCTTCGCATCGTCTGCGGAGGTATCCAGCGCGCGGCATTGTACTCGCCGCGTGCATACGCGGCCACGAGAGAGTGCCGGCCGTGCCGCTGCCAGTCGGAGGCCAGCATCTCGATGAGATAGGGATTGCCGAGCGCAAACTCCGCGATAGTAGTCCGCAGCTCTGGATCGTTGACTGACAGGTCGCCGCAAAGGGTGTCGACAATGCGGAGAGCCACCGATGTGGCGAGTGGCCGCACCGATATCTCGATCTCCGAGTGCAGTTCGTCTGCCTCCACATGTGTGTGTAAGCGGTCGTATTCATCGGTCGTGCGCTGCGCGGTGAGCAACAGCACTGGGCGCATTTCGATCCTCCGCATGAGGACCCGCATGACATCACGGCTCGCCGGATCCATCTGCTGCAAATCGTCGAAGATGAGCAAGAAGGGGCCACTGTCAGCGGCTGCGTCCAGCATCTGGGCAAGAGCTTCGGCAACGCGAATCCGAACCGACTCAGGGGCAGCAGGAGGAGGTTCCGGAACGCCTGGGTATGCGGTCCTGAGGCTCGGGGTGACCCTGCTTACTTCGGCGAGCCACTGTGGGTCGGTGCCGCTAACAGATGGCTCCCGAAGCAGGACGTGAACGAGTTCCGAGACGGCAGCAAACGGAATGTTCACCCCGATCTCCTGGCAGCTCACCTGCCACACCGGCCACGCGCGCGAAGCCACGGATGTTGCGAACTGTCGAATAAGCGTACTCTTCCCGATGCCCGCTGGCCCCGCAATGAGGCATGTCTTGAGCGAACCATTGCGTACATCCTCCCAGACTGCTTCGAGGTGGCTCAGTTCTTGTTCGCGCCCAACGAAGGTATCCGCCTGCTGTGGGAAGTCGTTGTGAAGTGATGCGGCCTTCTGCTTCTCAACCTTCACGATTCCCTTCTCGATTCTCCTCAACAGTCGTTCGACATCCGGATGCGGGTTGCACCGCAGCTCCTCGGCCGTCCGGTCGAGATGTGTGCGAAGCAGTCTGATCGCACCAACGGAGTCATTGTCCAAAAGAGATTGCTCGGCGAGGGCGTGTACTGCGGCGTCAGAATACGGATCTACCCGGTACAGCTCTGCGGCCCGCTCGTGGACACGGCGGAGGTTCCCGCTGGAGCGAGCGGATTCCAGTTGCTCGGAAAGCAACCGCCTGGCGGACTTGAGGCAACTCGCACGCGTTGCGTCGAGCCAGTGGGCGAAGGCGTGACTTCCGGTGTCGTCGAGTTCCCTCAGCGGCTGGGCGAACTCTGCTGGAAGTAATCCCTCGGCGGCAATGCGATCGAGATCAGTTGGCAGCTGACACGTGAGACGCACCACGCCCGGCCCTCGTGTTGCGGCGTCCCTGCCGAGGTGCTGCCGAATGACGCTCAATCCCTGGGACAGGGAATGGCGTCCCCGCTCCGGTATCACATCGTCCCAAAGGAGCTCAATCAGGAGTTCCCGCGATACGGGGCGCTGCTGCGCCTCGAGCGCGAGATACACCAGCAGCGCTAGCTGCTTCTTGGTGCGGAAGAGAAGCGGACTGCCGTCAGCATCCTGGAGTTCCGGAATGCCGAAGATCCTGAGGTGCCACGGTGGTGTCATACGGCTGCCCTACTGCTGGATCCCGAGAACCCGGGCGCCCAATCAATCCGCGTGCCCGGGCTCAACAGAGCCTCAACACATTGGCTAACAACGCGTTAGAGGCTCTCTCGACTATGTGGTGGGTCCTAGGGCAGGAACAACTTCAACAATGAAGTACTGAGCGTCCTGCTGCAAGACGCCCGGTGGACGGGTGCGGTCCTACTTCGTGATTATTTCGTAGACGCGGTTACTCGAGATGATGGGGCAGTCTTGGGCGATCTTCTCCGCGTCATCGAGGCTCTCGGCGTTGAAGATGATGAAACCAGTGATGGAGTCCATTCCCAAGGGCAACTCGTTGGTGCCGTTCTCGGAAATCTCGCGCCCGCCACCCCAAAGACCGCCCTGATCGACGATTCTGTCGGAGATGGACTCGAACCACTGTTCCCAGGCACCCATGATCTCTGGGGTTGGCTGTTGAAATCCGAAGCTCAGGAAGAGGAACTTCTTCACCGTGTTCTCCTTACGGGGTGCTAGAGCTGATCGGCCAACCGCGGTCCCCTGTCGCCCCCCGCCAACAACACCGTCTTCGCCGACAACTCTCCTAGCTCCATCCGGTCGCACGCTTCCGGCAGATCCGCACCCACCGACACGGCGCCGTGCCGCTCGAGGATCACGAGCTTGGCACCTTCGCGCACGGCGTCACCGACCGCGTTGGCTAGCTCCTCCGATCCCGACGGGGCGTAGGGAATGCACCGGATGGTCCCAAAGGAGTGCTTGATTTCGGGAAGCACTTCGGCGCAGTCCAAGCCGAGGATGCCGACAGCCGTCAGTGCCGGGGCGTGAGTGTGAATCACCGCACCCACGCTGTCGTCTGCCAGGTAGCAGGCTCGGTGCATGGGGTACTCGATGCTCACGCGCTCTCGGTCGACCTCGTCGTCGTCGAGGGCGACGCGTGTGAGGTCCGAGCGCCGCAGGAACGCCTTGTTGGAGGCGTGCGGCGTGATGTAGACCGTTTTGTGATCGTTGAGTCGTGCCGACAGGTTGCCGCTGGAGCCGGCAATGAGGCCGGCATGGGAGAGCCGTTCGCCGTAGTAGCTCAGGAGTAGGCCCCGGACCTCGTTGCTCACGCCCGCAGCGGGCTCGACGAAGGCGCGCCGCACCGGCCCGAGCAGCAGCCCATGGCGCCCGACATCCAGCACGAGCCTGCGAGTCCCGCCAAGCCACGACCTGAGCTTCGACACAGCGACCCCCTCCCTGGGAACTTCCTAAGATAGCGCGCGGCCACTACCGCGTGCGATACAAACATGAACTTTTCGGTGGCAAATAGTAAGGAAACGCCGCGGGTGAGAAATCACCCGCGGCGCATCGCTTGCTGCGTCACATGCCTCCCGGCGTCAGCTCGTGACGGCGGCGGCGCTCTCGTGAATCGGTGGGGCCGTGGCGCGCCGGGCGGCATTGGTGGCCAGCACACGATCCACCGACATTGCACCGGCACCCCCCAGCAACAGGGCGCTCAGCCCGGCAATGTACAGCAGGTTGATCTCGAAGCCCGGGATGCCGAACTGCGGTCCCGCTGCGCCCATGCCGGTGATGTTCATGAAGTTGAAACCCGCGCCCAGGTGCACGGTGAACAGCGCTACGACCATCACTCCGATCTGCAGTACGGCCACGACGCTGACGAATGCCCCGAGAATCAGCGCGATACCGCCAAAGAACTCAATGGCTCCTACGACCCAGGCCGTGACCTCCGGTGCCGGGACGCCGATGCCCCCCAACATTGCGACGAAACCCTCGTGTCCGTCGGCGGAGAACAGCTTGCCGTAGCCGTGGAACGCGAAGCCGAAGCCCAGGATCAAGCGGGTCGGCAGCGCGGCGGAGTCTTTCAGGATCTGCTTCATCGTTGCCCTCCTCATGGTACACGTGCGTGTCTTTGCATAGCGGAAGGGCAAGCGGTTGGCAGAAGTTCCCCCGTTTTCAGGGGGGGAAATGGTGGGAACCGGAGACTCGGACGGTGTGTTATCGGTCGTTTTGGCTACTCGGAACGGTGCCGTTCACGGGCACGACACCGTGAACTCGACCCGTGTCGCGGTACGCACGGAGAGTTCAGTCGCCCGTGCACTATCCCCGACGACAGCGCAGGGGGCGTCCACGTCGAGCACGACGAACGCTCTGTCGTGTTCGCTCCACTGATGCAGCTGGAATCTGAAGAACGTGGTGCCATTTGGGGGAATGTTGTGCTGATTACCGGTCACCGTCGTGTCGCCGAAACGGATGCGAAGCACCGACACCATCCAGCTGGTGGTGTCAGGTGGTGTGCCCTGAACTGTGTTTGCGACGGTCAGGTCGTATTGCGTGAGCTCCGGGTCGACGTTGAAGTTCACGCACGCAGGGGCACACATCCCAAGGAGCAGTAACGCAGCTATACGCATCGGAGTCGTGTGCGCCTAGCCGCAGTAGGCGACGGCGGTCCGTGCGAGGATGTCCGATAGCTGCGCCACCGACCGGAGGTCCACCCACTCCTCGTCGGCGTGCGCGCCGGTGCCCACTGGTCCCAGCACCACCGTTTCGATCCCCGCGGCAGCGATGAGCGCCGCGTCCATCCAGTACGTCTCTCCGATGTGTGAGGCGGAGCGCCCTAGGACGGCTTCTGCCTCCTCGCTCACCGCCCGGACGATCTCCGCCTCGGGCGCTACCTCGAACGGCTCGCGCGTGAGCGTGGGCCGCACTTCGGCCGCGAACGTTTCGTCGCCGGCCGCGATGCGATCCACGACGTCCTGGATTTCCCCCACCACCTGACGCTGCGTTTCGCCCGGAATGGTGCGCCGCTCGATCTCCAGGCGGCACCGCGCGGCGTAGATGCTGGGGCCGCTGCCGCCCTCGAGCACCCCGGCGTGCAGGGAAGGGGGTCCCACCAGCGGGTGCGGCGGTCTGGCACGCAGCTCCTGCTCCAGCTCATCGAGCCGTGCCAGGAAACGACCCATCCGCATGTTGGCGTCGATCCCCTCCTCGAACCGGGAGCCGTGCGCCGCACGGCCGGTGGTGACCACCTCGATCCAGCTGAAGCCCTTGTGCGCGAGGCACACGCCGAGCTCGGTGGGCTCGGTGACCACGGCCGCATCGGCGCGGTGATGCTCGAGCACCTCCTGCATGCCGATGCTGGCCACCTCCTCGTCGGCGGGCGCAACCACCAGGAGATCGCCGGCCAGCTCCCGATCTGAATCACGCAGCGCCTTGGCCGCGGCGATGCACGCCGCGAGCCCACCCTTCATGTCGTACGCCCCGCGGCCGTGCAGCCTGCCGTCACGCACCTCCGCACCGAAGGGATCGGCCATGCCACCCACGCCAACGGTATCGAGATGGCCGTACAGCATGAGGCTCCTACCGGCGCCGCGTCCCGGAAGCCGACCCACAACGCTGGTTCTCCCGACCTCGGGCTCGTGGGTGGTGACCTCC
The DNA here is from genome assembly GCA_039586815.1 of Gemmatimonadota bacterium. GTDB lineage: Bacteria > Gemmatimonadota > Gemmatimonadetes > Gemmatimonadales > GWC2-71-9 > WVYX01. The sequence goes on along the minus strand of JBDHJR010000006.1, from coordinate 103,451 downwards.
ATCCCCAGCTGCTCCAGGGCGCGCGATACGTACACGGCAGCCTCGCGCTCGTTCGTCGAGCCGTCGGAGAACGCCGGGTTGACGGAGTTGATGCGGACCAGGTCCGCGAGCGTTGCAGTCAGGTGGTCGGTGTCGACGTGCATCGTGTTGCGGCGCGCCTACGCTTGCTGCCAGATGCCCAACAGCCGCTCGTCGGGATCCTGGAACAGGGCGAATGAGCCCACGTGCGGGACGTCCTGGCGCTCTACCACGACCTTTCCGCCGGCCGCCTTGATGCGCTCCTTGAAGGCCTCCAGGTCGTCCACGCTTATGTACAGCGTCATGTTGCTGGGCCAGGGGCCTTTCTGCGGGGTCATTATGCCGCCGCCGATGCCCCCTTCGCCCCCGCTCTCGATCAGGTGGTACTTGATCTCCTCGATGTTCTCGATGTTCCAGTCGAACGCCTTGGCGTAGAAGTCGGCGAGCCGCGCGGGGTCCTCCGACCAGAACTCGAAGTGCGCCACGGGCTGACCCATGGGGTGCTCCTTGTGGGAGGGAGGTGGCGAATATACCTCTCAACCACGAGGGCGGGAGGGCGAGACCGCCGGGAGGATGCCATGAGCGAGCGCGCCACACTGAAGACCCAGGTGTACGGCACCGAGAGTCACGTGCATCTGCTGCATGCGCTGGAGGGGGTGACCGTCGAGCAGGCCGGGACGGTGCTCGAGGGGGCGCAACACTCGATCTACCAGCTGGTCATGCACATGGCCTACTGGCAGGAGATCGGGCTGGCGCGCGCGCGGGGGATGCACGCGCCGAGCCCCGAGCACGCCGCCGAGGGATGGACCGCGCAGGCCGCTCCCCAGAGCGAAGCGGAGTGGAGCGAGGCCGTGGAAGAGCTGGCCGCCGGCCTGTGGGAGCTGGATGCGATGCTCGAGAGCGAGGACGTGGACCTGGACCGTGTGGTGGAGCCCGACCGCAAGCGCACGGCGCGCGACAACGTGCTGATGGTGCTGTGTCACAACAGCTATCACCTGGGTGAGATCGTGATGCTGCGGCGGCAGCTGGGTGCGTGGCCACCCCCAAGGGGAGGGACGGACTGGTAATGGCACGCGACGAATCGTTCAGGGATTACGTGCTCGACCAGCTGCGCGAGCTGCCGGGCGTCACGGCGCGAAGCATGTTCGGTGGCTTCGGGCTGTACGCCGGCACGGTCTTTTTCGGGATCGTCGCGGGCGGGCGCGTCTACTTCAAGACCACCGCGGAGACCCGTCCCGCGTACGAGAAGCGGGGCATGGAGCCGTTCAAGCCAACCGAGAAGCAGACGCTCAAGCGGTACTACGAGGTGCCGGTCGAGGTGCTGGAGGATTCCGAGCAGCTGGTCGACTGGGCCGAGGGGGCGCTGGACGAGTGACCACGCTGCGCCGTGAGCTGACGCTGTACGGCCTCACCATGGTGGCCGTGGGCTCGGCCATCGGGTCGGGCATCTTCCTCACGCCGTCGCAGATCGCCGCACAGCTTCCCTCACCGGGAATGATCATGCTCGTGTGGGCCCTGGGCGGCGTGATAGCCCTGGCGGGTGCGCTCACATTCGCAGAGCTGGGATCCATGTTCCCCCAGGCCGGGGGTGTGTACGTCTACCTGCGCGAGGGTTACGGCGACCTGTTCGGCTTCCTCTACGGGTGGGCGTATCTGCTGGTGATCACGTCGGGTGCCATGGCGGCGCTCACCATCGCGTTCGCGTCGTATCTCGCGTTCATCTTCCCGATGAGCCAGACAGCGATCACGCTGGTGGCGCTGCTGGCGATCGTGATCGTAACCGTGGTGAACGTGGCCCGCGTCAAGGCGGGCGAGATGTTCTCCAACATCTTCACGGGACTCAAGCTGCTGGGGATCGCCGGGCTGGTGGTGGTGGGGCTGCTCTTCGGCGAAGCGAGCACCATGCGCGTCACCGCCGAGGTCACACCGTCGGGCTCGCTCACCACGGCGTTCGGCCTCGCCCTGATCGGCGTGCTGTGGTCGTACGGCGGCTTTCAGCACGCGAGTTACGTGGCCGGTGAGGCGATAGATCCGCGCCGCACCGTGCCGCGTGCCATGGTGTTCGGGGCGCTGATCGTGGCAGTCGTCTATCTGCTCACCAACCTGGCGTACATGTTCCTGCTGCCAGTCCCTGACATTGCCGCCTCCGACAGCGTGGCCGCCGACGCGGTGAGCACCGTGATCCCGTTCGGGGGCACGCTCATCGCCGTGGTGATCGCCATCAGCGTGTTCGGCACGGCCGGGATCTTCGCCCTTTCCACGCCGCGCATCTACTACGCCATGGCCGAAGACGGGGTGTTCTTCCGCAAGCTGGCCGAGGTGCACCCGCGGTTCCGCACGCCGGCCAACGCCATTCTGCTGCAGTCGTCCTGGGCAATCGTGCTGCTGCTGTTCTGGGGCACGTTCGAGGACGTGATTACTTACGTCGTGTTCATGGACTGGGTGTTCTTCGCGCTGGCGGGCGCGGCCGTGTTCATCTTCCGGCGCACGCGCAAGGATGCCGAGCGGCCCTACAAGACCTGGGGCTACCCCGTGACGCCCGCGCTGTTCGTCGGCATCTCGGTGTGGTTCGTGATCAACACGCTGGTGCAGCGGCCGCTGCACGCGTGGGTGGGGCTGATCTTCACCGCGGTGGGCGTGGGGGTGTACTTCGTGTTCAAGCGGCGCGGGACGCCGCCTCCAGCTCAGGCAGCCAGCACTGGCACAGCTCCTCGCGCAGCCGACTGACACTCACATCCTCCCACACCTCGACCCACCCGGGGGGCACGGCAGCCCCATCGCGTCCGATCTCGGCTCCGATGGAGGCTCCCACCAGGGCGCCGTCGACGCCCCAGCTGAACACATCGGGTTCCTGGAGCGGGTGGGTGATGGCCCCGCCGAAGATGGCGAGCAGGGCGCCCCCGAGGGCGCCCAAGAGGGAACCGATCTCGGGACCGTTCAGCTCTTCCTCGACCTTCAGCTGGTAGCCGCGGTACACCTCGAGCTTGGCGATGCGTGGCACGGGTATGGCGAGCCGTCTGCCGTCGTCCTCCGAGTTCATCAGCAGGGAGTCCGCCGAGAGGTAGATGATGGTGCCCGCATGCACTGTGTCGGCACCGTGCGTCGTGGCGCGCACCTGCACGTTGAAGGGGTCGGGTGCTGTGTCCGGGCTGGGTACTGGGTCCAGGGGAATGACGTCGGCCACCGCGCAGCCATAGCCTGCGAGGGCGATCGTTGCGACGAGTATTAGCCTGGGCTGGAACATCGAACCTCCTCGAACCGTCCGAATGAACGGTCGGAGGAGGCCGTCAAGCAGGAGTCAAGCGGCCGTCTAGCCCTTCATCCACCCCCCGTCGGCGATCAGCTCGCCGCACACGTCCTCGGCGGTGCGGCCCGCCGCTTCCGCGGCGAAGTTCACCACCACTCGGTGCCGCAGCACGCTCAGGGCCACGGCCCGGACGTCGTCCAGGTCGGCCATGGGCCGGCCGTCGAGGGCCGCCTGGGCCTTGGCGCCAAGGACCATGTACTGGGAGGCGCGCGGGCCGGCGCCCCAACTCACGTACTCCCGGATCAGCTCGGGCGCCCCATCCTCGGGCCGGGTCATGCGCGCCAGGTTGACGGCCGCGCTCACCACCGGCTTGGGCGCCGGTATGCGGCGCACCAGTCGCTGGATTTCTACCAGCTCCTTGGCGTCGATCACCGCCTCGACCGCGTGCTCCACGTCGCCCGTGGTGGTCTCCACGATGCGCTCCTCCTCGTCGCGGTCGGGGTACTGCACGGCCACCTCCAGCATGAACCGGTCGAGCTGGGCCTCGGGTAGCGGGTAGGTGCCCTCCTGCTCGATGGGGTTCTGGGTGGCCAGCACGAAGAACGGCGCCGGCAGCGGGTAGGTCTGGCCCGCGGCCGTGACCTCGTGCTCCTGCATGGCCTGGAGCAGTGCCGCCTGGGTCTTGGGCGGGGTGCGGTTGATCTCGTCGGCCAGCACGATGTTGGCGAACACCGGCCCGTGGACGAACCGGAACGAGCGCTTCCCGCTGGAGAGGTCCTCCTCGATGATCTCCGTCCCGGTGATGTCGCTCGGCATGAGGTCGGGCGTGAACTGGATGCGGGCGAAGTCGAGGTGCAGCGCGTCGGCGATGGTCGAAACCATGAGCGTCTTGCCCAGCCCCGGGACCCCCATGAGCAGGGCGTGGCCGCCCGAGACGATCGCCGTGAGAACCCCCTGGAGCACCTCGCGCTGACCCACGATGCGGCGGCCCACCTGCTCCAGCAGCCTCGCCTTGGCCGCGGCGAGCCGCTCCAGCAGCTCGACATCTCGATCGTCCCCGCTCAGTCGTACCGGATCTGCGTTCACACGCCGTCCCCTACAGGTGGTTGCGGCGGCACCTGATGGCCGCCGTCAGGACCCCAATCCTACCCGAAAAAAGGCGCCAGAGCTACCGCATATCGAGAGTTGAATATTCGGTCTTGCAGGGTACATTTCGGGCGCCCATGAGCCCCGTGAGCACACCGCGGCGCTCCCTGGTTCATGTCTATCGCTACTCGGGACTGGGGTGTTTGTTCGCGGCCAGCGTGATGCTGTTCATGGCCGGGGGCTGGCTCCTCGACCGCTGGCTCGGAGTGTTGCCACTGTTCACGGTAATCGGAGCCCTGGTCGGAGCGACCCTCTCGACGGTCAGCATCTACCGTCGGCTGCAGGCCGGGATGGAGGACGACGAGTCATGAAGGACGTGGGCGTTGGGCTCGCGCTGACCGTCGGTGTGACCGGGGTGCTCTACCTGGTGTGGGGCCCCGACGCGGTGATGCCTGGGGCGGTGTTCGGTCTCCTGGCTACGGTCATCAGTGTGGCGGTTGGTGGGAGTGTTGCTGTTCGTGGTGGCGGTGACGTGGAGGCGCGACATGTTCCCGCCGTTGCCCACGGCGATCGGGTACCTGGGGGTGCTGATCCCCCTCCTGTTCTACGAAATGCGACTGCTGCGGAATGATACAGCACGACATACAGACGCCGGCTGATACGGCGCACGCAACAGAGGTGGTGACGCAGGCGCCCGAGCAGGTGGATCTCGGCGAGATGCTGATGCACCACACCGCCGACGCCTATGCGCTTGATTTCGAGCCGCTGTTCCACGTGAGCTGGGAGAAGTGGCCCGACATTCACCTCGCCGGCCTCACGCTCAACCTCACCCCCACCAAGCACGTCGTCTACATGGCGTTTGCCGCGCTGCTCGTGTTCCTCACCATGTGGATCGCGGGACGCCGGCTGGAAAGACAGCGCGCCGATAGAACCGCGCCCAAGGGATTCGCCAACGCGGTCGAGGCACTGGTGCTGTGGGTGAGGAACGACGTGGCCATCGCCAACATCGGCGAGAACGGCGCCCGGTTCGCGCCGTACATCATGGCGCTGTTCTTCTTCATCCTGTACTGCAACCTGATGGGGCTCATGCCCTGGGGCGCGACACCCACCGGCAACTACGCCGTGACGGGCGGCTTGGCGCTCCTGTCGCTGCTCACGATCGAGATCAGCGGCATGGTGCAGCTCGGGTTCAAGGGCTACATGCGCACCATCTTCCCGCACGTGCCGGGAGTGGGTGGTGCGGGAGCCATGGTGATCTCGGTGGCCATGGCACCGATCGAGATCCTCGGCAAGTTGGTGAAGCCGTTCGCGCTCTGCGTTCGACTGTTCGGCAACATGACGGCCGGCCACTTCGTGATCCTGGCCCTGTTCGGGATGATCTTCCTGTTCGGTCACATCGAGATGTGGCGCTGGGCCATCGGGGCCGGATCGGCCGTGCTGGTGCTCGGCATCATGCTGCTCGAGATCATCGTGGCATTCGTACAGGCGTACGTATTCGCGCTCATCACGGCGGTGCTGATCGGCGTGATGCAGCACGAGCACTAATAGAAGGAAGGGAGCGGCCCGCGCGCTTCGCGCCGCTCCGACAGGTACCCGGCCGGGTGGCCGGGGAATCCCGCTGGCCCAAGGGCCGTTGGCGGGTTACCGCGACGAGGTCGCTCGGGAGAGGCGACGCTCACGCGGCAAGCGCGACAACGAGGTGCGATCTCCCACAACGATGAGGACCTGACTCATGTTTGCGAATTTGCTTCCCTTGTTGGCGGCCGTGCAGGAGGGCGCACAGCCCGCTGCCGGCGGTGACACGCTGGGCGTCGGCATCGGCATCGGCCTGGCCCTGGTGGGCGCGGGCCTCGGCCTGGGCCGCATCGGCGGTGAGGCCGCGCAGGCGATCGCGCGGCAGCCGGAGGCCGCGAACGACATCCGCGGCACGTCGCTGCTGATCGCCTTCCTCATGGAAGGCGCTACGATCATCGCCGTCATCATGGCGCTGGTCGCGAAGATCCTCTAGCATGCTGGCGACACTGTTATTGCTCTCGGAAGAGGGAGCCGAAGGCGGGCTGGGCGGGCCGTTCTCGGCCGAGCCTGGGCTCATCATCTGGACCTGGCTCGTTTTCATCGCCCTGTTCCTGCTGCTCCGCAAGTACGCGTGGCCACCCATCGTGCGACTCACCGAGGAGCGCGAGCGGCTCATCAAGCAGCAGCTCGAGGAAGCCGAGAAGGTGAACACCGAGTCCAAGGCTGCGCTCGAGGAGCACAAGAAGCTGCTCGAGGGTGCCAAGGGCGAGGCGCACGCGTTGATCAACGAGGCCAAGGCCGTGGGGCAGAAGGAGCGTGAGCAGCTCCTGGCCAAGGCGCGCGACGAGCAGCAACAGATGCTCGAGCGGGCCAAGCGCGAGATCGAGGTGGAGCGCGAGAGGGCGGTCACCGATCTCAGGCGCGAGGCGGTGGAGCTGTCACTCGCCGCCGCCGCCAAGCTGATCCAGCAGCGCCTGGACAGCGAGGCGGACCGCGAGATCGTCGAACGGTATCTCGACTCGCTCGAAGGCGAATAGCGGTGCGGGAGATCACGATCGCGCGTAACTACGCCCAGGCTCTGTTCGAGTTGGGCGAGCGCCACGATGAGACCGAGCGGTACGCCGATCTCATGGAGGGGCTGGCGGGTGCCATCGAGCACGTGCCGGCGGTGGGTGTGGCACTGGAGTCGCCGCGCGTGCCCAAGCCCAAGAAGCAGGAGATCCTGACGAGCGCGCTACAGAAGTATGCGTCAGAGCCGTTCCTGCGGTTTCTCCGGGCGGTGGTAAAGCGTGGGCGGCAGGGTATCCTGCCGGCGATCAGCCGGGAGTACCTGGAGCTGGTGGACGAGAAGTTCAACCGCGTCCACGCCGGCGTCACGTTGGCGCGCGAGCCGGACAAGAAGCTGCAGGAGGCGGTGCGCACCAAGCTCAGCGAAGTGACGGGGAAGGAAGTGATCCCGCACTTCCGCACCGATCCGGCGATCCTGGGGGGGCTGATCCTGCGGATGAACGACCGCATCATAGACGGGTCGCTCAGGCGCAAGATGGTGAACCTCAAGCGGCAGCTGCTGCGCACCTGAGCCTGGCTGTCGCAGGCGAGGTCGCGAAGCCGTAATTTATCTGACCCCGGGCGCTCGTCCGGGGTCAGTCGCGTTTTCAGGGGGTACGAATGGGAGTGAAGGTCGGGTTCATCGGGTTGGGGGCTATCGGACGGCCGATCGCGGTGCACGTGGCGCGCGCGTTCGAGACCACGGTGTGGAACCGCACCATCGAGAAGGCGCAGGAGTTTGCCGAGGCGGAGGGCGCGCAGGTTGCCGCCGGGCCGACGGAGCTTGTCGAATGGGCGGACGTGGTCATAACGTGCCTCCCGACGTCGGCCGACGTGCGCGAGGTCGTGGAGAGCGCGGGCGGCACCTGGCGCAAGGGACAGCTGCTGGTGGATTCCACCTCGGGTGATCCAGCGGCGTCGCGCGCAATTGCCGAGTGGCTCGCCGGAAGCGGCGCAGGGTTCGTGGACGCGCCGGTGAGCGGCGGTACGAGCGGTGCCGAAGCCGGTACGCTCACTCTCATGCTGGGCGGGGAAGAGAAGTGGGTGAAGCAGGCTGAGGAGATCGTTGAGGCCTATGCCGGCAAGGTGGTGCACGTGGGGCCCGTCGGCACCGGCCACGCCGTGAAGGCGCTCAACAACGCGCTGCTGGGCATCAACATCCAGGCGTCGGGAGAGTGCCTCGCCGCGCTCGTGAAGCTCGGCGTTCCAGCCACCAAGGCGCTGGAGGTGATCAACGCCTCGAGCGGCCGCTCCAACGTGACCGAGAACCTGATACCCGAGCGTGTGGTGTCGCGCGCCTGGCTGCGCACGTTTCGTTTGGCGCTGCTCGACAAGGACATCGGCATCGCGCTCAAGGTGCTGGAGGACACCGGTGTGCCGAGCGACGCGATCGGCATGACCAAGCGCGTGTTCGGCGAGGGCAGGGAAGCGCTAGGCGAGGAAGCCGATCACGTCGAGCTGATCAAGCAGATCGAGAAGGCGGCGGGTGTGGAGATTCGGTAGAGCGTGCCACCGTAACGGTGTGCATCTCAGCAGTCTTCTCAGTTGCCGCCAAAGCACTCGTCGCAGGTGGCCAAGAAGATGCCAGCCGCTACAGCTGCCACTCCGACGGTTATCACCATGACAACCACGATTGTCTTGACGGTATCGCCCTGTCGTACCTCGAGTTCACTCACGCTGGCGAGCGGAATGCGCACGGCAGTGCCATCATGCGCCCCGCTGAGCGTATCGCGGAACACCGCCGGATCCTGAAGCACGAGCTTCGAGCCGTCAGCCATCTTCACGAGCACCGAATCAGGTTGTTCCTGACTGATCAACTGCTCCGGACTCACCTCCCACACTTTGCCCCGGCTCCAGGGGTGCCTGTTCTTGAGCGACGATGGTGGCGAAGGGAACGACCAGCAGAACTGCAGGCAGGCTGATAAGCGTCCGCATGACCCCTCCCTGTATTCGACAGGCGCGCACTGGGCAGACGGCGGTCTCGGGGTCAAAGGGCCGTGGGAGGGGGACGTCTCTTTGAGAGCGGGATCGCCGCCCGAACCTAGCAGCGGCGCACCGCGCTAAGGTGGGGCATTTGCCGTTATTGGCAAGGGAGATTTTGGAGGGGAATGGTCGGTGTTAAAGTCGAGCAGTGCTGTCTGCTTACCGAACTCAGGAGGAAGCGCCCGGCACTCGGCCGGGCGCTGGAAGAGTCAGAGAACATTGCGGGCGCGACGATCCTACATGCCCTCTTCGGGTTCGGGGACCACCTGCCAGATGACGTCGTCGTGGGCCATGATCAAGCCTGCGACGCTCTGCCACACCTCGGGGTCGGCCGTGATCGTCGCGGTGAGACGCGAGAACATGTCGTCCATGTCGTCCCACTCTTCGAACATGTACAGCACCTTCCAGTTGAAGCGGCCGCCGGTGTTGTGTCCCTCGGTCACCCAGCCGCCCAGGACTCCGTCCGCCATCGCCTGCTCCAGGGCCGGCGCCAGCACCTCGGCCCAGATGCCGTTCCACTCCTCCATGTCGGAGAACTTGAGCTGATAGCGCGCGTCGTACACGAACTGCGTGGCCGGCGGCGTGTCGGGCATGTGAACGCCGGTGATGTCCCAAATCTCATCCTTGTGCGCCTTGATCATCTCGGCGGCGCGCGCGGCCTCGTCCGGGTGCCGCTCCGCAACGCGCCCGAGGTACTGCTCCCAGAACTGACCGAATTGGGCCCACTCGGATGCGCGCACTCCGAAGCGCCAGTTGTACTCACCGCCCGTCTGATGCTGCCAGACGCTCCACCCCTGGATGATCCCTTCCTCCTGCAACTCCTGGAGGATCGGAACCGAGACCTCGTGGTACAACCGGACCCACTCCTCCATGTCGGCAAAGCCGACCTTGTACAGAGCCGTGTACACCTGTAGCGGCTCCTGCTCCTCCATCTCCTGCGCTGCTGTGGTAAATGGGGCCAGCACGGCCAGGGCGAGAACTGCGAAGACAGTCCGTCTCATGTAGGCCTCCTGGGAGGGGATATAGACCTGTGTGGATAGCCGGGGAAACCTACGCGCTGGTGCGCGCGGCCGTAAGACCGGTTTACTCCTCGGCTCGTCTCCCCACGGGCATGATCGCGAGCGGCTCGTGGTCGGCCGGCAACCCGAGCGTTTCCTTCACCTCGGCATCTCTGAACGCGCCAATGAGCACCGTTCCTAGGTCGAGCGACCCCGCTTGCAGGTAGACGCTCTGGGCCACCGCACCCACCTCGATGCGCGCGTACCTCGTCCCGCGCTCCTCGTATTTCACGGCAACCCGCTGATACACGGCCGCGACCACCAGAACGGCCGGTGCGTCCGCGATGGCCGACTGCCGCAGCGAGACCTCGGTGAGGGCCTCCCGCATGTCGCCTGCGGCGACCGGCGCAAGCGCATGCTCCAGCGGCTCGTAGCGGTAGAGTCCTGCATCGATGTCTTCCACGTTACCGGCAACGAGGTACACCTCGAGCGGGTACAGCGCGCCGGCCGACGGATTCGTGCGCCGTCCGCCCTGCCACTCCCACTCCGGCGGCCAGTGCGAGGGCCGCTCGGCCTGTGGCCGGGTCACGCCCTGCGCGGCCCACAGGAGTTGGGCCATCTCCCCTAGGGTGACCGACTCATCCGCGAACTGCCGCACCGAGTGGCGCTCGGTCAGGGCCTGCTCGACTGAGGTAGCGCTCGTGTGCTGCGGAGCGGGAAGCTGTATGAGGTCGGTGCCGGGCTCCTGTGCGGTGGCGGTTGCCGGCACTCCGAGTGCCATGAGCGCACCAACGCTCGTCGTTATGCAGATGACTCTCAGTATGGGATACTTCAGCATGTGATCCTCTGGCTTCTTGAAGCGGCGTTAACATCGTGCCGCAGAGCCCGAGATCAAGGCGGGGTGTTGTCGGAATTCTCGGTGCCTGTGCTTCAAGGCTGTTCGAGCCAGCGATTCCAGCTGCCGACGACTTCGATCATCACGATGGTCCCCGCAACGGCCGCGATTGCGAGAATGCCAATAGCGGTCGACTTCATGCTCTTTTCCTGCAACGCGACCTGTTCCACGTCGCCGAGGTAGATGCCCACCACCGGCCCTCCCTTGAGGGGCTGACCACGGTATTCGCCGTCGGTGACAACGCCGGTCAGGCTGTCACCTGAGATTTCGGCTTGCTCCAGGACCACCCATGACCCGTCGGTGAGGAGCACATGCAACGCGGAGGGGTGTTCGTGCTCGACCACTTGCTCCGGGCTCAACTCTTGTACCTCCCACGTCATGCAAGCAGCCAGGTAACACGGCAACAGGACACACGCGATGAGGCGACGCATGGCGGCTCTCCTGATCAGCGACGCTTCGTGATGAGAATGGGACAGTGGGCACAGACATCCCCCTCATGCCGCAGCTTGCGCTGGTGGTAGTACAGCTTGAACTCCTTCCACTTGGGCCCCATTAGGCATGTGCCTGCGGTGCCAAGGGTGGTGCCTACCGTGCTCCGCACCACCACGTGCTTGTCTATGAGGCCAGTACCGATGGTGTCGCTGGCCATTAACGGGCGGTCCCGCTGCAGGAGGACCTCTTCGGGACGAGGCGTGGCAAGCTGTCTCGGAGGGGTTCTGTAGCTGTGGCACGCGGCAAGAGACACAGTCGCTAGCGCGACGGTGAGGTACCTCGTGAGTGCCGACATGCCGCCTCCCTGTTGTTGCTGACCAAGGATCGCCCCGGCACGTCAAGGCGTCGTCAAGCGGATTCTGAACGGGAGTTGTCGGAGTTTACGGTCTAACGACAACAGCGCCCGACCTAGGGCCGGGCGCTGTCTCTTGCGTTGGCTGAGTGGCTAGAACTCCACCTGCGGCACCTCGCGCGCCTCTTCTTCGGCCTCAAAGTACTCCCTCGCACCCGCGCCGATCGCCTTGGCCGTGAGCACCTGGGGAAAGCGCCGGATGTAGCCGTTGTACTCGCGCACCGCCGTGTTATAGTCGCCGCGCGCGGTGGCGATGCGGTTCTCGGTACCCTCGAGCTGGTCCTGCAGCATGCGGAAGTTGTCGTTGGACTGGATCTCCGGGTTGTCCTCGGCGATGGCGATGAGCCGGCCCAGCGCGCCGCTCAGCGTCTGGTTGGCCGCGGCCATCTCCGCCATGCTGCCACCGTCGATCGCACCGCCCAGCGCGGCACGTGCCTGGCTCACCTCCTCGAAGATCGCCAGCTCCTGCTGGGCGAAGCCCTTTACCGTCTCGACCAGATTGGGCACCAGGTCGGCACGGCGCTGCAGCTGCACCTCGATCTGCGCCTTGTAGCCGTTCACCTGCTCGTCGAGCGTCTGGATCCGGTTGTAGCCACAGCCGCTTGCCAGGGCCGCTACCAACGTCACTGCGAGTACACGCTTCATACTGCCACTCCTACGGGTTTGCGCCGGAGGCGCGGGTTGTGTCGTACGCATCAATGAACTGTGCGAGCCGCTCGATCTGCTCCACGTAGTGGTCGCCCACTGGGTCGTGTGCCTTGAGCGGCTGCACGTTGTGTCCCACGATCTTGTCGAGCACCCAGTCGAAGGCGGCGGCGTCCAGCCCGGTCGCTTCGGCGGTCTCGTGCACCAGAGTCTTGGGTGTCTGCGCCGGCGTGCCTCCCACGAGGCGCAGCACGGCGCGGAACAATACGAAGAACGTGCCGGCCGAGTCGAGCAGCAGCTCGCCCAGCGCCTTGCCGTTGGATGCTGCCGCGGCGAACTCGGTGCGCAGGCGCAGCAGCTTGCCCCTCACCTCGCGTTCGAGCTCGCGCCGCAAGTCTTCTTTGGTGGTCGTGAGCCCGTCGAACGGATCGCGACCCCGCAGCAGCGAATGCGCCTCCCGCATGTCCTCTATCTCGATGGGGAACACGTCGGTCGAGCCGCGCCACCCTTGCTCTGCGAAGATCAAGGGGGGCGGATTGCCCTTCTTCACCCAGCCGCCGATCTCGTCCTCGACGGCGCGCAGCGCCGCGGGCGAGGCGTCGTTCAGGATCAGCAACGTGGTGAGCTCGCGGTCCTGTTCGCGCGCGTCGTGGCGCACCGCCGTGCCGTAGAGCGCGAACGTCACCAGGTTGTCGCCCAGCTTGCGTTCGAGCTGGGCCGCCAGCGCATCCAGTTTCGCGTGCACATTCTTCGCCATCAGAAGCTCCCTCCTGCGCCGCCGCCACCGAAGCCACCGCCACCCCCGAATCCACCGAAGCCGCCACCACCAAAGCCGCCGCCGCCCCAACCTCCTCCTCCGCCACCGCGCCCGCCGCCCATGAGCATGCCGAGCAGAATCCACTTGGCGGCAGAGTCGCCGCGACCGTGGTAGCCGTGCCTCGCGCCATGTCGCGCACCGCGCATAATGGCGGGCAGTACGAACACGAACAGGAACAGCAGCACCAGCATGCCCCAACCGCCGCCTCTGCCGCTGGGCACGCTCTCGGGCGCCCTCGGCGGCCGATCGCCGGTGAGCTCGAACTCGAACTCCTCGGCGAACGCCTGGCCCAGCAGCCACACGCCCACCACGAGGCCTTCGGCGTAGCTGCCACCCTCGACCGACGCCCGCCCGATGGCATCCCGAATGCGTCCGGCGCGAGCGTCCGTGATGAACCCCTCGGCGCCCGTCCCGGTGGCGATGAACAGATCGGCGCGGCCGTCTCCCGGTCGCTCGCCGGGCTTCAGCAGCAGCACGACGCCGGCGTTGCGCGCGCGGTCGCCGGGCCCGCCACGGGCGCCCACGCCCCACTCCCGACCGATGTCGCGCGCCACCGACATGGGCGAGCGATTTCCCAGGTCAGGCAGCGTCACCACGGCGATCTCGCCCCCGCTCTTGGCGCGTACCTCCTCGAGGATCGCGGTCATCGAGCGCTCGGACGCGGGATCGATTACCCCCGCGAAGTCGTTCACGAAGCCGACGGGTGCGGGGATCTGAATCTGGATGACCAGCGCGACAATCAGTACCAGCATGACAGGGAAACTTAACGCGCGGGACGGGGTGTCGGTGGGGGACGCGATGGAACGGTCTAACGGGCGCGGTTTGGACGATCTCTCGGGAAGGTGTATGGTTATCGTACGGGCGCGGCCATCATGTGCAGAGGTCAATGCCCGTCACGGCGAAGTTCTCCAAAGCGTTCTACCAGAGGCTAGGCCATGAGGTCGCCGACGAGCTCGTGAATTGGGTCAATCAGGTAGACTCGGCGTATCGGTCGGAGTTGAGAGAGCTCAACGAGCTCAACTTCGCGCGGTTCGATGCCAAGCTCGACCAGCTCTTCGTCGAGGTGAAGGCGGAGACGCGCGCTTTCGAGGCCAGGATCACCCGCTGGATGTTTGTGTTCTGGGCCGGGCATACGGTGACCGTCGTAGGGATCATGGTGGCACTGCTGAAGCTCTGATTACTGCAGCTTGCCCTGCGCGCTCCGCTCGTCGAGGCGGGTGAGTCCTACCTCTCGGGCTATCTCGTATGCCTCGCGCAGCTCAGCGGGCGTGACACGGCGGTTGATTTCCTCGAACCAGGCAGCGTGCACCTTGCCGGCCGGCCGGTACTGGTCCATCACGTTCACATAGGTGCCGCGGCTCAGCTCGGTGGCGACCCACTCGAGTATCGCGCGTGTCTCGTCGAGCTGCCCCGGCATGACGAGGTGTCTCAGCAGGATTCCCCGCTGCGCGATCCCGTCGGCGTCGAGCACCAGGTCGCCCACTTGTCGGTGCATCTCCTTTAGCGCGGCGCGTGCGGCGTCGGGGTAGTCCTCAGCCATCAGGTAGGTGTGTGCCCGGTCCACCGACCAGTACTTGAAGTCCGGCATGTAGACGTCCACGATGCCGTCCATCAGCTCCAGGCTCTCGAGCGAATCGTACGCGCTCGTGTTGTACACGATCGGCAGGCGGAGTCCCTGTTCGATCGCCGGCACCAGGGCTTCGATCACTTGCGGCACCACATGCTCCGGTGTCACGAAGTTGATGTTGTGGCACCCCTGGTTCTGCAGTGCCAGCATGACCGCCGCGATCTCCTCGGGTGGAGTGCCCGGCGCCGCTGGCCCCGGGCGCACGGCCTGGCTGATGTCGAAGTTCTGGCAGAACACGCAGCGCAGGTTGCAGTGCGAGAAGAAGATCGTGCCCGAGCCGTTGCGCCCGCGCAGGCAGTCCTCTTCTCCGAAGTGGGGGAACGCGGAGCTGATCACCGCGTAGCGTCCGGTCTTGCACGCCGCCCACTTGTTTTCGAGGCGGTTGACCCCGCAGTCACGCGGGCAGGCGCGGCAGTCTGAGAGAGAGGCTACGGCGCGCTCGGATCGTTCCCTGAGCTCGCTGTGGCTGAGTCCGAGGTAGGCGGGACGGAACGACGTGCTCACTCGGAGTCCCGGGGGGCTACCCGCCTTCTACCCTGTACGGTTGTCCGGTATAGACGATGTAGCGCGTGATGCCCTGGCGTCGCTGATTCTCCCGTTCCGCATCCGTGGTGCGGCGATTCCAGTCGCTCCTCAGGGAATCGTTGTGGGCGACGTTGTCGGGCAGCGGAGCGCCCGGCTTCATGAGTATGAATCCTACGATCCCCCCGATGGTCACTGCGCCGCCCACGGCAATGCGTACCCCGCTGTTCTCGGAGTCGCCGTCCAGCGCCGGGATGATCAGTGCGGCGCCCACTATGGCACTCGGAATGAGGATGCTCAGCCCCGGCACCGCCGACCGCTTCTCGGGTTTGAGCAGCGAGTCGGGTGGGGGCCTTGGGACATCGACCGTAGAGAGGGGAGCGGCCTCGAGCGTGATCGGCATCTGTATGGAGCGCAGAGCGGCGCCCTCGGTCACCATCGACGCAACCACCAGCCGGTAATTGCCGGGCGGCGGGATTCGGCCGCGCCCGTCCAGTCCGTTCCACGTCACTGTGCGGGGCCCCTCGATGACGCCGTCGAACAGCACGCGGACCGTAGCGCCTTCGTTGGTGACTACGGTCGCCCGGATGCGCTGTTCCGACGTGGGAAAGACCTGGAACCCGATGCGCTCGGTGCGCGTCACCAGCACCATGCGCCGCGGCGCCTCCACGTCCGTTGCCTTCGTCGTCTCGAGCACCTCGCCGAACACACGCGTCACGCGCGGTGGGAACACCAGATCGTCGGCGCGGTAACGCGGGTTGGCGAGTACGAGCGCGCGGAACGTCTCGACCGCCCGGTTGCGCTCGTCCAACAGCACCTCGCTCGCGCCGAGGTACACCAGGGCCCGCTCCAACTGGGCCTGCGACAGCGCGGGCTCTGCCTCGCTCGCGACGGCCCGTCTCAGGATGCGGGCGGCGAGCGCGAACTCGAGGTCGTTGTATGCGGAGACTCCCTCGGTCAGCAGCGCCGCAGGCGTCTGCGCCGCCGCCGGAGCCGCGAGCAGCACGAACCCGACCGTCAGCCACAGGGGGACCCTGATGGCCTGCGTCACGGCGCGTTCCGTCTGTTCAACACGATCCCGGTCAAGCGGACCTCCTGGCCAGCCGTCACCTCGAGCACTTGGCGGAAGGGCTCGAAGCCCTCACGCTCGACGCTCAGCTCGTGGCGACCCGGCTCCAGGGGGTAGCTGGCAAGCGGCGTCTCGCCCACCCGCTCGCCGTCCACGTACACGTGCCCCCAGGGGTTCGAAGCCACGAAGAGGACCCCAGACTGCGGTCCGGGCTCGAGTAGCGCCGTGTCCCGTGTCACCGTGGACTCCGCAGTTGCCCCCAAGGCGGGGGCCGCAGGCGTGTTCTCCTGCACGGCTCTGTCGGGGCGGGTTACCAGCACCGTGATGAACACCGCCAGCATCAGCGCCGCACCGAACATGGCGGGGCCGTAGCGCTTGGCGAAGCGGGCGGTGGGCGTGCTCACCGGCTCCGTCGGAGCGGTGGCGAGACTTTCCTGCGTCGGCACCGTGGCGAAGCTGGGCGTGGCGCGCGCCGGCGGAGCGCCCAGGGCCTGCACGAAGTCGAGCACGCTCTCGAAGCGATCGTTGGGCTGCTTGCTCATGGCGGTGAGGATCGCGTGCGATACCGACTCGGGCAGGTCCGCTCGCACCGCCGTGATGCGCGGCGGGGGCTCCATGCAGTGCTGCCGCACGATGTCGCCCAACGAGTCCGACTGGAACGGAAGCACACCCGCCAGTGACTCGTAGGTGAGCACCGCCAGCGAATACTGGTCCGAGCGGCCGTCCAGCGCCTGGCCGTAGCACTGTTCTGTGGACATGTACGCCGGCGTTCCCAGCGTGCCCCCCGTCTGCGTGAGCGGTACCGAGCCGAACGCCTTGGCGATGCCGAAGTCGCACACCGTGACCCAGCCGACCTCGTCGATCAGCACGTTTTCCGGCTTCACGTCCCGGTGCACGATGCCGCGACGGTGTGCGTGGTCCAGGGCCCCGGCCACGGGCTCGATGATCCGGAGCACGTCGTCCAGGTTCATCGGCCCCGTTTCCTTGATGACGTCCCGCAGGGAGCGGCCCTTCACCCACTTCATCGAGTACCACATGAAGGTTGCGGTGGTCCCGACCCGGTGAATCGGCACGATGTGGGGGTGGTCGAGGGAGGCCGCGATCTTGGCTTCGCGCTTGAATCGGTCGGCGGCGTCCGGACCCATCTGCAACTGGAGGGGGAGCACCTTGATGGCGACGAGGCGGTTGAGGTCCAGCTCGCGCGCCAGGTACACGACGGACATCCCCCCGCGGCCCAGCACGCGCTCGATGCGGAACTCGTGCTCCAGCTCCCGCCGGATGCCGGCCTCCATGACGGGAGGAATGCCCTCGGAGTCGGTGCTGTCGTGTGCGGCCGAGTAGCCGCACGCAGGACACGTCCCCGTGTCCTCGAGGATTTCGGCCGCGCCGCACTTGGGGCAGATCAATCGCGGGTGGCTCACGTCAGTATCACTACGCTCCGCCGCTGCACATCGATTCTATTTACAAATCTGCAGCATTCGGCGCCAGCATGCCGTGAGACCGGGCGGGAAGGATCGGAGGGGTCGCCGAGGCGCGGACGGCTACCAGAGCCGTCCGGCCCCGAGGCTCAGCGTGGCGCCGTCGATCGTCTCGCGTCGAGTTCCGTCGCCCAGCCGATACTGCTCGAAGCGGTAGCCGAGACGGAGCCACACCGGGAGGCGCGGCAACGCCAGCGTCAGCCCCACGTCGCCGCCCCAGCCGCTGTTCCAGCTCTCGGGTACGCTCAAGTCGAGCGGTAGGGCGCCCCACAGCTCGGCGTAGCCGCGCACCAGGTTGGGCACCAGGACCGGCGCTCCCCGTGCGCGCACGGTCCACAGCACCCAGCGCTGGCTCCCCAGGGTGGTCTCATAGCTGCGCGACAGCGGACCGGTCGCCAGGGTGAGCCAGGGAGTCGCTCGCACGGCCAGGAGCAGGTGTCCCTCGGCCGCGTCACGGGCGAGCGCTCCGGCGGTGTTGGGGTCGAGGTCGGCCTGCACGTAGCGTCCCTCGAGTGCTACCCGCCCCGACGAGACGAGGCCCTCGATGCCGAAGCCGGGCGCGCTCAGGGACTCGGTCTCGCCGTTCAGCTCGCTGTGCACCCGGTACTGCATGGCCGTGGCCCCCGCCGCGAAGCGGAGCGGCGCCTGGGCCTGCAACCCGGCGGGCGCGAGCGACAGCAGCACGAGCAGGGTGCGCCTCATGGCCTCTCGAGATCCTCTCGCACGGTGGGGCCGGTCCGGATCCGCAGACGCGCGTCGCGTCGCGCGTCGTTCTCCCGCACCACCGTGTCGCGCCGATCGCGCCACTGGCTAATCAAATGCTGGTTGGCGGTGATGTTGTCGGGGAGCGCACGGCCCGGCTTCTGTTTGAAGAACCCGATCACCCCCGCCAGCGTGATCGCTCCGCCCACCGCGAAGCGCGCGTCGGAGGCTTCGGCGCTCGAGCCCGCCAGCGAGGGAAGGGCGATCGCAAGGCCGCCCAGGGCCAGGCCCGCGGTGAGGCTGCGCAACGCCGGGCCGGCCGGCTGCCGCTCGGGCAGGAGCAGCGAGTCGGGAGGCGGCGGCGGGTGCGGCACCGTGTCGAGGCGCACCACCTCCACCTCGACCGGGAAGTGCACGATGCGCTCGACACCGCCGCTCGGCGCCAGCGACTCGACCAGCAGGGTGTAGCGCCCCGCCGCCGGGGCGCCGGAGTCGTCCAGCCCGTCCCAGTGCAGCAACAGGCTGTCGCCCACCTCGCCGTCGTACAGCGGACGCATTATGGAGCCGTCGTCGCGGATTAGCTGTGCGCGAATCCAGTGGTAGGTGGCGGCGTACAATTGTACTGTGAAGGTGTCGCGCCCCAGCACGATCGCCGTGTCGGCCGGGGCGACGGCCGTGACCACTCGCGTGCCGCGCCGCACGTCGTCGTACAGCTGAAGCACCTGCGGGGGGAAGACCACGGAGTCCGGCCGGTGGCGCGGCTCGAGGGTGACCAGGCGGCGGAAGGCGGCTGAGGCTGAGTCGCGCCTGCCGCTGAAGAACTCGGCTGCGCCCAGGTAACTCAGCGCGCTGGTGCGCTCGCTGGTGGAGAGCCCACCCTCAGGGGCCGCTGCTAGGGCGCGGCGCAGGAAGCCGACTGCCGCCTCCAGCTCCAGGTTGCGATACGCCTCTATGCCGTACTGCAGCTGCTCGGTGGCGGTCTGCCCGCGGGCACTCGGAGCGGCGACTGCAAGTACGAGTGCCAGGCAGACGATTGCGCGGTGTGGCACTTACGGCTGCTGCTCCCGCAGGGCGATTCCAGTGAGACGAATCGACTGCCCCGGCTCGGCCACTATCACCTGCTCGAACGGCTCGAAGCCGTCGCGCACGATGCGCACCGTGTGGGTGCCGGCGGGAATCGGGAAGTCGAGGACGGGCGTCATCTGGAGCTGGCGCCCGTCGAGGTACACGTAGCCCCACTGCTCCGACTGGACCCAGAGGCGCGCCGGCTCGTTTGCCGCCGCCGGCGTCGCCCGATCGGCGGAGCGCTGCCGGGGGCTCTGCTGCGGGGCCGGCTCGTCCCGAGTCGGCTCACCCGCGTCCGTGAGGGTCAGTGGCGATTCCGCGGCCACCGGTGGTCCGTCCCCGCTGCCCGGCGCTTCCTGCCGCACCGTATCCGGGTAAGGCCACAGCACGACTCCGGCCACGGCCAGCGGTGCGACGAACGCCGCAACCAGGCGCGCGCGCGGCCTGCGCCAGCGCCGCGGCGGCTCGCGTGGCGGCGAATCGGCCGGGAGCGGGGTCGGCTGCGTGAGTTCCTGCAGCGACGGATTCGTGGTCCGCACGGAGACGCGCCCGCCCAGCGCCTCGATGAACTGCACGATGTCAGGGTAGCGGTCTTCCGGCTTCTTGTTCAGCGCGCGGCGCACCGCGCTCGAGACTCGGGGCGGCAGGTCCGATCGCAACTCGATCAGCTCCCTGGGAGACTCGAGGCACTGCTTGCGGATCATGAGTCCCAGCGAGTTCGCGACGAAGGGCGTCTGCCCTGCGAGACAGCGATAGGTGAGCGCCGCCAGCGAGTACTGGTCCGAGCGTCCATCTACGCTCTGGCCGTAGCACTGCTCGGGCGACATGTAGCTCGGCGTGCCGAGCGTGGTGCCGGTGTTGGTGAGCGGGATCGCGCCGAACGCCTTGGCCACGCCGAAGTCGCACACCCACACCCAGCCGTCCTCATCGATCAGCACGTTCTCGGGCTTGATGTCGCGGTGCACGATGCCGCGGCGGTGCGCGTAGTGTAGCGCGCTGGCTACCTGTGCCATGATGTCGAGCGTCGCGTCCAGCTCGAGCGTGCCATGGCTCTCAAGCACTTCCGCGAGGGAGCGTCCCTTCACGTACTTCATCGTGTACCACAGGAAGCTGGACGTGGTCCCGACGCGGTAGATCGGGACGATGTGGTGCTGGTCGAGCGAGGCCGCGATCTTCGCCTCACGGCTGAAGCGCTCGGCGGCGGCTGTTCCCAGCACGAGCTGGAGGGGCAGAACCTTGAGGGCGACGGGCCGGTGCAGCTCCTTCTCCCGCGCCAGATAGACGAGTGACATGCCGCCCCGACCCAACAGACCGTCGAGCTGGTAGTTGGCGCCGAGGTGCCTGCGTACGTTGCGCTCGACTTCCTCTGCCGCCGGCGGCTCGGGAGGCTCGGCTCTCGTCATCGGCTGGTGACAGTGGTTGCACTCCATGGAGTGCGGCAGGATCTCCCCCGTGCGGCAGGTGGGGCAGAGAGTAGCGCCCTCTCTCGTCCAGCGGCGCTGCTTCTTGGGCGCGTCGGGCATCAGGGAATCTCCACGCGGAAGTCCACCGCGGTCTCGGGATTGCCGCCGAAGCTGATCCACAGGCTGAAGCGGCCCGTGCGGTCGCGGGCGCGCACCTGCCAGTGGTAGTCGGTGTTGTCGAGCAGTCCGGGTACGGCCACCTGCCCCAGAGTGCCCCGGGCGACGCTGGCGCCCGTGGCGGTGGGCGAGTTGGTGAACGCGGTGCCCACCGGCTGCACCTCAACCTCGAGCCGCAGGGAGTCGGCCGGGTCGGGGTCGGTGAGCAACGCCTGGAAGATCACGGTGGCTTCGTCGGTGGTCCCGCTCGTGTCGATGGGTGCTCCGCCGACCTTGAACTGGCCGGCGTTGGCCGGCGTGATGGGATCCTGGGGAGCGACGTCGACGTGGAAGTCGGCTTCTCCTTCTCCGTTGCCGCCGTACGACGTCCAGGGTCCGGCGCGACCGGTTTGGTCCACGGCGCGGGCCTGCCAGTGAAAGCTCGCGTTGTCTGCCAGGCCCGAGACCGATACCGTGGCGCTGCTCCCGCTGGTCGTGACCGCGCTCGTGGCGGTAGGCGTGCCGGTGAATGCCCCGCCCAGCGGCTGGACCTCGACCTCGAGCCGGAGGCTGTCCGCGGGATCACTGTCGCTCAGCGTGGCCTCGAAGACCACGGTCGTCTGGCCGGTCGCCGCGCCCAGGGAGATCGGGGTGATCCCGTCGCTGCGGAACTGGCCCAGCACCTGCGGTGCATCGGGTGCCGTCGGGATTGTGGCGCGCAGTGAGAAGTTGCCGGTTGCTGCCGCGTCGAAGCTCGTGGCCTCTATCCGGTAGGTGCCGGCCGTCGGCAGGGCGAACTCCTCAATGCAGGCCGGCCCGCGCACGGGGTTGCCTGCACATTCGTCGTTCTCGGCCAGTACCGTGCCGCTTCCGTCGAGCACCAGCAGATATGCGTCGAAGTCACCGTCGAGGCGTAGCGAGACCGTATCTCCCCACCCTCCCGTGATCGAGTAGACCCGGGCGAAGCTGCCGGCTCGGTGCGGCGCCCCGCAGTCGCCGGTCGAGAGGACGCCACCCAGCGTGACGTCCGGCGCGATGCCCGTCACGCTGCAGGGCAGAAGCTCGAAGGTCACCGGAATCTCCGCCGGGCTGCCGCTCGCACCGGACACCGTGATGACGACCGTGTCGTGGTGAGTACCCTCGGCGAGCCCAGCCGGGTCGAGGCTGAGCTGTACGTTGTCGGGCATTCCACCGCCTGTCCTGGACATGCTCAGCCAACCGCTGGACTTGGTACCCGACCAGGGAGGCGAGCCGGTGCCCGCGTTGTCTATCGTGAGGTCTGCCGTGTGCAACGCGGTGCTTCCCACCTTCGCCGAGGCGCTCACCGAGGTGGGGGCGACGCTCAGCTCGGGCGGTGTCACGCTCACCACCGTGCTGTCGCTCAGTCCGTCCGACGCCCCGTACACGAGCGCTTCGCCGGCACCGCGAGCGGTCACCTCCCCCGCGGAGTCCACCACGGCCACGTTGGTGTCGCTCGACGTCCAGGTGACGAAGGTGGCCGGCGCGGCGTTGCCGCGGCGGTCGGTGGCTTCGGCCGTGAGCTGCTCCGTGGCACCGAGGCTCAGCAGCTCCACGCTATCCGGCTCGATCTCGAGCGCCGTGATGGTCTGCAGCACGCTGATCGTCGCGCTGGCGGTCGCCGTGTCCACGGTCGCCTGAACCATGGCTTCCCGCCCGCTCCCCCGGGCCACCACACAGGCGCCCGATTGGGTGAGCGACACGGTCGAATCGGGGTCTTCCATCAATGCGAAGCTCGGAGCCCCTCCCGTGAGCGCTGTTCCACCGGCATCGCGAATCTCGTACTCGAGGCACAGCGTGTCGCCCGCACTGGTGAGCGTGGTGTCCGCAGGCGTCAGGGCCAGCGTGGCGGCGACCACCCAGAGTGTGTCGGAGGCTGCCACATCCATGCTGGAGACGGCGCCCCCCTGGACCTGGGCCGTGACGACCACCTTGCCCCTTGTGCGGCCCTGGGCCAGCCCCGCCGGCGTCACCGTCGCGATGGCGCTGTCGCCCGTGCGCCACGACAGCGGCACCCCGTCCTGAGCTTCCCCATCGACCAGTACCGTGGCCGTGAGCAGGGCAGAGTCCGCCACCCCCACGATCGTCCGGGACAGCTGCAGCTCTACCGTGGGGTCCCCAGGGGACGTAACCAGGTCATCGAGCCTGCAGCTGGCCAAGGCGACCGGAAGGCAAGAGAGCAAGAGGCCCGCCCTCAGCACGTTGAGGGCGGGCTGCTGAACGTGCAGCCACGTTCCGCCTGTCCGACGCATGGGCGCAATGCCGTCGGTTGAAGGGCAGCTAAGTTATTGGCACTGCGGGAGCTTCGCTAGGGCCGGGTCGGGCTCCGGCGCCAGGCGGGCGCTCCCGGACTCCGGTATTTCCGTATGACACCATCCTCTCAAGCCACCTGCCGCCACTGTCGGGTCGGTGGCGTATGGAGAGGGTGTCGCCACCAACGGCAACGTGCCTGCGGTGCCACGACGGTGGCTGTGCGCTTGCTCACATCGGGCCCTGCCGCCCTGCTGGGCGGGCTCATACCTTAGGGCGCATGGTACCGCCGCGTGACGACCAGTTCGGCGCCGACTTCCTGACCGGCAGCGAAGGCGACCGGCGCACCTTCTTTCGCGAGACCGTTGGGCGTCTCATGAACGAGGTTGTGCGACGGGCCGAGCGTCGGGTGGCTCCGCTCCCGGTGTTTCGACCTCCGGGGGCCATGGATGAGGTCGCCTTCCTCGCCGCGTGCACCCGCTGCGGCGATTGCATCGATGTCTGCCCGGCCAACGCCATCGTGACGGCGCCGCCCGGAGCCGGTCTCGCAGTGGGCACCCCCATGATCGATCCGGCGGTGCAGCCGTGCACCGTGTGCAACGAGATGCTGTGCGCCAAGGCATGTCCCACCGACGCGCTCGAGCTGCCCGAGCAGCTATGGGACGGCTACCGCATGGCGACCCTCGAGCTCGTCCCGGAGCGGTGCATCGCCTTCCAGGACGTGGAGTGCGGGGTGTGCGCCAGGGTTTGCCCGCTGGGAGAGGAGGCCATCGGACTCGATGACGCCGGGCGGCCGGTGCTGTATGCTGAGGGGTGTGTGGGGTGTGGGGTCTGCGTGCGAGCCTGCGTTACCACACCGTCGTCGTTGAAGTTACATCTCACTTTCTGAGCAAGGAGCGGCTGTGGAGACGCCGTACCGGGTGGAGAAGCCCTGGGGACACGAGCTGATCTGGGCGAAGACCGATCGCTACGTCGGCAAGATCCTGCACATCGAGCCGGGACACCTGCTGAGCCTCCAGTATCACGAGCGCAAGGACGAGACGATCTTCGTGCTCAAGGGCGAGATCGTGTTTCGCGTGCAGGAGAAGGGCGAGGACGAGCTGGTGGAGCGGCCCATGAAGGAGGGGGAAGCGTACCACGTCACTCCGGGCACGGTGCACCAGATGGAGGCCGTCGTGTCCACCGATCTGCTGGAGGTCTCGACCCCCGAGCTGGACGACGTGGTCCGTCTGAAGGACCGCTACGGGAGGGCGTGAGGTGAAGGTCATCCTACCGGTGGCCGGCAAGGGCACCCGACTGCTGCCGATCACCAAACACGTCCCAAAGCCGCTGGTGCGGGTGGCCGGCCGGCCGGTGCTCGACTACGTGATCGACAAGCTGCAGGGACTCTCCGTGGAGGAACTCATCTTCATCACGGGGCATCTCAAGGAGCAGATCGAGCAATACGTGCGCGCGGCGTACGACATCCCCGCGCGGTTCGTGGAACAGCAGGTGCAAGACGGTACAGCGGGCGCGGTGAATCTGGCGCGTCCCTATGTGGACGGGCCGGTGCTGATCGTTTTCGTGGACACCGTGTTCGATGCCGACCTCTCGCTGCTGCAGCGCACCGACGCCGACGGCATCATCTGGGCCAAGGAAGTGGAGGACTACCAGCGCTACGGCGTGGTGGTGACCGACGGGCGGGGCTACATGCAGCGCATCGTGGAGAAGCCGTCCGAGCCGATCTCCAAGCTGGCCAACATCGGCCTGTACTACATCCGGGACTGGCAGACGCTGTTCGAGGGTATCGACCACACTCTCGCGGGGCCGCAGATGAAGGGGGAGTGGTTCCTGACCGACGCATTCCAGTACATGATCGATCGCGGAAGAAAGCTGCTGACCGCAGAGGTGGGTGGCTGGTACGACTGTGGCAAGGTGGAGACGGTGCTGTCCACCAACCTGCACCTGCTGGAGCACGGCCGCCGCCGCCGCCCCGAGGCGAGCGACGGCGTGACGCTGGTGGATCCGGTGTTCGTCGCCGACGGGGTGACCCTGGAGAACTGCACCATAGGTCCCAACGTCTCGATCGACGCGGGGGCTGCGGTGCGCGGCAGCACCGTGCGGGATGCGATCATCGGGCCCCACGCGGTGGTGCAGGGCTCAACCGTGGAGCATTCTCTCCTGGGAGACGACAGCGTCGTCACCGACATGACTCTGCACAACATGGTGGCAGCGCGGGGCGAGATCGCCGAGGCACCCTGACCATGGGTATGCTGCTCTTTCTCGTGGGCCTGATCGCGGGACTCTCGGGCGGAGTGAAGCTGCGCAAGCGGATCCGCGCCTCGGTGGGGATCTCGTCCCTGGCGTGGGCCGAGCTCGCGGTCGGGAGCCTGGTGGTGCTCGGCTCCGGCATCGGCCTCTCCACCACCGCGTTCGCACCATGGGTGGTGGCGGCCACGGTGCTCCTGGTGGTGGCATCGGCGATCGACCAGGGCCGCCGCGCCGCGCGGGCGCAGCGTGACCGCGAGTTGTCGGAGGAGACGCGGCTCAAGACCTTCCTGCAGGGCGACGGGAAGAGACGCTGAAGAACAAGGAGGCAAGCATGGCGAGGGCGACGGCCGGCATGCTCGTGTGGACCCTGCTGCTCGGGGCAGCGGGGACGGCGCAGGCACAGGCGTTCGAGGTGGAAGAGACGACGATCTCGGAGATCCACCGTGCGATGCGTGAGCAGGGCCTCACCGCGCGCCACCTGGTGGAGCACTACTTGGCGCGGATCGAGGCGTACGACAAGCAGGGCCCCGCCCTGAACACGGTCGTCACCCTCAACGTGAGGGCGTTGGAGCGCGCCGATTCTCTCGATGCACACTTCGCGCGCACGGGCGAGTTCGTGGGGGCGCTGCACGGCATTCCTGTCATCGTGAAGGACAACTACGACACGCACGACATGCCCACCACCGCGGGCTCGCTCTCGCTCCAGGCGTCGGTGCCGCCCGACGACGCGTACCAGGTCCGCAAGCTGCGCGAAGCCGGCGCGATAGTGCTGGCCAAGTCGAACATGGCGGAGTTCGCCTTCTCGCCGTACGAGACCGTGGGGTCGGCGCTCCCCGGCTACACCCGCAACCCCTACGCGCTGAACCGTGTGACGGCAGGCTCGAGTGGAGGAACCGCCGCGGCCGTCTCCGCCAACCTCGGCGCTGTAGGCGTGGGAACCGACACCGGCAACTCCATACGAGGCCCGTCGTCACACAACAGTCTGGTGGGAATCCGCTCGACCATGGGGCTCACGAGCCGCGACGGCATCGTGCCGCTGTACCTCGACCGCGACATCGGCGGCCCGATGACGCGCACCGTGGAGGATGCGACCATAGTGTTCGACGTGATCGCGGGACACGACCCGGCCGACTCCTGGAGTGTGCCGGACCGTCGAGCCGAGCGGTACACCGACTATCTCGTCGCCGACCGGCTGCGCGGCGCCCGCATCGGTGTGGTGCGCCAAATGTCGAACACCGAGACGGCCGATCCGGACGTGCTCAAGCGGTTCGACGAGGCGCTCGACGATCTGCGCGCGGCAGGGGCGACGGTGATCGACCCTGTGGTGATAGTCGAGCTGGACACGATCGAGGGCAGCCTGTGGTGCCGCCGCTTCCGGCACGACATCGAGGCGTATCTGGCGAGCCTGGGGCCTGACGCCCCCTTCACGACGCTGGAGCAGATCATCGAGTCGGACCAATTCCACCCGCCGATCGAGCAGCGGCTCCGTTTCATGCAGCGCTTCGACAAGCCGCCGGAGGAAGACGAGGGGTGTCAGGAGGCCACCGTGAACGCGGCAACACTGCGCGCCGGAGTGCAGCGGGTGCTGCACGGGCAGCAGCTCGACGCGGTGGTCTATCCTTCGTGGAACAACCCCCCGAGGCTGATCGGCGATCTCACCACGCCGCACGGCAACAACAGCTACCAGCTCTCGCCGCCGACGGGATTCCCCGCCGTCACGGTGCCCATGGGTTTCGTGCGTGGCACGCTGCCGGTGGGGCTGCAGTTTCTGGGCGACGCCTGGTCGGAGCCGACTCTCATCGGGTTGGCGTACTCGTACGAGCAGGCGACTCAGCACAGGCGGCCGCCCAAGTCCACACCGCCGATCGGCGCGATCGAGCTGCCTTGAGAATGAGAGAGGAGCATCTGCCATGAGGTCAGCGACACGGATCGTAGCGCCGGCTCTGCTGCTGGCGGTGGCGGGCTGCGGCCAGGACACTGTCAGGATCGGCGTGGCCACATTCTCGCACGAGACCTGCACGTTCTGCCCGGTACCCACGGGCGTTGCCGAGTGGGAGTACTACGGCCCACCGATAAGGGGCGATTCGGTGCTCGAGCGAGGTTCCTACGTCGAGGGCTTCGTGAGCCGTGCCCGCGAGCACCGCGGCGTAGAGCTCGTGGGCATCCTGTCGCCGCGGGGCGCCAAGGGGGGATCGTCGGGCAGCTGGATCACCAAGGAGGCGTTCGACAAGTACAGCTACGGCATCGCGGATGACCTGCGGGGGGCCGGGCGGCTGGACGGCGTGTTCCTCGCGCTGCACGGTGCAATGGCCGTCACCGACGTGGCCAGACCCGAGGCCGAGATCGTGCGGCGCGTGCGTGAGGTGGTGGGAGACATTCCGATCTTCGTGACGCTGGATCTCCATGCCAACGAGGACCACGAGTTGTCAGACGCTGCCGACGCTGTGTTCATCGTCAAGCGCTACCCCCACTACGACGCGCGGCTCCAGGGTGAGCGCGCGGCTCGCATCATGCTGCGGACCATACGCGGCACCTTCTCGCCGGTGATGGCCACCCGCAAGCCGGGAGTCATCACGCCGAGCGTTTTCCAGGGGACGGGCGAGTCGCCGGCCATGGACATCATGGAGCGGGCGCGCCGCTGGGAGAACCGGGAGACCGACGTGTTCGTGTCGGTGGCCTTCGGGTTCGCGTATGCCGACGTGCCCGAGGTGGGAGCGACGGTGATGGTCGTGGCCAACGGCGACCAGGAGCTGGCCGACCGCATCGCCGACGACATGTCTGACTACATCTGGCGGGTGCGCGAGGAATTCGCGGGCAAGAGACTTCCCAAGACCCGGGCGGGTGTTGCCCAGGCCGTCGCGGCAGCCAGGGCGGGGCGCACTCCCGTGGTGGTGGCCGACCACGCCGATCGCACGGGGAACTCGACCCACATCCTGGAGGAGTTGATCCGCCAGGGTGCCCGCAACTTCGTAGTCGCCACCATTGCGGACTCCCTGGCGATTCGCGAGGTAGTGTCGCGGGCGCAGGCGGGCGAGCGCGTGAGCGTGAACGTGGGTGGCTACGCCGACCGTTTCGCCGGCAGGCCAGTCCCAATTGAGGGGGTGGTAGAGTATCTGGGCGAGTACGGTCGGGCCGACACGGTGGCCGTGCTGCGGTTCGGCAACAACAACCGTGTGATCCTCACCCCGCAGCTGCACCAGGTGACGACGCCGGGGATCTTCGGGCGGCTGGGAATAGACCTCGGCGAGGTGGATATGGTGGTGCTCAAGTCGCGCGTGCACTTCCGCCGCGGCTTCGTGGAGACCGGACTCGCGGGAGCAGTGGTCATAGTCGACGCGCCCGGCTTGGGTCCCGCCGATCTCAGTACGATCGACTACCGCAACGTGCCCGAGGGACTCTACCCGCTGCCATGAGCGACACCATCTTCATGACCCACGGTATGTGGGGCGGCGGGTGGTACTGGGCCAAGTTCAGATCCTTCTTCGAGGCCAAAGGCTACCGCTGTGTGACGCCCACGCTGCGCTACCACGACGTGGATCCTGCCGCGCCGCCCGACCCCAACCTCGGAACCACCAGCTTGCTGGACTACGTGCGTGACCTGGAGGAAGAGATTGCGAGCCTCGGCACCGATCCCATCCTCATGGGGCACTCGATGGGTGGCCTGCTCAGCGCCATTGTGGCGAGCCGTGGTGCCGGCAAGGCATTGGTACAGCTCAATCCCGCCCCGCCGCGCGGTGTGTTCGCGCTGCGTCCCTCGGTGATTCGCTCGTTCAAGAGCGCCCTTACCACCTGGGGATTCTGGCGCAAGCCGTTCAGGCAGACGTTCGAAGAGGCCGCGTACTCCATGCTGCATCTGTTCAGTCAGGAGGAACAGCGGGAGGCGTACGCGCGGTTCGTGCACGAATCGGGGCGCGCGGCGAGCGAGGCCGGCTTCTGGTTGTTCGATCGCCACAAGGCGTCGCAAGTTATCGAAGAGCGGGTGCGGCGTCCCGTGCTGATAGTGGCGGGTGCGGAGGATCGCATCACGCCGGTGGCCGTGACGCGACAGATCGCAGCTCGGTACGGCCCCCATTGCACGTATCGGGAATTCCCCGGTCACGCGCATTGGACGGTCGGAGAGCCAGGTTGGCAGGACGTCGCGACGTATATTGCCGACTGGTTGCGCGACGCACTCTAGCCGGGTTGACTCGCGTCATCCACGGCGGCACACTTTGGCGATATTGGGACGCATAGGCCCTCCGGCGCCCCGAGTGAGAGTCCAGTGAGCACGACTGCGGCATTCAACGAGCTCGTAGAGTCCTACCTCGATCTCCGCTGGAACATGGACCCGGTGGCGGCTAGTGCCGCGGGTGTCGTGGAGCACGACCACCGGTTGGGAGCCCACGGCGAGGAAGAGACCCGGCAGTACTTGGCTGCGTTGAAGTCGCTCACTGGCGCCATGGAGGAAACGGATCCCGACGGACTGCAGGACGAGATCGACCGCACGGCGCTGCTGGACGACGCGCGGTTTGCGATCCACCGCCTGGAGCGTGAACAACCCCACGTCCGCAACCCCACGTTCTGGGCATCACACGTGCTCGAGGGGCTGTACCAGCTGCTCATGATGCAGGATCGGCCGTGGGAGCATCGCGCTCGTGCGGCAGCCGCGCGCATCCGCGCGGTGCCCGGTTACCTGGAGAGCGGCAAAGCCACGTTACGCGACTGTCCCTCGGTGTTCGTGGAGACCTGCATCGACGTGATCGCCCGGGGGGGAGTGCTCGTGGGAGAGATCCGCCGCGAGCTGGCGCCACCCGACGATGAAGCATTTGCGGATGACTGCGATGCGGCAACGACCGCCTTGCACGATTTCGACAGGTACCTTCGTGGCGAGCTGCTGACCGAGAACGGCAACGATTTCGCCATCGGAGAGGAGGCGTTCAACTTCCGCCTTCACTACCAGCACGCGTTGCGCAACACCGCGCCGGAGCTGTGGCGCTACGGCCTCGCGCTGGTGGAGGAAGTCGAAGCGGAACTCGCCGAGGCGGCCAACCTGATCGAGCCGGGTGTCCCGTGGCAGGACGTGGCGGATCACCTGCGGGCCGAGCATCCCGCGGGCGACGAGCTGGTGGGTGCCTACGCCGAGCAGATGGAGCGTGCCCGGCGCTTCGTGGAAGAGCGGGGTCTCGCATCCATTCCGGATGGTCAGTTGCACGTGATCGCCACGCCCGAGTTTCTCCGCCCGCTCATTCCGTTTGCGGCCTATCATCCGCCCGGAGCCTTCTCGCCCGACCGCAGCGGCTGGTTCTTCGTCACGCCGCCCGAGGCGGGGGAGGCACCGGACCTGGAAGAGCGCATCCTGCGCGATCACTGCGTACACGATCTCGCGTCCACCGCGCTGCACGAGGGATATCCCGGCCACCACCTGCAATTCCTGGCGGCTCAGAGCCAGGAGCGCCTGGTGCGCAGGGTCGTGGACACGCCTCTCACGTTCGAGGGCTGGGCACTGTACTGCGAGGAGATGATGGCCGAGGAAGGGTTCTACTCCGGTCCGGAGGAGCTGCTCTTCCAGAAGATCGCGCTGCTGTGGCGCGCGCTGCGCGTCGTGCTCGACGTCGGCCTTCACACTCGTGGAATGGGATTCGAAGAGGCCGTGGCACAGATGATGGAGCGGATCCAGGTGGATCGGTCCCATGCCGAGGCAGAGGTGCGCCGCTACTGTGCGGAGCCGGCCTATCAGCTGTGCTATGCCGTGGGGCGCAGGGAGATCCGCTCGCTGCGCGAGGCCTACCGTGCGGCGCGAGGTGCAGACTACTCACTGCAAGACTTCCACGACACCGTGCTAGGCTACGGCGGCCTCCCGGTGAGCCTCATCCGGTGGGGCATGGGGCTGGATGACTGATGGCGAGCTACGGCGGCGGCTGCGCGCCGCGCGGGAGATCTACGAGGGCATGTTCGTCGCCCCCTACCGCGCGCAGATCTACCGCGAGTATCTGGAGCAACGCGACCTCTTCCTGCTCGCCGGGTTCTCCGACCTGCTCGGTGCACCGAATCCGGTGGCGTTCTACACGCTGGAGCTCTATCCCGAGCTGATCGAGCAGTTCCACCAGTGGCATCTGCGCATGGGAATGGAGCATCCCCCCGAGGGAGGCTTCCGGTGCTGCTAGAGCGCGAGGTCCTGTTCTTCGGTGGCAAGGGTGGTGTCGGGAAGACGACACTGGCATCTGCGTTTGCGCTGTTGGCTGCCGAGCAGGGGAAGCGCACGCTGCTGGTCTCCACCGATCCGGCCCACTCCACGGGTGACATCCTCGAGCTGGAGGTGGGGCCGGAGCCGCGCGAGGTCCTGCCGCGGCTCTGGGCCATCGAGATCGATCCCGTACAGGAAGCGGACCGCTACATCGCCGACGTGAAGTCCCGAATCGCCGACACCACGCCGCCCCGCTTGATGGCAGAGGTGGAGCGGCAGATCGACATCGCGCGGGTGTCGCCGGGCGCCGAGGAAGCGGCGCTGTTCGAGCGATTCGCCCGGATCATGGAGGAGGCGGGCGAGCGCTACGATCGCCTGGTGTTCGATACCGCGCCGCTGGGGCACACGCTGCGGCTGCTGTCACTGCCGGAGCAGATGGCGACGTGGATGGGCGGGTTGATCGGACGGCGCAGGAAGATGAATGCCCTGGGACGCATGTGGCGCCGCGTATCGGGCGCCGCGGCCGGTGACGGACACGCGCCGGACGACCGGGTGCTGGCGGCACTGGAGGATCGCAAGGCGCGCTTCGAGCGGGCGCGCGCTGTGCTCACTGACGAGCGGCGCAGCACGTTCGTGCTGGTGGCGGTTCCCGAACGGCTTCCCCTGCTGGAGGCCGAGAAGGCCGTGCACACCCTGGATTGCTACGGCGTTCCGGTGGGGGCCGTGTTTCTCAACCGGGTGCTGCCCGACGCAGCGGCTGGGGAGTTCGTTGAGCGCCGTCGCGAGCGCGAGGCGCGGTATCTCGAGCGTGCAGACGCCGCGTTCGCCGCCCATCCGGTGCACCGCATCCCGCTGCTGGAGACCGACGCGCACGGTCTCGCGGCGCTGCGACGCATCATCGCATCGCTTCCCGAATCGGAGCGCGCCGCCCTCAGCTGATCAGCGCTTCGTCTTCGGTGAACACAGTGTCGATCACCAGCGAGCGCTCGACCGACTGAATCGCGTCTCGCACGCTGCGGCGGATGTCGTCCAGCTCGCTCACCCGCGCCACCCGGAAGTCACCCGTCACCAGAATGTGGTTCAGCACGTAGAAGTAGCGCCCCACTCGCACCATGCGCAGCGAGGTCCGGGGGAACCCGTAAGACGCCACGGCCTCGGCGAACGCCTCGCGCACGCGCTGCTGCACCGCCGGGTCGGGCGCAGCGCTGAGGAGCTGCCCAACGCTCTGAATCACGATCCGAATCGGAATCGGGATCGCCACGACGACCAGGGCCAGCACCAGCGCCGGATCGACGTATGGAACGAGTCCCGACCACCGCGTGCCCTGCAGCAAGAACGCCGCGATGAAGGCCACCGCGACCACCCCGCTCACCGCGGCGTTCAGGCCCCAATTGCGCGCGTCCACCTCCACGAGGGGCGAATGCACCTGCTTGGCCACTCGCACCTGAACCAGCCCCACCATCACGCACACGGCCGTCGCGACCACGGCGTATCCCACCGCCGGCCCCAACGCCAGTTCGCGGCCGCCCTGGAGTATTGCGTCCACCGCCGAGGCGCCGGCGAAGGCCGCCACAGCTACGGTGACGAGTCCCTTGATCGTGTTGAGGAACGGCTCGAAGAACGCGTAGCCGAAGTGATACCGCTCATCGTCCGGCTGCTGCAGCAGACCCGCGACCCTGAGCGACAGCAGTCCCATCGCGAACGAGATGAGATTGAAGAAGCCGTCCAGCAGGATGGCTCCCGAGGCGGTGAGCCAGGCGAACGCGATGCCCAGCGCGGCCAGAAACAGAGCACCGACGGTAGACAGGCGCAGCGCGCGATTCTCTTTGCTCATGGGGTCTCTTCCGGTCTGGTTGCGGTGCCTATTACTCGCACCACCAGCCGCCGCTGGCAAGCGCGCTCGCCTCGCTCGGCCGTCGCCCGTACATTACGCGCGTGACGCCATAGGAGGTCTCGGGTGAGCGCGATTGCACTGCTGGTGGTGGGGCTGCTGGCCTTTCTCACGGGGTATCACGTCTACTCCCGCTACATCTCTCGGCGCATCTACCAACTCGATCCTGACTTTGTCACGCCGTCGCACGAGTTCGAGGACGGCGTGGACTACCTGCCCACCAACCGCCACGTGCTGTTCGGGCACCACTTCACCTCCGTGGCGGGGGCGGCACCCATTGTGGGCCCCGCCATAGCCGTGATCTGGGGCTGGTTGCCGGCGTTCCTGTGGGTCACCCTCGGCACCATCTTCGCCGGAGCGGTGCACGACTTCGGGACGCTGTGGATCTCGGTGCGGCACAAGGGCAATTCCATAGGGACGCTGACCGAGCAGATTGTGGGCGGCCGGGCGAAGGTGCTGTTCCTGCTGATCATATTCTTCCTGCTGCTGCTGGTGAACGCGGTGTTCGCCGTGGTGATCGCGAACCTGTTCGTGGCCAACCCCGGTGCGGTGCTTCCCGTTTGGGGCAGCCTCGCGGTGGCCGTCATCGTAGGGCTGATGATCTACCGCACGCGCACCGGAATCCTGTGGCCGTCGCTCGGGGCGCTCGCCGTCCTCTACGTCCTCATCTGGCTGGGCCAGTACGTCCCCTTCACGCTGCCCGACGTGTTCGGCTTCGCGCCGAGTGCGGCCCAGCTCGAAGCCGCCGCCGGTGATGCGAGCGCCGCCCAGGCTGCTGCCCAGGTCGACGGCATGCGAGCCGGGTGGGTGATTCTGCTGTTCGTGTACGCGTTCTTCGCGAGTGTGCTGCCGGTGTGGGTCCTGCTCCAGCCGCGCGACTACGTGAACAGCCACCAGTTGTTCGTAGCGCTGGGAATCATCTTCCTAGGGGTTCTCATCGTGAATCCGGAGGTCGTCGCTCCGGCGGTGAATACCGAGCTGCCGGCGGACGCACCGAGCTGGTTTCCCCTGCTGTTCATCACGATCGCGTGCGGCGCCATCAGCGGGTTCCACGGTCTGGTGGCGTCGGGCACCTCTTCCAAGCAGCTCAACAAGGAGACCGACGCCCGCTACGTTGGGTATGGCGGGATGATCGGCGAGGGCACGCTGGCCCTCACGTCGATCCTGGCCACCACCGCGGGGTTCGCCATCGTGGTGGGGGTCGACGGGTGGCATCAGCACTACGGCAGCTGGGCCCAGGCCTCGAGCGGGGCGACCACCGCGTTCGTGAACGGTGTCGGGGTGCTTGCGGAGGGCGTCGGAATCCCACGCCAGGTGGCGGTGATCTTCGCCGCCGTGGTAGTGATCTCGTTCGCCGCCACCACCATGGACACGGGAGTGCGGCTGCAGCGCTACATCATCTCGGAGCTGGGCGCCCAGTACCGAGTGAAGGCGGCGCAGAACCGCTGGCTCGCCACGCTGGTGGCGGTCGCGAGCTGCGCGGTGCTCGCCCTGGGGATCGACCGCGGCGCCGGCGGGATGCGCCTGTGGCCCCTGTTCGGAACCACAAACCAGCTCACCGGAGCCCTCAGCCTGCTGGTCGTGACGCTCTTCCTGCTGAGCCTCAAGCGGAAGATCTGGGTAACCGCCATCCCCATGATCTTCCTGCTGTTCATGACCACCTGGGCGATGGTGCTCAACCTGATCCGCTACTACACGGACAGCCAGGCCATACTGCTGGCGGTGGGCGGCGCGATCTTCGTGCTCGAGCTGTGGCTCATCTTCGAGGCCGCCGGGGCAGTGAGGCGAGCATTGCGGAAATAGGCTCCGGCGGGGTGCCGGAAGTGGTTGCCAGTTGTTGGCTTGCGCCGTACGTTCGAAGCTCTCGAAACAGAAGGTGAACCATCCCGTACGACCCGCCCGACCCGGTTGAGTTCGGCCCCCGGAGCGAGCACCGGTCAGGATCCGCGCTCGTCGAGCAGCCGCAGGCCGAGCGCGTGGCCCGCCGGGAGATGCGAGGGCTCACGGCCGTGGTAACCGGGGCGGCAACCGGGCTGGGGCGTGCAATCGCCCTGGAGTTTGCCAGGCGCGGCGTGAACGTAGCCTTCAACTACATAGAGCTTCCCAACCGCGACGTCACCGCACAGGCGCTGCTCACGGAGACCACTCTGCGGGCGTGCGGCGTCGCCGTCTACAGTGCTGCCTGCGACGTGCGCAACCGCGACGCACTCGACGACTTCATGGGCGCGGCGCACGCCGAGCTGGGCGGCCTGCATTACCTGGTCAACAACGCGGGAATCCACCGCGACGGGGCCCTGTGGCGGTTGCCCGAAAGGGCATGGCGGGACGTGGTCGACACCAACCTCACGGGCACATTCAACTGCATCCAAGCGGTAGCCCCTTACTTCCGCGAACAGCACTACGGCAAGGTGGTGAGCGTGGCCTCGCACCAGGCGTACATGCCCGGATTCGGGGTCGCCAACTACGCGGCCAGCAAGGCCGCGGTCGTGGGCCTGACGAAGTCGGCGGCGGTCGAATTGGGTCCCTACAACGTCAACGTCAACGCGGTGGCTCCCGGCTTCGTGCGCACCGAGCTGATCGAGACCCTCCCACCAGAGGTGCTGGAGGACGCCGAAAAGGGGGCCGTGCTGGGGCGTATCGGAGAGCCCGAGGACGTCGCCCACGTCACCGTCTTCCTCTGCTCCGACGATGCCCGACACATAACGGGGCAGGTTATCTTTGTGGACGGAGGGCTGACCCTCCACTGATTCCCGCCGCCGCTCGTCGGCGCAGGCTGGCGGGCCGTCGTCACGAACAAACTCGCAGGGAGATTCTCAGGTGAGCTACGACCTCATCGAACTCACGTTCAAGGAGAGCGTTGCGACCCTGACCCTCGATCGTCCACCGCTCAATGTCATGAACATTGAGATGATGGAGCAGATCAACGCCGCGCTGCTGGAACTCAAGTCCCACCCAGAGCTCAAGGTGCTGGTGGTTCGGGGCAGGGGAAAGGCCTTCAGCGCGGGGGTCGACATCGCAGATCACACGCGGGACAAGGTCGCCCGCATGCTCCAGGTGTTCCACCGCATACCCGAGACCATCCGGTTGCTGGACGTCGTCGCCGTCGCGGCGGTGGACGGCATGGCGCTGGGTGGTGGGTTCGAGCTGGCCATCGGGTGCAACCTGGTTGTCGCGTCCGAGTCCGCCAAGTTCGCCGTGCCGGAGATCAAGCTGGGAGTGATCCCCCCCGTGGCTTGCGTGGTGCTGCCCCGGGCGGCGCCGCGGCGCAAGGCGATGGAGTGGATTCTCACCGGCAACATGATCACGGCCAATGAGCTCGAGGCGTACGGCTTGGTGAACCGGGTGTTCCCCGACGACGAGTTCGAGGCCGGCCTCGAGGCGTTCGTGGGTGAGCTCACCTCGAAGTCGGGGCCGGTGCTGATGCTCGCCAAGCGGGCGCAGATGGAGTCCTACTACTCGGCCTACGAGGAGGCCCTGTACAAGGCCGAGAACCTGTATCTGCACGACCTGATGGCGCTGCACGACGCCCACGAGGGCATCCAGGCCTACATCGAGAAGAGGGAGCCACAATGGCGCGACGCCTGATCCCCGGCCTCCTGCTCCTCGGCGTCGCGGTCGCCGCATGGAGCTGCTCCTCCAAACAGGAGCCTGAGGAGCCTGTCGAGCCTGTCACTCATCCCCTCCCCACGGCCGGCCTGGCAGGGGAGCCGGTCACGGTCTATCCCCTCACGCTGATCGTGGCCGAGCCGAAGCTCGAGTGGGACAGCTTGATCCGGCCGCGAGATGAAGCGCTGCACCACGCCGACAGCCTGATAGAGTTGTTCCTCGATGAGCGGGCGCCCGAGGCGGATTGGGTCATGACCGGCGTGCTGCGGCACATGGCGCGGCAGGCGCCGGGAATGCTGAGTGACCCCGGCAAGATGGGCACGGCTCTGCTGCGGGCGGAGGGTCTCGAGAAGGTCCCCGACCCGCTGCGCAGCCAGATGCGCAACCTCACCGGCGTGGCCGGTGACCGCTATGCGCTCGTGCCGGCGAGCCTCGCCTACTTCGCCACCGACTCTGCCGGGGTGGCACGTGCCGAGCTGACGATGGTGGTGGTCGAGGTACGCAGCGGCAGCGTGGACTGGCGCACGGTGGCGCGGGGCGAGGGAGAGGACCCCTGGTCGGCACTGTGGGAGGCGCTCGTCAGCCTGGTTCCCGGCCTGCCATGACCGCACGCCGCGTCACCCTCATCCCGGGCGACGGCATAGGACCGGAGATCACTGAAGCCGTCCTGCGGGTGCTGAATGTCGCGGGTGTCGCAATCGAATGGGACGAGCAGACCGCCGGCGTTGCAGCGCTGGAAAGCACGGGCTCGCCGCTGCCCGACGCCACGGTGGAGAGCTTCGGCCGCTGCGGAGTGGCACTCAAGGGGCCCCTCACGACGCCGGTGGGCAGCGGGTTTCGATCCGTGAACGTGGCGCTGCGCCGTGAGTTCGATCTCTATGCCAACGTGCGTCCCGCCAAGACGATACTCCGCGGTGGGCGGTTCGAGGACGTGGACATCGTGCTGGTGCGGGAGAACACGGAAGGGCTGTACATCGGCTTCGAGGCCACGATCCCGATGGGCGACGATCCCAGGGCGGTGGCTCAGTCCAACGCGGTCGTCACTCGCCGCGGTTGCGAGCGGATCGCGCGGTTCGCGTTCGAGTACGCGCTGAAACACGGGCGGTGCAAGGTCACGATCTGCCACAAGGCGAACATCCTCAAGGCTGTGAGCGGGCTGTTTCTCGACACGGCGCGAGAGGTGGCGCAGGACTACACCGGGCGCGTGGACGTGAACGACGTGATAATCGACGCTGCTGCGATGAAGCTGGTGCTCGATCCCTCGCAGTTCGACGTGATCGTGACAACCAACATGTTTGGGGACATCCTGAGCGACGAGATCGCGGGATTGGTGGGTGGTCTGGGGCTGGCGCCGGGTGCCAACGTGGGTGACCGTGCGGCCCTGTTCGAGGCGGTGCACGGATCGGCGCCCGACATCGCCGGCAAGGGCGTCGCCAACCCGTCGGCGCTGCTGCTTGCAGCATGCCTGATGCTGGATCATCTGGACGAAATGGAGGCGGCGCAGCGCATTCGCGGTGCTCTGGAAGCGACGCTGCTGGATGGCGCGCCGCGCACGCCGGACCTCGGGGGAAATGCTACGACGATCGAGTTCACAGACGCCGTTCTTGGGCGTCTTGGTTGAGCACGAGTGCCCACGCTGCCAGCGAGAGGTGGAGCTTCCCCTCGGCGAGCTCTGCCCGGCTTGCCGTCAGGAGATCGAGCGCAGGGCGCACCGCATTGGCCGCTTGGTGGCGTTGGTCAGTACGATAGGCGTGGGCATCTACGTGCTGCTGAAGATGCCGGCGGAGCCGACCTCACGCATGGTGGGCGCGGCATCCATCGCGATCTGGTACCTGCTCACGTACCTGGTCGTCAAACGCATACTGCGGGAGTATCTCAAGTGAGGCGATCCCTCAGGTGACGTTCAGCATCGTTCATATATCCGATCCCCACTTCGGCAACGTGGCGGACCTGCAGCAGATCCAGGCGGTGGAGGAGCTGGTTCCGGATCTCGATCCGCGGGTGATCGTGCTGTCGGGCGATGTCTCGCTGCGCAGCCGCCACGGCGAGTACCAGGCCGCCCGGGGCTTCGTCCGCGAGCTGGAGCGCACGGCGCCGGTGTTCGCCGTACCGGGGAATCACGACGTGCAGTGGTGGT
The DNA here is from genome assembly GCA_039586815.1 of Gemmatimonadota bacterium. Lineage (GTDB taxonomy): Bacteria > Gemmatimonadota > Gemmatimonadetes > Gemmatimonadales > GWC2-71-9 > WVYX01. Next base: position 64,019 of record JBDHJR010000006.1, on the reverse strand, counting down.
GGCGGCCCTTCATCCCGTTCGCTTCGGCGGCGAAGTACCGCAAGTACGTGCGCTACTTCGGGCCGGTGCTGGCACCCACCCTCAAGTTTCCCGAGGCCGTGATCGCGAGCGCCCTCACCTCCCACGGCGTGACGTGGGGGTCGTTGACCTGGCGCCTGCGCGACCTGGCGGTGAAGGGGCATCTGCCCAAGAAGGCGATCGAGCGGGTGGGCCAGGTCTTCGCGCAGGCGGAGCCGGGCCAGGCGCGCGTGCTCGTGGTGCACCACAACGTGATGCGGGGCGAGCTCTCGCGCCGCATGGGCCTGGCTCGCTGGCGCCAGGCGCAGCGGCGAATCGTGGAGTCGGGGGCGGATCTGGTGCTCTGCGGGCACGATCACCAGGAGAAGGCGGACGTGATGGACGGCCGGGTAGTGGTGTCCTGCGCCGGCACTCTCTCGACCCGGTCGAGGGGCGGGCGCCCGTCGGTGTTCCACCGTGTGAGGATCGAGGACGAAGGGATTCACGTGGAGCAGTACCGCTGGGAGGCCGGCCGTCGGTTGTTCATGAGGTCCGACGTCCACAGCTTCCCGCGCCCGCACAGGCGGCATGAGGCGGAAGTCGCGACGAGCGTGGGCTGACGCTTCGGCGCGGCGCGCCGACGAGGAGCTTCTCGCCAGGCGGTTGGTGGAGCTGGGTCTCCCCCCCGTTCCACGGCTCGAAATGCACGAGAACCACACGGTACTGGTGAGCGTCACCAAGCACGGAGCTCTTCGCATCCACCGGGGTTACGCGTACGCGTCCGATCGTGTGCTGGGAGCCGTCGTCACCTACGTCTCGTCCGGCGCGGGTCCCGCCGCACGCAAGCAGGCGGAGCGGCTCCTGGGTGCGTTTCCCGTCGACGAGTTCGTGCGCCCGCGCCGCCGCCGCAGCCCCCGTCTGCGACCGGGCGACCGCCATGTGCTGGCCCGGCTGCGGGAGCTGCACGGAGAGCTCAACCGGCGGCATTTCTCGGGGGCGCTGTCGCCCATCGCGCTGCGCATCTCCAGCAGGATGCGCACTCGCCTGGGGGAGCTCACCATCGACGCGCACACGGGCCAGGCGATCGAGATAGCCGTGAGCCGGCGCCACATAGCGCATGACGGGTGGGATGAGGTAGGTCATACGTTGCTGCATGAGATGGTGCACCAATGGCAGGCGGAGTCGGGACAGGAGGCCGATCATGGTCCCAGCTTCCGCCGCAAGGCACGGGAGGTCGGGATTGCCCCGGTTGCGAGCCGCGACGTGGACGTGAGGCCGCGCTACGTGACCGGGGACCAAGAGGAAGAGGGGGCAGCATGACGTTCAAGGGTGTGGACTTCTACGATGTCGATTCACTGTTCACCGAAGAGGAGCGTGCGGTGCGCGACACCGTACGCCGCTGGGTGGACGATTCGGTCATGCCGATCATCCGAGAGCACTACCTGGAGAGGCGCTTCCCCGAGGAGCTCATCCCTCAGATGGGTGAGCTGGGCATGTACGGTGCCAATCTCCCGGCGGAGTACGGCTGCGCGGAGCTCAACAACGTAGCGTACGGGCTCATCATGCAAGAGCTGGAACGGGCCGATTCGGGACTGCGGTCGTTTGCCTCGGTGCAGGGCGCACTCGTGATGTATCCGATCCACACGTTCGGCAGCGAGGAGCAGCGTAGGGAGTGGTTGCCCAAGCTCGCCACCGGCGAGGTCATCGGGTGCTTCGGGCTCACCGAGCCCGATTACGGCTCGAACCCCGGCGGGCTGATCACCACCGCGCGCGAGGACGGCGACGAGTGGGTGCTGAACGGTGCCAAGATGTGGATCACCAGCGGGTCCATGGCCGACGTTGCCATCGTCTGGGCCAAGACCGGAGAGCTCGATGACGCGCGCTCCATATACGGCTTCATCGTGCCCACCGACACCAAGGGGTTCACGGCCAAGGATCAGGAAGGGAAGCTCTCGCTGCTGGCAAGCGATACCAGCGAGCTGGTGCTCGAGGACGTGCGCGTTCCCAAGGACGCCATCCTGCCCAACAGCAAGGGACTCAAGTGCTCGCTGATGTGCCTCACGCAGGCACGTTACGGGATCGCGTGGGGCGGCATCGGCGCCGCCATGGCGTGCTTCGAGGAGGCGGTGAGCTACGCCAAGGAGCGGGTGATGTTCGACCGGCCCATCGGCGGCTTCCAGATCCAGCAGCAGCGGCTCGCGGACATGCTCACCGAGATCACCAAGGCACAGCTGCTCTGCCTGCAGTTAGGGCGCCTCAAGGACCGGGGCGAGGCGACGCCTCAGCAGGTTTCACTCGCGAAGCGGAACAACGTGGACATGGCCTGTGAGTGTGCCCGCGAGACACGCCGGCTGCTGGGCGCGAGCGGCATCCTGGCCGAGTACCAGGCCATGCGACACATGGCCAACCTCGAGAGCGTCTACACGTACGAGGGCACGCACGACATCCACACGCTCATCCTGGGTGAGGCGGTCACCGGAATGAGCGCGTACTCCGGGGGGTAGGGCGGTAGAGCGGCCCCCGCTCCTCCGGGATCCGAACCTTCACGTCGTTTTCGGCGTGACGCTCATGGCCATGCTCGGAGTGGCCAGCGTGACGCCCGCGTTCCCGCAGATCTCAGAGCAGCTGACGGTGACCCCGCAGTCGGTGGGCCTGCTGATCTCGGTGTTCACCCTGCCCGGCGCCGTCTTGACCCCGTTTCTCGGAGTGCTGGCCGATCGCTACGGCCGCAAGCGCATTCTGGTGCCGTCGCTGTTTCTGTTCGGCATCGGGGGCTTCGCCTGCGGCTTCGCCCGGACCTTCGAGTTGCTGGTGGGGCTGCGCTTGCTGCAGGGCCTGGGGGGCGCGGCACTGGGCTCGATGAACGTCACGATCATCGGTGATCTGTACCGGGGCCCGCGCCGCACCACTGCGTTCGGGTACAACGCCTCGGTACTGAGCGTGGGAACGGCGCTCTACCCGGCCATTGGAGGCGCCCTCGCCCTGATCGGGTGGTACATGCCGTTCTTTCTGCCGATCCTCGCCGTGCCTGTGGGGCTGTTCGTGTTGCTGGTACTGCAGAGTCCGGAGCCGACGGTGCGGACCGGGCTGGGCGAGTATCTCCGCTCCACGCTCCGCATGTTCCAAAACCGCGAAGTGCTCGCTCTGTTCGCCGCCGGCATCGTGACCTTCATCCTGATCTATGGGGCTTACTTGTCGTACTTGCCGTTCCTGCTCGAGGGGTCGTTCGGGTTCTCCTCTCTGTGGATCGGCCTGGTCATGGCGACGACCTCTATCGCCACGGCCGTGGCATCGTTCTATCTGGGTCGGCTGGCCCGGGCGTACGGCGAGGGCAGGCTGATCAAGTTCGGGTTCATGCTGTACGTGGTGGCGTTCGCGGCCATCCCGTTTGCCGATTCGATCTGGGGAATCATCGCGCTCATCCTGGTGTTCGGCGCCGCCAACGGGATCAACATCCCGTCGATCCTGACCATCGTTGCCGGGTACCCGCCGGCGGAGTCGCGTGCGGCCTTCATGTCGGTCAACGGGATGGCGCTGCGGCTGGGCCAGACCCTGGGTCCGGTGGCGGCGGGAGCAGCATTCGCTCTGCGAGGTGTGGGTGGGGCGTTCCTGGCGAGCGCGGCGCTCGGAGCGGCAACGCTCGCTCTGTTGCTCGCGTGGGCGCCCAATCGCGCACTACATTCCCCGGAGCCATGAACCGCACCCAGGCCGAGAAGCGCATTCGCGAGCTTCGCACGCAGATCCGGCACCACGACTATCTGTACTACGTCAAGGACGCGCCGGATGTCTCGGACGAGGCGTACGACGCTCTGTTCCGGGATCTGAAGCAGCTGGAAGAGCAATACCCGGAGCTGCGCACGCCCGACTCGCCGACGCAGCGGGTGGCCGGCGCTCCGCTCGACAAGTTCCCCACGGTAGAGCACGCCGCCCCGATGCTGAGCCTGGACTCCGGGCAGGATACGGCGCAGCTCGAGCGCTTCGACGAGCGATTGCGCAAGGCACTCGGCGGCGACATCGCCTACGTGATCGATCCCAAGCTCGACGGCGCGTCAGTGGAGCTGGTGTACCAGGACGGCGTGCTGGTGCGCGCCTCCACGCGGGGTGACGGGCAGCACGGTGAGGGGATCATCGAGAACATCCGCACCATTGGGGCGGCTCCGTTACGATTGCGGGACGGTGACCGTGCCGCGCCCACGCTGCTCGCCGTGCGCGGTGAGGTGATCATGCGGGTGGGCGCGTTCGAGGAGCTGAACGAGCGCCTGCTGAGGGAGGGGAGGGAGCCGTTCGCCAATCCGCGCAACGCGGCGGCGGGCTCGCTGCGCCAGCTCGATCCCCAGATCACCGCTCAGCGCCCGCTCGACCTGTACGTGTACGACATACTGGCCGCCGAAGGCGTGGAGGTGGCTACGCAATGGGAAGCGCTCGCTGCGCTCGGGGACTGGGGCTTTCCCGTGAACGAGCTGGCGCGTCACGTCACATCGGTCGCAGAGATAGCCGCGTACCACGGTGAGCTGTACGAGCAGCGGGACGACCTGGCGTACGAGATCGACGGCATCGTGATCAAGCTCGACGACCTGGCTCTGCGCGACGAAGTGGGGGCCACGTCGCACCACCCACGTTGGGCGTATGCGTTCAAGTTCCCGCCGCGCAAGGAAGTGACCCGGGTGCTCGCCATCGTCCCCAGCGTGGGGCGTACCGGTGCGGTCACACCCATTGCCATGCTCCGTCCGGTCGAGCTGGGCGGCGTGACGGTGAGCCGCGCGAGCCTGCACAACCGGGAGGAGGTGGAGCGCAAGGATATACGCGAGGGCGACCGGGTGCGGGTGCAGCGTGCTGGCGACGTGATCCCGCAGGTACTTGAGCGCGTGCAGGAGGCGGGACGCAAGCGCGCCGCCCGGTACCGCATGCCCAAGAAGTGTCCGTCGTGCGGCTCGCCACTGATCGAGCGGGGGCCGTTCACGGTGTGCCCCAACGGCTTCGAGTGCCCCGCCCAGCTGGCCGGCAAGATCCTGCTGTTCGCGTCGCGTGACGCCCTCGACATCGAGGGGATCGGTGACGAGAGGGCGAAGCTGCTGGTCGCAGAGCGCTTGGTGCGGCAGCTACCCGATCTGTTCGAGCTCACGCGGGAGCAGTTGGTGAAGCTCGAGGGCTTCGCGGAGAAGTCGGCGCAGAACCTGGTGGACGGGATCGCCCGCGCGTCCCGCGTGGAGCTGCACCGGTTTCTCATCGGTCTGGGGATCCCGGAGGTGGGCGTGGCCGTGGCTCGGGATCTGGCACGGCACTTCCGTTCGCTGGACGCGCTGCGCCGCGCTTCGGTCGAAGACCTGGAAGGCGTACCGGGAGTGGGCCCCAAGATGGCGCAACAGATCGAGGCATTCTTCGAGAACGAGCGGAACCGCAAGATGCTGGATACGCTCCTCGACAAGAGGATGGAGCTGGTGGAGCCCACGGGAGGGGCCGCGGCACAGCTGGCCGGGATCAAGGTCGTGTTCACCGGGGGGCTGGCGCGGCTCTCGCGGCGCGACGCAAAGCAGCTGGTCGAGTCCCTCGGTGGGCGGGTGACCTCCTCGGTGAGCAAGGAGACCGGCTTCGTCGTAGCGGGCGAGAACCCCGGCTCCAAGCTCGACGACGCGCAGCGCCTGGGCGTGAAGACACTCACCGAAGACGAGTTCGTGGAGTTCGTGCGATCCAAGGGGGCCGACGTCTAGGTGGAAAACATCGAGATCGCGCGCGTGCTGGAGGACGTGGCGGTACTGCTGGAGATCAAGGGCTCCAATCCGTTCCGCATCCGCGCCTACCAGAACGCGGCCCGCACCATCGAGTCGCACACCACCCCGCTGCGGAAGATGGTGGAAGACGAGGCCGACCTCACCGAGCTGCCGGCTGTCGGCAAGGACATTTCGAGTCACGTCACCGAGCTCGTCACGGCGGGCAAGCTGTCGCTGCTGGACGAGCTGTCCCGGGAGATCCCGCTCTCGCTCATCGAGCTGACACGCCTGCCGGGCGTCGGCGCGAAGAAGGCGAAGAAGCTGTGGGACGAGCTGGGAGTCGAGACGATCGACGACCTGGAGCGGGTCGGGCAGGAGGGTGAGGTCGCGCGACTCGCGGGTTTCGGTGAGAAGAGCCAGCAGAAGATCCTCTCGGCCATCGCGGCCTACCGCAAGCGCACCGGTCGCTTCCGGCTCGCCGATGCGGAGCAGATCGTCGAGCCCCTGGTGGCGCACCTGCGGGAGCTCGCCTCGGTGGAGCGCATCGAGGTGGCAGGCAGCTACCGGCGTCGCCGGGAGACGGTGGGCGACGTGGACATCCTGGTCATAGCCCGGGGGGCGGAGGAGGTGATGGGGCAGTTCACCTCCTACCGCGACGTGCGCAAGGTGGAGCTGGCCGGCGACACCAAGGCGACGGTAATCCTCAAGTCGGGACTCCAGGTAGACCTGCGCCTGCTCCCCCCCGAGAGCTATGGTGCCGCGCTGCAGTACTTCACCGGCTCCAAGGAGCACAACGTGAAGCTGCGCAAGCGGGCGGTCGCTCGGGGCCTGAGTGTCTCGGAGTACGGCGTGGCGAAGGTGCCGGGCGGAAGTGACGCGGTCGAGCCCGGCTCCGGAGAACTGGTGGCGGGGACGGACGAGGCGGACGTGTATGCCGCGGTGGGCCTGCCCTGGATCGCTCCGGAGCTGAGGGAGGACCGGGGAGAGATGGCGGCGGCCGAAGCGGGCAGCCTCCCCGAGCTGATCACGCTCGAGGACCTGCGCGGCGACCTCCAGATGCACTCCACCTGGTCGGACGGCAAGAACTCGATCGAGGAGATGCTCGACGGGTGCCTTGCCCGGGGCTACGAGTACTTCGCGATCACCGACCACAGCAAGGCCCTAGCCATGACTGGTGGGCTCGATGCGGCCAGGCTGCGAGAGCAGTGGGATGAGATCGCGGAGATCGCTGCCCGGAGGAGAGAGATCCGGATTCTGCGCGGCATGGAGGTGGATATCCTGGCCGACGGGAGCCTGGATCTGGAAGACGAGATGCTCGAGCAGCTCGACTTGGTGCTGGTGTCCGTCCATTCCCGGTTCGACTTGCCGGCTGCCGAGCAGACCAGGCGTGTCTTGCGGGCGGTCGAGCATCCGGCGGTGCACGTGCTGGCGCACCCCACGGGCCGTCTGATCAACCGCCGCGACCCGATGGAGTTCGAGGTTGAGGAGGTGCTGGCCTGCTGCGCCGAGCACGGCGTGATCGTGGAACTCAACGCGCACCCGGAGCGGTTGGATTTGAAGGACACCCACCTGATGCGGGCGCGGGAGCTGGGACTGAAGGTCTCGCTAGGCACCGACGCCCACCGGGTGCGCGACCTCGACCTCATGAAGTACGGCGTAGATCAGGCCCGTCGTGCGTGGCTGGGCGCTGACGACGTTATCAACACGTATCCGCTGGAGCGGTTGCTGGAGCTGCTGCGCCGCCCCTGACCGGATCACCCTCGAAGGGAACGCTACGATGGCTACGATCAAAGTGCGTAAGGACGGCCCCTACCTCGTCACCGGCGGCTGCGAGATCACAGACCACGAGGGGAAGCCTATCACGCCCAAGAACCCCGACAACTTCGCGCTCTGCCGCTGCGGCCACTCGCGCACCAAGCCATTCTGCGACGGCGCGCACAAGGTCACCGGCTTCAGCGACGAAACTTGATCGCGTTGCGACGCCGTCGCCGGAGGAGTAGTTTCACGGCGCTGTCCAACCCGAAGACATCGAAGAGGCTCGCGTGAAGATCGCAGTGTGCGTCAAGCGGGTTCCCGACTCGGAGGCCCGCATCAAAGTCGGCGCCGATGGTAAGGCCATCGACGAGGCCGGCGTGAAGTTCGTCCTCAATCCCTACGATGAATACGCTGTCGAAGAGGCGCTCAAGCTGAAGGAAGCGGGCGGCTCCGGCGAGGTGGTAATCGTCTGTGTGGGGCCGGAAGCCGCGCAGGAGACGATCCGCACCGCCCTTGCCATGGGGGCCGACACGGGAGTTCTGCTCAAAGCCGACAAGGTGGGGCTCGATCCCCTGCCGGTGGCAAAGGCACTCGCGGGCGAGCTGAAGGACGGCGGCTACGATCTGGTACTGCTCGGCAAGATGGCGATCGACGACTCAAGCCACGCGGTGGGCCCGATGGTGGCGGAACTGCTCGGCATGCAGTGCGTGTCTGCGGCGGCGCACCTGGAAATGGGCGAGGGTGGGGGCAAGGCGGAACGGGAGATCGAGGGCGGTGTGGAGGTGGTCGAGTTCGGGCTCCCGGCCGTGATCACTGCAGACAAGGGTCTCAACGAGCCGCGCTATCCGGCGCTGCGCGGTATCATGATGGCGAAGAAGAAGCCGCTGGAGGTGAAGGACGCGGCGCTCGAGTCGGGTGGCATCGAAGTGGTGAACCTCGCTCCTCCCGCCGAACGGAAGGCGGGGCGGATCGTGGGAGAGGGGGCGGACGCGGTGCCTGCATTGATCGAAGCGCTGCGCAACGAAGCGAAGGTGCTCTGATGGCGGGCGTGATCGCAGTGCTCGAGCAGCGTGACGGCACGCTGAAACGCGTTTCCTACGAGGCGCTCACCGCGGCCAGGGCGCTGGCAGACGCGCTTGGGGGCGAAGCGCATGCGCTGGTCATCGGTCCCGCGGGAATCGACGCCGGTGACGTGGGAACCTACGGAGCGGACAAGGTCTTCGTCGCGGCGGACGACGCGCTGACGTTGTACCAGGCCGACCAGTACGCGCAGATAGCGGCGGCTCAGGTCGGATCGGACGACTATGCAGCGGCAATCGTACCGGCCACGGCACTCGGCAAAGACCTCGCCCCCCGGATCGCCGCCAAGCTGGATTGCCCGTTTGCGTCCGACGTGACCAGCGTGCGGCACGACGGCGGCGTGGTGGTGACGCGTCCGGTGTACGCGGGCAAGGCCGACTACACCCTCAAGGTCACCGCGACCCCTTGTGTCGTGTCGCTGCGGCCCAATGCGGTCATGCCGGTTGAAGCGAAGCGGGACGCGACGGACGAGCAGGCGGCCGCGGCTGAGAGTGACAGGACGGCCGCCAAGACGCTCGAGATCAAACAGCCCGACCGTGCGGCGCAGGACGTGGCCGAGGCGTCGGTGGTCGTGGCCGGCGGCCGTGGCCTCAGGGACGCGGAGAGCTTCAAGCTGATCGAGGATCTGGCTGAGGCGGTCGGCGGTGCGGTGGGTGCGTCCCGAGCGGTAGTGGACGCAGGGTGGCGGTCGCACTCGGAGCAGGTGGGGCAGACCGGCAAGGTGGTGAGCCCCAATCTCTACTTCGCCATCGGGATCTCGGGAGCGATCCAGCACCTGGCGGGCATCCGCACTGCCAAGACCATCGTGGCGGTCAACAAGGATCCGGACGCGCCGATCTTCAAGGTGGCCGACTACGGCATCGTGGGAGATCTGTTCGAGGTCGTGCCGCGTCTGACCCAGGAGATCAAGCAAGCCAAGGAGGGCTGACCCATGGCGGGACGACTCATTCCCGCGGAGCACCAGCCCGACCTCCCCCGCGAGCGGCTCGTTCTCACCGAGGCCCCGGGTGCGGAGCGCATCGACATGGACGTGGTCTTCGTCGGTGCGGGTCCCGCCGGCCTCGCCGGCGCCATCCACCTCGCCCAGCTAGTCCAGCGAGACAACGAATCGGGTGACGGGATGGGCGAGGTGACCATAGGCGTGCTCGAGAAGGCGGCCTCTCTCGGCGAGCACTCACTCTCCGGTGCGGTAGTGAACCCTCGCGCCTTCCGCGAGCTGTTCCCCGAGCTGAGCGACGGCGACTTCCCCTTCGGTGCGCCGGTGGCCAAGGAATCGCTCTACTGGCTCTCCCAGAAAAGGGCCCGGCGCCTGCCAACGCCGCCCACCATGCGCAATCATGGCAACTACGTGAGCTCGATCTGCGAGATCGTGCGCTGGCTGGGAGAGAAGGCGCAGGAGCTGGGCGTGGACGTGCTGCCCGGCTTCCCGGCGGGCGCGCTGCTCACTGAAGGTGATCGTGTGCTCGGGGTGCGCACCGTGGCCACCGGATTGGGGCGCGACGGCGAGCAGCTTTCCGGCTACATGCCGCCTGCCGACATAGTGGCGCAGGTGACGGCGCTTGCCGAGGGCACGCGCGGCATGCTGGCCCAGGCATACCTCGAGTGGCAGGACATCGGCTCCGAGAACCCGCAGATCTACGCGCTCGGCGTGAAGGAGCTCTGGGAGCTCGAGCGGCCGCTCGACCGGGTGATCCACACCATGGGCTGGCCGCTGCCGACGGACGCGTTCGGGGGGAGCTTCATGTACCCGCTGGAGCCCCAAGTGGCGGCGCTGGGACTCGTGGTGGGGCTCGACTATGCGGATCGCACCTTCGACGTGCACGACCGGCTGCAGCGCATGAAGGGGCACCCGCTCTTCCGACAATACCTCGAGGGTGGCGAACTCGTGGAGTGGGGCGCCAAGACGATTCCGGAGGGGGGTTACTTCGGGCTGCCGCAGCGGCTCTCGGGCGATGGTGTCGTGATCCTGGGAGATTCGGCGGGGTTCGTGGACGTGCCCTCCCTCAAGGGAGTGCACTACGCCATGCAGTCGGGTATGTACGCGGCGCGCGCCATATTCGAGGCGCTGAAGGCGGGCGACACTACGCAGGCGCGGCTCACCAAGTACGATCGCCTGGTGGGCGACTCCTACATCCGCGACGACCTGTACCGCACCCGCAACGTGCGCCCGGCGTTCAAGGACGGCTTCTGGAAGGGGGCGCTCAAGGCGGGACTGGCCACCTTCACGGGGGGGCGCTTTCCGGGTGGGCGGATCGACATGGAGCCGGATTCCACGGCGTCACGCCGTCCCGGCGCCGTGCATCCCGTTACCTACGACGGCAAGCTCACCTACAGCAAGGTGGATGCTGTCTTCAAATCGGGAAACGCGACCCGCGACACCATCCCGAGTCACGTCATCGTCGGCGAGAACGTGCCGTCAGACGTGGCCGAGTTCTACGCCCAGATGTGCCCCGCGGGCGTGTATGAGGTGAGCGACGGAAAGCTGGTGGTGAACGCTCCCAACTGCGTGGACTGCAAGGCTACCGACGTGGTGGGGCCGCGCTGGACGCCGCGTGAGGGTGGGGCGGGGCCGCAGTACAAGCGAATGTAGACCGCGGCGCGCTCAGCTCACTGCAGGAACCAATCGAGTGCTCCCTCGGAGACCTCCGCGGGCACCTGATGGCCCCCTTCGAACTCCTGGTACGTGACGTCGTAGCCTCTGTCGCGCATGGTAGGCACGATGGTGTCGCGACTCAGGCCGACGGGGAGGATCGTATCCTCCGTGCCGTGGGAGATGTAGACCTGCGGCAGCCCTACTCGCTCGGGGGCCCTCCAGAACCCGGGCGAGTAGCCTACGAGGTGGCTGAACAGGTCGCCGTTGATGGCCCCCATCGAGAGTGCATACGACGCTCCGTCGGAGAATCCCCCGATCGCTATCCTGGCTGGGTCGATGAGGCAGCGCTCGAAGGTGTGGTGCAGCGCGCGATCGAGGAAACGGACGTCCGGGCCGAAGTTGCCGGCCACCAGATCCCAGGTGTGGGAGACCGAGTCGGGAGCCACGAACACCATGCCGCGTTCCTCGGCGCGCGCATGGTAGCTGACCCAGTCGCTCCCACTACCGCCGGCGCCGTGGAGCCCGACGAACAGCGGGGCGGGTGTGTCGGGGGAGTAGCTCGCCGGCACGTACATGACGGCGCTGCCCACTCGCCCGGTGCCCATGGAGCTGAGGCCTATGGTGGGGGTGAAGGACGGCTCTCCCGGCTGGGCCGTGAGCTTGGGGTCCGCTACCGGGCCGGCATCCGGATTCCCCAGGGGTTCGATTTTGCAACCGGCCAGCACCGGAGTGGCCAGAGCGGCCAGGCCGGTCTTGAGGAAATCGCGTCTAGATACGCCGGATCTTGAGGGTCCCATTCCACTCCTCCCACTGGGTATACAGACGTGGTGGTGCCCTAGTTCCGCAACTGGCGGTGTGCCCTCAGAAGGGCGCCTGCTCCTGGTGCGCCACCTCGTCCAGCCGGATCGCCCGGAGTGCCTCACCCGGAGCCGCCTCGTCCACCTCCTCCGGCACGATCAGCAGCGCCTGCGCCTTCGCCATCGACGACAGCAACCCCGATCCCTGAGGTCCGGTGAGGCGCGCAACGAGCGCGTCCCCCTCCTGCGAAAGCGTGACGCGCAGGAAGTGCGTGAGCCGGGCCGGCGTCTCGATCTGCTCGCCCATCACCACCGGTACTGCGCGCCGAAACGGCTCGCGGTGTCCCAGTAGCTTGCGAATCGCCGGTCGCGCGAACAGCTCGAACGTGACCATGGCGCTCACCGGGTTTCCCGGGAGCCCGAGCCACGGCAAGCTCTCCAGCACGCCGAAACCCACCGGCGCCCCCGGCCTGGAGCGCAGGCGCCAGAAGCGCATCGCGTCACCCGACTCCTCCAGGATCGCGCGCAGGTGGTCGTGCTCTCCCACGCTCATGCCGCCCGAGGTCACCAGCAGATCGGCGGTGTGCGCGAGTTCCAGTCGGTCGCGTATCTCCGTCGGGTCGTCGCGTGCGATGCCCAGGCTGAGCGCGTCAGCCCCCGCCGCGATGGCCGCTGCAGCCATCCCATAGGTATTCGAGGATGCGATCTTGCGGCCGCTCAGGATCTCCTCGCGTTCGTCCTCGTCGGCGACCTCGTCACCGGTTGAGAGGATCGCCACGGTGGGCCTGCGGTGCACCTCGACCGTGAAGTTGGCCATCGAGGCGAGTAGCGCCATTTGGGCCGGTCCAATCTCGGTCCCCGCCTCGAGCGCCACGCTGCCCGCCGCCATGTCCTCTGCGCGCGGCCTCACGTTGCGCCCAGCGTCGTGCGCGTCGTCTACGCGCACCCGGTCGCCTTCCAGTGCGGTCGTGTGTTCCTGGCGAATGACCGAATCGGCGCCCTGCGGCACCGGTGCGCCGGTGAAGATGCGGGCGCACTCACCCGGCCCCAATTTCCGCGTCGGAGAGCCCCCGGCGGGTACGGTCTCGACTATCCGCAACTCCGCTCCCGCGCTCAGGTCCGCGGCGCGCACCGCGTATCCGTCCATGGCCGAGTTGTCCCATGGCGGCAGATCTACCGGGCTGGTGACATCTGCTGCCAACACCCGCCCCAGCGAGTCCCCCAGGGCCACCTGCTCATGCTCCAGCGGCTCGATCTCGGCCATGACGGCGCGCGAAGCCTCGGACGGGGTCAGGCGAGTGTGTGGGGCTGCATTCATGGAAGATGGCGCCGCGCTATCGAGCCGAGGCCTGCTGCTTGCGCCACATGGACTCGGCCGCCTGGAGCTGATCGGGATCGTTGACGTTGAAGAACAGCGTTTCGGGGTCGCCCAATGTCGCGACCTGATCGACCGGGAGTGAGCCGACGCGCACGGCGGTGTGGAACGCCGTGGTTCGGAGATCTTCCACGTCCATACTCTGCTTGATGGGTTCCTTGCAGGCGGGTCCGTACACGGCGCACAACGGCTCGACGCCCAGGGGTCCCCGGCTCTCGGGCAGGAACGCATCGTTGCCCTCCCAGCCCCCGACGAGCGCGCGCAGCAGCTCGGCCGTGACGAACGGCATGTCCCACGCCACAACCAGAACTGGTCCCTCGCCGGCAGCGACGGCGGTGTAGATCCCCCCGAGGGAGCCGCAGTTGGGAATGAGGTCGGCCGTCACCTCGAGTCCAGGGTACCACTGGCTCGCGTCGGGATCGTTGGCGACGAGCAGGGGATCGGTCCCGGTCGCCGCGCGCACGGTTTGCACCACTCGGTCCAGCAGCCGCTCCCCTCCCACCAGCTCCAGTCCCTTGGGGCGGCCGCCGAAGCGGCTGGCAGCCCCGCCCGCCAGCACTGCGCTACGCACCGTCGTACTCGGCGAACAGGCTTGGATCCTCCTGCACGCGTACGCGCTCCAGGCGGACCCCCACCGGAAGACGCGGCTCAAGGCGCCCCCACAGGTGAACGGCCAGTGCTTCGCAAGTGGGAAGTTGCTTCCCCGGGGCGAAGTCCGGGACGTCGCGGTTGATGTTCTTCTGGTCCAACCGCTCGGTGATCTCCTCGCCCAGCACCCGGTCGAGGTCGTCCAACCGGAGTATCATGGCCGTCTCTTCGTCCATGGGGCCCGCCACCGTCACGTGACATTCGTAGCGGTGGTCGTGCTCCTCGGCGCAGGCGCCGAACACTTCGGCGTTCTGCTCCGGAGACCAATCGGGTCGGAAGTAGCGGTGCGCGGCGCTGAAGACAACGACACGTGTCAGGCGCACGGTAGGCATGTCGGGAATGTAGTGATGAATCAGAAGACCTGCACGGCCAGCGCCTTGACGGCGAGCACCACCTCGTCGCCGAGTCCGATGCCGAGTTCCTCCAGGGCTCGAGGCGTAACGCGCGCGGCGAGATCCACGCCCACGTCTACCATGAGCGTGACACCCCCGCGCCCATCGTCTGCGATTCGCTTGACCTTGCCGCGAAACTCGTTGCGCGCACTGGAGTGCAGCGGCTCACGACTCACCAGGATTTCGTCGGCCGGGATGGCGATCGTCGAGGGGCCGGCCTTGTCGGTCACAACCTGCACTTCGAGCGGGCCCGCGAGCACCGTTTTCGGTCCGCTGCCGCCGGGGACGTCGGCGCGGAACAGGTTCTCGGGCGTCACCCGGCTGGCCTGTCCCTCGGCCAGTGCGATGAGACGGTCCGACCAGCGGTAGGCGTCCTCCAGTTGATGCGACGCGAAGCACAGCGTGGTGCCGCTCATCCGCTCCTCCTCGAGCACTCGGTACAGCTGCGCGGTCGCCGCCCTGTCGGTGACTCCGGCCGGCTCGTCCAGCAGCAGCACCGACGGCTCGAGACTCAGCGCTCGCGCCACCGCCACTCGTTGTGCCTCTCCCGCGCTCAGATCGCGAGCGGGGCGCTCCGCCAGGTGCGACACCTGCAGCCGCTCGAGTGCGGCTCCCGCACGGCGCGCCGCCGCTTCGCCACGCTCACCGTGCAGCGCGAGGGCGTACAGCAGATTCCGCCGTACGCTGCCCGAGAACAGGTAGGGGTGCTGTTCCACCATGGTGATCCGGCGCCGGGCCGCCTGCCGCTCGCGTCGTCCTACGACGAGACTCCCGTCCAGCATGATGGCGCCCACTCGCGGGCGCTCGAGGAACGCGAGCAGCCGCAGCAGCGTGCTCTTTCCCGATCCGTTGGGCCCGACGAGGGCGGTTGCCGTCCCGCGCTCCAGCTCCAACGCCTCGACGGTGAGGACAGTGCGCCCGGCGTACCCGTGCTCGATGCCCAGTGCCTCAAGCATCGCCCCGTCCCTGAAACAGTTGCAGCAACACGTTCACGGTGAGCGCCAGTGCCAGCAGCACCAGTCCGAGCGCCATGGCCAGGGCGAAGTCACCCTGCGACGTGGCCAGGGCCACGGCGGTCGTGAGAGTCCGGCTGTAGTGGCGGATGTTCCCACCCACGATCATGGCCGCTCCCACCTCGGCCAGGACGCGGCCGAACGCCACGACCACGGCAGTGGCCAGTGCATAGCGTGCAGCCCGGGCCACCGCGAGGTGGGCATGCCACGGACTCGCGCCGAGTGTGAGCGCGGTACGTCGCACCCGCGGGTCGATCCCTTGAACCGCGGCAGCGGTCAGGGCGGCGGCAATCGGAGCCGCCAGCACGACCTCGGCGATGACGATGGCCCACCACGTGTAGAGCAGTCCCGCGCCGCCGAAGGGACCGCTTCGCGCCAACAGCCCCCAGACGAGCACGCCCACGACCACAGTGGGAAACGCGAGCATCGTGTTCAGTACAGTGATTGCGGCGCGCCTGCCCCAGAACCGCGTCGTGCCCACGAGGAAGCCCGCGGGCACTCCCACGCCGCAGGCAAGGATGGTCGAGATCAGCGCAACCCTGATGGAGAGGAGGGTGATGTCGAAGACTTCGGCGTCACCGCCCAGGATGAGCTCGACGCCGCGCCGCAGGCCGTCCGCGAAGAAGTCCAAGAGCTGTTAGGAGATGGTGTACCCCAGCACGCCGATGAACCAGAAGTTGTGCGTCCACTCGGTGGTGCCCTGGACGAGCGGATTGAGCACCGGCGGACCGCCCGCTTCGGGCGGCTCGAAGAACGAGTTGGGGTAGCTGAGCTGCCAGATCATGTCGCGCGCTTCGATGCGCAGGGAGAGTCGCCTCGACAAGTGCAGGCGAACGCCGGCCCAGGGTGCAACCACGAACTTAGTGTTGAACTCGAACGGGTCGAACACGGTGGAGTCACCCTGAACCTCGCCGCCGAACGCCAGACCGATGGACGCCCCAATGAACGGCTCCAGGCGGTGCCACGTCTTGCGGCCCGTGAAGTGGAGGCCCATTCCGGCCATGAGGTATATGATCGACTGCTTCTCAGTCCCCAGCTCGCGCTCGTCCGGGGGCAGGGCGGGATCTATTATCAGGCGGTCCAGGCTGGCGTAGAGCAACTCGAACCCGGCGTTTCCGGGTCCCGTCAGGTGCATGTCCAACCGCAGGCCGCCGAACGGGCCGTCGGTCGGTCCCACACCGGCGCTCCCGCCCGAGCCGCTGGCGTACCCTCCCTCCACCCCGAGCGTCCACTTCCCGAAAATGTCGCGGTAGGGTGAAGAGGCCGGGTCGTGCCCTACCTGGGCTGCGCCCGTTCCCGGCCAGAGGACGAGCAGGGCGGCCGTTGCCGCCCCGATTAGGTGTCTCATATTGCTCCCGATGTAAATTGATACGGGACCGGGGTTCTTCCTACAATCCCCTCGGGTACGAGAATGAGGCAATCTAGCCACGTCCTTCGAGCACTACCAGCCTGCGGGGTTCTGCTTTTCCTCGCGGCGTGGCCGGGCACCGCACGGCTCGCCGCGCAGCAGGACCTCCGAGTCATAAGCACGGAGAACCTCCGCCGCGAGCCCTCGGGCCGTGCGGCCCTGCTGGCCACGGTGAATGCCGGGGTGCGGATGCAGGGTGACAGCTCGCGGGGCCAATGGGTGGCGGTGACCCTCGAGGGGTGGATCTGGGCCCGCTCCACGGAGGCCAGCGACTCGCAGGGCTACGACCTGCGTGTGGCGGCGGCCAGCGGCGAAAACCTGCGTGCGGCGCCCAACGGGAGCATCGTGGCGCGTCTCGAATCGGGCGCCCTGCTCGAGGAAGTCCAGCGGCAGCCGGGCTGGATCCGCGTGAGGCGCAGCGCATGGATGTGGGGGAACTCCCTCGAACGGGTCGGGGCCGGCGCGGGCGCCCAGCCGGCGACCGCTGCCCCCCAACCGGCAGCGCCGGTAGACAGTGACGCGGTGGGGCTCGACTGGGCGGTCACGGCGGGGGAGGCCGAGATGCACCGGACGCCCGACGGCGCGCCGACCGGCTCCCTGGGCGCCGACGCTTCGGTGCGCATCATCGCCCGCTCGGGTGAGTGGGTGCGGGTTCAGGCCGAGGGTTGGATTCGCGAGAGCGACCTGCGCCCGTCGTCACCGGGTGTGCTGGTTGGTGTGAGCGGCGCCGAGGTGCGCTCGCAGCCGGAGGAGTTCGAGGGGAGGCTGGTGCAGTGGACCCTCGAGTACATCGCGATCCAGCGTGCCGATGAGTTGCGGCGGGAAATCCCGGAGGGGCAGCGTTACATGCTGGCCCGGGGCCCGCTGCCTGAAGCCGGCTTCGTGTACGTCGTGCTGGATAGCGAGCAGCTGATCGCGGTAGAGCGGCTGGAGCCGCTCACAGAGCTGGTGATCATTGGAAGGGTTCGCACGGCGCGGTCCCAGTACCTGGGGAACCCCGTCCTCGACCTGGTGGACATGGCACAGAGAAGGCAATGAGGTCGCAGTCATGAACGAGAATCTGAAGTCGAAGATCACGCGGAAGCTGGACGACCTCCCCGACGAGATCGGCCGGCAGTTGCTCGACTACATGGAGTTCCTCGACTCGCGCTACAATCTCAGCCGGCGGTCTCCTTCCGCCGTGCAGCGCATCGCCGAGGGAATAGAGGACAAGATCGGCAGCGTCCGACTGTCAGAGGTGGCGGCCAAGGGCACGGCCCAGGTGGTGGACGCCGCCAGCAGCGTCATCGAGGGATTGGCCGCTGCCGGACGGGTCGTGGCCGACGAGCTGACGCCCGAGGCGCCTAAGAAGCCGGAGGGTGAAGCGGCGTCCGATGAGGATGAGGGAGGTGGCGAGACGGACGCTTGACCTGCGCGCCCGGGAGCGCGTAACTTCCTTCATGGAACAGGTAACTGGCACGAGTTGGACCCGCCGAGCGCCTCACGCGCGGCGGGTCTTTGCGCATATGGGAGAGTCGCGGTGAGCAAATTGCGTCCCGGATACGCCCTCACGTTCGACGACGTCCTGCTGGTGCCGCGTCACGCGACGGTGCACCCACGCGACGTCCAGGTTCGCACCCGATTCAGCCGGGGCATCGAACTCAACATCCCGCTCGTCGCGGCGGCGATGGATACGGTCACTGAGGCCGAGATGGCGATCGCCATGGCCCGGGCCGGCGGAATCGGCGTCATACACAAGAACATGGCCATCGACCGCCAGGCTGCCGAGGTCGATCGGGTGAAGCGCTCCGAGAGCGGGATGATCCTCAATCCGATCACCCTGGCGCCCGATCGATCGATTCGCGAGGCGGCCGGCCTGATGGCGCGCTTCAAGATCTCCGGCGTACCCATAGTGGACGAGCAAGGCAAGTTGGTCGGGATCATCACGAACCGGGATCTGCAGTTCGAGCGGAGCCTCGACCGGCCGGTGAACGAGGCGATGACCAAGGACAACCTGATCACCGCGCCGATGGGGACGACGCTCGACGAGGCCGAGCGGACGCTGGGCGAGCACCGCATCGAGAAGCTGCCCGTCGTGGACGAAAACGGAACGCTCAAGGGCCTCATCACGGTCAAGGACATCATCAAGCGGCGCCAGTTCCCCGACGCCAACAAGGACGAGCATGGTCGGCTGTGCGTCGCTGCGGCGGTGGGCGTGAGCGCCGACACGCCGGATCGGGCTGCGGCGCTGGTTGCCGCCGGGGTCGACGCCATCGTGGTGGACTCGGCGCACGGACATTCGCAGGGTGTGCTCGATACGGTAGATGCGCTGAGGCAGGCCTATCCGGACGCTCAATTGGTGGGCGGCAACGTGGCCACGCTCCAGGGCACCAAGGCGCTGGTGGAACGGGGGGTGGATGCGGTCAAGGTCGGCATCGGGCCCGGCTCCATCTGCACCACGCGTGTGGTGACCGGAGTTGGGGTGCCGCAGGTGACGGCCATCGTGGACGCGGTGCAGGGTGCCGGAGACGTACCCATCATTGCCGACGGGGGCATCAAGTACTCGGGCGACGCAGTGAAGGCCCTGGCGGCGGGCTCCTCCAGCGTGATGCTGGGCTCGATGCTGGCGGGCACCGAGGAGAGTCCGGGCGAGAGCTTCCTGCTGGAGGGAAGGCGCTTCAAGACTGTGCGCGGGATGGGATCGCTCACCGCGATGCAGGAAGGCTCGGCCGACCGATACTTCCAGGAAGGCGAGGTCTCGACCCAGAAGCTCGTGCCGGAAGGGATCGAGGGGCGGGTACCCTACCGCGGACCGGTGGGTGATGTGCTGTTCCAGCTGGTGGGCGGTATCCGCAGCGGCATGGGATACTGCGGCTGTTCCACGCTGGATTCCTTACGGTGCGACACGGAGTTTACCCAGGTCACCGCGGCGGGCCTGAGGGAGTCACACCCGCACGACGTGGTCATCACGCGGGAGGCGCCGAACTACTCGCTCTAGCCGCCCTGCCGCCCCGCTACCTACGGGAAACGGGAAACGCCGCGGAGTGTAAGGCAGCTCCGCGGCGCTCTGCATTCCGGCTCGCACGTGGCCGGTCGTACGGTTCCCGCTTCCCCCTTCCCGTTTCCCGCTCTAGCCCCTCCCCGTTCTCCTCTCCTCGAGGTACCTGAGCCGCGCCTCGCGATTGGCTACCCAGGGCGTCCGCTTGAAGTAGCTCTTGGTGAGCTCCAGCACCTTGGGCGACAGCAACAGCAGCGCCAGCAGGTTGGGCAGAATCACGATCCCCAGGAAGACGTCGCCCAGCGTCCACGCCACCGAGAGCGACAGGACGGAGCCCACGAAGTGCATGCTCACGAAGGCGAACTTGTAGGGCAGCACCGCCGAGTGGCCGAACAGGTAGTTGGCGCAGCGGTCGCCGTAGTAGCTCCACGCAATCGCTGTAGAGACCGCGAACAGCAACACGCTCAACACCACGATGTAGCGCCCGAACGATCCCGGTAATCCCCGCTCGAAGGCGATCATCGTGAGTGGCGCACCGCTCTCGGCGGCGTCGCCGTAGAGCGACGTGAGCGTCGTGCCGTCCAAGGCAATCGCGACGGCACTGTCCGCATTGATGACTCCCGTGAACGGCTGTGTCTGGTCCGAATCCACGTACAGCACTTCGACCGGCACCTCGTGCCACGCCACCTGCGCGCCGGCCGCGTCCACGTGGCGACCCTGCTCCAGCGTGATTGTGCCGCCGTCCTGCACTGTGTTGTAGTTGCCGTTCTCCTGCTGCGTCACGTACGAGATGTCGCCGCCGCCCAGTGTGATCTCCGTGGGGATCCGCGCGGACCATACTCCCGTCATGATGATCACCAGGCCGGTCATGGTGCAGATCACGATCGTGTCGATGAACGGCTCCACCAGCGCGACCACTCCCTCGGATACGGGCTCATCGGTCTTGGCAGCCGCGTGGGCGATGGGCGCGGAGCCCTGGCCCGCCTCGTTGGAGAACAGCCCCCGCTTCACTCCCCACATCATGGTGAGCAGGAACACGCCCACCCCGGTGCCTGCAACGCCGGCCGTCGGGTTGAAGGCCTCGCGGAAGATGAGCGCGAACGTGGGAGCGATCTCGCCGGCGTTGGCCAGGATGATGATCAGCGCGCCCGCCGCGTAGATGGCGGCCATGGCCGGCGCGAGAATGCTGGTCACCCTGCCGATCCGCGTGATACCACCGATGATGACCATTGCCACGATGGTCGCAGTGAACAATCCGGTGATCCACACGGGGATCCCCAGGATGGTGTTCATCGTGTCGGCGACCGTATTGGCCTGGATGGCGTTGCCCGTGAGGAACGCCGTCGTCCCCAGCATTACCGCGAAGAACACCGCCAGCGGCCTCCACGCCGGCCCCAGTCCGCGCTCGATGTAGTACATGGGCCCGCCGGAGACCGAGCCCTCCCACTTGTGCGGGTCGGCGTCGACCTTCTCGACCGTGCGGTAGTACTGTGCGAGGGTGACCTCGGAGTACTTGGTGGCCATCCCGACCAGCGCCGTCATCCACATCCAGAAAAGCGCCCCCGGCCCGCCCCAGTGGATGGCCAACGCGACGCCGGCGATGTTGCCGATCCCAACCGTGGCGGAGAGCGCGGTCGTCAGCGCCTGGAAGTGGGAGACGTCGCCCGGCTCAGCGGGGTCGTCGTAGTAGCCCGAGGTGACTTTGAAGCCGTGGCCCAGCTTGCGCAGTTGCAGGAACCCCAGCCTCACCGTCAGGAAGATCCCGGTGCCGAGGAGTGCGACGACAACCCAGGGGATCTCCTCGCCCCGGAACGGGATACCGCGGTCCCAGATGAACTCGGAAGCGGTCGTGACGATTCTCTCGAGCAGTTCCATGCGCGTCTTCTGGTGGATGAAGGGTCACAAGATGGGCCCGCGGGTGGTGGCAGGGCAAGACCCGAGCGACTAAGCTGGTTACATTGGTACGCGCGATGCCGTCAGCAAAGAAGTCCAAGCCATCTCCCTCACGCGGGGTCCCGGTTCCCGAAGCACGGCGCCGGGCGGCCAAGCAGGTGCTCAAGCTGCTCGAGCCGGGGATGCGAGTGGCGCTGATGACCCACGTAAATGCCGACGGCGACGGTGCGGGCAGTGAGATTGCATTGTGGCACCTCCTCACGCGGCGCGGCGTCCGTGCGGCGATAACCAACCCCACCCCGTTTCCCGAGCGCTTCGGCTTCCTGCTGGACAAGGCTGCCGGCGCCGACAAGTCGCCATCGGGCGTGAAGTATCTTGAGCGGGCCGACGCCATCGTGGTGCTGGACATAGCCGATCTCGACCGCCTGGGTCACTTGAGCCGTGTGGTGGCGAAGGCCAAGATCCCGGTGGCTTGCATCGACCATCACTTGAGCGACGGCACCCTGCCTTCGGGCCCGCGACTGGTGGATGCGGCGGCGTGCGCCACGGGCGAACTGGTATACGATCTCGCGCGCTCGGCCCGCTGGGAGCTGACACCGCAAGTGGCGCGCGCCCTCTATGTCGCCATCCTGACCGACACGGGGGGATTCCGCTTCAGCAACACCACGCCGCGCACCCTACAGGTGGCCGCCCACCTGTTGGAGTGCGGTTTGGGCGCGGAGCAGATCTATCGCGAGGTGTATGCATCCGAGCCGGAAGGGAAGATCCGGTTGCTGGGGGAGGTGCTGGAGACGCTGGTGGTCGAGCCCGGCCATCAGCTGGCGTGGGTAACGGTGCCGCCGGGAGCCATGCAGCGGCACGGCGTAGACGCGTCGGACCTGGACGGCGTTGTGGAGTTTGCGCGCGCGGTGCGCGGCGTGGACCTGGCCATCCTGTTCCGCGAGCTCGCCAACGGCCGCATCAAGGTGTCGTTCCGCTCGGTCGGTGACGTTGATGTGGCCAAGATGGCCGAGTCCTTCGGCGGAGGCGGGCACCGCAGGGCGGCCGGCGCCTCGCTCGAGGGCACGCTCGACGAGGTGCAGGCCAGGGTGCTGGAGGCTGCGCGGTCGGTTGCTCGGCCCTGACGCCCCGTCTATCATTCCTCGACCATGTCCAGAAAACTCGATGCGCTCGTCGCGGGCGCGCTGACCAACATTCGCAATCCCCGCGTTGACAACGACGTGATCTCTGCAGGGATGGTGCAGGACCTCGCCATCGACGAGCAGGGTCGCGTCACCCTCACCTTCCTCCTCACCCAGGACGATCCGGGCGGCCTGGTGCGTGAAGCGCGCAAGGCCGTGCAGGAAGTGGAAGGCGTGACGGAAGTGAAGATCGAGGTGGTCGAGCCACGCTCTGGTGAAGCCGACCGCACCGCTCCCCCTCAGGGGACGGCACCCGCGGCGGCACCGGCCGCTCCCTCCGAAGCGGTGGAGATTCCCGCACTCGGTTCGGTCATAGCGGTCTCCAGCGGCAAGGGAGGCGTGGGGAAATCCACCGTAGCCGCCAACATCGCTGCAGAGCTCGCACGCGAGGGTCACCGAGTCGGGATCATGGACGCCGACATCTACGGGCCCAACATCCCGCGCCTGTTCGGGATCGACGAGCGTCCCCCGGTGCGCGACCAGCGCATCATGCCGCTCGAGAAGTACGGCGTGAAGCTCATCTCCCTCGGGTTCCTGGTCGAGCGTGACATGCCTGCGATCTGGCGGGGTCCCATCGTCACCAAGATCATCCATCAATTCCTGCGCGACGTGGAGTGGGGTGAGCTGGACTACTTCCTGGTGGACCTGCCGCCCGGGACGGGCGACGCACAGCTCTCCCTGGCGCAGGCCGTGTTCATGAAGGGCGGGATCATCGTCACCACGCCGCAGGAGATGGCCACCGGCGACGCGCTGCGCGGGGCCAAGATGTTCGAGCGGGTGGGCGTGCCGGTGCTCGGTGTGGTGGAGAACATGAGCTACTTCGAGTGCCCCCACTGCGGCGAGAGCAGCGACGTGTTCTCGGGTGGAGGCGGGCAGCGCCTCGCCGACGAGCTGGGAGTGCCGCTCCTGGGGCAGATTCCCCTGCAGCCGGGGATGACCGCGGAGCAGGACGAGGGAAGGCTCGTGGTCGTGGGGCAGTCCGAGTCCCCTGCGGGGAAGGCGCTGGCCACGATCGCAAAGGCCGTCGCCGACCGGGCGGGCGGCAAGAGTATCTCGCTACCCGTCATAACCGGCTAGGTGGCGCAACCGGCATCCGGAGGTTCGATGCCGCAGCTCATCACGCTCCTCACCGATTTCGGCCGCAGCGACAGCTACGTAGCCGAGGTGAAGGGCGTCATCCTCTCAGCGGCTCCCACAGCCACCCTGATCGACATCAGCCACGACGTTCCTCTCGGTAGCGTGGTGGCCGGTCAGTACCTGCTCGCGCGCACCTGGCATCGCTACCCGCCGGGAACGGTGCACCTGGCGGTGGTCGACCCGGGCGTGGGCACGGCGCGGCGGGCGTTGGCGGCGGCTGCGGAGGGGCACTACTTCGTGGCGCCGGACAACGGCCTGCTCACCCCGGTGCTCGAAGCTGCGACCGTGGTTCAGCTCTCCGTCTCCGACGAAGCCTCGGCAACGTTCCATGGGCGCGACGTGTTCGCCCCAGCCGCCGCGCGGCTCGTCCTGGGAGAGGCACTCGGGGCGCTGGGTACGGCCGTTTCCGATCCCATCAGCTCTCCGCCTCCCACTCCCCGCGAGGAGCAGGGACGCATGGTGGGGGAGGTCGTCTACGTCGATCGCTTCGGCACTCTGATCACCAACATCCCGGCTGCCGCCATCGAGGGAGGGGGCTTGGTCACGATCGGCGCGGAGTTCACCGCCCCCGTGGGGAGGACATTCCGCGATGTCGAGCTGGGGGCTCTCGTGGCGTTCGGTGGGTCTGGTGGTACGGTCGAGATCGCAGCGCGCGAGCGGTCTGCGGCGCAGGCTCTAGGGGTTGGTGTGGGAGCTGAAGTATGGCTGGGCGCCACCGAGGCGCGTGGCGAAGTGGGGAGCTAGTAGCCCGCCTCCACCCAATCCACGTTCACATCGCCCAGTGCCGCCTTGATGTCGAAGCGGATCTTGCGGGCAGCGCCGTCGAAGTCGTAGCTGAAGTAGCGGGAGCCACGCTGGTCGAAGCCCGACTCCTCGAATCCGGCGAACAGGCGGTCAATGTCCACCTCGACGCCGATGCCGATCGGCAGAATCAGGTTCACCTCGCCGAGCCCCGCCACGATCTTCACGCGTGTATCGACCTCCGGTGCCCACTCACCCGTGAAGTCCAGCGTGATCTCGCCGATCCCGCCGGCTACCTCGATGACCCGGCAGCGGGAGTTGCCGAGTTTCTCGATGGTGAAGTCGGCAGCGCCCGCGCCAACCTCGAGCCTGGTGCACGCGACGGGGTTGGGGCGATCGAACGATATCGTGCTCTCGCTCGCGCCGGTCTTGATCTCGGCGCGCTCGATCGGTATCCCGCCCAGCTCGATCTCCGCCCGCGCAGCGCCGAACTTGAGGTCCAGGATCGTCGGCACCGAGCGGGACAGCTCGACCGTGAGGTGCTGGTCGGTATCTTCGTAGTCCAGGTCCAGGCCGCTCTCGACCTCGGGGATGACGCCCAGGTCGAGCCGGCCACGCCGGGCATTGTACTCGATGCGCGGCTCGAAGTACTCGGCATCGTACAGAATGTCCGCCTGGTACAGTGTGTTTCCTGCGGCGGGACGCAGGCGGAACGTGCCGACCGCGAACTCTACTTCCACCCGCAGTCGCTCTTCGCCCTGCACGCGGCGCGAAGCGGAAGCCGACTGCCAGGTCTGCGCGGCGATGTCGCTTGGCAGGAGCAGCAGCGCTCCTACAGCGGTGGCCGGGACCAGGCGGCGGAAGTTCATGAACCCGTGCGCGGCACGCGCCCGCGACTGCGGGCCGACGACACCGAATCGGGGGTCCAGAACTGCTCGTCGGTGAGCGCCAGGTCGAGGCGCCGCACAAACGTTCCCCGCACGCCGCCCCGCGTGAGGATCGCAGCGCCGAACCCGGCGGTGGCAAGCACCCAGGTGATCGTCGCGGCGCTCACAACGGCGATCGGTCCGGCCACGGCCACGCGCCCGAGCAACACGGCGGGGAGCCAGATCGACATCAGACCCAGTAGCCCGTACACGATGTAGCGGTAGGTCCCCCAAGTCTGGATCGCGTCGCCCCGGGCCATCTTGCGCCGCAGGTAGATCTCACCGACCGTGCGCGCCACGGCCACGTAGCCACCGACCACGGCCAGGAACAGTCCCAGCGCGAACGCCGCGATCGCAAACGGGATCACTACGATACCGACGACGGTGAGCGCCAGCCCCACGATCATCATCCCGAAGACCGGTAGGACGAGCGGCTGAGCGAACAGCCCTGTGAGGAACGAGCGCCCGAACGAGCTCCACACCGTGTCCGCCACGGTCTCGAGCTGCCTCGGGGCGAAGAACAGCATGCCGAGCCCGAGGAACGCCATGGAGAGGAACGTGGCCGCGAGGCTCATGGCGTTGCCGACGACGCCGCCCACGAAGGAGGTGCTCTCCTGCATCAGCTCGTAGCGCATGTCGTACTGCATTTGACGCGGGGTCGGTGCCAACGGGACCTCGACGCCCACGCTCGGAGCCGTCACGATGGTGACCCCTGAGGGCGCGACAACGGCTTCGGCGTGCTCGCTCCCGGTGTCGATTTCGATGGCCGCCAGCTCCGGCAGCATCGCTTCGACCATGCTCAGGGCTGCCACGACCTCCGTCATCACCTCGTAGGACAATTCCTCGGCCCTGGTGAGCTCCTCGGTCTCGATGCCCTGAAGCTCTGCCAGCAGGCCCTCGGTCTCCTGGGCGCGTGACCGTGCCACGGCCTCGCGCACCGCCTGCTCGAAGGCGCCGCCCCGCTCGTAGCGTCCCACCTCCTCGCCGTCCAGCAGGAGGCGACCGTGAATGAGTGTGAAGGTGAGGGTCTCTCCGCCTGCGAGCTCGAAGTTGAGAGTGACCGCCTCGTCCGAGCGAGTCGAGGAGTGTCCCACCACCTCCTGCGCCCCAAGCGCGGGGGCAGCGATGAAGAGCAACACGACTATCCAGCGACCAATGCGTGTCATGGGGCGACTACCTCGTAGCACTCGGAGCACTCATGGTGCGGTACAGGCCCCCCGCGCAGCCGGCGAGGAGCACCAGGTAAGCAACGACCGCGAGCGTCAGGGCTCGGGCGTTGGGGAGCAGCGCGCTCGCCACGGTGTTCACAGTTGAAACAACTCCCGAGAGGAACGCCAAAGTCGCCATCCAGGCCACCGGGATGCCCTCGGCCACGAGCCAATCCAAGAACGTCCAGATCTCGGCCATGTGGGCGGAGACCAGGGCAGTGAGGGCGATGACGGGGATCAGGCTTCCCAGCGCGAAGGCTCCGGCGATCAGCCAGACCTGGCCCGTCTCGACGAGCTCACCCCAGTACGCCTCCGCGCGCCGCAGCCACAGCGGGTGCGGCCGCCACACGCGGGCCAGCACCCGGCTGTCGAACCCCGGTCCGGGTGTCCAGGCCGTCAGCGTGGAGAGCATCCGGTGGATTGCCGGATCCTCTTGTGCTGGCGTCAGTTCGCTCATCTCGCGATCGTTCATCTCACTCTCCCTTACGGACCCGCAGGGCCCTGGTTTCACTCTTTCAGGGGGGCCAGCGTCTCTTTCAGCTCGGCCCGGGCGCGGTGGATGTACGTCTTCACCGTACCCAGCGGCAGATCGAGGGTCTCGGCTATCTCGTCGTAGGGACGCCCCTCCACATGTCGCATGATGATACAGGCGCGGTACTCCGGTCTGAGCCGCCCGATCGCATGCTCGATCTGCGTGCCCAGCTCACGGGCCTCCAGTTCATCCAACGGTGACTCCGATCCATCGCCCAGCTGCAGCGCCGTTGCCTCCACCCGGTCTGGCGTTGTCGCGTCGGGCCGGCCCTCCAGCGAGAGGGTGTCCAGCTCCTTGCGCCGCAGGTGATCTATCGCGGCGTTGTTGGCGATCTTGAAGATCCAGGAGGAGAACTTGTACTCGGGGCGATAGCGGTCGATCGCGTTCAGGACCTTGACGAAGGTCTCCTGCGTGAGGTCCTCCGCCAGCTCCCGGTCGCGCACCATGCGGTAGATGAGCGAGAACACGGGGCGCTGGTAGCGGCGCAGCAGCTCACGGTAAGCGGCCTCGGCGCCGTCCGTCGCCCACTCCACCACCTGCTGGTCGGTGGCTGTGGAGAGGTCAGGGGAATAGTGCATTGGTGCCTAATGCTCTACGCAGGAGCGCCGCGGATGGTTGCAGATTGCACCGTTCTTGCGGCAAGTTCAAGCGTACCAGTACCTTTCGCGCCTATGACCCTGACCCCCCCGGAAGTCGGCACCCCGGGTAGCGAGACCAGACGATCGTACGTGCGGAGCATGTTCACGGCCATCGCTCCGCGCTACGACCTGCTCAACCACCTGCTCAGTCTCAACGTGGACCGCGGCTGGCGCCGCCGGGCCATCGCACGACTGGGATGGCAGGCTGCTACCCAAGGTACCTACCTGGACCTCTGTGCCGGCACGCTCGACCTGGCTACGGAGCTTGCCGGACGGCCGGGCTTCGCCGGCACTGTGGTGGGTGCCGACTTCGTGGTGCCCATGCTCCGGCTCGGGATGGGGAAGGCAGAGGCGCTCAGGCCGGTGGGCGCCGACGCGCTCGAGCTGCCGTTTCCCGACGCCGCGTTCGACGGCTGCACCATTGGGTTCGGCATCCGGAACCTGGTCGACATCGGCGCCGGCGTGGGCGAGATGGCGCGCGTGCTCAAGCCGGGCGCGCGCCTCGTGATCCTGGAGTTCTCGACACCGGCGGCTGGGCCGCTACGTTCGCTGTACCTGTTCTACTTCCGCCATGTGCTTCCGCGGGTCGGGCGCATGGTGTCGGGGCACGCGACGGCCTACACGTACCTGCCGGGCTCGGTAGAAGAGTTCGCCGAGCCGGCCGAGCTGCGCGCCACGATGGAGCGGCACGGCTTCGAGGACATACGGCAGGAGCCGCTCACGTTTGGCATTGCGACGCTGCACTGGGGGAGTCGGCGATGACGATGGACAGCCTGCGCGAGTTCGTCACGGCGTTGGACCACGCGGGCGAGCTGGTGCGCGTGAAGCGGCCGGTTTCGGTGAAGCTGGAGATCACCGAGATCGCGGACCGCTGCATGAAGAGCGCGGGCGGCGGACCGGCCCTGCTGTTCGAGCAGCCGCTGCTGGACGACGGCAAGGCGTCGGACGTCCCCGTGGGGATCAACCTGTTCGGCTCGCTGAAGCGGATGGGCATGGCACTCGGCGTGGACGACCTGGACGACATCGGGCGGCGCATCGAGGAGCTGATCAAGCTCAAGGTGCCCGAGGGCTGGCGCGAGAAGCTCGCCATGCTCCCCAAGCTCGCCGAGATCGCCAAGTACCCGCCGCGCACGGTGTCGGGCAAGCCGTCGTGCCAGCAGGTAGTGCTGCAGGGAGCCGAGGTCGACCTGGGCCGGCTGCCCATCACCACGTGCTGGCCGGACGACGGCGGCCCCTACATTACGCTGCCGCAGGTGGTGACCCGCGATCCCAGGACCGGCGTGCGCAACGTGGGGATGTACCGGGTGCAGGTGTTGGAGAGAGATCTGCTCGCCATGCACTGGCAACGACACAAGGTGGGTGCCGCTCACTGGCGGGACATGGCCGCGCGTGGCGAGAAGATGCCGGTAGCGATCGCACTGGGCGGTGACCCGCCCTCGATCTACTCCGCGTCGGCTCCGCTGCCGCCCAACATAGACGAGTACATTTTCGCCGGCTTCCTGCGTCGCAAGCCCGTGGCGCTGGCCAAGGCGGTGACCAACGACCTCCTGGTGCCGGCCGAGGCCGACGTCGTGATCGAGGGGTTGATCGATCCGGCGGAGCCGCTGGTGCTGGAGGGGCCGTTCGGCGACCACACGGGGTTCTACTCTCTGGCCGACGACTACCCCGCGGTACACGTGACCGCGGTGACGATGCGGCGGGATCCGGTCTACCCCGCGACCATCGTCGGGCGTCCGCCCATGGAAGACTTCTACCTGGGACATGCGACTGAGCGGATATTCCTCCCCCTGCTGCGAATGAACCTGCCGGAGATCGTGGACTACCACATGCCGGCCGCCGGCATCTTCCACAACCTCGTATTCGTGAGCATTGACAAGCAGTATCCCGGCCAGGCGTACAAGGTGATGAACGCCCTGTGGGGCATGGGGCTCATGTCGCTGGCCAAGGTGATCGTGGTGCTCGACAAGGACGTGAACGTGCGGGATCCCGAGGAGGCGTGGTGGGTGGCGCTGAACCACATCGATCCCGAGCGCGACATTCGGTTCACCATGGGTCCCATAGACGTGCTGGATCATGCGTCGCGCGCGTTCACCTACGGCTCGAAGATGGGGATCGACGCCACCACCAAGTGGAAGGAAGAGGGTTTCGACCGCGACTGGCCCGACCGCATCGAGATGGACGACGAGACGAAGGCCAGGGTCGACGCCATGTGGGGTGAGCTAGGGATCAGGCTCACGCCGCGGCGCCACCAGTGACCACGCAGCAACCAGAAGGGCAGACGTTCGCGGGGGAGTCGCTGCTGCTGCGCTACGTCAACTTCGTCAAGCTGCCCCACACCGTCTTCGCGCTCCCCTTCGCATTCCTGGGTGTCGTGTACGCGTCGTTCGCTGCGCCGGTCACTCTGCGGCAGCTCGTGCTCGTGCTTGTTGCGTTCACCGCGGCGCGGTTCGCTGCGATGGGCTTCAACCGGGTAGTGGACCGGCACTACGATGCGCGCAACCCCCGCACCCGGTATCGGGAGCTTCCCACCGGCAGGTTGACGCTGGGTCAGGCAGTGCTGTCGGTCGTGGTGGCGTGCGCGGTGTTCGTGGCGGCTGCGGCGCTGCTCAACCGCCTGTGCCTGCTGCTCAGTCCCCTCGCGCTGGCGTGGATCCTGTTCTACAGCTACACCAAGCGCATCACGTCGCTGAGCCATCTGTGGCTCGGGATGGGACTGGGCATCGCGCCCGGCGCGGGCTACATAGCGGTGACGGGAGCATGGGGCGAGCCGTGGTGGACGCTGCCGGTGATCGCGCTAGCCGTGCTCACCTGGGTGGGCGGGTTCGACATCTTCTACGCGCTGCCCGACGAGTCGTTCGACCGGGAGCACGGGCTCAAGAGCGCGGTGGTGCTGCTCGGTGAGCGCAGGGCCATCCTGCTGGGCAAGCTGTTTCACGGTGTCACGATCGCCGCCCTCGTGGGGTTCGGATTCGGCACACCGTTCGGCACGGTGTACTACGCAGGTGTTGCGCTGGCGGCCGTGCTGCTCGCGTGGGAGCATCAGCTGGTGAAGCCCGGTGACTTGAGCCGCCTCGATGCGGCCTTCTTCCGGATGAACGGGATCGTGAGCATAGTTGTGTTCCTATTTGCGCTGGGGGATAGGCTGATATGACGGGGGATAGGGGACGGCAACATGGTAAGCCTGGTGGGCGTCCGCGGCGCCGCCAAGGAGCTCCCTCGCGCAAGCCGGGAGCGGGGAAGGGTGTTCCTCCCAAGGGACCGAAGGGCCCGGCACCCCCTGGCCCGCCGCGCCATCCGCACAAGGTCCCAACACCCAACCGGAGGGGCCAGTGAGCGCCGCTCCCTGGACTCTCGCGATCACGGGTGCCTCGGGCGGCCCCTACGCGGTGCGCCTGCTGGAGGTGCTAGCGCGGCACCAGGTGCCCCTCATGCTCGTGGTGTCGGGCCATGGCTGGCGCCTGCTGCAAACGGAGACGGGGATCGGTTCCGAGGAGGAGCTGCGCGAGGCGACGGGCGGGGACTGGTCCAGCATCACCGTGTACGACGATGCCGACCGCGGCGCCAAGCCCGCGTCGGGTTCGGCCCGCAGTGCGGGCATGGTGGTGTGTCCCTGCTCCATGGGTACCGTGTCGGCCATTGCGCGCGGCAACAGCCGCTCGCTCGTCGAGCGCGCCGCCGACGTGACGCTCAAGGAGCGGCGACCGCTGATTCTCGTGCCGCGCGAAACGCCGCTCTCCCTGGTGCACCTGCGTAACCTCACCGCGGTGACCGAGGCTGGAGCCACGGTCATCCCCGCCGCTCCGGGCTTCTACCACCGCCCGCAGCAGGTACAGGACCTGGTGGACTTCATCGTGCAGCGCGTGCTGGACCACATGGGAGTGGACGCGGAGCTGGTGCCCCGCTGGGACGGGTGAGCGCGTGCGCCTCGGCGTCATCTCGGATACCCACAACCACCTGCGCCCCGAAGTGTTCGATGTGTTCGAGCAGGTGGATCACATCCTGCATGCGGGAGACATCGGCCGGCTCGACGTGCTAACCGAGCTGGAAGCGCTAGCGCCCGTAACCGCCGTGTACGGCAACACCGACGGCTTCGACGTGCGCGCCAAATGCCCGCAGGTGGCCGAGGTGGAGCTGGACGGGTTCATCGTCGTGGTGACCCACGGTGACCAGTTCGGCACGCCGGCGCCCGACAAGCTCGTGGACGCCTTTCCGCACGCGGAGATCCTGGCATACGGTCACACGCACAAGCCGCTGCTCGAGCTGGTGAACAAGACGGTGACGGTAATGAACCCGGGGTCGGCCGGACCAAGAGGCTTCGGGCTGCGGCCCTCAGTGGGGGTCATGGAGCTGGAGCCCGGGATCCCGCCCCGGGCGAGGTTGGTGGATTTGTAGTAGCTACCCCGCCACCACCACCCACGCGATGTAGACGGAGAACCCCACCAGCAGGACTACGCCCTCGCGGCGCGAGACCATGCGGCGCGTCAGCATGATGGGGAACAGCACCACGGTGAACGCGAGCAGTACCCAGTTGTCCGCGGTGAGGAAGGTGCCCTGCACCGGCACCGGGAACACTGCGGCGGTGACTCCCAGGATGCCGAACAGGTTGAAGATGTTGGAGCCGATCACGTTGCCCAGCGCGATGTCCGGCTCCTTGTGCCGTGCTGCGGCCACGCATGTGGCGAGCTCCGGCAGGCTGGTTCCCATGGCCACCACGGTGAGGCCGATTACCCGTTCCTCCACTCCCAGCACGCGCGCACCGGTCAGGGCGCCCAGCACGGAGAGCTCCGCTCCGCCCGCCAGCAGGACCAGGCCCAGCACGATGAGCGTGACGTTGAGTCCCCAGGCACGCGCCGCACCGTCCTTCAGGTGCGCCGCGCGCTTGACCTCGCGCTCCAGGCTGGCCGCCTCGCTCCCCGTGACGTCACGGCGGGCGTGGTAGATGGTGTACAGCACGAAGAGGACGAGACCGAGGCAGAGCGCAGCGCCCTCCCAGCGGCCCACGTTGCCGTTGGAGGCGAAGTACAGCACGGCCCCGGTGGCCGCCAGCATTATCCAGTACTCGACCTTGAGCGTGTGCTTGCGCACGTGGATTGCCACCATGACGGCGGCCAGTCCCAGGATGGCCCCGACGTTGAATATGCTGGAGCCGATGATGTTACCGTAGGCGATGTCGGTGGCCTGCCGCGAGGCCGCACGCACGCTCACCGCCAGCTCCGGCAGGCTGGTACCCATCGCCACCACGGTGAGGGCCACGACGGCGGTGGAGATGCGCGCCAGCAGCGCCACGGCCGTCGCGCCCCGTACCAGCAGGCTGCCGCCGTAGAACAGCACTGCGAGCCCGAAGCCGAGCTCGATGATCGCCAGGCCGGCCTGCGGGATCATGCGTGCGACTCCGCCGCGTGCCGCTCCAGCCACTCCTCCAGGCCGACCGTGCGTCGCAGCGCGCCGGGGTGACGCCGGAACCAGGAGAGCAGCAGCAGCGTCTCGTCGATCGCGGCCGTGGGAATGGGTCCCGGCTCGGGGTCTCCGCCGGCGTGCTCGGCGACCAGCGAACGGAACGCCTCTATCTCGATGGGAGTGTGCGGAGCCGGCGCAGCCGCGCGCACGGTCGCACGCTTGATGACGTAGGTGCGGTCGTCGCCATAGACGCCCGGGTCGGTGTACACGAAGCTCAGCGCCTCCAGGGCCGCCTGCGCCCTGGTGCAGGCCGACAGCAGCCAGGTGAGGGCGTCGAACTTGTCGCGGCACCACGCGGCGCGCTCGAAGTCCTGCGCCTCGCTCGCCGCCGTCATGCTGCTGATGATCTGCTCCAGGGGACCGGTGTCACGCGCCTCGATGAAGTCGGCCGCGGCGTGCACCCGGCTGCGGTACTCGGGCTCGCTCACGAACCCGGCGCAGGGCGCCGTGCACGTACCCAGCTCGTGTCGCATGCACGCGGCACGCTGCGGTCCCGCGAACAGGTCCCGCTGGTCGGAGTACACCATCGGCATCGACAGCGCGCAATCCCTCAGTCCCAGCAGGTCGTTCAGGATCTTCACGCTCTCCTTTAGCCGTCCCACGCCCACGAACGGGCCGTAGTGCCGCACGTCGTCGCCCGCGACGGTCCCGCCCACGTAGATCTTGGGGGCCGTACCGTCGGAGATCTTGATGAACCCCACGCGTCTGCGGCGGTTCATGCGAACGTTGAACACGGGCCGGTAGCGGCGGATCTGGTTGAGCTCGGTGAGCAGCGCGGCAAACTCCGAGGGAGTGTAGTCCCACCTGATGTCGGCCGCCGCGTGCAATATGCGGGCCGCCTTCTCCTCGGGATAGCTCGCGCGGAAGTACGACAACAGCCTGGCCCTCAGCTGCTTGGCCTTGCCCACGTACACCACGCGGCCGCCGGGATCGAGCATGCGGTAAACGCCGGGGCGTTTCTCGGCCAGCGCCGCCACGCGGCGCTTCAGCATGTCGAGGTCGCCCAGCGGGAGGGCGAGCGCCTGGCTTACCGCCACGTTCCCTTGCCCCGCTGGCGTGAGCGGACCTGTCGCAGATAGTGGTCGAGCGCGAGGAACTTCTCGTACACGATCACCGCCTTGCGCTTCTGGCCCAGCTCGGCCAGCAGCTCCCGCATGCGGCCGCGCCGCACCACGTAGTAACGGAACGTCTCCGCGAAGTCCTCCAGCGGGTGGTTCGACGCGTACGCGCTCACGTACTCCGCCTTGGTCTTGCTCACGCGGCGGCGCTGCATGTCCACCCAGCTGTCGTCCCTCACGCGATACGCCTTGTGCACCTCGCCGAACGCGCGCTTGAACCCGGGCGTCTTGGTCCAGCCCCAGTGATGGTACAGAAAGCTGTGCCCCGCCTCGTGGCAGATGAGGCCGACCAGCGTGGTCCAGGGAATGTCGTCGCGCCCCCGCGCCTTAACCACGTAGTCCCAGTCGATCTCTATGATCTTGGGGAACTTGGGGTCGACGCCCGACACGCCGGGGCGCAGCACCACGCGGTAGTTCCAATCCTTTATGCGCGAGGCGCGCAACAGCTCACGCACGCGCCGCAGCGCCCGCGGTATGAGGTCCTGGCCCGTGGGATCGCCGCCGCACCAGGGACAGGTACGCATCCAGTCGCTTACGCCGCGGTGGCAGTGCGGGCAGGGCCCGTCGATCCTCTCGTCCTCGCCCTCCCAGTCCTGCTCCTCGCCACACCAGGGACAGTGCACCATGGGGTACTCCACCCCGCCGCCGCAGCCGTAGTCGCAGCGCGCGTCGAAGCGGAACCCGCGGGGAGCCTTGAGCGGCTCCTCGGACGAGTAGCCCTCCTCGTAGATGTCGGTGCCGCACCAGGGGCAGTAGCTGTAGTGGTCCGACACGACCCAGCCGCACTTGTAGCACTCCGCCTCCGTGACCGGTGGGTCGTCGCGCCATACCTGTTTGCGGGCGCACCAGGGGCAGTGGGGCCAGAACCGAATCAGCTCCTGGCCGCACTTGCAGCGCAGCTCGGGGCGCGGCGTTGGGTGGCGGGTCTTCCTCCTACGGGTGGGGCTCATACCGGGCGAGCGCCTCCTGGACGATGCGGTCGATGAACGCGTAGTAATCCATGCCGATCTTCTCTGCGGCATTGGAGGTATCGTGCCCGAAGGAGATGAACGGGTTGGCGTTCACCTCCACGACGTACGCCTCGTCGTCGGGCGTGAGGCGCACGTCCACCCGGGCATAGTCCCGCAGCCACAGGGCGTGGAACGCCGTGCGGCATGTCTCGCCGATTCGCTCCTGCGCCGCCTGCGACAATCGGCGGGCGAACACGTTCTTGATGCCTCTGCGCTCGCGATACGGCACGTCCCACTTGGCCGCCTTGGTGGCGATGCGCTCCTCAGGCTTGCTCTTCTCCTTGTCAAACACCATCTCGATGATGGGGAGGATCTCCAGCTTCGCGCCGTTCCCCAGGACGCTCACGTACAGCTCGCGGCCCTCCACGAACTCCTCGGCTATTGCTGGCTGGCGGAATGTCTCGTGGATGAAGTGGACGCGCTCCCTGAGCCCGTCGAGATCCTGCACCACCGACGCCTGAGCGATGCCTTCCGAGGCGTCCTCCTGCAGCGGTTTCACGATCAGCGGAAAGGCCAGGCTGGGAGCTTCGACCACTTCCTCGGTGCGCCGGTACGTTACGAAGCCCGGCACCTTGAGCCCGTGCCAGGCGAGGATCTTCTTGCTCATCGCCTTGTTGCGCGTGGTGAGCAGGGCGATGGGCGGCGCGCCGGTGTAGTGATAGCCCTCCGCTTCCAGCAGCGCGGCGAATATGTAGTCGAGGCGCGAGCGCTCGTGGAAGCCCTCCGCACAGTTGAACACCAGGTCGGGCTTGAACACGGCAAGCCGCTCGAACATGTGGTGCAGGTCGTCGTGCACGCCCACCAACAGCACTTCGTGCTCGTACTCCATCAGGGCCTCGGCGACGTGGTACTCCTGCTCGTCGATCTCAGCCTCGACCTCTTTCTTGTAGTCCTCGTCTTCCCACCCGTCGTTCGGCGTGTCGAACACGACGGCGATCTTCATCGCGGCTTCCCCTGGCAGCGCCAGCAAAACGTGGTGGCGCGCCCGTCGATCTCGTGCGTGGTTACGAGCCGCGCGCCACACCGGCGGCACGGCTCCCCACCGCGCCCGTACACCTGCAGCGAGTTCTGGTACGAGCCGGATTGTCCGGTCCCTGTGCGGTAGTCCCGCACGGTCGTGCCCTGTGCGGTGATCGCTTCCTCCAGTATCTCCCGCACATGCCGGTACAGCCGGTGGAGCTCGGCACGCGTCAGCCGATGTGCCGGCCGAGAGGGATCAAGACGCGCCCGAAAGAGCGCCTCGTTCGCGTAGATGTTGCCCACACCGGCCAGGCGACGCTGGTCCATAATCGCCTTCTTGATGGCCTGGCGCGTCCCTGACATCTGCTCCTGGAAGCGGTCGGCATCGAAGTCGGCGGCCAGCGGCTCGGGACCGATGCGCGCAGTATAGGACTCCCACCCGCGTTCGTCCAAGAGCCAGATGGTGCCGAGCCGGCGCACGTCGCGGTATACGAGACGCGCCCCGCCCCCGATGCCCACGTCGAGCACCGCGTAGCGGCGCTGTTCCGCCGTGAGCCGTCGCTCGTACACCAGCAGATTGCCGGTCATGCGGGGCTGAATGATCAGGCGGTGCCCGCTGGCCAGCAGCATGACGACGTGCTTGGCGCGGCGATCGACTGCGGCGATCCGGTTGCGGTCCAGGGTGCGCAGCAGGCGCGGGCGGCTGACCTTGCGCAGCACGTCGGTGCGGTGGAGGTGTGGGGTGGTGAGCTTGCGACCGGCGATCCTGGGCCGGAGGTCGCGGACGATCGTTTCGACCTCAGGCAGCTCCGGCACGGGCTACCTCGCGCCACGCGATGTCGCGGCGGTACTGGCGGCCCTCGAAGACTATGCTCTCGGCGAGCGCACGGCTTCGTTCGGCGGCCTCGACCACGTCACGTCCGAGCCCGGTGGCGTTCAGGACGCGGCCGCCCGCGGCGCGCAACACACCGGCATCGTCCAGCGCGGTGCCTGCGTGGAACAGGACGGTGTTCTCGGGCAGGGGACTGGGCAGGTGGATCTGCTGGCCTTTCACGGGTGACGCCGGGTACCCGGGTGTCGCGAGCACGGTGGTCACGGCCGCCTGCTTCGCGGCGCAGTAGGTGACCGGGGGCCGCCATGCCTCGCCTGCCGCGATGTGCCATAGCTGCTCGGTGAGGTCCACGTCGGCGGCGGGGAGGACCACCTGCGCCTCGGGGTCTCCGAAGCGGCAGTTGAACTCCAGCACCTTGGCCCTCCCGGCGTCGTCCACCATGAGCCCGGCGTACAGCACGCCGCGATACGGCGCACCCCGACGCGCGAGCTCGGCGAGCACGGGTCGGATGATCTCCCGGTCGGCGCGCTCGAGCAGCTCCTGGCTGGCGATCGACACCGGCGTGTACGCTCCCATGCCGCCGGTGTTCGGCCCGGTGTCGCCTTCGCCGATTCGCTTGTGGTCTTGAGACGCCGGGAGCAGCATCACCTGCTCACCATCGGTCAGGGCGAGAATGGACAGCTCCTCGCCGGCGAGGAACTCCTCCACGACGACCAGGCTGCCGGCATCCCCGAACTTGCCGCCGAACATCTCGCTGGTAGCGGTGGCGGCCTCCTCGCGGCTCTGGCACACGATCGCACCCTTGCCGGCCGCGAGCCCCGACGCCTTCACCACCAGCGGCTCGGCGTGGGATGCGATGTAGTCGAGGGCTTCCCGCTCGTCGGCGAAGGTCTCGCTGGCCGCGGCGGGCACGCCGGCGGCGAACATCACCTCCTTGGCGTACGCCTTGGAGGCCTCGATCCGCGCCGCATCGGCGGTAGGCCCGAAGGCCTTGAGGCCCGCTCTCGCCAGGTCGTCGACCAGCCCCGCAGCGAGTGGGGCCTCGGGACCGATGACGGTCAGGTCGATGCCGTGCTCACGGGCCGCGTCCACGATCCCGGCGTGGTCGCTCACCTTTAGCGGGAGATTGGCGCCGATCTCCGCGGTTCCGGGGTTCCCCGGCGCACAAAAAACGGCGGCGGAGCGGGACAGCGCCCAACAGAGCACGTGTTCCCGACCGCCGCCGCCGACGACGAGGACCTTCACTACTCGCCTTTGCCCTTGCCCTTGAAAGCGTCGGTAAAGGCCGAGGCCGCCTTCTTGGCGGCGTCGGTCATCTGCGACACCGTGTGCTTCGCCTCCTCGGCGTAGTGTTTCGCGGCATCACCGATGTCCGAGGTCAGGGGGCGCTCCTGCTCCTCCTCGCCGCGGTGGGTGTACTCGCCGTCCAGCACCTTCTGGTATGAGCCGTCCTGGATCCAGCGCTCCAGTTCGGCCGCCCGCAGCGTGTGGAACGGATGGGTGTGGCCCAGCATGTTGAGGATCTTGTAGATCGCGTCGATCGGGCCGCCCATGTCCTCGTACTCTCGCGCCTGTTCCATGAACGTCTGCAGGTCCATCTCGCTCATCTCGCCACCGCCGGCGAGCTTGAGGAATACCTGCATCGAGGAGACGGGATCCTGGCTGGCGAGGAGCCCGGCCCGATCGGCAGAGAGCTCGCTCTTCCTGTACCACTCCAGCAGGGCCAGCTTGATCGGCAGCAGCACGATACCTGCCAGGAACGGCAGGTTCTGGAACCCGAGCGTCAGGATCAGGATCGTGACGGTGCGGTAGAGCGCGTGGCCGCTCATGATGTGGCCCAGCTCGTGCCCCAGCAGCACGCGCATCTCGTCGTCGTCCAGCAGCTTCGCGGCCCCGGAATTCAGCACGATGAACGGGTTATCCACCCCGAACGCGCCGGCGTTCACCAGCGGCGTCTGGGAGACGAACAGCTCCGGCTGCTCCGGCCAGTCCATGGTGGCCGAGACTTCCGTCATCAGTGCGTGGAGCCTGGGGAACTGCTTGGGCCCCACCCGCACCGCGTTGGCCTGGAAGATCAGGCGGATGCCGCGCTCACCGAAGAAGCCCACGATCTTCTTCACGGCTTCGTTGAACCCGGGCACTGCCCGGACTGTCTGCAGGGCGGCGCGGTCCGCCGGGTGCTCCCAGGTCACTGCCGCGATGTTTTCTAGGACTTTCCTCGGCCTTGCCGACGGAACGCCTGTGCCATCTGTCATTGCCGCCTCCCAAGTGTGCTACTGACAGCCATCGTCGGAATAGTACACCGTACGAAGGCCGATAGGGCCGGTTTCACCGAGCCAGGGCCTGGTCGAGATCCGCTATGAGGTCCTCTGTGTCCTCGATCCCGACCGACAGCCGGACCAGGCCGTCGGTGAGGCCCATCGCCTCCCGCATCGCCTGTGGCACGCTGGCGTGGGTCATGGTGGCCGGATGGCCGATCAGGCTCTCGACCCCGCCCAGCGACTCGGCCAGGGCGAACAGCTTCGTCCCTTCTACTACGTTCCGGGCCCGCTCAAAAGATTCCAGGTCGAACGAGATCATGCCGCCGAAGCCGCTCATCTGGCGGCAGGCCAGCTCGTACTGTGGGTGCTCGGGGAGCCCCGGGTAATACACCTGCGCCACCGCGTGGTGCTCGGTCAGCCACCGCGCGATGCGCTGGCCGGAGTGGTCGTGCTGGGCCATGCGCAGGGGCAGTGTCTTGGTCCCCCGCAGCGTGAGCCAGCAGTCGAGCGGTCCGGGGACCGCGCCGGCGGCATTCTGGATGAACGCCAGCTGCTCCGCCAGGTCGTCCCGAGAGGTGAGTACCACGCCGCCCACCATGTCGCTGTGGCCGTTGAGATACTTGGTCGTCGAGTGCACCACCAGCTCCGCCCCCAGCTCGATCGGCCGCTGAAACACCGGAGTGGCGAAGGTGTTGTCCACGGCGAGCACCACGTTGCGGCCGCGAGCCAGCTCGGCCACGGCCGCGAGGTCCGTGAGGTGCATCATCGGGTTGGTGGGCGTTTCCACGAAGATCATCTTCGTGGCGTCGGTGAGCGCCGCCTCGATGCGGGCGAGATCGCGCGTGTCGACGAAGGTGAACTCCAGTCCCAGGCGCTCCAGGACGTGTGTCATGAGGCGGTGCGTGCCGCCGTACACGTTCTCTCCGCAGATGACGTGGTCACCGCCCGACAGCAGCTTGAGGATCGCCTCGGTGGCGGCGAGCCCCGAAGCGTAGGCGAAGCCGTGGGTCGTCCCCTCCAGCGCCGCCACGTTGCGCTCCAGGGCGTCCCGCGTCGGGTTGCGGGTGCGCGCATACTCGAATCCCCTGTGCTCTCCGAGGGCCGGTTGCACGTAAGTCGAGGTCTGGTAGATGGGGGTCATGATCGCGCCGGCGGGGTCGTCTTCGGGCCGCTGCCCCGCATGCACGGCGCGTGTGGCGAGTCGACTCTCGAGATCGTCCGGAAGTACTCGTGTCATGGGTAGCCCGTTGCGAGCGCATCGGAACCTAAACCGGGCGTCCGCGATTCGGCTAGGTCCGCCGGAACGGCGCGGCTGTTAGAATAAGCACAATGTCCGACACCTTGATGCGCAGCGTCTCCGGGGTCCGGGGAGTGGTGGGCACCGATCTCACCGCCGACGTCGTGGCGCGCTATGCCGCGGCGTTCGGTGAGCTGGTCGCCACGAAGGACCGGCGCCCGGTCGTGCTGGCGCGCGATTCCAGGGAGTCGGGACCGCGCTTCGCGGAGGCGGCGCAGGGCGCCCTGTGCGACGCGGGAGTCGACGTGGTCGACTGCGGGTTGATCCCCACGCCCACTGCGCAGCTCGCGGTCGAGCACCACCGCGCCGCGGGGGGGATCATCATCACGGCGAGCCACAACCCGATCGAGTGGAATGCCCTCAAGTTCGTGGGGCCTGACGGGCTGTTCCTCGACCGGGAGGGCGTGGACCGGCTCTTCGGCCTGGTTGACGCCGGCGGCTCGGTCCCCGCGGCGGGTACCGGGGGCGCGGTTGCCGGGGACACCGAGGCGGTGGCGCGGCACCTGGACGCTGTGCTGGCGCTGCCCTACCTGGATGTCGAGCGGGTGGCGGAGCGGCGTCTGACCGTGGCGCTCGACTGCGTGCGGGGGGCGGGCGGCGTGATCATGCCCCGGCTGCTCGAGCTGCTGGGTTGTGAGGTGGTCGGCATCGATCTGGAGCCCGATGGCGAGTTCCCCAGGGCCCCGGAGCCCGTACCCGAGAACCTGGGTGCCCTGGGCTCGGCGGTGCGCGAGGCCGGTGCGGATCTCGGCATGGCGGTGGATCCGGACTGCGACCGCATGGCGCTGGTGGACGAGACGGGGCGTGCGATCGGGGAGGATTACACTCTCGCGCTCGCCGTGCAGACCGTGCTGCAGCGGAAGGTCGGGCCGGTGGTGGCGAATCTCTCGACCTCCCTCGTGGTGGATGACGTCGCCCGGGGGTTCGGCGTGGAGGTCGCGCGGGCCCCCGTGGGTGAGGCCCACGTGGCGCATGCAATGCGGCGCTCGGCCGCCGTCGTGGGCGGTGAGGGAAACGGCGGCGTCATGCTGCCGGATCTCCATCTGGGCCGGGACGCTCCGGTGGCCGCCGCTCTGATACTCGACCTGGTGGCAGGGAGCGACCGGCTGGTGCGGGGGTTGGTGGAAGCGCGCCCCCGTTATACCATCGTCAAGGCGAAGGCGCCGCGCGGCGGCGACCTGGAGGCGGCGTATGCCGGGCTCGAGGAGATGCTCGCCGGCGCCGCGGTCGATCGTCAGGACGGGCTGCGCCTGGGCTGGCCCGACCGCTGGCTGCACGTCCGCCCGTCGGGCACCGAACCGATCGTGCGGCTGATAGCTGAGGCACCCACGGGCGATGCCGCCCGGGAACTGGTAGCGCAGGCTCGCGCGCTGATCACGGAGGAGTAGAGCGCTCTATGTGCGGAATTGTCGGATACGTCGGCAAGCGTGACGCGGCGCCCCTGCTGCTGGACGGGGTGCAGCGTCTGGAGTACCGCGGCTACGACTCTGCGGGGCTCGCCGTCATAGAGGACGGCGGACTCGTCGTGGAGAAGGCAGCCGGTCGGATTGCCGAGCTGCAGACGCACCTGGGCGAGCGGCTACCGCGGGGCGTGATCGGCCTGGCCCATACGCGCTGGGCCACGCACGGCGTGCCCAACGACAGCAACGCCCACCCGCACATCGACTGCGGAGGCACGCTGGCGATCGTTCACAACGGCATCATCGAGAACGCCGGCTCCCTGAGGGAGTGGCTCAAGGAGAAGGGGCACAAGTTCCGCTCGGACACCGACACCGAGGTGCTGGCCCACCTGATCGAGCAGTTCCTCAACGGCTCTCTGATAGAAGCGGTCTCGGCCGCGCTGGACCACGTCGAGGGCGCCTACGGGATCGCCGTGGTCTCCACCGCCGAGCCCGAGACCCTGGTGGCCGCGCGGTTCGGCTCGCCGCTCCTGCTGGGCCTGGGCGACGGTGAGCACTTCGTGGCGTCGGACGCCGCCGCGCTGCTGGAGCACACGCGCGAGGTGGTCTACCTGGACGACGGGGAAATGGCGGTGGTGCAGAGCCACGGGTACGAGATCACTGATCTCAAGGCGCAGCACGTGGACAAGCTGGTGACGACGCTGGAGTGGGATCTCGAGAAGATCGAGAAGGGTGGCCACCCGCACTTCATGTTGAAGGAGATCATGGAGCAGCCGGAGAGCATCCGCAACGCGCTGCGCGGCCACCTGCTGGAGGACGAGGGCACGGCAAAGCTCTCCGGGATCAACCTAGGCGACGACGAGCTACTCGAGATCGACCGGATCGTGATCACCGCCTGCGGCACGTCGTGGCATGCGGCGTTGATCGGGGAGTACATGCTGGAGGAGCTGGCCCGTGTTCCAGTGGAGGTGGAGTACGCCTCGGAGTTCCGCTACCGCAATCCCACCGTCGACGAGAACACTCTGGTCATCGCGATCTCCCAGAGCGGAGAGACGGCCGACACCTTGGCGGCGATACGTGAGGCCAAGCAGCGGGGAGCGCGCACCCTCGGCATCGTGAACGTGGTGGGAAGCTCCATTGCCCGGGAGGTGGACGGCGGGACGTATCTGCACGCCGGTCCCGAGATCGGCGTGGCGAGCACGAAGGCCTTCACGTGCCAGGTGGCGGTACTGGCGCTGCTCACGCTGCGGATCGGCCGGCTGCGCTCACTGTCGGTGCTCCAGGGACGCGACATCGTGCAGGCGCTGCAGCGTCTGCCCGACCAGGTGGCAGACGTCCTGTCCCAGGCCGACCGGGTCAAGAAGGTCGCCGAGACGTTCATGCGCGCGCAGAACGCGCTCTACCTGGGGCGGGGCTACAACTTCCCGGTGGCGCTGGAGGGTGCGCTCAAGCTCAAGGAGATCTCCTACATCCACGCTGAGGGCTATCCCGCCGCAGAGATGAAGCACGGGCCCATCGCCCTGATCGACGACATGATGCCCGTGGTGTTCATTGCGCCGAAGGACGCCGTGCACCGCAAGATCATCTCCAACATCGAGGAGGTGAAGGCTCGGCGCGGGCGCGTGCTGGCAGTGGTCACGCAGGGGGACGAGGAGATCACCGAGCTGGCGGACCACGTGATCACCATTCCGGAGACCATAGATCCGCTCACGCCGGTGCTCAGCGTGCTGCCGCTTCAGCTGTTCGCCTACTACACCGCCGTGCGCCGCGGCTGCGACGTCGACCAGCCGCG
The DNA here is from genome assembly GCA_039586815.1 of Gemmatimonadota bacterium. Taxonomy (GTDB): domain Bacteria; phylum Gemmatimonadota; class Gemmatimonadetes; order Gemmatimonadales; family GWC2-71-9; genus WVYX01. The sequence goes on along the minus strand of JBDHJR010000006.1, from coordinate 19,893 downwards.
CAATCTCGCAAAGTCGGTGACCGTGGAGTGAGAGTCGTACTGCAGCGAGTCACTCGCGCATCGGTCAGTGTCGAGAGCCGCGTCGTGGGAGAGATCGAGCGCGGCTTTTTGCTGCTCGTGGGTTTCAGCCACTCGGACGGGGACGATCAGCTCCAGTGGATGGCCGACAAGGTGGCGGGGCTGCGCCTCTTCCCCGACGACGAGGGGAAGATGAACCGCAGTCTGGGAGACGAGGACGGTGCGGTGCTGGTGGTGTCGCAGTTCACGCTGTACGGTGACGCACGCAAGGGCCGCCGTCCCTCGTTCGTTGATGCGGCGCCGCCCGAGCAGGCGGAGCCCCTCTATCGGCGGTTCGGGGCGGCCCTCGCAGAGCGCGGCCTGCGTGTCGAGACCGGCGAGTTCGGCGCCCTGATGGATGTCGCCCTCGTGAACGACGGTCCGGTCACGCTGATACTCGAGCGATGATCACACTGGCCTCGAGCTCTCCGCGGCGGCGCCATCTGCTGGAGATGCTGGATATCGCCCACGAAGTGATCCCCGCCGACGTTGACGAGCGCCCGCGGTCCGGAGAGGAGCCAGAGGTCATGGCCGGGCGCCTCGCCGCCGAGAAGGCGCGCTCGGTGTGGCAGAGTCATCCCGAGCGGCCGGTGCTGGCCGCGGACACCGTGGTCGTGATCGGCGGAGAGATCCTGGGCAAGCCGCGGGATGAGGCCGACGCACAGCGCATGCTGGCCCTGCTCTCGGGACGGGACCACCGCGTCATCACGGCGGTCGCCCTGGCGACGCCCGACGGAGAGATCCTGCAGCAGTGCGACGTGACGCGGGTGTGGTTCCGGTCGCTGACGCCCGAGCTGATAGAAGCGTACGTCGCCACCGGAGAACCGCTGGACAAGGCCGGGAGCTACGGAGTGCAGGGAGTGGGCGCGGTGTTGGTGGATCGTGTGGAGGGAGACTTCTTCGGTGTGATGGGGTTGCCGCTGCGCCTCGTCGTGTCCCTGTTGGAGGCCGCCGGGATGCCCTATCGCTTGACCCGATAGACCGGGACCGCCTGCGCCTTCCCCTTGAGGTCGAGCGGCTCGAGTGGCTCCACCTCGGGCGGTTCCTTCAACACCTCGTAGAACGGCTGGGACAGCAGGATCTCGCCGGCCGTCGCCTTGGAGCAGAGCCGCGAGGCGGTGTTGACCGCATCGCCGATCACGGTGTACTCCAGCCGCCGGTCACTGCCGATGTTGCCGGCAAACACCTCGCCGAAGTTGATTCCGATCCCGATCTCGACCTGGGTGCGGCCGTCCCTGGCCCACTTCTCGTTCAGCTCCTTGAGTGTCTCCTGCTGCTGCAATGCGGCCCGCATGGCGCGATCGGCGTCGTCGTCGTGCGAGATGGGCGCGCCCCACAGCGCCATGATCGCATCGCCCATGAACTTGTCGAGCGTGCCGCCGTTCTCGAACACGATCTCCACCATCTCGGTGAAGTACTCGGTTAGCAGCGTGGCGATCTCGTCGGGTGTCATGTTCTCCGACATCGAGGTGAAGCCGCGAATGTCGCTGAAGAACACGACTACCGGACGCTTGGTGCCGCCCAGCTGGACCTGCTCCAGCTCACCGGCGATCTGCTCGGCCAGGTCGGGCGCGAAGTAGCGCTGGAAGTTCGACAGCACCACCGCCTCGCGCTGGATGCGCCCGATGAGCTGACTGTTCTCGATGGCCACGGCTGCGATACCCGAGAACGCGATCAGGAACTCCAGGTCTTCGTCGCCGAACGAGTTCGTGGCAGTCATGTTGTCCACGTAGATGATGCCGAGGACCGTCCCCTCGCTTCCCATGAGAGGTGTGCACATGGCACTGCGCACGCTCTGCATCATGATCGACTTGCCCTTGAACCGGTCGTCCGCCGCCGCGTTGTCGGTCAGGATCGCGAGGCGCTCGTCCACGGCGCGGCGCGCGATGGACTGAGGCACGCGGGCGCCGCCCCCGTCTCCCAGCCGGTTCTTCGAGATGCGCGGCACCAGGTCGTGCTCCGCCCCCTCCAGCATCAGGATCGAGACGCGGTCCACTTGCATTACCTCGAAGGTGACGTCCACCACCTTCTCGAGCAGCCGGTCCACGTCCTGCTGCTTGGAGAGCTCCTTGGAGATGTCGAGCAGGAGCGCCAGCTTCTCGGCCTGACGCTCGTCGACCGACTCTCCCTCCAGCTTGAGCTGCGAGGCTGAGCTGCGTCGCTCGCCCGCCACCTCCTGCTTGATCTCGCCCGACTCTTCGAGCGCGACCTGGCGTACGATGGTCGCTTCGAGTGGGGGTGGGCGCTGCGCGAAGCCGCCATCGGTAGGGATCGCAGGGCGCGCGGTGGGCGGTGTCACCTCCTGCACCTTGAAGGCAACCTTGCCGAACGTGACCACGTCACCGTCGCCCACCACCGTGTCCGACACTTTCGTGCCGTTGACGAACGTCCCGTTGCTGGATCCGAGGTCGTGCACCCGCACGCCGCTGTCCGAGAGAGAGACCTCGGCATGCCGGCGCGACACGGTGGGGTCGTAAATGGGCAAGTCGCTGGTGACCGCGCGACCCACGACGACCGTGCGCGGTTGCGTCAGGTCAATCGACAGGTCACCGGTCGTGCTCAGCAGCTTGAACGCGCTCAATCCGCAACTCCTTCGCTGGCGGTAAAATGGGCTCGCTAGCGGCCGCTCGCCAGGGCGAGCGCGCGCAGCACGGCGCCCGCCTTGTTCTCCGTCTCAACGAACTCACGTTGAGGGTCACTGTCGGCCACGATGCCTGCTCCGGCCTGCACGTGAGCGCGGCCATTCCGCAAGGTCGCGGCGCGGATCGCTATCGCGGTGTCCATCGCGGTTGCGCCCCATCCGAGGTACCCGACCGCACCAGCGTATGGTCCGCGCCTCGTTGGCTCGAGCGTGTCCAGGATCTCCATTGCCCGCACCTTGGGAGCTCCCGACACAGTGCCGGCCGGGAAGCACGCCCGCAGCGCGTCCACCGCGTCCAGCTCCGGCCGCAGGCGTCCCCGTACCTCGCTCACGATGTGCTGCACGTGGGAGTAGCGCTCGATCTCCTTGTCCACCGTCACCCGCACCGAGCCGTACTCGGCGACCCGGCCCACGTCGTTGCGCCCCAGGTCCACCAGCATCGCGTGCTCGGCGAGTTCCTTTTCATCGGCCAGCAACTCGTCGGCCAGCGCCGCGTCGTCGTCGGGATTGGCTCCGCGCGGTCGCGTCCCGGCAATGGGACGCACCGTTATCTCCCCGTCCTCCAGCCGCACCAGCACCTCGGGCGAGCTCCCGACCAGGCTCAGGTCGTCGAGGGTGAGGAAGTACAGGTAGGGTGCCGGGTTGAGCATCCGCAGCGAGCGGTACACGTCGAGCGGGGCGGCAGCGCAGGGCACGTCCTGGCGCCGCGAGAGCACCACCTGAAATGCATCGCCCTCGCGGATGTACTGCTTGATGCGGGCCACGTCGCGCTCGAATTCCTCGCGGCCGTACGGCGTATCCGGAGTGGGGAGCTGCCCTCCCTCGAGCGCCAGGGGGGGTAAGGTGGGCGGTTCCGCCAATCTGGTGAGCACCGATTCGATCCGCTCGCTGGCGCGATCGTACTCCCGCACGAGCTCGGCACGGTCGGCGCCCTCAGTCACGTGCGTGTTGGCCAGCACGATCGCCCGCGCGAAGGCGTTGTCGATGATGACGAGAGTGTCGACCAGCATGAAGACGGCGTCGGGGAGCTCCAGGTCGTTCCTGGGGCCTCCGGGCAGCCGCTCGATGCTGCGGACCACGTCGTAGCTCAAGAAGCCCACGGCGCCCCCGGTGAAGCGGGGCAGCCCCGGCACGGTCACAGGCCGCAGGGCGCGCAGCCGGCCGGCGATGTCCGCCAGCGGATCCGGCGCCGGGCCGGCGGGCTCCCACCCTCGTCGCGGTGTCCAGCACTGCAGCGCGCCACCACGGTAGCGGCGCACCTCGCTTGGCTCCGTGCCGAGGAAGGTGTAGCGCGCCCAACGCTCGCCGCCTACCAGAGACTCGAACAGGAAGCCGAACGGAGGGCGCTGCAGCGCCGCGAAGGCCGTGGGAGCCGTGAGGGTGTCGGCCGAGAGCTCCCGCATGACCGGTACCACGCCGCCGCCAGCGGCGAGCTCTCGGTAACGCTCGAACGAGGTGGTACGCGTCATCGCGGCGCCCCGACGGCGCTTGCCGCCGCCACCAACCGCCATGATATTGCGCCGTGATGTCTCTTCCGCGGCTGGCTCTCGGCGTTCTCGTAGCTCTCTCCCCCACCCAGTTGCTGGCCCAGGAGTGGAACAGCCCGCGCACCGTCGCGCTGGTCGCGCGCGGAATCGCGCAACGTACGCAGCAACAAGCCGACAGTTCTCTGCGGGACTACCGTGTGCGAGCGCATGGATTCGTCTTCTTCCTGGGACAGCTCGGCGAGGGACTGGCGGAACCGCCGCGGCTCATCAAGTCGGACCAGCTCGTGCTGGAAGTCTACTGGAAGGCTCCGGACCGCAGCAAGCAGCGGATCGTGGGGTGGCGCGACCGTAAGGACCTGCCGACCGACATCGAATACCACCGGGATCACCTGGGCATCGTGCAGAACATGTTCGGCGACCGCATCCGCATGGGCCACGGAGACGAAGTGCGGGACGTGCCCCACCCGATCGCCGCGGAGGGGCCGGAGCTGTACGACTACGCGCTCGCCGACTCGATGTCGCTGCGGTTGCCGCAGCGTGAGGTACGCGTGTACGAGGTGCTGGTTCGCCCCAAGGAGTTCGCCGCGCCGCGCGTAGTCGGCAACCTCTACTTCGACATGGACACGGCCGAGCTGGTGTTCTTCCGATTCAGCTTCACCCGTGCCGCGTACCTCGACGATACGCTGGAGGACATCACGGTGGTGCTGGAAAACGGCCTGTGGGAGGGCCGCTTCTGGTTGCCGCGGCGCCAGGAGATCGAAATCCGCCGGCGCACCAAGTTCCTGGATCTCCCGGCACGGGGGATCATCCGCGGGCGCTGGGAGATCGAGGATTACCAGTTCAATCTCGGGCTGACGGATACTGTGTTTCTGGGTCCGGAGATCGTGGCGGCCCCCAAGGCCGTGCGCGACACATTCACCTGGGACGAGCCCCTGGATGCCGCGATCAGGGAGGTCGCCGGCCCGGTGACGACCTTTGACCTGGAAGAGGTCAGGGGGCAGGTGAGCGAGGTTGCGGGCGCCAACGTGCTCACCGGCCTGGCCAGCAACCGACCCAGCGTGGGCGGCCTGTCGGAGATTCTCCACTTCAATCGGGTCGAGGGCCTGGCTCCCGGGTTGGGCTGGGTGTTCCGGCCCGGGAGCAAGCGCACCGAGGTGCGGGTGTGGGGCGGCGTGGGCCTGAGCGACACCCGGTTCAAGGGCCGGGTGCGGGTCAGCTACGGGACCGGCCGCTGGAGTGTGGAGGCCCTCGGGGCCCGCGTGATGAGAGACGTGGGTGACGAGCTGATCATCTCTCCCGTGCTCAACTCCCTGATGGCCCAGGAGGTGGGCAAGGATTTCGGCGACTACTACCTGTCCGACCGGGCGCTCGCCACGGTGCGGCGGAGCTTCGGAACCCGGGGAGGTGTTTCGCTCACTGCCGGGGTCGAACGAACCGGTAGCGTGCAGGTGAATGCCACTCCCGCGACCGGTGAGTTCAGGGACAATCCGGCCCTGGGCACCGGAACCTGGGGCGTGGGAGCGCTCAAGCTGGAGCGGCGCAGCGCGGAGCTCACCGTCCGCGGCGGAGTGAGCGGGGACGTCGTTCTGGAGGGAGGTGTGGCGGATAGCGCCGAGTACGCGCGAGTGCGCGCCGCGGCACGGGCCCACGCACCGGTGGGCGCAACGGTGTTGGTGCTGCGGGCCTGGGGTGGCTGGGGCTCGGCGGACCTGCCGCCCCACCGATCCTTCGTACTGGGCGGGCGCGGCACCCTGGTGGGCGACCCGTTCCGGGCGTGGGGCGGGCGCTATGCGGCGTTCGGCAGCGTGGAGTGGCAGCTCCCCATCCCATTCCCGGCCGCTCCCCTGGGTCCCTTCGCCAACACGGGACGGGAGCTGGTGCTGGCGCCGTACGTGAGCCTCGGGTGGGCGGGTGGAACCCTCGCGGGCATGCCCTGGCAGCCCACCGACGGTGTGCGGCCCGTGCTGGGGCTCGCCGTGGAATGGTTCCACCGGTTCTTCCGACTCGACGTCGGATGGAGCCCCAGGGCGAAAAACGTCGGAGTGGTGCTGGACGTGCGGCGCGACCTGTGGGACATCCTGTGAGGTGCGTGACTCGTCGCACAGCCTGGAACCCCTGGGATCGCTAGCCTGATCGAGCGAACTTCATGGCTCGCTGCGGGGTAGGTGATCAGACCCGCTGGCGAACCCCGCCGGCCGGGCGTAACTTCCAAATCCACATAAGCTTCCGGGGGTGCTGCCGTTACGCTTTTCAAGGATGAGTGGCTGGCTCCGACGCTCGAAGAGCTGATTGGACCGGAGAAGCTCGAGGAGATTCGCCAGGGCGAGACCACGCAGGATTCCCTGTGGGAGCTGGTCGTCGGCGATGAGTTGGTCTCGGACGAGGCGCTACTCAGCAGCCTCTCCACCAGGTTCCGTCTCAAGCTTGCCGACGTGTCGCAGAGCGACCGCACGGCTCGGGAGATGGTCTCCGAGCAGGTGGCACGCCGCTATCACATCCTGCCCGTCCGCATCACAGACTCGTACCTCGAGGTGGCCACCGCCAACCCCTTCGATCTCGACTGCGAGAAGACCCTCGCGTTCGCCACCGGGCGCGAGGTGCGCATTCAGCTGGCCAGTCCCGGCAAGATCCGCGAGAAGATCGACGAGTACTATCGGCCGGAGAACGTGATCGAGCAGCTCCTCGAGGGAATGGACACCGTGGAGTCCGAGATCACGACGCTCGAGGACGAGCCGATGGACGCCGACGATCTCACGATCTCGGCGGAGGAGGCGTCGCAGCGGCCGGTGGTCCGTCTGGTGGACCTGATTCTCTCCGAAGGGATCAACTCGCGCGCGAGCGACGTCCACATCGAGCCGGAGGAGGGCGGAGTAGCCGTCCGCTACCGCATCGACGGCGTGCTGCGCCAGGTAATGAAGATTCCGCGCGCCGCCGGACTACCTCTCATCTCGCGCATCAAGATCATCTCGGGGCTGGATATCGCCGACCGGTTGCGGCCGCAGGACGGCCGCGCGCGGGTAGCGGTGAACGGCATTCCGGTGGATCTCCGCGTCTCGACGCTGCCGGCATCGCTGGGCGAGAAGGTGGTGGTGCGGGTACTGGACACGTCGAGGACGATCCTCTCGCTGGAGAAGCTCGGGCTCAATCCCGACGAGGCCGAGCAGATCCGCGACCTGCTCGAATTCCGTGACGGGATCATCCTGTGCACCGGACCTACGGGTTCGGGAAAGACGACCACCCTCTACTCGGCGATACGCCATGTGCAAAGCGAAGGCGTGAACATCGTGACGGTGGAGGATCCGGTCGAGTACCGCATTCAGGGCATCGTGCAGGTGCAGGTACACGAGAAAGCCGGCCTCACTTTCGCGGCCGCGCTCCGCTCCATTCTGCGTCAGGACCCGGACGTGGTCCTGGTGGGCGAGATCCGCGACAAGGAGACGGCACAGATCGCCACCCAGGCGTCGCTAACCGGCCACCTGGTACTCTCCACGCTGCACACCAACGACGCGCCCAATGCGGTCACGCGGCTCGTGGACATCGGGATGGAGCCGTACAAGATCTCCAGCGCTCTGCGCGGCGTGGTCGCCCAGCGACTGATGCGGCGGCTGTGCCCCACGTGCAAGGAAGTCTGGGTCGAGCAGATCCCGGCCAAGCTGCAGCGCTGGATCCCGAGCGACACCCCGGTGTTCCGCGCGGTGGGGTGCCCGGAGTGCGCCATGACCGGGTACCGCGGCCGTTTCTCCGTCATGGAGATCCTCAAGGTGACGCCCGAAGTCGAGCGGGCCATCGGCGCCAATGAGACGGCCGACCAGATCGCCGACGTCGCGCGCCGCGGCGGGATGCGATCCCTGTGGGACAGCGGCTTGTCGCACATCCTGCGCGGGGAGTCCACCATCGACGAGCTGCTGCGCGTGGTGGACGTACCCCAGGAGGACGAGGCGCCGGCGGAGGACCCCCGCAGGCGACGTTCTTCGGGTGCCAAGGCTCGCTCGAAGGGGAGTCGCTCGACCCCGGCCAAGGAGTCCACGACGTCGGAGGCCGAGCTCGAAGCCGCCACGGCCGCGCTGTCGGAGGGGTTCGAGTTGCTCGATCCCGTCGATGCGCCCGACCGACGCGGCGCGGGCACCAAGGTGCTGCTGGTGGACGACGAAGACCAACTGCGCAAGGTGATGCGCGATCTGCTGGAGCGGGACGGCTACGCCGTCACCGAGGCGGGCGACGGGGTGGAGGCCCTCGACCAGGTAGACCGGCACGCTCCGGACATCATCGTGCTGGATCTCAACCTCCCGGGGCTCGACGGATACGGCGTACTGAGCCACCTGCGCTCACGCCAGGTGACCGAGGACATCCCGGTGGTGGTGCTGACCGCACGAGGTGACGAGGATGCCGAGGTGCGGGTGTTCGAGCTGGGGGCCGACGACTTCCTGTCCAAGCCGTTCCGCGCCCGCGCTCTCTCGGCCCGACTGCAGGCAGTGCTCTCCCGCGCCCGCGGGACGCAGCGGCCGCTGGATACCTGAGCCTACACTCCGACTACTGGGCCGTGTTGGGCTGTGCCGGGGATAAGATCTCGGCCGCTGCCGCGCGCAGCTCACGCATGTTGAACGGCTTGCGGAAGTAGCGACACCCCAGCAGGGTGAGCCACTCGTCGGTCTCCGACCGGACGTCGGCGGTGAGGAAGATGGTGCGTGGCTTGAGTTCGGGATGGCGTTCGCAGAGCACGGTGGCGAACGACTCCCCGGCCGAGACCGCGACCCGGGGGTCAGCCAGCACCAGGTCGTACGAGTGGCGCCGGAGCAGGTCGAGCGCGTGCGCCGCATCGCCCGCGGCCTCCACCTCTTGCCCGTCCTGGGCGAAGAGAATCCCTATCATGCGGCGCACCCCGGGGTCCTCGTCCACCAGCAACACGCGAAGACCCCGCGGTGTCTGCTGCCGCGAGGTGGCCGCCTCGGCCTCCCCGTCGGGCCGCTCGCTCGACGTCGGCGTGGCGCGCCCGCTGGCGGAGGGCAGGGATACCACGAAGAGAGCGCCGCCCCACCTGGAAGACTCCACCTCGATCGTTCCGCCGTGGCCCTCGATGATGCGGAAGGAGATGGCGAGGCCGAGCCCCGTCCCCTTGCCGGGGTCCTTTGTGGTGACGAAGGGGTCGAACAGGCGCGGCAATAGCTCGTCGGAAACGCCCGGGCCGGAGTCGGCGACGCGCAGTATGACCTTGCCGCGCTTCCGCTCCGTGCTCACCCGTATGAGTCGCGGCGCCTCGGGCGGCAGGTCGCCCACGGCGTGCACGGCATTGGTGAGGAGGTTGAGCACCACCTGCTGAATCTCGTGCCGGTCTCCGGTGACTACCGGGATCTTGTCCACCAATGCCATCTCGAGGTCCGCCTTGTGCAGCCGCACCTCGTAGCTGATCAGGGACACGGCCCGCTCGGTGACCTCGTTGAGATCGATGCTGGTGGGTTCGGTGGGTCCCTTGCGGGCGAAGGTGAGCAGGTCCTGCACGATCCGCGCCGCGCGCTCGGCCTGTTCGTGGATCACCTGGACGTGGTCCCGGTCCTTCTCGCTCGGCTCGGGACGTTGCAGCAGGAACTCCGACAGGCCGGCGATCGAGGTGAGCGGGTTGTTCAGCTCGTGGGCTACGCCGGACACCAGCTGCCCGACCGCCGCCATCTTCTCGCTCTGGATCAATTGCGCCTCGAACGCCTTCTGCTCGGTGACGTCTTCCAACAGGATCGCTACCCAACCGCTCGCCACGTCGGCGGCGATCGCGGAAGCGGTCACGCGGAGGATGCGGTTGAGTGTCCCCGAGCGGACCGTGAGCGGTGGGCAGCGGGTCTCCCGGCGCGCGGTGTCGAGCAGTCCGGCCAGCTCGGGTGACGCGCCGAACAGCAGGCGCTCCAGGTCCTTCCCAATCACGTCGGGCAGCTTCACCCCGAGCATCGCCGCTAGCGAGCGGTTGGCGCGCCGCACCCGGCCGGCCTGATCGACCACGGCCACCCCGTCGGCCAGCGCGTCGAAGGTGGTCTCCCACTGGAGCTTCCCGCTGTGAACCAGAGAGAAGAAGTGGGCGTTGGCCAGCGCCAGGGCCGCGTGGGTCGCCACGGTGGATAGCAGACGGAGATCCTCTTCCGAGAAGTCCTGGCCCTCGTGGCGGGCCACCCCCACGGCACCGATGGTCATTCCGTGTGCTCGCAGCGGCACGGCAGCCGCGCGCTCCGCCGCGATATCGCCCAGCAGGGTCGGCCCACCGTCACCGGTGCTCACCTGGAGCGTTTCCCGCACCATGGCGGCGCCCATCAGTCCCGATTCGTCGGACGCCCGCGCCTCGAGCCCCTCTAGTCGCGATAGCATCCCGAACGCGGCCAGCACCTTGAGGCTTTCCGGGGCATCCAGCGCGAGCGCCACGGCCACACCATCGCACTGCAGGAAGCGCTGTACGTAGCGCGCCACCTGCTCCGCCATGCGGTCCAGGTGGATCGACTCCGAGAGCACGTAGGCGAGCTCTTGCAGCGAGAACAGCTCGTTCAGTCGCCTGGTGAGCTCCGTGCGGGTCTCCTCCAGGGCGCCGCTGGCCCCCCGGGCGGACCGGGCCCCGGCCATCCACCTCCCGAGCCACCACCCCACCGCTAGCGCCACGGCGGCCGCCAGGACCCAGAGCGGGGTCACGCCGGTGTGCGCTCCGGGTCGTCGGTTATCTCGGGCGGGGCGTTGGGCTTCACCCGGACAGGCTTCGCCGGTACGCCCAGGTAGAGGTGCCACGGCTTGGCGTCCTTGGTGAGTACCGCTCCCGCACCCACCATGGACTCCTCACCCACGTGCACTCCCGCGAGGACCGTGGCGTGGTACGTGATGCGCACCCCGTCCTCGACCACGACCTCGGCGTTGGTCACGTCGACCTGATCGGCCAGCGCGTGGGTATGGCTGTAGATGTTGGCATAGTCGGCCACGGAGACGCGGTTTCCCAGCACTATCCCGCCCCGGTCGTCCAACAGCACGTGACGGTGTACGACCACGTCGTCACCTACGGTCATGTTGTATCCGAAGGAGAATTCCACGTACTGGAAGCACTTGAAGTTCTTGCCGCAGCGCTTGAACACGTGCGGTGCCAGGACGCGCCGCAGCCGAACTCCCAGGTCCACGTTCCCGCCGCCCAGCGGTGAGCGGTCGAAGCTCTGCCACAGCCAGAGCAGGGGCTTCACGCGCGCGTACCGCTCCGCATCGATCTCGTGATAGTACTCCGGTTCCAGCGTGACGTTGTGCGGGTCGAGCGCCAGCAGCGCAGCCCTGGTCGAGGGCGACACCGCGGGGTCCGCCACCACGTCTTCGTAGCTGGCCAGTCCGGGGTAGTGGATGTCGAACAGCACATCCCGGCACAGCCGATACCGGTCGCACTGCGGATCGGAGAGGCGCTCCTCGAGCTCTCCCAGCCACTGGCCGTAGGCCCGTTCCGCGGTTTCCGGGAGGCTCAGCTTGCGGAGCGGACGAAGCACCATGCTTGTACATCCTCGGCGTGGGTTTCGTTGACCACTTCAAATACCCCAAGTAGATTCGGGATTGTTCAAGTTGGGGTGTGCAGTCAACCAAGTCCAACCCCCCGATTTCCCACGTTAGCCCCAGATCGAGTCGAACAGGTAAACCCCGTGTCCATTTCAATGCTAATGCCCGCGGAGCGGGCTGTCTTCCCTCTGCGCCACGCGGCTCTCTTGCTCCTCTTCCTGACCCTGACCGCGTGGCCGGCGGCCACCGTCGCCCAGCAGGCCGATTCCGTGGGCACCCTCGTCGTGGCGCACGGCGGAGGCCCCGACTGGAATGCCCAAGTGGCCGCGGTGGCCGAGATGGTCGAGGCGGGCGGCCCGGTCGAAGTGAGCTTCCTGATGGGTCCCGGAGCCAAGGATCGGCCGTTCCAGGTAGCGGTAGCGCGGCTGGTGGAAGCGGGTGCCCGGCGGATCGTCGTCGTGCCCCTCTTGGTGTCGAGCCACAGCGGCCACTATGAACAGGTGCGCTTCCTGGTGGGTGAGACCGATTCGCTGTCGGCGGAGATGCGGCGCCACCTGGCCATGGGGGGGATCGAGCGCCCGGCCACGATGGTGCCGATCATACTCGCGGCGGGCATGGACGACGCACCAGAGATTGCCCGCGCCCTGGCCGAGCGGTCGCTCGGGCTCGCCGAGGACCCGTCCGAGCAGGCGCTCTTCGTGGTGGGCCACGGACCCAACTCGCCGGAGCGGTGGGCGGCCTGGATGGGCAACATGCGCTCGCTGGCCGACAGCGTTGCCGCGTGGACCGGGTTCCGCGACGTGAAGGTGGGGTTGGTGCGCGACGACGCCCCTGAGGCGGTGCGCGCGGAGGCGGTGCGTCAGGTGCGGGACGTGATCGAGCTGCAGTACGGCTTGACCGGCCGCCCGGTGGTGGTGGTTCCGCTGCTGGTGGCACGCGGGCGCATCACCGAGGAGAAGCTACCGCACGACCTGGCCGGCCTCCCCATCGTGTACTCCGGAGAGGCGCTCCTCGCGCACTCGCAGGTGGCGCGCTGGATCGAGTTTCGGGTGCGTGACGTGGGCCGCTAGGGCTTCCCCTGATCGCGGGCGGCGCGGGCCAGGACCGCCGCCCGCTCGGCGTCGAGCATCCGGATGATCACGGCCCATGCGTCAGACGAGAACCGGCCGTACGACACGATCATCTGGTTGGCCAGCCTGATGCCGTCCTCGTACACATAGATCGCGCGCGCCGTCTCCCGCTGATTGAGCTGCTGCCCGCTCCACAGCGGCGACAGCGGGATGATCTCCATCGGCCGGAACAGCCTGTTCTGGCTGGTGACTTGGAGAATCTCGGGTTGGAAGCGGGCCTGGGCCTGCCGCCCGAAGAACGTCACCAGGAACACCGTCGGCACGCGGATCCCCCAGCGCGATGCGGCCCGGTCGATCTCCTCGGCCCTGGACGCGCGCAGGCGGTGGAGCGAGGCATACGTGTCATTGGCGAGCATCCGGATCACCGCCTCGTCCAGCGGCACTATCTGGATCAGGTGGGTCTCGGTGTCGATGCCCAGGGTGGCATCGCTCTGGCGCAGCGTGCCGTAACCGGCCGGGGGCAGGGCCTGGGTCTGGTCCTCCTGGGCCCGGACCGTCCCGGCGCTGGCGATGAGCGCCACGACGAGCAGCCCGCGGGCCGCGGCCCTCAGGCCACCAGCCCGGCGACTGCTTCCTGCAGCTGCTCGATTCCCTCCCGCGTGCGGGAGCTGGTCACCACGCATTGCTCCTCCGTCATGCCGACGGCCTCTAGGATCTCCCGGGCGCGCTCCCCGCGCCGCGTGCGAGACAGCTTGTCGGCCTTGGTGATGGCTGCGAGCACCGGGACACCGCGCCGGGCCAGCAGCTCCGCCACCTCGTGGTCGTCGGGCGAGGGCTCGCGGCGCACGTCCAGCAACCATATCACCCCGGCCAGCGGCTCCCTGGTCGAAAGATACTCCTGCAGCAGGGCGTGGAACCGCCTCCGGTCCGGCTTCGAGGCCCGTGCATATCCGTACCCCGGAAGGTCCACGAGGTAGTAGCGGTCGTCCACCTGGAACACGTTCACCAGCCGGGTCTTCCCGGGTGTCTTGCTGGTGTGCGCCAGCGCGCGCCGCCCGACGACGGCGTTGATGAGAGACGATTTCCCGACATTGGAGCGGCCCACGAAGGCGACTTCGGGAAGCTCAGGCCGCAAAGGGAAATCGGCAGCCGGAAAGCTGCCGATGAAGGTGACGGTGCTCAGGCCTCTTTCTTCGCCCGGGCCCCCTCGGTGACCACGAGCGGGGTCCGACCCTCGGTGATGCACTCCTTGGTGATTACGACCTCGCGCACGTCATGCCGGCTCGGCAGATCGAACATGATGTCGGTCATGACCTCTTCCAGTATGGCGCGCAGGCCGCGTGCCCCGGTTCCCCGCTTGATGGCCCGCTGGGCCACCGCGCGCAGCGCCTCGGGCTCGAATGTGAGGCCCACGTTCTCCAGCTCGAACAGCTTCTTGTACTGCTTGCTCAGTGCGTTCTTCGGCTCGAGCAGGATCTGCATCAGGGCCTCCCCGTCGAGCTGCTCCAGCGCCACGGTGACCGGGAGGCGGCCAACCAGCTCGGGAATGAGCCCGTAGCGCAGCAGGTCGTCGGGTTCGACCTCGGTGTAGGGATTGCGCTCCAGCTGCTCGGCCTTGCCGGCCTCGAGCTCAGCCTTGCTGAAGCCGATCTGGCGGCGCCCCGTGCGAGACTCGATGATCTTCTCGAGGCCGTCGAACGCCCCGCCGCAGATGAACAGGACGTTGCGCGTGTCGATCTGGATGTACTCCTGCTGCGGATGCTTGCGGCCGCCCTGCGGCGGCACCGAGGCGACCGTCCCCTCGAGGATCTTGAGCAGCGCCTGCTGCACGCCCTCGCCGGAGACGTCCCGCGTGATGCTCGGGTTCTCGCTCTTGCGCGCGACCTTGTCCAGTTCGTCGATGTAGACGATGCCGTGCTCGCACTCGGTCACGTTGAAGTCGCCGGCCTGAAGCAGCCGCACCAGGATGTTCTCGACGTCCTCGCCGACGTAGCCGGCTTCGGTGAGCGTCGTCGCGTCGGCGATCGTGAAGGGCACGTCGAGGATGCGGGCCAGGGTCTGGGCCAGCAGCGTCTTGCCCACGCCCGTGGGGCCGAGCAGCAGGATGTTGGACTTTTCGAGCTCGACCTCGCTGTTGCGCAGCGACTCGGAGTTGATGCGCTTGTAGTGGCTGTACACCGCGACCGACAGCACCTTCTTGGCCTGCTCCTGCCCGATCACGTACTCGTCCAGCACCTCCTTGATCTCCGTGGGGGTGGGGACCTGGGTGATCGCCTCGGCGACTTCGCGCTCCTCGTCCTCCGCCAGGATCTCGTTGCAGAGAGCGATGCACTCGTTGCAGATGTAGACCGACGGCCCGGAGATGAACTTCCGGACGGCGTCCTTGGACTTACCGCAGAATGAGCAGCGCAGGTGCTTGTCTTGGGCCATGGTCGCTAGTCCGATTCGCCGCTAGTATGGGCCTCGCAAGTCCTTGTGTCAAGCCGACTTGTCGGTTTCCAGCTCGGCCCGCTGCTGGATCACCTTGTCGATGATTCCGTACTCCACCGCCTCATGGGCCGACATGAAGCGGTCACGGTCGATGTCCAGCTCGATCTCGTCCACCGGCTTCCCGGTGTGCTCCGAGTACAGCTCGTTGAGCTTGTTGCGCAGGTAGAGAATCTCCTTGGCCTGGATCTCGATGTCGGCCGCGGTGCCCTGGTACCCGCCCGAGGGCTGGTGCATCATGATCCGCGCGTGCGGCAGCGCCGCCCGCTTCCCCTCCGCCCCAGCCGCCAGCAGGAACGACCCCGCCGACGCCGCCATGCCCATGCAGATCGTGTTCACCGGCGCACGGATGTGCTGCATGGTGTCGTAAATGGCGAACGACGAGGAGATGATCCCGCCCGGCGAGTTGATGTAGAGGTAGATGTCCCGCTCCGGGTTGTCCGCCTCCAGGAAGAGCATCTGCGCGATGATGACGTTGGCCACGTCATCGTTGATCGGCGTGCCCAGGAACACGATCCGGTCCATGAGCAGACGCGAAAAGATGTCGTAGGTTCGCTCTCCCCGGCTGGAGCGCTCGATCACGTAGGGTGGAAAGATGGTTCCCATGGGATCCCTTGACGGTGTGTCACTCATTGGTCACGGTCGACTGTCCGAGCAGATACTCGAACACCTTCTCCTCGGTGAGGCTCCGCTCGATTTCCCGGAGCTGGTTGGCCTTCTGTAGCGACGCATAAACCTGTGCGGGCTCGGCGTTCCTCCGCCGGGCGATCTCCTCGATGCGCCGATCCACGTCCTCCTCGGTGGCGTTGAGGCTCTCGCGCTCCGCCACGTGATCCAGAATCAGGTCGCGTTGCACGTGCCGCTCGGCCACCGGGCCGAACTCGCCGGCGAACTTCTCGAGCTGCTCGTCCGGGATCTCGTACGTCTGGGCATAGGCGCTCAACACGCGTTGCACCAGGGGGCGCGGCGCCTCGAGGCCGTTGGCCGCGATGATCTGCTCGATGAGCTGGCGCCGGACCTCCGAGTCCGCTTCACGGCCCGCATGCGTTTCCAGGTCTTCCCGGATGGCACTGCGCAGCTGGTCGGCCGACTCGAAATCCCCCACCTCGCGGGCGAACTCGTCGGTCAGCTCCGGCAGATCCTGCCGCTTCACCTCGTGCAGGGTGATCCGCACCGTGCGGTGCTGCCCCCGCTTGGCTTCCTCGGGGAAGTCGTCGGGGTAGCTCACGCTGGCGTCCGCCGTCTGCCCGGGCGTGAGCTTCATGATCTCCTCTTCGAGGTCCGGAATCGCCTGGCCCGAGCCGAGGACGACCTGGTACTGCCGCGGCTCGTCAGTCTCGTCGTCCGCGGTCGTGGCGATCGTCACCGATGCCATCTCTCCCGGCTTGGGCTGCTCGGCCTCCACCGGCACCCAGGGGGCTTTCTGGCGTCGCACCTCGTCCAGCTGGTCCTCGACCATGTCGTCGTCGACGCGGGCCACCTTGCGGTTGAGGTGGAAGCCCCCGAGCCGCTCGAGCGTGATCTCCGGCTTGACCTCGACCAGCAGCTCGAACGTCACCGGCGCCCCGTCCTCGAACTTGAGCTCCTTGATCCGCGGGTCGGCGATCGGCTTGAGATCCTCCTGATCCACCGCGGCCTTCCACGTGTCCGTCACCAGGTCTTGGATCACGCTCTCGCGGATCGCCTCGCGGTACTTCCGCCGCACCACGTCGAGCGGCGCCTTGCCCTTGCGGAACCCGGGCAGGCGGACGCGCTTGGCCCAGTAGGTCACGGCCTTGCGCTCGGCGGCCTGCACCCGCTCCACTGGGACCTCCACCCGGAGGGAGGTCTCGCCGGGCTCTTCCTTGACCCTGGTGATCTGGATGTCGTTCACGCTTACGCTCATCACCTGCAATCTACTCGGGGGAGGCTGGGAGCTACGAGGGGCAGAATCTAATCGAGCGGCGGCCTCCCCGCAGGGCTGCCGCTGGCGGCTCGGCGGCCCGACGGCCCATCTTGAGAAGATCTACGCTCCCCGGGGATGGCAACATGGCCGAGGCGGATACCGCAAAGGCGAAGCGCGAGATGACCTTCCTGCTGGCAGAGCCGGAGCGGCGTGTGCTCCGCTGGATGGCCGGCAAGGTGCCGGGCTGGCTCAACCCCAACCACTTCACCGGGCTGGGGGTGGTCGGCGCCGTCGGAGTGGGCGTCGGGTATGCGCTGTCCGGCCGCGACCCCGACTGGCTCTGGTTCGCCAGCCTCATGCTGGTGGTCAACTGGTTTGGCGACAGCCTCGACGGGACGCTGGCGCGGGTGCGCAAGGCCGAGCGGCCCAAGTACGGCTACTACATCGACCACGTGGTCGACGCGTTCACCACCGGGGTCATCGGCATCGGGTTGGGGCTGTCTCCCTACGTGCGGCTCGACATCGCGCTGGTACTCGTCCTCGTGTACCTGGTGCTGTCCATCAACGTGTACCTCGAGTCGGCCGTGTTCGGCGTCTTCAAGATCGCCTACGCCAAGATCGGACCGACCGAGGCGCGTATCCTCCTGATACTGGTCAACACGGTGCTGTGGCTCTCCTCCACCCTGCTGCCGGGCATGGGGAACGAGGTGCGATTCGGCGCCAACGCGGTGGTGGCGCTGATGGCGCTGGCGATGTTCACCGTGCTGGTCGTGCGCTTCGGCAAGAACCTCTACCGGCTGGCCAAGCTGGAGCCGCGCAAGCGCTGGCGGGACCGGCACGTCTGGCGGGCGGAGGAGGAGGCGAAGCGCGCGGCGGAGGAGCAGCCCCCCCAGGAGTGAGGCTGCGCTGCTGCAGTGCGGCCGGAGGGACTCGAACCCCCACAGGTTGCCCTACCAGCTCCTAAGGCTGGCGCGTCTACCAGTTCCGCCACGGCCGCGGGATAGAAAAAGTAGCGTCTCAGGCGTTTGCAGCACAGGGACCGCCCTTCGCTGTGTCCGCCTGGCGCATCCCAGCGCTGGGTCCTATTCTAGCGCATCTCGATCCTCGGGATTCGGCGCGTGCCAGACGTCCCCGAGCAGCAGCGCCCGCGCGCCTCAGACAGCATTCCGCCGGTATGATTGTGGACTCGGACCCCCGGAGTCACCCCGATGAGCGACGTCTTAGATCGACTTACGACCTCTCTCAGCGACCGCTATGCCATCGAGCGGCAACTTGGTGCTGGTGGGATGGCGGCGGTATACCTCGCCCGCGACCTCAAGCACGACCGCAATGTCGCGTTGAAGGTGGTGCACCCTGAGCTGGCAGCGGCGATAGGAACTGAGCGGTTCCTGAACGAGATTCGGGTTACCGCCAACCTGCACCACCCGCACATCGTGCAGCTGTACGATTCCGGTGAGGCCGATGGGTTGCTGTACTACGTCATGCCCGTCGTCGAGGGTGAAACACTCCGGGACAAGCTGACTCGTGAGGGTCAACTCGAGATCGATGAGTCTGTGGCGATCGCGCGTGCTGTGGCTGAGGCACTCGATTACGCTCACAGGCGAGACGTGATCCACCGCGATATCAAGCCTGAGAACATCCTGCTGCAAGAGGGAACTCCGCTACTGGCGGATTTCGGTATCGCCATCGCGGTGAGCCGCGCTGCCGGCGAGCGCATCACCGCGACGGGCCTCTCGTTAGGCACTCCGTCCTATATGAGCCCCGAACAGGCGACCGGGGGCCGCGACGTCGACGCTCGAAGCGACATCTATGCGCTTGGGAGTGTGCTGTACGAGATGTTGGCAGGCGATCCGCCGTTTCTCGGGTCCAACGTGCAAGCCGTGATCGCAAAGGTCGTGGGTGAGAGACCTGTGAAGCTCAGGACGATTCGCGATACCGTTCCGGCGCACATCGAGGCGGCTGTAGACAGGGCGCTGGCCAAGGTGCCAGCCGATCGATTTGGTACCGCGAAGGACTTCTCCTGGGCGTTGACCGACACCACAGCGACGCTACCCCGCAGCACTCGCAGGAAGCCGACAATTCGAGGCGCGCTGGTTGGGGCGGCCGCAGCGCTGGTCATCGGAGCGGCAGGTTGGTTTGCCTCGACCCTTACTGGCGGGCCGAGCGTGGAGCGACTGGCCGTCCTGCCACTCACCAATCTCGCGGGCGATTCCGAACAGGATTATCTCGTGGCTGGAGTGCATGAGGCGCTGATATCCGAGTTGGCGCGCCTGGGGATATCGGTCATCGCTCGGACCTCGATGGCACAGTACGGGAACACGGACAAGTCGATACCAGACATAGCCAACGAGCTCAAAGTGGATGCGGTGATCGAGGGCTCCGTGTTTCGGGACGGGGATAGCCTGGAAATCAACGTGCGGATGATCGATCCCGATACGGAAGAGGATATGTGGCGCCAGCTCTACGGGGGCAAGCTGGACAACGTGGTGGTGCTCTACCGCGATCTCACCCGCGACGTGGCGGACGAGATTCGGGTAAACCTCGATCCGGAGATGCAGGCCCGTCTCAGCCAAGCACCGCAAGTCACCCCCGAGTCATACGAGGCCTACCTGAGAGGCATGCATCACCTGAACAAGTCCACTCCGGAAGACTTCGAAAAGGCCGTCGAGTACTTCCACGAGGCCGTCGACAAGAATCCGGGCGATCCGATGGCGTACGCGGGCCTCGCGCTCGGCTACGTCACGTTGGGTCACGGACCAGCTCCGCCGCCGGACG
>JBDHJR010000068.1:0-2303 GCA_039586815.1 Gemmatimonadota bacterium | reverse complement strand
CATGACTCGTATATCGTTGTCGCGTATTTGGTTGGGCTGTGCAGCCGCCATGGCGATCGCGGCAGCCGCGGGCTGCGGTGACGACATCACGCTGCCGGATCCGGCGATCCCCAATGTGGTCGACACGACCACGGTCGCCGCCCTCAGCGGAACGGCGGTGTGGGAGTTGAGCGCCATCGATCTCGTCAGCGGCAGCCTGGTGCGGCTCGACCTGGGCCTCCCGTTCGACTTCAGTGTCGAACTCGATGCGAGTGGCGTAGCGGCGGTGCTGCTCACTTCCACGATGGTGGGACTCCCGACGGACGCGGGGATCGTCCCCCAAACGGTGCCCTTCGACGACGTGCTCACCGCACCGGAGGAGGGATACATAGTCGACAGTGTGGTGCCCATCGCCGTGGGCGACGTGTTTGTCGCCCGATCCCGCTTCACACAGACCCGCTGCCAGGTAGCAGCCGAGCTGCCGCGCTACGGGAAGTTCGAGGTGCTCGCGATCGACTCGCAGGCACGCACCGTCGAGTTCAAGACGCTGCTGAATCTCAACTGCGGATACCGCGACCTCGAGCCCGGCCTCCCCCTGAACTGATCCCGTGATCGACCTGCGCCTGATTCGTGAGTCGCCCGACTCCGTTCGGGGGGCACTCGCGCGCCGGGGCGGGGACGTGGGCGGAATTATCGACGAGGTGCTGCGGTTCGACCAGGAGCGCCGCGCACTACTAAAGCGCGCTGAGAAGCTGAAGGCCGAGCGCAACCGCGCCTCGGAGGAAGTGGCGCGACTCAAGCGCGACAAGGCCGACGCGACAGATCTCATCGCCCAGCTCAAGGGCTTGAGCGACACGGTCAAGCAACTCGATCAGCAGGTCCGCAGTGTGGATGCGGCGCTTGAGGAGCAGATGCTGCTGCTCCCCAACGTGCCACTTCCCGAGCTGCCCGATGGAGACGCGTCGGCCAACGCTGTGGTGCGCACCTGGGGCGAGATTCCGGTGTTGGACTTCGAGCCCAGGCCGCACTGGGAGCTGGGCGAGGCCTTGGGGCTGCTCGACTTGCCGCGTGGAGCCAAGATCTCGGGCAGCGGCTTCCCTCTGTTCACGGGCGTCGGCGCGAAGCTGGGTCGCGCGCTCGTGAACTTCATGATCGATCTCCACACGAACGAGCACGACTATCTGGAGGTGGGACCGCCCTACCTGGTGAACCGTGACGCCGCCCGGGGAACGGGACAGCTCCCGGACCTGGAAGACAACATGTACGTCACCAAGGACGGGCTCTACCTGATTCCCACGGCCGAAGTGCCGGTGACCAACCTGCACGCCGGCGAGATCCTCAAGGCAGACGGACTGCCGCGCGGGTACGTGGCGTACACGCCGTGCTTCCGCCGCGAGGCCGGCGCCGCCGGCAAGGACACGCGCGGGCTCATCCGCGTGCATCAGTTCGACAAGGTGGAGCTGGTGCGGTTCTGCGAGCCTGAGGACTCGCCGTCCGAGCACGAGAGGCTGCTGGGACACGCGGAGACCGTGCTGCAGCGGCTGGAGATCCCCTATCGCGTGGTGCTGCTCGCGGCCGGCGACGTGGGATTCGCGAGCGCGAAGACGTACGACCTCGAGGTGTGGGCCGCGGGCGTCGAGACGTGGCTCGAGGCATCCAGCGCTTCGACGTTCACCGACTTTCAAGCACGCCGCGCAAGCATCAGGTACAAACCCCGGCCCGACGCGAAGCCGGAGTTCGTGCACACTCTCAACGCGTCCGGTGTGGCACTGCCACGCACCATCATCGCGTTGCTGGAAAACAACCAGGAAGAGGATGGGAGTGTGCGCATCCCGACGGCGCTGGTGCCGTACCTCGGCACCGATCGCCTGACTCCCCGTGAAACCACGTAAACTCGCGACACGGATTCGCCGCGCCGGCCCCGAGGTCGTCCTCGCGTTGGTGACGGTGTTCGTGGGGGTGTCCCTGTGGCAGGCCTGGGCGGTGGTAAACCACCTGCGGGTGGAGGCCCGGGACGCATCCCGCATTTACGCTCGCATCACCGCGGCCCTCGCGGACCCCACCCCGGGCGCGGACACCGAGACCCTGTTCGACCTGGTCTCCGAGATAACCGCCAGCGGCATTCCCCTGGTGGTGACGGACACCTTCGGGCAGCCCACGGCGGTGGCCAATCTCCCGTTCGAAGTGACGCCCGGTGACGCGCGACTCGTGGAGTTCCTGCGCGAGCTGGACCAGGCGAATCCGCCGATTGCCGTACGCGGCATCGGCCAGCTCCACTTCGGAGCCCACCCGGCACAGCGGCGCCTCACGCGGCTGACATTCCT
>JBDHJR010000042.1:0-10637 GCA_039586815.1 Gemmatimonadota bacterium | reverse complement strand
AGGCAACATGGCCACTAGCAGCAGCGGAAACTCCACGTAGTTGATGTCCAGATCAGAGGCGGTGTCGTCGCTCGGCTCAAAGCCCTTGCCGACGTAGAGCACGTCCATCTGCACCTGCCACATGGGGCTGAGCGCCACGTTGGCGGAGACCCCGACGTGGCCGCGCTGACGGTGGCTCGGTTGATGCCGCCCTTGAGGCCGAGCGACATCATCTCCTGGGCTGCTGCAGGCGTCGCCGCCAGGGCGGCGAGAATCAGGAGCGCAGCGGGTGTCCGCAGGGCTCGCATCCGGTATCCTCCCGAGTATCGTGTTGGTGTGTCGGCCCACCCTACGGCCGGACGCAACGAAAGTTTCCATGGGGTGCACGCTGGCGCCAGTGCCGCGTCCCCCGCCAGTGACTACGTCTGAGCCGCCTTCGCTGTTGCGCGCGGTGCCGGCACCAGGGCCGCAGCCGCCACGAAGACGGTGAGCGTGATCGCGGCCGAGAGGATGAACACCCGGCCCTCGAGCACGCCGTACAGCAGCCCGCCGACTATGAGCCCCAGGATGCTCGCCACCGCGGCGGCGCTTCCCGCAAATCCCTGGACCGCGCCCTGCTCATCCGGTCCGGTCACCTTCGATATGATCGCGAGCAGGCTGGGCCACATGAGCCCGTTGCCCAATGCCAGCAGCGCCGTTCCGGCGTATATGGCCGCCTTGCTCTCCGCCGTGAAGAACAGGAAGCTCGCTCCCAGCAACAGGCTCCCCGCCACCACCAGGGCCCGGTCCGACCACCGCCGCGACGCCCGGGCCAGGACCGGCCCCTGCACCAATACCATCAGGAGTCCCATGACTGCGAAGAAGATGCCGGTGTCGGTGAGCGTCCACTGCAGCCGGGTCGCTGCGTGCACCGGGAACGCAATGTAGAAGAAGTTGAAGGCGAGGTAGATCAGGAAGTAGATCACCATCAGCCCCGGGATGGAGGGCTGTGCCAGGATCTGGCGGATGGAGAGCTTGCGCGCCGCCTCGAGCTCGTAGCAGTCCCGCTGCTCCTGCCCCATGATCTTGCGTACACTGCCGTGCTCTGGGCTTGCGCTGAGCCTGCACGCGTTGGATTCCGGCAGCAGCAGGACTATCAGCAGTGCAGCGACGAGCGAGATCAGGGCCGCAGCCGCCACGGGCAGCGTTTCGCCCCACGCGGTCGCGCCCAGCAATCCGGCCAGCGCGGGTCCCGCGATGAATCCCAGGTTGCCCGAGACTGCCATCTTGCCGAAGGCGGCCGCGCGGTCGCGTTCCTCGGTGACGTCCGCCAGGTACGCGTTGGCCACGGAGACGTTGCCTCCCGTGATGCCGTCCAGCGCCCTCGCCAGGAACAGCACGACCAGTGGCAGCGTCACGGCGAAGGCCCCCAGGGCCGGGGAGTCCACGCGTGCCAGGGTAGTGACAGGCAGGAAGAGCGCTCCCAGGAAGATCGTCCAGGACGCGAGCGTGCCGAGCTGGCTCAACAGCAGGATCCGCCGACGCCCGTACCGATCGGACCAGCGGCCCAGGATGGGAGCGCCGATGAGCTGGAAGAACGAGTACGTGGCGCCCATGACGCCGTAGATCAGCGCGTTGCCGCCGAACCGCGTGACCAGGAAGACGAGGAAGGGCAGCACGATGCTGAACCCCAGCGTCCCCACGAAGTTGACCGAGAGTATCGGGTATATGGATACCGGCCGGGGCCGGGCGGCGCTCGTCACGCGGGGCGTGCTACTCCCGGTGGGTGGAGTCTGCTGCGGCGGGCGGCGGCGTCACTGTGTTGGGGGGTGCCGCGGCGCGGCGTTCGATACGTGGCCGCTGAGCGCCGTCGAGTGAGGCGTCCTCCTCCATGTCCTCGTCCCAGTACCCAGGTCGGCCGTACACCCCCGGGTGCCTGGCGACCGGATACGGATAGCCGCCGTATGGGCCGACGACGCCCACGCCCACGTACACGTTGCCGCCACCGCCGCATCCGGCGGCGCCGAGGCCCAGCAGGGCCGCCGCGAGCAGGAGCTTGATCCTTGCGGGGCTCATCGTTGCCCCTCCTCTCCGACCGGCCAGCGCTGCAGCGCCACGGCGGCGCCAGAGGGATCCAGCACCACCGCCAGGCTGCTGCCGCGCGCGTCGTCGCTCGGCGCCAGGACCACCCGCCCGCCTAGCGCCTCCACCCGCGCCACGATCGCCGCAGGATCTGCCACCCGGATGTAGGGGAGCCAGTTGGGCTGCACTCCCTCCAGGCGGAGCCGGCCCACGCCGGCACGCGGGCGGTCACCGGTCCACATCACGTGGTACTCGGTATCCAGCCCGGCATCCACCGCCTCGTGCCTGTAGCCGACCAGTTGCTCGTAGAAGGCCATGGCAGCCTCGGTGTCGCGGGTCCACAACTCGGTCCAGAGCCAGCCGTTGAATGCCGGATCGGCATCGACCGGGTCTCCGGTGGCCGACCGCACCAGGACTAAGGGAGCTCCCTGCGGGTCGCTCACGATGGCGTAGCGGCCCCGCTCGGGCAGGTCGCGGGCGGCGCGGTGCACTTCGCCGCCGTGCCCACGCACGTACTCTACGGCTCCGTCTACATCTTCGACGGAGAGCCAGCTGAGCCACTGCGATAGTTCGGGTCGCTCGACCTGCGCGATGCCGGCGATGGCACGGCCTTCACGCCGGACCACCGTGTAGGAGCCGTCGCCCTCGGCGTCGGTGGTGAACTGCCACCCGAACAGCTCGCCGTAGAAGCGCTTCGCTCCTGCCACGTCGTGCGCGAGCAAATCGTACCACACGAACTTGCCGGTGTGGTGCGTTGCGGTCGGCTCCGGCGTGACGGGCGGAACCGGCGCTGGTGATCGGGCGCAGGCGCTGAGCACCAGGCACGCCGCGGCGAGTCGCGTAGCTGTCATCAAGGATTCCTCACTGTGCGATCGTCAGCCCGCTGCGCTACGGCGTGTTGCGACGCCAGCGCAAGCCGCGCAAACACGCGTGCCGCGCCCCCCCGAGCTGGGAGGCGCGGCCGTTTCTCTCACTCTGCGATGCGTTCCTACTGCTGCGGCGGGAAATTGGCGAAGATCTTCTGGACAGCCTGGTTGACCCTCTCCTGCCGCTCCTCGGGCGAACCCTCTTTCCCGACCTCGGCCGTGGCCGAGCCGTGCCACACCAACTCCTCGGACTTGGGGTCGGCGACCAGGATGACCAGGGTGCCTTCCTCCCAGTTGTACTCCGTGGTGCGCGAGGTGCCCATGCCCATGCCGCCGCCGTACCAGCCGCCCCAGCCGTAGCCGCCGTAGTAGCTGTTGACCGTCTGGTAATCGGTTCGCTGATCGACGTCGGCGTGCCATCCGACCAGGAAGTCGCCGCCGGTGGCGAGCTTCTGGAAGCCCTTGGCTGCTAGCGCCGCGTCCACCGCGCCCTCGATGCGGGCGATCAGGATCGGGTTGTTGAGCTCGGGATCCTGCCGCTCTCCCTCGCCCGAGATCCAGGTGTAGGTCTGCCAGCCCTGCATGGTCGGCACGGCGGTCGGGTTGTAATCCGTCGAGATGGTCATCCCGCCGCAGCCAACCACGGCGAGTGCCAGGCCCGCCGCGGCAATGCGTGTCGCTCTCCTCATGTCAAGCCTCTTTGCGCGTAGTGGTTTGCCGTTGAACCCGAAAGTATAGCCGCAGGTTCCCGGTGACGCGACTCGGCCCCTGGCGCGAGGCCCGGCGCACTGTGGAGCCGGGTGTACCATATTGGGCGCCGCGCCCTATTTTCCCTGCTGTCTGAGACAGCCGTGACTCCGAGAACGCCACGCCATCCGCCGCCGGCCCATGCCGGATCCTGGACTCGCCCGGGCCTCTTGGTGTGCGCGCTCGCGGCGGCGCTGGCCTTGCCTCTTCATGCTCAGAAGACGGACGTCATCGCGTTGCTGAACGGCGATGCCATCACGGGCGAGGTCAAGGAGCTCGACCGCGGGCTGCTGCGGTACTCCACTGACGACATGGGCACGATCTACGTCGAGTGGGACAAGATCGCCCGGGTTGTCAGCCGAAACTACTTCGAGGTGGAGCTGGCTTCGGGCCTCAAGTTTTACGGAACTCTCGACCCGCCTGCCGAGGACGGCAAGGTGGTGGTGTCCCTGGTAGTGCCCGACACGCTCGAGCTGCTCGAGGTCGTGGCGATCACCCGCATCAAAGCGACCTTCTGGAGCCGGCTCAGCGGGTTCGTGGACCTGGGATTCTCCTACGCCAAGGCCAACAAGAACGCCCAGGTCACGACGGCCGCCGAGGTCAGATACCGTGGCCGCAAATGGGCCGGGAGCCTGAGGGGTGATACCTACTTCCAGAGGCAGGAGGGAGCCGAGTCAACGAGCCGCAACTCGCTCAACTTCACGGTACAGCGGTTCCTCGCTCGGAAATGGGCGGTGGGGGGGAACGCCAAGGCGGAGCAGAACCAGCAGCTGGATCTCGACGGGCGGTTCACGGTCGGCACTGGGGCATGGCGTGCGGCGGTTCAGTCGAACCGCGTGGTGCTACTCGTTCTTGGGGGCGTGCAGGCGAGTTCCGAGGCGTTCGACGGCGGACCGTGGAACTTCTCGATGGAGCTCACCTTGGGGTCGGAGTTTTCTCTCTTCAGATTCCACAACCCCAAGACCGACGTTACGTCCAAGCTGTCCCTCTTCGGCAGCGTTACCGACCTCGGCCGCTTCCGGTTCGACTTCGAGGTGCGCGGGAAATACGAGCTGTTCAGTGACTTCCACCTGGGCCTGACATTCTTCGACAAGTTCGACAGCCGGCCGGGCACAGCGGAGGGCGTGAGCAACAACGACTTCGGTACCACTCTCTCCATCGGGTACTCGTTCTAGCGGCGCAGACCGCCGGCTAGCTTTGGCACCGGACTACTGGTACGGCTGGATGCCGAGTCGGGTCAGCAGTTCCGGTACCGACTCTCCCGCGGCCAGCATCTGGTGGCAGGCGCGGCAGTCGGCGACGATCGCAGTGCCGTCCGCGGCGCGGTGCCCACCGTCGTGGCAGCGGAAGCAGCCGGGGAAGTCGGTGTGACCCGAGTTGTCGGGGTAGGTGCGCCAGCCGATGCCCATCTCTGGGAAGACATTGCGCTGGAACAGCGCCAGGATCGCCTGGCCCGAGCGCTCCACGTCCACCGCACGCTCCTCGTACAGTGTGGGATACTCGCTACGGTAGAACTCGGCCAGCGCCTCGGGGATGCGTTCCTCGGCCTCTGCCGCGCTGGCATACTCGGCGCGCAGGATCTCCAGCGCCTGCAGCTTCATCCAGGGCAGCGTGGAATCCACCAGCCCCTCGGCCAGCGCCGCATCGAGCGCCCGGCTCGGCACCTGGAAGTTGTGCGACGGTCGGGTATGGCAGTCGAGGCAGTCCATCGTGCGGCGCTCCAGCGTGTCGGCCTGCGTCGAGTCCCAGCCGGCCCTTGTGAACTCCGTCGTCTCCCCCGAGGCGCTGGTGTAGCGCACCCACGGGATGTTCTGGCGCGCGGCGTCGGCCAGGTACTCGACCACCACGCCGGGGTCCATGTGGAAGCTGTGGATCCCTCCGGTCATCGTGCCGCCGCCTACGCGGAGCGCGAGCATGGTCACCGTGTGGGTGTTCTGCTCGTCGAGCGCGAACTTGTCCATCACGTGCAGGCGCCAGCCGCTGAAGCGCTGCGGCCAATGGCACACCTCGCAGATCTCGCGAGCGGGGCGCAACTGGTGCACGGGAGTGGGGATGGGTCGGTTGTGGCGGTTGGTCAGCTCCAGCACCATCTGCCGCACCCCGTTCAGCTTGGCGGCCACGTACGCCTGGCCGCCCGAGCCGATGTGGCACTCCACGCAGTCCACGTTGCGATGCGGGGAATCCTTGTAGGCGGTGAACTCGGGGTCCATGCTGTGGCACACCTGGCCACAGAAGTCGGCCGAATCCATGTACTCGACTGCCCCGTGGCTGAAGTACCCGCCCACCAGCACGTTGAAACCGGTCACTCCCGCCACGAAGATCGTGATGTTCCTTAGCTCGCGGTTGCCCCAGTCGGCCACACGGAACTCGCCCGTGTAGGTGCCGCGACGATTCTCCCTCCGGTAGCGCAGCCACATGCCGAGCGGGATCAGCACCAGGCCGCCGCCGAACGACATGGGAAGGGCGACCAGGAAGAACAGGCTGAGGTAGGGGTTCGCGCCCTCGCGCATGTAGACGGGCAGCACGAAGAGCCACAGGACCGCGGCCGTATTGATCAGGAATAGGCCGGTGAAGCTGACCGGGTTGTGCGCGAGGTGGACGTACCGCGCGAAGCGGCCCCGGCTTGTGGGTGCAGTGCTCGTCATTCCTCGGCCTTGCCCTTCGGAAGCACGAGGAGCAGCAACGTCATTCCGACTACCGCAGCCAGCACCGAGCCGCCGATCACTCCGACCTTCGCCGCTTCGCGCAGCTCGCCCGTCAGCGCCAGCTCGTCGATGAACAGTGCCATAGTGAACCCGATGCCTGCCAGGAATCCTCCGCCGGTGATGATGCTCCAGGTGAGCCCTTCGGGGAGCGTCTTCAGGATCAGCTTCACAGCGAGCCAGCTGAACAGCGCGATGCCGAGCGGCTTACCGATGAACAGGCCTGCCGTGACGGCGGTGGCGACCGGATGGGTCAGGTCTGCCAGCTCCAACTGCACCCCCGCGTTGGCGAGTGCGAACACCGGCATGATCGCAAAGCTCACCCAGGGGTGCAGCAGGTCCTCCAGGTACTCGAGCGGCGAGATGAACTCGCGCGCCGCGCGCTGGAAGCGGCGCACCCTGACGGCGCGATGCGTCTCCGAGTCCCAGGCGCCGCCGTGCAGCACGTCACTCGCCCGATCGATCAGCATGCCCATCCGACCGGCGCTCACGTACGAGTGCGCCGGGATCATGAGGCCCAGGATGACGCCGGCTATCGTGGCGTGCACGCCGGACTCGTGGAAACCGAACCACACCAGGATGCCCATAGCTCCGAGCACCAGGTAGCTGCGCACACCCAGACGGGTTATTGCCCAGATCGCTACGATGCCCGCGAGCCCGAGCAGCAACATGGTGAAGTTCAGGTCCTCCGTGTAGCCGATCGCGATGACCAGTATGGCCCCGATGTCGTCCACGATGGCGAGCGACAGCAGGAAGACCCGCAGTATCGACGGCACGCGGCGACCCAGGATCGCCATTGCGCCCACCACGAACGCGATGTCGGTGGCCATGGGGATGCCCCAGCCGCGCTGGCCGGGCTCGCCGCCTTGGAGCGCCAGGTAGATCGCCGCCGGGACGATCATTCCACCGAGGGCGGCCGCAATTGGCAGTATCGCGCGCCTGGGGTCGCGCAGCTCGCCCAGCACCAGTTCCCGCTTCACCTCCAGGCCAATCACGAAGAAGAACACCGCCATCAACCCGTCGTTGATCCAGTGCTTCAGCGAGTGGACCATCTCGAAGCCGCCCACCGTGAATCCCACCTCCGTGCTCCAGAAGGCGAGGTAGGCTTCCCCCAGGGGTGAGTTGGCGAGCACCAGGGCCAGCACGGCACATGCCAGCAGCACGATGCCGCCGGCCGCCTCCACGTGTAGGAAGCGCGTGAGCGGCGCAACGAGCCGATCGATGGGTTCGTCGGGAAGCGTCGTGGTGACGGACGAGTTCTCAGCCATGCGTCCTCGTGGGCGGTCTGAGTGGGAGGTTGTTAGAGATTAGAGTGGATGTCGCCGTGGACGCAACCGCGTGGGTCAGCCGAGCAGGTCACCCACGTCCGGCACGACGATGTCGGCGCCGTTCTCCCGGAGCGCCTCCGCGTTACCCGTGCGGTCCACCCCGATCACGAGTGCGAACTTGCCTGCCCGGCCCGCGCGCACGCCTGAGATCGCGTCCTCCACTACTGCAGCACGGCCCGGTTCGACGCCCAGGCGTCGGGCCGCCTCGAGGAAGGTGTCGGGCGCGGGCTTGCCGGCGAGTTTCAGTTCCGCGGCCACGACGCCGTCCATCTGCACGTCGAACAGCCCCGCAATCCCCGCGGCACGCAGCACAGTGGTCGCGTTCTTGCTTGCAGTAACGACGGCGGTCTTGACGCCACGCTCGCGCAGGTGACGCACGTAATCCAGCGCCCGCCCGAAGACTTCGGGAGGATCCTCTCGGATGACCTCGTTGAACAGCTCGTTCTTGCGGTTGCCCAGTCCGCACACGGTCTCCGTTAGCGGCGGGTCCGCAGGGTCGCCCCACGGCAGTTCGATGCCGCGTGAGGTGAGGAAGCTCCGCACTCCGTCGTAGCGGGGCTTGCCGTCAACGTAGGGCAGGTAGTCCCGCTCCCTGTCGAACGGCTCGAAGGTGCCGCCGCTCCGTTCTGCGCGCTGCCGCAGGTAGTCGTCGAACATGCGCTTCCAACAGCGCGCGTGGATGTGAGCCGTCGCGGTGAGTACGCCGTCAAGGTCGAACAGGAACGCGTCGAGTTCCTCTGGTGCGGTCATGCCGCCACCGGTGCGGGAGTGCGAGTGTGAACGATGCTGAGAGAAAGGTGCCGCTCCCGCGAGCACGGCGCCAGCGCAGAGCATTGCGGGCGTCGGCTGGCGCCCCGTACGGGCCGAGAGTATCGTTTGCGGCATCCTCCCGACGGAGCAACACCATGAGTGACGCGGCTGCCGCACAGGAGTCCCTGGAAGGCGTACTCAAGGACGAGATCGTGCGCATGTACCAGGAGGTCGCCGACAACCCGGACGTGGAATGCGGATCTCGATCACGGACATCGTGAGCGGCAAGAAGCTCTCCCAGGAGATCGTCAACGACCCCAAGCTCTGGGCCAGCTGAATTGGCGGTGCTCTCCTGGAAGGAGAGATGTTCAAGTTGCTGGAGGAGAGTGGCTTCACCCGGGTGCGGTCGGCCGTGGTGCCGCGGTTCCGGTTCCGCAAGCAATCGACGCAGAACTCGGCAGAGGCTTATGGCGTCAAGGCGGTCATGATGACCGCGTTGAAGCCGGCTTGACCTAGAAGTGCCCGAACGACAGCTGAAACCCGAACCAGATCCTGTACCGCAAGCCCGACCGCCCCGTGCCGGGCTGGGGAACCTCCGGTGTGTCGCAGGAGCCTGACAGGATCGCGCTGCCGCTGGTATGGAACGGAGCGTAGCAGGTAACCACCGCGAGGGCGTCGGGTGGGTCTCCGCACGTCATGACGCTCTCCGAAAGTGACGTCCCGGGTTCGAGTCCGGTCACGCAGTTGTACGAATACGCATCACCTTGGAGCACGTAATCCCCGATTGTTGTTGCGCCCATTTCCAGGCCGCCCTCGATGGCCACCTGCGGGCCCAGCCTGTAGGTCACCCCGCCGACAGCACTGAGTGAGTAGCCTGAAGCCGCGAAGCGAGCCCTCGGGTCTTCGACTTGCTCCCTGTTCACCGCAAACCGCCCCCCCACAAACGGAGCCCAGCGCGATGAGTCGCTGAGCAGGACGAATCGTGGCTCGACGTACACGCTGAAATGCTTGAGTAGCAAGTCAACTGAATCGACCGGATTGCCGCCGAACTGTGCTCCCACGTGCAGAAAGAGCCCGAACGCGGTGCCGTAGCGGACGGACGCGTCGACGCTGATTCCGCTGCCAATACCACGGTGTGCGTCCCCCCCGAACCCCGCGGTGCCGAGTGAGAAGCCCATGCCGAAACCCGGCTGGATAGCGGTTGTAGGCGCTGGGGCCGCACGGTCCCGTGTGTCCGTGGGCAGCGGGCGCAGCTCGAAGTCAATGGCGGTCGGATGCACCGCGCCCATGCGGCGGTCCTCCTCCTCGGATGTCGTAGACCCCGGCCGGCACGTCGAGGATCTCGTAGCGTCCATGACGATCGGTCATCTCGGCGAGTCGTGTGGTATCGACGATCACCCACGCTCCGATGATCGGCTCGCCCGTCACCTGGTTGGTCACGGTTCCGTAGACGCGGCCGGTCTGGGCGAGCGCGGCGGTGGTGGCCGCAAGGCTGAACAGCGCGGTGAGACACGCGGAGTGAAGGGCGAATGACGCGGCCGATCTAGCGTGGGGCATGCCAAACGTTAACTGGTGTGCCGCTGCCGGGGCCAGCGGGGTCAGTAGCTCCGTTTCACCACCTGTGCGGAGGGCCGATGCGGCAGGCCAAGAGCCGCGGGCGAAGCTCGAACAGCTGACCTCTCGGAGCGGGGGCCATCCTGGCGCCACGCGGACGCACGATGAAATCTCATAGAACGCTGGCTCCACTGGAGGCTTGCCATGTCCCACCAGGACCAATCGCTCGAGGAGCGGTCGTGAAGCTTGACAGAGTGTGGTGGCATGCTTGCTTTTCGGGGCAGTGATGGCAGACGTCTTCCTCGCTGCGGGGCAGCCAATTGATGGCAGACGTCTTCCTCGCTGCGGGGCAGCCAATTGACCACAGCCATGCGTCGAGAAGGAGCATGGCGGTGTTGAGGCGGCGGCCGAACATCGGTACGGAGACGCGGGGTGCGGCACAACGACTGAGCAGGAAAGGAACGCTTAATGAATGGCGTGACCCAACTCACCTGGCTCTTTCCAGTGCTTGTTCTCCTGGGCGTTGTTGCCGTCGGGGTGTTGTTCTCCTTCGTTCCGGTACGGCTCTGGATCGAGGCCTGGTTCTCGGGCGTGCGCGTCGGGATGGGGACCCTGGTCGGCATGCGCCTCAGGAAGGTCAGTCCGCCGGC
>JBDHJR010000041.1:0-10465 GCA_039586815.1 Gemmatimonadota bacterium | reverse complement strand
GTCCGCCGCCACGCCGTAGAGTGGGCGCTGCCGCCGCTCGACCGGAACTCCCACCGCCTCGAGCGCCTGGGCGAGCCCCTTGGCACCTTCGGGTCCGGTCAGGAAAGTCGAGCGCCGCGCATCGTACAGCGCTTCGCTCGGCGCGGTGCGCAAGCCGGCGACCGCAGCCACGATTAGCGCGGCCGTGAAGACCGCCATGAGCAGGACCGTCGTGCTAACCCGACGCACCGTGTGTCACGAGCTCCGCAGCTCGCCTGTCGAAGGTCTGCACCTCGTCCAGAGTGCAGGGAGCACCTCCGAACAGGTGGCGGTACAGCGTGCCCACCAGGCCGGTAAGCGTGGAACGGCCATCCGAGTCCAACTGTACCTCACCCACGTACTCGGCCGGCGTCTTCGAGGGGTGGAACACCAGGGCCTTGCGCGCATCGAGCTCGAGAAGCAGCGCCGTGAACCGGTGTGCCAGCGCTTCCGCATAGTGCCCCTCACTCATGAGCCGCTGCGCCTCGTTCTGATGCCACGCCGCATCCCGCGACTTGCTCACGGCTCGCGCCACATCCGGTTCGCTGATCGCACGCGGTTTGAGCGAACGCCACACTAGGTACGCGAAGTGTGCGAGGATGCCGAGCAACAGCGCCGAAACGATCGAGAGGAAGACCAGGTACGCTATGGGGTGGCTCTCCTGAAACGCCTGCAGCCAGTCGAGCAGCGCAGCGTGCAGCTCCCGCAGGAACCCCAGCGGGTCCCGCGCCTCCTCCCACTCGTACTCGTGCGACGCGAAGACGCGACGCAAGACCGCACGCAGGGAATCGGCTGGCTGCGACTGGAGCGGAGCGCTCACGCCTCGGTCGGCTCTACCGTGAGCCCGATCTGTCGGCCCAGATGCTCCAGATCGAACGCCTCCTTGCGCACCCGGAGATCATAGTAGAACAGCGTGAAGGCACAGGCTACGAGCGGGTAGACAACCAGTTGCAGCAACTGGCCGCCGACCGTGAAGACGTGCTCGAGGAACGGCATGAACAGCGTGAGGGCACCGGCGATCATGAACGGAAGCCAGATAATCGCGAACACCACGAAGCCCAGCACCAGCGCGCGGCGCTTGTGTCCTTTGGTGAGTGTCCAGGAGCGGCGCAGAGCATCGGTGGCCATGGGCAGATCCTCCAGTACCACGACCTGCGCTACCACCGCGTATCCGCACGCGATGACGATCCCGGGGAAGAGGAACAGGAAGAGCCCCAACGTAACGAGCAGGTATTTGGCCATTCCGGCGACGAACAGCGGTACCATCTTGCCGAGTGCGTAGCTCAAAGCTTCGTTCACCGTGGCGTCCCGACCCAGGTACGCCTCCGAGATGACCCATACCGTTGCCGCTGCCGCAATGAGGCCGCCCAAGCCCGAGAGCACGAACGCTGCCAGCCACAGTACGGGGTACTCGATGGCACCGCCGCCGAGCGTGACGTACGTGTTCATGATCGCCGGCACGCCCTCGCACACGATGGCGATCGCCACCAAAGTCCCGAAGTAGCCCCGGTAGATCACGAAGGCGCCGTCGAGAATCTCGCCGATCGACATGCGGCGCAGCTGGTATGTGGCCATCGTCCCTCCCGAGCGGTAAGATGCTGTGCAAATGGCCGACACGCGACCCCGAGAGCTCCAGTTCTCGCGCCGGATCACCGTCGAGACGCCCGAGCACGTCGTGCTCCAACTCGAGCTCGCCGGTTTGGGGTCGCGCATGGCCGCGGCGATCTGGGACATCGTCGTCCTGCTGCTCATGCTCTCGCTCGTGACCGTAGTGTACACGATCGCCACGAGCCTGGCGGAGTCGGTGGCCGGTTGGGCGAGTGCCGTGCTCGTCCTGACATGGTTCTTCGTGTTCTGGGGCTACTTCGCGCTGTTCGAGGCCCTCGCGGGCGGGCGGACACCCGGGAAGCGACGCATTGGGATTCGCGTCGTGATGGACACCGGGCACCCCATCACATTCCCCGCGGCGATGATCCGCAACCTGGTGCGCCTGGTCGACATCCAGCCCGCGGGCTCCTATCTCGTCGGATTGCTGTTCGTCTTCTTCCACCCCCAGCACAAGCGCCTCGGCGATCTCGTGGCCGGCACCATCGTCGTGCGAGACAAGCCGGAGGACGTCGTGCTCTCGGCCCCGCCCGCTACGAGGGCCGACGCGCTGGATGCCGGCCCGCCAGCGCTCAGCGACGAGGAGTTCCGCCTGCTGGAGCAGTTCGTCACACGCCTCGATGAGCTCGGGACCGAGGTGCGAGCACGGTTCGCCGGGGAGCTGGCCACACGCCTCGGTGAGCGCTTCCCCGATCGCGACCCGCGACCCGAGGCGTTCCTGGTGGGGCTCTACGGTGACGAGTTGGCCAAGCGGCGCGCAAAGTCTGCTGCGCGCCGCAGTCCGGGGGGAGTGGCGGCGTCCGGCACTGCGGAGCGTTTCGTGGCCACCAGGCAGCAGGAGTGGGAGAGCTTCCGGCAGCGTGCCATTCGGGCGGAGCGCGACGGCCTCCAGAAGCTGACCGGCGAGGAGGTCACGGAGTTCGCCGCCCACTACCGCGAAGTCGCGGCCGACCTGGCCCGGGCCCGCACGTACGGGGTGGACCGCCTCGTGCTGGAGTACCTGGAGCGCATTGTGGGTGCGGGCCACAACGCGCTCTACGGCGTGCGCGGCGTGCGGCGGCTGCCCTTCGGGCGCCTCGTGCTCCACGACCTGCCGGCGACGGTGTGGCGCGCCCGCAGCTACGTGCTCGTCGCGAGCCTGCTCTTCCTGCTGCCCGGCATCATCGGTTACGCGCTCGTGCGGGAGCGGCCCGAGGTAGCGCGCGACATCCTTCCCGACGTCATGCTGGCGCGGGCGGAGAGCGGCGCATACGAGCAGTCTGCCGGTAGGGGCTACGCCGAGACACCGTCACCGTATCTCCCGTTCGTGGCTTCGGCCATCATTGCCAACAACGTTCAGGTCGCGTTCGGCGCCTTCGCGTTCGGCATCACGGGCGGCATCGGCACGGTGTTCGTGCTGCTGTTCAA
Organism: Gemmatimonadota bacterium; assembly: GCA_039586815.1. Taxonomy (GTDB): domain Bacteria; phylum Gemmatimonadota; class Gemmatimonadetes; order Gemmatimonadales; family GWC2-71-9; genus WVYX01. Next base: position 7,435 of record JBDHJR010000041.1, on the reverse strand, counting down.
CGGACTGTTCTTCGGCGCGGTCCTCGGGCTGTTCGCCAATTACCAGCTGGCCGACTGGATACTGACCTTCGTCGCGGGACACGGCGTGCTGGAGCTCACGGCCATCTTCGTGGCGGGTGGGGCCGGTCTGCTGGTGGGCCGTGCGGTCATCGCGCCCGGCGATCTCGCGCGCCGCGACGCCTTGGTGGTGTACGGCAAGGACGCCATCCGGCTGGTAGGCGCCGCCGCCACGCTGCTCGTCCTGGCGGGCATCATCGAGGGATTCCTGTCGGCAAGCGACGCGCCCGCCGCATTCAAGCTCGGTGTGAGCGCGGCGAGCGCGGGATTGGTGGTGCTGTACTTCGCGGCGGGGAAGCGGGCCGCCGCGCGGTAGACTCGATCAGCCTCCCGTGATGGGAACCGCTACCGCCGTCCTCTCCCACCGCAACGCAAGAATCGTCGCTCCCGCGGCGGCCTGCGAGGCCTCGAACGTAAGCCGCTCGGTGTAGCGCTCCACTCCATCGCTGGGAACGACGGCTCGACCCACTTCCTGCGCTTGGACGTCCTCCGTGTAGTTCGACTCATGGCCCCACTGCGATGTGGCCCGATTGACGATTACCTCCCAACGGCTCTCACCTGGAATCGTGTAGATCGAGTAGCTGCCCGGCTGGACCGCAATGCCCGCAATGCGGATCGCCTGCGTCGTGTGAAGCATGGTTGGCTCGTTGGCCCCCGTGCGCCAAATAACGCGGTACGGCACGAGCGCACCAAACACCGGGCGGCCGCGGGCCGATGGGCGGCTGTAGCACAGCTTCACCGGGTAGCCACCGACTTGGAACGTGAGGGAGTCGAGCGGGCTCTGACGCTCCTCGAGTGGCAGGTTCTCGGTGTTCATGACGATGCAGGCCGTGTCCTGCAACGCCGGCATCGGTGCCGCCGCGGCCTCCACACCCCCTGCCAGGGCCAGCAGCATACCGATCGCCGTCATGAACCCTCCACCTCGGCCTTGCGCCACTCGAGCTGCGGCTGGTTCTCGAACTGGATGCGCTCATCGGGCGGGGCGTAGTAGTAGAAGGTCAGCTCGAACTCCTCGCCTTCCGCATCGTAGTCGAACCGGTACCACATCCGGCCATCCTCCTCGCGGCTCTGCACCTGCACGATCCCGTAGGCCATCCATCCCTCTTCGGTGTGGAACCGGAGGGTGTCCGTCGCAAACTCCATGGGATGCTCGGCATGGGATGGGTACTCGGTCTGCCAGGTGCCGAGCAGCTCGGCTGGCACCGTCTTGTCCTTCGGCATCAGACGCAAGGCGACCGCAACGATCGCCACCAGCAACACGATGCCGAGTATCGCGCTGAGAACTTTCACTCTCGTACCCCCTTGTCCGGTCTCGCCGCCGCTCTTTGCGGGAGGCGCGCCGGCCTGTTGCCGCATCTCCGCCAGCAGCTCCGCGGCCTTCTGTCCCAATTGGGCGCGGTGGTCATTCGGCGGCGTCATTGGACTGCATGCCTAGGCCGTAACCTGCGGAAATACCGCCGCCAATTCTTCAGGCACCTTCGGCTCCGGCTCCCGCATGACGGCCAGGAACGTATCGACCACCTGCGCATCGAAATGGTTTCCCGTGCCTTCCGTTATGAACTCGATCGCCCGCTCGCGCGGCAGTGCGTCGCGGTACGGGCGGTCGGAGGTCAACGCGTCGAACACGTCCGGCACGGCCAGCAGCCGCGCCAGGAACGGGATCTCCTCCCCCGTCAGCCCGTCGGGATACCCCGAGCCATCCATGCGCTCGTGGTGCCGCAGCACGATGGGGATCATGTCGGCATACGCCGCAATGGGCGTGAGAATGCGCGCGCCCACCGTCACGTGGTCGCGCATCGTCTGCATCTCCTCGTCAGTGAGAGACCCCGGCTTGTCGAGGATCGTGGCCGGCACGCCGATCTTCCCGATGTCGTGCAGCAATCCGCCCCGGTGCAGCACGTCGATCTGTTCCGCCGACAGCTCCATTCTGCGGCCCACGCGGAGCGAGAGCCGCGTGACACGTTGGGAGTGCCCAGCTGTCCACGGTGACTTCGCGTCCACTGTCTGCGCTAGAGCGGCCAGCGCCCCCCAGTTGAACTGGTCCAGCTCCTCGATGAGCCGCGCGTTGGAAAGGGCGACCGCCACCTGATCGGCCAGCTGCCGCGCCTGGACCAGATCCTCCTCGCTGAGATCGGGCCGGTCCCGGTACCCCAGCGCAATGACGCCCGACAGCTTCTGCTTGAGGAAGATCGGCAACGCCAGGAAGTAGCCCAGTCCCAGCTCGGCGAGCGCACCCTCACGCAAGTAGCCGGGCAGCTTCTTCGAATCGAAGTAGAGGAACTCGGGCTGCTGCTCGAGCTGCTCGATCTCGTCGGGCGCGAGCTGCAGCCCGCGAACGGTGCTGCCCTTGCCGTCGCGGTCTGCCGCATACAGCACCCAATGCGACCGCACGCCGGTTCCCTGCGCCAGACAGAGGGCAACGGCGTCGCACTCGATCACTCCCCGCGTGCGAGCGACGACCGTCTCGATGATCTCCTCGGTGTCGAGCGCCGAGAGGACCTGGCGGTCGATCTCGTTTATCGTCGTCAGTGCATTGAATTGCCGCCCCAGTCTGTGCGCCATCGAGTTGAACGACTCGGCCAGATCCTGGAACTCATCACGGCTCGCGACCTCCACACGGCCGCTGAAATCCCGTTGCGCGATGCGCTTGGTGCCCTCCTGCAGTTTCTCGAGGGGATCCATGCTGTAGCGGATCTGGAAGTTGGCAAGTGTCACGACCACCAGAATCGTGAGGAGGATGACCCACGGGAAGCGATCCCGGAAGTCTCTCATCGGAGCGAGCACCGTGGCCCGCTCCTCGCTCAGCACCAGGGTCCACCCGGGCGCAGGCACACCGTACGACTGCGCGGCGAGGGGGATCTCCTTGGCGCCCGCCACGTAGCGGCCGCGGTCATCGCGCCAGTCGAAGCGATCCGGCACGTCTCTACCCTCTCCGGAGCGCCATGTCTGAATCGTGTGCGGTGTCACCGGTCGCGAGCAGTAGAGCGGGGCGTAGTTCCGACTCAGCAGGCAGAGGTCCATGTCGTACGGCAGCCCGGCCGCATCCTCTCCCGCCACGGCGACGTATGCCGGGCTGATCTCTACCCACATGACATCGCTCGAGGGCCTGCCTAGCTGCACGGCCCGGCCCATGTAGAGGGCGGGCCCTCCGGACTGCTCTACTGTCACCACCAAGGGGTTGCCCCTCTGGAGGTGCTCCCACTGTGTCGGCTCGATGCTGGGGGGCTCGAACGGGGCCCCGAATAGGACCTCGGAACGCCCCGTCGTCTGCCGGATCACGCCCCTTGCCGGCCGCGTCAGCCGCACGGCGCGGCCCGCCGCCGACACCTCCCCATACGGATCCCGCCCGCGGACGAACGCGGCGAGATCGCGGTCGATGAACCCGAGCCGCTCAATGAGCGCCTGGGCCGAGTTCCTCGCCGCCTGCACCACACGCTCTCGCGCCTGCTCGTGCAGCTGTCGTGACACCCGGACATACGAGAACACGGCGAGTGCCGTCACGGGCAGCAGCGCGCAGACGAGAAACAGCAGCACCACCCGCCGCGCGACGCGGGTGCGCAGGTAGGCAGCGCTGGGCTTGAGCGGGATGCGCGGCATCAGAACGTGGCGGCCAACCCGATGAACGCGCCGTCGTTGGCGCGAACGATATCGTCCTGGCTGGGCTTAGATGTGAGTGGCACATCGGTCACGCCGTCCTTGCCCATGCTGTAGAGGTCGTAGCTGGAGTTGATCGGCACCAGGAAGCGGTCCTTGCGCATGTTCCCCTTGTCGGCCCCCTCGAAGCGGAGGTACCGGTACGGGTTGCCCCACGGGTCCAGCGTGCCGTCCTGATCGATCTCCGCGAGCGTCGCCGGCAGCCGGCCCTCGAGGAACTCCCACCCCGAAAGGTCGGCCTGAATGGCTTCGATGTCGCCGATGGCCCGGGCGACCTTGGCCTTGTCGATCCAGTCCGTGAGCGAGGGTTGCAGGATCGCGAGCAGGGTGCCGAAGATCATCAGCACCAAGATCATCTCGACGAGGGTCCAGCCCAGCTGGCAGCGGAGGCTCGTCGTGGGATGTCGCGCCATGGCTCCTCGTGTGGTAAGTGGCCGCAACTCGCTACGTTACCGGCTTCCGGGCTGCGCGCAAGTGGCCCGGAACATCTCGGCCGGGGGTGTGCTGGCAGTCTAAGGTATTATACGCCATAGCGTTACGCCCGCGTGATGGGCGTGCGACCTCGTGTGTCACCCGGTCATCACGGTGGCCGTACGGAGCGCCATTATGGTACGGTGGTCCCGGGCTCTCCCGATGTGGGCCGGGTCACCGACGGATTGAGCGGCCTAACGCAGTATTGCACCTGTGGTAGAACGCCCGGCGCTGGAGGGGTCGTCCTCTAACCGACACCTCCGCAACGGGTTATCTTCGCGGGACCGTATCCGAGGGGACCCTTCCCCCAGTGGTGGAACGAGCGGATGACCGTACGAGCAGTGCCGACAGACCGAGCCGGATTCACGCTGGTGGAGATCATGATGGTCCTCGCCCTGCTGGGGCTGATCTCGGCCATGGGGGTGTGGGGCCTGCTGCCGGCACTGGAACGAGAGAAGGTGCGCAGCGCGGCCGGGGTCATTGTGGCAGACATGCAGTACGCCCAGATGCTGGCGGCCCGGCAGCGGGAGCCCGTGGCGGTGATCTTCAACGAGTCGCTGCGGATGTACGTGATCAAGGAGCGGGGCGGGGCCACCGTGTTCCGCGAGCGCTTCCTGGGCGACGACACCGATTACGACCTGGAGGCGATGCAGATCGAAGTCGACAGCGGCAAGGACCTGGAGGTGGAGATCTTCCCCAACGGCGTCGCGACCAAGACCGTAACGGTGACGGTCGGAATCAAGGACTACGTGCGCCAGGTGAAGCTCAGCCGGGCGGGCCGGGTGCGCATGCAGCCGCGCGAGGGGGCGTAGCGGGGATGCGAATCGGCATCCGGTTGGCTCGCTCCCAGAAGGGCGCCTCCCTGGTGGAGATCATCATGGCCCTCGGGATCCTGGCCACGGTTCTGATCGCGCTGGGCGGACTCATGTTCCAGGTGGCCCACCACACCCGGAAATCAGCACAGTCGGGCTACCGCAGCGCGGCCCTCAGCGGGGCGGCGGCGTGGGCCCAGACGCTGCCGTGGGAGGCCGTGGACACGATGCAGGATCGGTGCGGCACCGACTCGTCCGGGCCGATGTCCTACTCGCAGTGCGTGTTCATCAATAAGCCGTCCTCCAGGGAGCGCGGCATCACGGTAGTCATAACGCCCACGGGCACCTTTGCGGCGAGGCCGGATACCGTCCAGGTCGTCCGCACCAAGCCCCGGCCGGCGTCGTACCTGAGGGTCAATTGAACCGCCGCGGCTTCACCCTCGTAGAGCTGCTCGTCGGCACCATAGTCATGGCGGTGCTGGGAGTGGCGCTCGTGCGCATGCTCATGAGCGACTCCCGCTTCGTGAGCCGGCAGGACGCAATGATGTCCGCACGGCAGGTGGCCCGCGGCGCCACGAACCTCGTCGCTCCTGAGCTGCGGATGATCACAGACGGTGGGCTCGTCGCCGTCTCTGCCACCGCTGTGACGGCACGCGTCCCGTACGCGTTCGGCGTGACGTGCGCATCAACCGGGGTCGGGACAGTCGCGGCCGCTCTGCTGCCACCCGACTCGCTCAACTACACCAACGCCACGCCGAGCGGGATGGCTTGGCGCGACGACAACGGGGATTACCTCGCGGTGCCCGGCGTCTCGGTGAGCACCTCGGGACAGTTCTCCGCGTGCTTCGGCGCCAGCGACAGCGTCTTCGTGCTGCCCACGGGGCAACTGGTGGAGATCTCAGGGTTCGGGAGCGGCGGGTTCTCCGTTTACGAGACTACCGTTTCGTCGGGCACCGGAGGTCAGATGCCCCCGGTTGGACGGATCTTCTATCTCTACCAGTCGGTGACCTACAGCTTCGGCGCGTCGCTTGAGCTTCCCGGGCAGATTGCGCTGTGGCGCCAGGTGGGGTTTTCGTCACCGATGGAGCTGGTAGCGCCCTTCGACTCGGCGGCCGGCTTCCGCTGTCTCGTGGGGGCCGATCTCGATCCGGTGGACTGCACTACCGTCGCCTCGCTGTCCGACGTGCGCGGTCTCGAGCTCCGCTTCGTGGGCGCCAGCGAGGTGACGCCGCGCGGCAGCGCGGGCCCGATGACGTTCCAGCTGTTCACCCGGGTCCCGTTCCTCAACAAGGGCGAAGGGGCCGGAGGGGGAGGCGGCGGACCCGTGGAGATGGTCGGACCATGAGACGGCCGCGCTCCGAAGGCGGATTCGCCCTGCCCGTCACGCTGTTCGTCGTGGCGCTGGTGACGATCATGCTGGCAACCGCGTTCGTGCGGGTGCGCAACGACTACCGCATCTCCGACTCGAGCGGTGACATGGTGGACGCGGCCGCGGTGGCTCAGGCGGGGCTTGCCAAGTACATGGCCCAGGTCGAGTTCGACGATTGCGACAACGCGATCCGTCCGGTCGACGGGGATTCGGTCCGGTTCAACCTGACCGGCGGCTACGCCGACGTGGTGGCGCACGTGACGCACCGCCCCGCCGACACGCTTGCCGCCTGGACGTACGTCATCCGGTCCGCCGGCCATCTCATCCGCCCCGCCCGCGGCGCAGAACCGCAGGCGCAGCGCACCGTGGCCCAGTTCGCGCAGTGGCGGTACGGCAGCATCCAGACCCTGGCGGCCTATACGTCGGCGAGTGGGATGGACCGAGACCCGAACGGTCCGTGCCCGGAACCTCCAGACGGCGACGGCTGCGGCGAATTTCGCGGGCGCGACCACAACTACAAGTACGAGTGCCGCGTACCCGACATCCCGGCCATCCGCGTGCCCAGTGGCAGCAGCAAGCTCGAGTCGTTGGACTACTTCGCGGTCGAGGGCAGCATCGTGCGGAGCGGAACGGACCGGTCGGTCGCCGAGGACACCGATATCGACTGGCTGAAGACGATCACGGGCGGCATCGTCCCCGATGAGAACGGCATCCGGCCGTGGGACTCGAGTTACCCCGTGCAGTTCGTGAAGGGTGACGCCACCATCAACTGTGCCCCGGAGACCTGGGGCTACGGGCTGCTCATCGTCACGGGCAACCTGACTATTACGGGGAACAAGGGAGCCACCGCCATGGGGCGCGGCTGCCTCCAGTGGAACGGCGTCGTGATCGTGGGTAAGGAGATCAATTTCTGGTCAGACGATCAGCGGTTCGACGGCCTGGTCATCTCCGGCATGATAGAGCAGCTCCCCGACTCGTCCATCGGCCGTACCGAGTACGGCGGCAACTTCATCGACATCGATTTCGACTCGTACGAGGTACGCAAGTCGCTGGCGCCACTCGCGGGGTGGGC
>JBDHJR010000067.1:0-3105 GCA_039586815.1 Gemmatimonadota bacterium | reverse complement strand
GGCAGGACGGAGTGATCCAGCTCGGTCGGGAGATCCTGGCAACCCACTACGAGGGCTGGCAACTGGAGCGCAGCCGGCCCGACGAGCCGCGCTGGCTCCTCGCCGTCAGGCCCTGACACCCTGAAACGTTGCGGGGCCGGCAGCGTGCCGACCCCGTACAACGTGCGTTGCGAGAACGAGAAGAGCTACTTCTTCTTCTTTCTCTTCTTCGTGGCGCGCTTCTTGGTCGCGCGCTTCTTCGCCTTCTTCTTCGTGGCACGCTTCTTCGCCTTCTTCTTCGGCATGACGCCTCCGCGCTGACGCTTCTTCGCCTTCTTCTTCGGCATGACGCCTCCGCGCTGAGGGTGAGTGTCCGAGCGGCTGAGCCGCTCACGGAGTCCGCTCCGCTCTACTCGAAACGCTCCTGCTACACGGCGTCCGAGACCGACGTGAAGTGGAAGTTCCGCACCACCAGGGGCGGCACCACCACCGCCGGACCCAGGCCGCCGGATTCGGACGCGACGACCCGCACCGCCTCCCCCACCGCCTCGACGTTGTTGAGCATCGCTACGATGCTCTCGTTGAACCGCAGATTCTTGACCGCCGCGGTCACCCGGCCGTTCTCGATGAGGAACGTTCCGTCCCGGGTGAGCCCGGTGTACTTGAGGGTGCGCGGATCCACGCCCCGGATGTACCAGAAGCGCGTCACCAGCACCCCGAAATCGACTCCCTCGATGAGGTCCCGCACGCTGCCGCTCTGCCCGGGGAACTTGATGCCGCCCGCCCGGGGCAGCGGATCGCGGCCCTGCTGATCGGCCCAGTAGCGGTCATACGCCAGGTTGGCCAATACACCACCCTCGATCCACGTGGTGCGGCCTACCGGGAGACCCTCGTCGGTGAAGGGACGCTCCAGCAGGTCGGGGTCCTCGGGATCCGAGTAGACCGTGACCCGCTCGTCCATCACCTGCTCCCCTATCCGATTGCCTCCCCCGGCGCGCGAGAATGCCGCTCGGCCTTCGTCGTTCGCGCGGGCATCGAGACCGCCCGAGAGTCGCTGCAGCAGGTTCCCCACCGCCGTCGGCTCGAGCACCACGGTGTACGGCCCGGGCTGGGCCACCGTGGCGTCCACGCTCCGCTCCGCCTTGTCCGAGGCCTGCTGCACGAGCTCTGCGGGGGCCGCTACCCGGCTCCAGTCGTTGTGCGTGCTCCCGGCCCAGCCGGAGCCATCGCCTTCGGGCGTGCGCACGGTCGTGGTGAACGAGGCTTGGGACGAGCGCGAGTAAGCGAACAGGCCCGCCGAGTTGGCCACCGCCGTGCATCCCGCGACACGCTCCAGGAATCCGGTAGCCACCAGATCGGTTTGCCGGGGCCGCGCGACGGCTTCCGCTACCGCGTCCGCCCGTGGCTCGGGTCCCAGGCCCTCGGTGCCGTCGAAGAACGCCCGCGGCGCCACGTATTGCTGCTGTCCCAGCAAGGGCATCTGCTCCGGGTCACTGGGAGCGAGCCGCGCCAGGTCCTCCGCCTTTCGCACCGCCGCGCCGATTCCGTAATCGTCCAGGGTGTTGAACGACACCGAGGCGCTGCGCTGCCCGTAGCGCACGGTTAGTGTGGCCTCGGCATTTGTCACCTCGCCCGCCGTCGTGAGCTGGTTGACGGCGAAGCGGGTGTTGCCCTCGAGCCCGGACACCAACCGCACCTCGGCTCCATCGGCCGTGCTGCGGCTCAGGATGCGGTCGCACAGCTCGCGGGCTTCGTTCTCGGTGAGGATGTCTTGCACTGGGCGGGCCCTACCCGGCGCCTGCGGTGTTAATGACGTTCACCTGCCTGAAAAGCGCGGGCGGGCAGCCGTGACTCACGGCGTTCACCTGCGCCGGCTGTCCCTTGCCGTCGTAGAACGTGCCCCCGAGCTCGTAGCTGCGCGGCCCGCCCAGCATGTCGAGCGAGTTCCAGAACTCGGGAGTGCGGCCCTGGTAGGCTACGTCTCTCAGCATGCCTGCGACCTGGCCGCCTCTGATCTCGTAGAAGACCTGCCCCCCGAACTGGAAGTTGTAGCGCTGCTGGTCGATGCTGTAGGAACCCCGCCCCTTGATGAGGATGCCGCGGTCGGTGGCAGCGATGAGGTCGTCCAGCACGTAATCGTCCACGCCGGGCAGCAGCGAAACGTTGGGCATGCGCTGGAACTGGATGCGATCCCACGACTGCGCGTAGGAGCAGCCGTGCGAACGCGTCGCATGCGTGAGCGGCGAGATCAGGTGCACCTGGTCACGCGTCGTCTGGTAATCGACGAAGATGCCGTCCCGCACCAGCGGCCAGCTGTCGGCCGGCACACCCTCGTCGTCCCAACCCACGGTGGCGAGAGCGCCGTGCTGCGTCCGGTCGGCCTGGATGTTCATGATCTCGGGGCCGTACTGGAACTTCCCGATCACCTCCTCGGGAGGTGCCAGGAACGAGGTACCCGCGTAGTTCGCCTCGAAGCCCAGGGCACGGTCCAGCTCGGTGGGGTGGCCGATGTTCTCGTGAATCGTGAGGAACAGGTGTGAGGGATCGAGCACCAGGTCGTACTGACCGGGGTCGACCGGCCGGGCCGACAGCTTCTCTACCGCCTCCTCGGCCCACTCACTCGCGCGGCGGACCAGGTTGGCGCGCCGCACGTGCTCGTATCCCAGTCCCATCGGCGCCACCTCGGCGGATGTCCGTGACTGGAAGTCCGAGAAGTCGGATGCAACCGCCGTGACCGTCATTGCCGGCCAGGTACGGTACAGGGTCTGCTCGATCACGCTGCCTCCGCATTCGCCGTGAGCAACAGGTCGATCTTATCCTCGACCGGCACGGCAAACGGATCCTCCTGGATGGGCGTCTGCCACTCACCACTGGGATAGGGATCCACCTGCGCCAGGCGGACACGCTCGTGCGTGGCCCGTTGATTGGCTCGCGCCTGCGCGATCGCCACACGGGGGAGCCGTGCCGCCTCCTCACGCGTGAGATGGCGGCTCGCCTGGAAGCCCCACGTACCGCCCACCAAGACTCGCACCCCGATTCCGATGGTCTCGTCGTCCACCAACCCGGACACGCGCCGCTCACGCGTGCGCACCACCTGATTCCGCACGCTCGTGACGCGCACGTCGG
>JBDHJR010000022.1:0-83024 GCA_039586815.1 Gemmatimonadota bacterium | reverse complement strand
ATCGAGCAGTGCTCGATCCGGCAGCGCAGCGAGCGGACGTCGATCCCCTGATCCTGGGCATACTCCAGCGCATCCAGGATGCTGTCGATCGCGGCATCACCGTTGCCGTGCAGGGAAAGGGGCCAGCCCTGCGCGGCCCGGGTTTGGACGATCTCCCGTAGGGCCTCGGGTTCGATGTAGTAGATCCCTCTGGAGTCCCTGCCCAGGTAAGGCTCCCGCTGCCTTCCGGTGAAGCCCTGGTTCGACCCGTCGGTCACGATCTTCCATCCGGATACCTGCACGAGCGCGTCGCCTTCACCCGGCTGGATCCCCACTTCATCCCACTCCGGACCCTGCGCGTCGAAGAGGTACGCGCGAATGCGAGCCTTCATGCGGCCCTCAGCGTACATCTGCTGATACCGCTCCCACTCCGCAGCGCCGGCAAGGACGCCGGTGGCCTGGTCGCAAAGCGTAGTCACACCAAGGGACGCGGCGTATTCGCCGACCTGGATGCCGGCCTCGACGAACCCCGTTTGCATTCGAGCAGCGATCGCCTCGTTTAGCATCAAGACCGGCATGTGGGCGCCGGGGCCATAGAGTACTCCGTTGGGTGAGCCATCCTCATAGCGGCCGTATTGAGCGCCCTCGGGGTCGGGGGTGTCCCTGGTGATGTTGGCAAGCTCCAGGGTCCGGCTGTTGACGTAGGCGATGTGGCCGGAAGCATTCAACACGAACACCGGTCGGTCCGGAGAAACCTCATCCAGCTCCCTCGTCGTCAGCTCGCGTGGTGGCTCCAGCAGAACCGGATCGAACTGGCGGCCCATGACCCAGCCGTCTGCGCCGGTCCGTTCCCGCACTTCACGTAGGGCCTCCAGAGCGTCCTCGAAGGTAGGCCGCTGAAAGGGGCCCACATCCGCGAGGTGCCCGAGGCCCGCGAGCAACAGGAAGTGCATGTGTGGCTCGATGAACCCCGGCAGCACCGTGCGGCCGTCCAGGTCGATGACCCGGGCACCACTTCCGGCAGCGGCTGCGACCGCTTCATCGCTGCCGACGGCCAGCACGCGATTCCCCCGGATCGCTAGCGCAGTGTGCTCGGAGAACAGGTCGTCCACCGGCAACACCACGCCGTTACGGAACACGATCGTCGCACCACCGAATTCGCCGCGGCAACCCGAGAGCCACAGCCCCGCCAGCGCCCCGGCACTCGTCTTGATGAAGATCCGTCGATTCCACTTCACAGCTCTTTCCTTTCTTCCGGCTAGATCAACGGCACGACGGCAAAACGGAACGTCCACTTAGGACCCACGCCCGTGTCGGCGAAGACTCAGGCCCCGCCAGCCGGGTGGCTGGCGGGGCCTTGGGATTGGCGATCCGCAACCGCGACCCGATCACGCCAACTTGGCACGCCCCCGGGGCTCAGGAATTGCGCGACCGAGCTCGCGTGCCGTCGCGATCCACTCCTCGATGACTACTTCGACGTTAGCCAACGCCTCCTGGTATGTCGGGCCGTCGGCCACACAGCCAGGCAGTTCCGGCACCTGGGCGATCACGGCACGATCCGTGTCGCTCCAATACAGAACGATTTCATAACGGTGCCTACTCACGGGCGGGCCCCCTAGCCGGGTTTCTGGCGGCCGTGCTGTTCAAGCTGCTGGAGTAGGAGGCCGCGCGCCCAGCCAAACGGCGGCCACCCGATGTCGCCTCAGCCCGTGACGAAGAAGATCACGAACATGATGATGGTCGGCACGATCGCCGCACGGAGGAGGCCGGCTGGCGAGAAGCCGTCGTCGAGGTACTTGCGCAGGAGTGATATGCCCGCCGGGTTGGGTGCGTTGGCGATGATGGTCAGGCCTCCGCCCGTGACGGCACCCGCGACGACGGCGTACTTGAGCGCGTCGCTGAAGTCGGGCACCAGCGTGGCGAGATAGGTGATCGCCGCGTTGTCATTGAACGCCGTCAGCCCCGTCGCCGCCGCCATCAAGGGCAACTCACCCAGATTGCCGAGAATCGGCGCGATCCACCATCCCTGTACGCCGCCGTGTATGACGAGCCCGGCTAGAAAGAACCCCACGAGCATGGCGGGCTTGAGGTCGACGCGGTTCTGGTAGTCCTCGGTCACCGCCGCGAAGCCGAGGAAGAACAGCATCCCCAGTATGAAGAGCGGCGGGTGGTGGGCGTTCATGATCGCCCAAGCCATGAACAGCACGTGCACCACGGTGATCCACACCGGCACCGGGTCGTCGCGGTTGTCCCAGTCCGGATCGACGAACGGCCCGCGCTTACTCGCCGGCAGCAGCAGCGGCACCAGACGTCGCGCCTCCCGCAACCGGATTTCCTCGAACCGCTGAGTGAAGGCCTCCTGAATCAGGTCCTCATCGAAGCCCCGCGCTCGCAGCTCGGGTACCAACTGACCCTCCAGCTCCGCGCGTATCCGGTCCGAGAGACTCTGGATCAGCTCTTCGAGACGGGCACGCGTCCCGGTGGCGGCGGAGAGGCTCCGCCTGAGCTCGTCGAAGCGCGCGTCCACGTCCTGCCGTCTCAGGTGGCGTGTGTGGATCTCCTCCTTCAATCGCACTACGGCGTACTTCTCCTCCAGTGCCGCCAGCTCGCGCCGGAACAGGGCGAAGTAGAGCCCGTTGGATATGACGATGCCGATGGCCGCCTTCCAGCCGAAGTTGAGGAGCATGTGGCTCAGTCCCCAGCCCCAGGGCTCGGCCACCATGAGCACCGGCGGCGCGGCAAAATGCGTGAGCGTGCCGCCCACCGACACGTTGACGAGGAGCAGCCCGAGCGTGGCGTACTTGAGCTTCGTGCTGGGCTCGAGAGCGTACAGCCTGCGCCCGAGCACGAGTGCCGATATGGTGATGGCGGCGGGCTCGGTGATGAAAGAGCCGAGCAGGGCGCCCACGGTGAGCGTCGTGAACCAGAGGGCCGCGAGCGATCCTCCGAGCAGGCCGGCGATGCGGTTGATGATCCCCTCCGCAAGCCGGAGGATTGGCCGCGTTGCTGCGAGCGTCATGATCACGACCACGAATGCCGGCTCGGCGTAGTTGACCGTCTCGCCGACGTAGTGCAGCGCGGTGCGCCAGTCGTAGAAGGCGATGATCGCGATCATCAACGGTACGGCCCACAGGCCGAACACGACCTCGACCTCGCCGAGGAAATGCATGAGCCCGGCACCGTGATGCACCGAATCGCGGCTGACCTCCCCGCGCTCGATCTTCCGCTCGTGTTCCTCTTCCCATCTGTGCGAGATCGCCAGGAACCGCGATGTCAGGAACGTGTGGATGATGGCGAGCAGGAAGATGAGCGTGGCTACCAGGTTGAACGGCACCGCGGCGACCCGCGCCCTGAGGGTCGGCCAGATGCCGTCGACCTCTTCATAGCTCTGAAGTGCCCGGGGAAACGATTCCGCCGTGCTGGGCCTGTAGCTCGGCAACACCGCTCGTCGCGCCGAGAACCAAGACCAGCAAGGCGCACAACAGGATCGGGGTGAAGACGCTGAGACGTCTTGTCATGTGCGCTCCCCTGCGCCGCCCCTAGAAGCCCGCCACCATTGCCAGGCCGAAGACGAACGTTGTGGTTCCAGGGACCCGATCGACGAAGACACTCGGCCCAATCGAGGCGTTCTCGCTCAGGCGAAACCCGTACGCAGCCCCGAGACGAACCAGGAGCGCCAACTCGGACTCGTGGCCTTCCTCGTCCGCCACTTCGGCACCGACGGCGAGCACGACACCAACTCCTCGCACTGGATAGTAGACACCGCCCACGGCTACGATGACGTCGCGTGCGAGACTGCTGCTGACCAATTCGACGTAGCCCACCGCCGCCCAATGGCGAGAGAAGACGCGCGCATACTCGAGGCCGAGGGTCACCGCCACCTCGTCGACGCCGGATCGAACCGAACCGCCCAGGAGGCCCCCGAAATGATTCCGATGGAGTTCCTGCTGCGCGTGGGGTTCCTCTTCCGGGTGGGGTGTCTGCGCACCCGCGGGTGCGCAGGGCAGCAGCAGCAGGAGCGCGGAGGACGCAAGCGTCGCGAGGATGCTTCTGACTCGCATGAATACTATCCATTCATTGGGTGATCCGGGGCGCATAACTTGGCAGCCGCAGCCGCGGCACGCAACCGTGGAGCGACCGCAAGCGAGGCCCGAACGCTAGAAGCCCGTTCCCACCGCGACGCCGTACGTAAGGTTGGTCTTGGTCTCGCCCACGAAGTCGAGGATGACGTTGGGCCCGATGGCGAGCGGCCCGAGGTGGAACTCGTAGAACGCAGCGAACCCGTAGATGAAGTAGGCCTTGTACTTGGTGCCCGAGCTCTGGTCCTGCTCCACCAGCTCGAAGCCGGGACCGGTACTGAGCCGCAGCGCGGGCGTGGGGCGAAAGCCCACGGCAGCGGCGAACAGCGCCGTCCGCTGGTGGTCCCCAAAAGTGAAATCGGCTCCGACGCCCACACCCCACAGCGGCGTCAGGCGTCTTTCGTAATCGGCGCCCAGCGCGAATGAAGTCTGGCTGGTCTCGGAGAGCGGCGTCATCCCGCCCACCACCACGGCCACATGGTTGGCGTGGAAGTGATCGTCGTCATGTGCGGCGCCGCGCGCTTCCTGGCCGGCAGCCGGCACCGCGGTCAGGAGTGCGAACGCGAGGCACGCCGCGCCGGCTCTTTGCATGTGTGGTAGCTCCATTCGAGTCATCGCTACGTCAACAGCAAGCTAACGGCCGTCGTTCCACCGTGCAGCCCAGGTGCGCTCCACTCCGCGCACAATTGCGGGGTAGACGATGTGCCTGCGGAACGGATCGATGAGTGCCATGTAGAGGGGAGTGAGCCCGCTGGTCTGTCTGACGTAGATCGCCCAGTACATCGTGTAGCCGTCGGAGGCCGGCTCGAGCGCCATGCAGAAGAAGGCGTGGGCGGTGCGGTTCATCATCTCGGCCAACCGCTCGTCCTCGAACGCGTAGACGGTCCGGAACAGCTCGCTCCGACCTCCAGGCTCCTCCAGCGTGCGAGCGCGGTCCTCTTCCGTGAGCCGCGCTACGTACGACTTCGACTGGTCGAAGTGCTTCTCGTCGTCGATTCCCAGAAGGCCGCCCGCGAGCATGCGGACCGCGGCCAGTGCGGCAACGGCGGTGTTCGCCTCCAGGGGTGAAGCGCCGGATAGGATCTCCATGGCATCGGAGAGCGTGAGGCGCCCGGCGCCACCCTCGAGGTGAAACACCCAGACATCGTGCAGCGGCACGTCGGTGAGAAACGAATTGACGCGGAAGTGCTTGGCCTGATACTCCGACGCTGCGAAGCGCGACTCGCCGTTCATCGTCACGGACCACAGGAGGGTGAAGTTGATGATGAGGGCCGCGAAGACGAGCCCTAGTCGCCGCAGCGCCGCTGCGAGCCCCTGGATGCCGGCGATCATCCCGGCCGCCGCGAATGCCAGCGCCACCGGCACGAGCCAGAGAGCGAGCTTCACGGGTCCCGCCGCTGAGGCGCCCAATAGCGCACCGCAGGCGACCCACAGGATCCAGCTCGGCGGCTTCAGTCGTCCCGCGCGTGCGGCAGAGACGGCGCCCGCGGTCGCGAGCGAGACGAACACGGCATCAGCGAGGAGGATTCTCGAGACGGAGTCATACGGTGAGGAGGGCCAGGCAGCGACGGCAGCGGCGAGCGCTACGGCCGCGCCCAGCAGGGTCATGACCAGCACAGGGAGTCGGTTCATGGGAGTCGCTCACCCAACCCTACAACGGTGAACGACCCCCTTCTGTTTCAGCGCCTCGCAGTGAGCCGCCAATTCACCGCTATCATGATGAGGTGCTGGTTCGCCACCAGGTCGTTGGCGGCTCCCTCGTAGAACCCGCCCTCCGGACCCGTCGAACGGTCGTAGCGGTACTCGAGCCGCGCGAAAGCCTCGCTCCTGGGGATCGGCAGGCGCACGTCCAGTGACGCGGTGATGGCGCCTATGGTCTGGCGGGTGCCGGCTGCCAAACCGTCCTCATCGAGGAAGACCTCCGGTCGCACCGCCGCGCGGACCCAATCGAGCGCCTGCCACTGCAGCCAGGCCGCGGCCCACGCCCACTCGTGACGCGGGTTGTTCGCGACGTCCGCCTGCTTCTCGGTGCCGATCCCTATGCTGCCCGCGACGAGGAAGTCCCCGATTTGCCAGTCTCCGTTCACCTCGCTGACGAATCGCCACAGATCCAGCGACGTCTCCTCTTGCTCGGGGCCGTAATAGAGATTCAGCTTCAGCGCCAGGTCGTTGACAGCGTTCCATGCGAGTTGGAAGCCGTAACTTGGGAGACCGTTGGGGAACGCCAGGTAGTCCCACCCGTTCACCACCAGCAGCGACGTGGCCACCCGATCACTCCACGGATAGGTGGCGTTCACACCCAGATGGAAGTACGGCACCCAATCCACCGCGTACACGCGTGTGTAGGTCGGGTTGTCGATCGCTGTGAAGCTCTCGTATCCGATATTGCCGGGAATGAATCCGCCCGTGAGGAGCAGGCCGTTTCCCAGCGGCGCCAGGTACGACAGGTTGGTGTAGTAGAGGTGCTTCAAGGTCTCGGCGGCGCTGACCGAGTCGGAGGGAACCAGCGACTCGATGTCCTCACCGGCCTGCAGGCCGACCTGAACGCCCCAGCGTGAGTCCCGGCACGCCTGTTTCTGGAGGAACGCCGTGGCGTTGTTCACGCGCACCACCCCGATGGAGGCCGATGTGCCCTTGGTCCGCCAATCGTTGTTGTCGGGCTCGTTGGGGCTGTACAGGTAGGCCGCATCGAGGTAAACCCCGCCCTCGAGCGCGCCGCTGTCGGGGCATTCGCTCTGCGCGACCGCGTTGGTGGACACGATCAGCGCGGCCACGCCGGCGACTGCCCTAAGGGCTCTCACTTCCCTTGCGCCACCGCGGGCGAATCTACGGCGCTACTCCACTGCGCTGATACATCTCCCTCAGCTGGAGATCTCTCCCCGCGCGATCGTAGATGCCTTCCAGAGTGATCTTGGCGATCTCGGGACCGTCATCGCCCATGGTCACCCACAGCAAGTGATCCACGTTCCCCGGCCCCTCGTGGTGGAACGAGGCGCCCGCAGGACCCATGGTGATGTAGTCGCGGCCGTGGCGCTGCTTGAGATCGTAGTAATGCAGGTGCCCACCGATGAACGTGTAGTCACGATCCTGCAGCAGCTGCTCGATCGCCAGGAACCCCTCTGACGGCATCTCCCAGGCTGGCTGGTGCAGGAAGAGGAACGTCCAGCGCACGCCGGGATTATCCGCCAGCGTCTCCCCCACCCACGCGACCTGCTCGTCACTGAAGTTGGCGGGAACGCGGAAGTCCTCGAGGTTCGCCATGAACTCCTCCAGCATGGCCCTCGCTCGCTCCGGATCCTCCACCTGCAGCCTGTTGTACAGCTCTATGTCGGTCCCAATGCCCTCGGGAGGTGGGTTCGGTGGATCCTCGCTACTGAGAACCAGGAACAGGACATTCTTGTAGACGAAGTGATAGTAGGTGGCGCCGTGCCGCTCGAGCCACACCTCCTTCATGACGTCGTTGTTGAGGTCGTGATTCCCGACGGTATAGAAGAACGGCATCTCGAGCTTCGCGATCATGGGCTCGGCCTCGTCCCACATTGCATCGAGCTTCGCGCGGTCTTCCGTATAGCCCTCGATCACGTCCCCTACATTGACCACGAACTCCGGTTGCAGCAGGTTCAGTTGATCCATGGCCCGGACGAAGACCCCCTTCGCGTCCGCGCCTCCGGTGCGGTCACCAATCACGGCGAACTGGAAGTCGTCCGGATCGTTCTTGAAGTTCTCGGATGTCCAGGGCGTAGCTCCCGGAAACGCCGACCGATCGAAAGAGAAGCCGGACTGTTGCCGGGCGTCGTATTGCCCACATCCCGCCACCAGCATCAGCCCGACCAACGCACAGAGCGCGCAATCCGCAGATGATCTCATGGCTCTCGTGTTCATCGCAGCACCCATGTGGAGGTAGCGCAAATCGGCGGGAGGGATTGCTACAATATGCCCTTCGGAGGCATGCTCGCCAGGGTACGAAGAGCGTCATCAGACTGGCGGGGCTCTAGTCCTTCCCCCACATTGCGATGGGCCGACACAGGAGAGGAAAGCATGAGCATCGAGTCCGCGCGCGAATTCCTGCTGTGGTGCACGATCATCAACATGGTGCTACTGATGGTGTGGTTTGTCTGGTACGCGCTGGCACGGGATTGGATGCAGCGCATCCACGGCAAGTGGTTCCGACTCTCCCCGGAGCAGTTCGACGCCGCGCACTACGGTGGGATGGGGGTGTTCAAGATAGGAATCATCTTCTTCAACCTGGTGCCCCTGGTGGTACTCTACATCGTGGGCTAGGGCGCCACTCAGGCGCGAACCGCCGATAGCGGTTCACGGATCAAGAGAATACGCCCGCGGCCGACTCGACCGCGGGCGCTTCACAATGTGCCGTGGGACGGCGCTACGCGCTCAGCTCAGTTGCCCGGCGGGAAGTCGCGCAGGATCCTCGCCACGGCGTTGTCCATGTTCTCCTGGGCTTGTTCGGGAGTGATGTTCCCACTCGGCAGCGTCTTGGAACCCGAGCTGTGGAAGATCATGTTTCCATCTGCTGCGTTCGCGATTGCGATGATCAGGGTGCCGACGTCGTACACCTGCTCGGTGGTAGTGCTGGTGGACATTCCCATGCCGGCACCGCCCCAGCCTCCACCGCGCCAGCCGTAGCCGCCACCCCAACCCGTGCTGACGGTCTGGAAGGACGATTGTTGGTCCATCGCGGCCTGGAACCCGACCACGATGTCTGCCCTGTCGGGGTCGTCTACCTGTCGGAAACCCTTGGCCGTCATTGCGGTCCCAATGGCGGACTTGATGCGCTGCAGGGTGAACGAACTCAGCCCGGCGCCGCCCTGGGCCTCGTCCAGCACGGCGAACGTCTCTATGCCCGAGAAATTCACCGCCGGATCCCAATCGGTGGTCACCTGGATGCCGGAGCCACAGGCAAACGTGGCCAGCGCCGCCACCAATCCCAACGTTCGTGCACGCATCGTTCTCCTCCTGGATTCACTGTTGGGGATCGCCACGCGCCCCCGCTACAGCGCAACGACCAGCGACCACTTGTCTGCACAGGCCGAATGGTGAAGCCTATCCGCAGCGAAGCACTGGCGCAACCGTTGCCACACCGTCGCTGTGTCACCGGCATCGCTACCCTCTTGCCAGGGCATCGTGTAGCTTGCTTCGCCAGTACCATGCCACGGCCTCTCTCACTGCTTCTCGCGCTGTGCCTCGCCGCGACCATTGGTCCAGGCCTGCTCGCCCAAGAGCCGGCCGCACCGCGCGGCAGCGTAGCCGGCCACGTATTCGACGCCGTGACCCAAAGGGGCGTGGCCGGCGCCACGGTAGCCCTCGAGGGCACCGATCTGCGGGCGTCCACCGGCGCACAGGGCCGGTTCCGACTGCAGGACGTACCGCCCGACGTGTACGCGCTCGTCGTGCGGGCCGTCGGTTACCGCTCCTTCGTGCTGTCCGACGTGGTGGTGGGAAGCGGTAAGCCGTACACCGTAGACGTAACGCTCACGCCCCAGGCAATCCGGCTCGAGGCCATCGAGGTCGTTCCGTCGTTCTTCCGCATCCCCGATGCCGCTGTGACCAGTACGCAGACACTCAGCGCAGAGGACACGCGGCGCACGCCTGGCACCCAGGAGGACGTGGTCCGCGCGGTCGCGCTGCTACCGGGCGTGGCGGTAACCCAGGCGGGACGGAACGATCTCGCGGTCCGAGGCGGCGCGCCCTACGAGAACCTCTTCGTGGTCGACGGGATCGAGGTGCCGAACATCAACCACTTTGGCTCACAGGGTTCGACCGGCGGGCCGCTGTCGCTCATCAACATAGACTTCGTACAGGAAACGAGCTTCTCGTCGGGTGGCTTCGGCGCCCGCTACGGCGACCGCACGGCGTCGTTCACCGACATCAAGCTGCGCGAGGGCAATGAGGACCGGCTGTCGGGCGAAGTCAACCTCTCGGCCACCGGCTTCGGGGTCATTGCCGAGGGTCCTCTCGGGCCAAGGGGCTCATTCCTGCTGAGTGCTCGGCGCAGCTACCTCGACCTGCTGTTCAAGGCGGCGGGCTTCGGATTCGTGCCGTCGTACTGGGACTTCCAGCTCAAGACACGGCACCGCCTGGACGACGACAACACCCTGTCTTTCGTAGCGGTCGCAGCCATAGACCAGGTGACCTTCTTCAACGACGACGCCGACAACCGCTACGACAACGCGCGCATCCTGGCGCCGGCACAGAACCAGTACTTCGCCGGCTTGACCTGGCGGCACTTCTTCGACGCGGGGCGCCTGGCAGTGACCCTGGGGCGTACCTGGGTGCGGTTCCAGTCGGAGCAGAACGACTCCCTGCTGCAGCCGATCTTCCGCGGCAACTCCGACGAGGGCGAGAACACCCTGCGCGCCGACCTGGCACTACAGCTGACGCCGCGTTTCGATCTCACCATCGGCAATGCAGTTCGCTGGGCCAGCCGGCTCAAGTACGACGTGGAGCTGGACGGTGACCGGCGCCTCGACCAGAACGGCGTACCACAGCCGCTCGCGGTCGACACTAGCTTCTCAGCGCTGCGTAACGCTACCTACGTCGAGGCGGCATACCAGCTCACGGCTGCGCTGCGCGCGAGCTTCGGGGTGCGCGGTACGTGGTACGACTACCTGAACGGGGAGTTCCGCCTGGACCCGCGGCTCGGGGTGCGGCTCGCCACCGGCCGGTCCACCGCGTGGCTGCTGAGCGTCGGCCGCTACCACCAGGGACCGTCATACATCTGGCTAATCGGCGATCCCAACAATCGGCAGACCCTCGGCCCGATCCGGTCCGACCAGATCGTGCTGGGCTTCGAGCAGGAGCTGCGGCCCGACCTCAAGCTGCAAATCGAGACGTACTACAAGCGCTACGGAAGGTACGCGGCGCGGGTGTACCGACCGCAGGCGGTGCTCGCCCCATCCGGCTTCGAGGACGTGAACACCGACATCCCCTTCGGACTCGAGCCCCTCACGAGCGACGGGACCGGCACGGCAGTTGGTGCAGAGTTGTTCCTGCAGAAACGGCTGAGCAGGATTCCGGTATACGGGCTGTTCAGCCTGTCGCTGAGCCGCTCGGAGTTCAAAGCACTCGACGGCGCCACGCGGGCAGGCGCCTACGACGGGCGTCTGATCAGCAGCCTGTTCGTGGGATGGCGCATCAACCGGTCCTGGGAGGTGAGCGGCAAGTTCCGCATCGCCACGGGGCTCCCCACGACGCCGTTCGTCTCATCGGGCGCGGACGCTGGCCGGCTCGACTTCACGCGCTACAACGACGAGCGCCTGCCGCTGTTCCATGCGCTCGACGTGCGGGTGGACCGTCGCTGGAGCTTCCGCGGCTTCCAGCTCGAGGTATACGTGGATATCCAGAATGTCTACGGACGAAAGAACGTATCGGCCTACCAGTGGGACCCGCGTACCGGCGCCCCCGAGGCAAACGAGTCGCTCGGCGTGCTGCCTACCATCGGTGTGAACCTGGAGTTCTGAGGCGCACCTTTTCGCGCGACCCTCAAGCCGAGTCCGACCTCTCAAACACCGTCACCCGCCAGAACGGGGTGTCGCGGGAGCCCTGCCGGCGAAACCCGGCCGCTTCGATCAGCTCACACATGCGCGCGGGTGAGTGAGCGAACACCCGGAAGGCGCTGCGGAGCAACCAGCGCGACAGGTTGATCGTCGCGAGCATCGCCCTCACGAACCATCTGTCGCGGGGGTAGCTGAGCACAAGAAGCTTGGTGGCCTTCGATGAGGCTGCCCGTAGCAACGCATCACAGTCCGGATAGCAGCACACCACGCGGTCGAGCGTGACCACGTCCGCAGCCGGCACCTCTGCAGCGAAGTCCACGAAATCACCCTGCATGAAGCGAATCCGATCTGCGTGACCGCGGCGGGCCGCCTCCTCCCTGGCCGCAGCGAGGTAGGCCGGCGCCGCCTCCACCAGGGTCGCCTTATTCACCCCGTCGGCGATCAGCTCGTGCACTATGACGCCGATTCCGCCGCCGATGTCCAGCAGGGAGCCGCTCCGCGCACCATGCGCCTCGAGCGCCTCGAGGATGCTACGGGTCGTTCCATCCGGGCCCTTGCGGCGGTAGCGGCGCACATCGCGCTTGGCGAACCGCGTGTCGAATACGCGTGTGGCGTCCTGGCAGTGGCAACACGTCATGGATACGCTCCTACTTCATAATCTCAGATTCGCCGGCCCAACGCCAGCCGCCGACCCCGGCGGCATTGCCAACCTCCGACCGGGCCGCCATTCTTTCTTCTTGCACTCTCTTTCGGAGTCGATCATGAAGCGAGCTTTCTCTGCCCTGGCGCTCCTCGGTTGGGTCGCGGCCCCCCTGGCTGGCCAGACAGCCATGACGGTGGAGCAGCACAGCGGCGTTCCCTTCCCCATGGAGATCACGGCCGTAGGCGGCGAGGCGTCTCAATCCCTGACCGGAATGGGGATCCGCACGAAGACGTTCCTCAAGGTGAAGGTGTACGCATTCGGTATCTACGTGGACGAGGCCGGCGCAGAGGCTGCCCTGAGCGATTACGCCGGCAAGACGTACATCGACCTGCAGCGCGACCAGGGGTTCTACGATCGCATCCTACAGATGGACTTCCCTATCACACTCCGTCTGGTCATGACGCGCAACGTGGACGGCGAGGACATGGCCGAGGCATTCGACGGGGCGTTGCGCCCCAGGGTGCAGCGGGCCGCGGCCGAGATGGAGATGCCGGGCGGCGAGGCGGCGCTGGAGCAGTTCCGCAATTACTTCAGCGTCGAGGAGATGACTGACGGCTCCGAGCTGCTGTTCACCTGTGCCGGCGGGACCCTCAACACGTCGGTCAAGGGCGAGGTGCAGGAGCCAATCGACTCCCCCGCCCTCTGCTGGGCGCTGTTCGACGTCTATCTGGGGAGGGACCCGATCTCGGACGACGGGAAGGAAACAGTGGTGATGATGTTCCCGGACGTCCTACGCAGCCCATAGCCGACGGTTGAGTTTACGGCCCGGCCCGGGCACATTTCGGGCCGCGGGGCGGGACCGGCGGGGATGGATGAGCCGCCGGTCCGGCCCGTTTGGAGAGGTGGCCGAGAGGCTGAAGGCGGCGGTTTGCTAAACCGTTATAGGGTTTAAAGCCCTATCGGGGGTTCGAATCCCCCCCTCTCCGCTCAGTGCGAAACGCAAAGAGCCCCGAGTGTTTGCTCGGGGCTCTTCTCATTTGGGTGGCCGGATCTTCGGATCGGGCCAGGTCGAGCACCCCGGATCGGGCGGCCGCGGCGGCTTGGGATCGCGTGGCAGATCGGGGGTGCACGGCGGCTTGGGAAACGGTGGCTTGGCACCGCCCCCATTCAAGTGCTTCAAGATCTCATCCCAGATCCACATGGTCGCTCCGCCTTCTGCGTGCCCTCCATACTACCTACGAGAAGAATAACCCTCCCGTTTCGTGCTAGGGAGTCTGGACGCGGAAGTTGAGCGCCCCACTCGCGCCGGTCAGCATTACCCTGATGGTCCAGTTCCCGGTTCCACCGGTCTCGGTCGAGAAGGTGCCCGTCTCGACGAGGTTGCCCGAGTAGACCTGGACGTCACCGTGGTCTAGGATCGTGAGCGTCGCGGTGCCCGAAAGCGAGCCCGACTGGTTCACGTTCGCTATGGTGCCCGGGTTCTCCCAGGTGTACTCCAGTGTCTGCGCCACGTTGTTGAGCGCCGTGGCCTGCATCTGGAACGAGCCCGGGTTGTTGGTCACTTCCAGCTGGTTCTCGGGCCCCAGTATGTTGACGGCATCGCTGCACGCCGCTGCGCCGAGCGCGAACGCCAGCGTCGCGCAGGCAGCTAGTCGGGAGGCATTCTTCACGGTGTCGTATCCCGCGTGAGTTACGTCCACAAAAGCGAAATGCCCGGCACCAGGCGCTGGCGCCGCGGCCAATTCCAACCTAAGCGGCGGCCTGAGGGCGCTCGGTAATGCAACTCACATTGTCGATATTCGATTCAACTAGTTGCGTCCCGCAACGATCATTAGCTTCCATGCCATGTCGGCCTGGGCCAAGCTGATCGAAGTCCTCGTCATGGAGGGCGCGGCATTGGTGCTGTTCGCCTTCGCGTATGCCATAGGCGTGAAGGGCAAGATGTTTTTGATCGCCGGCTATAACGAGCGCACCGCCGGCCGGGTGCGCGACAAGCGCGGCCTCGCGCGGCTGGTCGCCCGCTTGTGCCTCCTGGTGGGGCTCGCGTCGGCGCTCATGCCGCTGGCGACGCACCTGTGGGGCGACTCAAGGGAGTCGCTCGCCGGCCTGATCGGCGGCTACGGCGGGTTCATCGTGGGAGCCATTCTCTTCACCATGCTGCAGGCGCGCGAGTACGTGTCGAAGGACGATCCGAATGCCTGACTCAGTCCGCGTCCGCTTCGCTCCCAGCCCCACCGGCTACCTCCACGTGGGCGGCGCGCGCACCGCCCTGTTCAACTGGCTGTTTGCCCGCAAGGCGGGCGGGAAGTTCCTGCTGCGCATCGAGGACACCGACAAGGCCCGCTCGTCCGACGAGCACGTGCAGGTGATCCTCGACGGCCTGGGCTGGCTGGGCCTCGACGTGGACGAGGAGATCGTGCACCAGGGAGCCGGAATCGCGCGGCACCAGGCACTGGCCGACCGGCTGCTCGGCGAGGAGAAGGCGTACGAGGAGGAGGGCGCCGTCCGGTTCCGCATGCCCGACGGGGAGATCGCCTGGGACGACGCGGTGTACGGACGCATCTCGTTCCAGGGCGCCGACATCAAGGACTGGGTCATTCTGCGCTCCGACCGCAGCCCCACCTACAACTTCACCGTGGTGGCCGACGACCTGGAGATGGGCATCACACACGTGATGCGGGGCGACGACCACATCTCCAACACGCCAAAGCAGATCGCGGTGTACCGCGCGCTGGGACACGAGCCGCCCACCTTCGTGCACGTGCCGATGATCCACGGACCCGATGGGAAGAAACTGTCCAAGCGCCACGGAGCCACCGCGGTGGGCGATTACCGCAAGGAGGGCATCCTCCCCGAGGCGATGCGCAACTTCCTGGCCCTGCTGGGCTGGAACCCGGGCGACGAGCAGGAGCTGTACTTCACGATTGAGGACCTGGTCCAGGCCTTCTCGCTGGAGCGCATTCTCAAGAAGGCCGCGATCTTCGATCTCGCCAAGCTGGAGTGGCTGAACGGCCAGCACATCGGCCACACGCCGCCGCAGGAGCTGTACGCCCTCATCGAGTCCGAGCTGCCCGGCCAGGGCGTGGACGTTGCGGCACTCGGCAGGGAGCGCGTGCTCCACGCCGTCGACGTGCAGCGCGAGCGGGCGCGCACCACGCACGATCTGGCGCACCGCGTGGGAGTGCGCTTCAACGCCGCTCTGATCGAGCGCACGCCCAAGGCCGACAAGCTCATCGCAAAGGATCGCGACGCGTTCGGAGAGGCGCTCGGGGCGGCGCACGAGCGGCTCCAGCCGATCGATGCCGGCCAGTGGGAGCCCGAGCACCTGGAGCAGGTGCTGCGCGACCTGGCCGATGAGTTGGGCCTCAAGCCAGGCGGCGTCTTCCAGCCGATCCGCGTGGCACTCACCGGCGACACGGTATCGGAGCCGGTGAACGTGCTGCTCGAGGTAGTCGGCAAGGACGAGAGCCTGAGGCGCATCGAGGCGGCGCGCGGATGGTAGCTCGGCGCGCCGCCGTCGCGCTCACGCTCGGGGGCCTGCTCACTGCCTGCCTGCTCCCCCACACAACCGAGTCGCCACCTCAGAACCGCGCCTGCCCCACCATGGGCGGCGCGCTCACCTGGTACGTGCCCGACTCGACCAGCGACAGCCGCAGCGCCGAGAAGTGGTGTCTCGCGACTGGGCCGGTGGAAATCGATTCGACTCCCGCCGGACGGTTCGGTACCTGGCAAGCGGGCGACTCCTTGGCGGTCGTGGCGTGGAACGTGAGCGCGGGCGGCGGCGACCTGTTGGGATTCCTCGAAGGTCAGATGGGACTGGACTGCGGCACGCCGAGTCCCGGGCTCACAGAGGGGTCGTCGCACTTCGTGCTGCTGCTACAGGAGGCTTACCGCCGTTCGGCGGTGGTGCCGGCCCACGCGGAAGAGTCGGCAATCCCACCCGCTGTGAAGGAAGAATCGCGCCCCGGAGAGCGGGTAGACGTGGTCGAGGCGGCGCGCCGCTGCGGTTTGGCGCTGGCCTACGTGCCGGCCACCCGCAACGGCACCGCTGAGTACGACGGCGAGCGGGAGGACAAGGGGAACGCGATCCTCTCGACGCTGCCGCTGTCCGACATCATCGCGATCGAGATGCCGATGGTGGCACAGCGGCGTGTCGAGCTGGCGGCGACGCTGCGCGACGCGGGCGGCGACAGCCTGCGCGTGGTGAGCGTGCACCTCAACACCTTCCCGCCCCCGTGGCGCCTGCTGCGCACGGGCGGCTCGTCACGGGTGCGCCAAGCACTCACGCTGGTGGACGCGCTCGAGCGCGCGGAGTTGGAGCGCAGCGGACGGACGGCCGACACGGCGTTCGCCGCCTGCTACCCAACGTGCGACGAGGAGGAGACCGCCAAGTACCTCATCTCGACGGTTGCCGGTGGAGACATCAACACCTGGACCGGGGGCGGCACAGCGCTCAAGCACCTGTACCTCCACTTCCCTGACTCGCCGCCGTACGACCCCACGCCCACGCGCACCAGCTTCCGCACCGACCACATACTGTTCCGGCGTGCCGCCACGGGCTCGGTGGGCTCGGTCGTAGAGGGCTCGTATCGCACTTTCGACAGCGCGTTCTACTCGGACCACCATCCGATTGAAGTCTGGTTCCGATTCGACTCATAGACGCGCGAAGCGGCCGCCGGCAGATGCCGACGGCCGCCGCCACGGATCAAAGAACCCACCGCTAGCGATACCGCTCCGCCAGCTCCTCCATCCCCTCCCCCGCGCTGACGTAGTCGTACCACCGAGTCGTGTACAGCCAGTCCTGGAACAGCGCGTCGAGGTCACCGCCACCGACTCGCTTGGCGTACGCCACGAACTCATCGGTGGTCGCCCCCTGATCGGCGTAGGTCTGATAGAACCCACCGATGATCCGGTTGAACCGCTCCTGCCCCACCACGTCGTAAAGCACGCTGAACATGAGGCCGCCGACCGTATACGACAGACCGGCGATGTTGACCTCCTGGTAGCGGATCATCGGCGTCTCGCGCCACTGTTGCTGGCCCTCGAAGCGGGTCCGCACCCACTCCAACCGCTGCTCCATGCGTGGCCCCAGCGCGCTGTCCCCCTGCAGGTGATCCACCGTGAGGTACGACAGGAACGAAGCCAGTCCCTCGTCCCAGCGCGAATAGTACTTGTCCTTCGAGTCGACGTTCCAGAAGTGCGATACCTCGTGGTATGCCTCGCGGCTGGCCCTCGCATCGTGAAAAGCCGCGGCCGCTTGGATGGCGCCGGTGGCGTCGGCCTGCGACCCCCAGCCGTCGGGGATCTCGATCACCGCGAACCGCCCCTCACGGCGCAGCGGTCCGAACCACTCGGCGTAGAGCTCGAGGCTTGCGGCGAATGCATCCAACACGCGCCTGGCGCCTTCCGCGTCCTGGGGAAAGTGGAAGAGCGTCAGCCCCCGGCCCTCGAGCACCTCGTAGTCCGCGATGGCAAAATCCATGCGCCACGAGGGTTCCAGGCTCTCATAGAC
Organism: Gemmatimonadota bacterium; assembly: GCA_039586815.1. GTDB lineage: Bacteria > Gemmatimonadota > Gemmatimonadetes > Gemmatimonadales > GWC2-71-9 > WVYX01. The sequence continues at coordinate 65,297 of JBDHJR010000022.1, read as the reverse complement.
GTACGTCGCCATACCCTCGGCGGCGTGCCGTTCGACCAGGCGGTGCAGGTTGGCCACCTGAAGCGACTCCGGCACGGTCACGGCGGCGCGGAAGGTGTGGTCCGGCAGGCCCGCCGCCCGATTCACCATGCGCGACGGATAGCCGATGCGCGGGTACGCGTTGACGTCCATGCGAATGATCGTGAACGTCGGGTCAATGCGATCCTTCGTGTATCGCATGCCGGTTTCGGTGTAGCCGAGCAAATGGCCCTCGTACTCCAGCACGACCGTCGTTTCCTCGCCCGGCGCGAGGGTCTGGGTGAGAGTAGCCTCCACGTAGTTGGCCTGGAACTTGGACCAGTCCTCGAATGCGACGACGCGCTGGGTGAACGGCACCGCGTTGCCCTGTTCGTCCGTGATGCTAGTGACCTCCATGAGCCGGTACAGCAGGAGAGGCAGCTCGCGCGTGACCTGCTCCGAGGCATTACGCACGGTGAGCCGGATGCCCGCGACGAGCTTCTCCGTTTCGTAGTCGGGTCGCAGGTCGAGGTCATAGTGGACCGGCTGTAACAGGATCTGCCGCTCGGAGTACTGCTGTGCGCCGACAGGCGTGGCGACGCACATGACCGTCATCACGATGCCAGCGAGCATTAGGCGCACGAGGCGCATGGCGGATCTCCTTCTCGCAAGTTGGGCGTTACGAACGACTGGCCGCTGCCGGGAGGATCCGCTGCTTCCACGTTCTACGGGAAGCCCGATCTACCGGTTTCAGATTGAACGCCGGGTGTTCAAACACGACACCCCGGACGAATTGCCGTCCGGGGCGTCGCGCACACGTGGCCCGCGATACCCTACGGCGGAATCGGGCGCGGAACGATCGAATCGCGTCCCTCGCGACGCTCTCTCAGAGCACGCAACGAGTCGCGCTCGGCCTGTTTCCTGCGACGCACCGCGTTCACGTACTCCTTGAACTGGTCCGCATTCTCCGCCCGCTCCGCCGCCTGTATGATGTCGGCCCGAATGCGCGCCAGCTCGGCGGCATCCTCCGCCATGGGGATGTTGCCCTGCGGCACCGGTATCAGCGCGAGCAGGATGTTGGGGATCTTGAAGTCGCCCAGGTAGATCCACGAACCGTCCATGCCCCACGTGTCCTCGCCCACGTCCACCGTCCAGTTGGGAGGCGGGGCGGTGGCGAAGCTGTCCGGTGGCATCGTGTCGATGTACGCCCGGATCCGTTGCCTAATCGCGCTGTCCACCCGCGCCACGTGCATCTCGACCGTCTCTGACGGGCCCACCACGCCCAGGGCGGCGTCCCTCGTGCGCACCCAGAGGCGCCCGTCGCCGAAGGCCGGCCGGATCAGGCGCCGGGGGCCAATCGCGCCCGGAGCGGCTATGCTGTCGCCCTCTCCCGTTTCGGTTCCGATGATCATCGCCACGTCGGTCTCGGGCGGCGGGATCACCGAATCGACGGCGGGACCGGGCGCTGCGCGATCGGGCGGCCCCTCCTCCTCCGGCTCGCCGCCTTCCTCGCCCTCGCCACCTCCCAGCGCGGGCATGGCGAATTGGCGGTCGTCCACCCAGCCGGGCGGCAGCAGCGTGATGAGCGTGGTGACCTCCGCGGGCTGCTCCTCGGTGAGGAACGTCGGGCCTGCCACGCTCACCAGCAGCACGACGACCACGGCGTGCACCACGACGCTCGCCAGCCCCCACAGCGGGTTGGCCCGCTTGGGCTGGGGCAGCAGGTAGAAACCGCCCCACTGCCGCGAGGGGTAGCGCCGCTCAGTCACGCACCGCTTCCATTCGCTCGAGCGTGCGAGCCACACGATGGATCGCCTCGGTCAAGCGGTCGCTCTCCACCGTGAGCGCGATGCGGAAGTAGCCCTCGCCGCCCGATCCGAAAGCTGTGCCCGGCATCAGCATGACCCCCTCGCGCTCCAGCGCGTCCCGGGCGAACTGCCCGGTCGGCACGCCCCGCGGCAGCGGCACCCACAGGTACATCGTGGCTTGCGGCGGCTCGACCGCCAGCCCGATCTCGCCGAGCGTGCGCACCGCAGCGTCGCGCCGCTCGGCGAACCGCGCCACCAGCGGCGGGGCCAGCGAATCCACCTTGTCGAGCACAGCGGCGCCCGCCTGTTGCACCGCGAGGAACACCCCCGAGTCCACGTACGTCTTCGCCTTGTTGAGCGCCCCGATCAGCTCGGCGTTGCCGACAGCCCACGCGATGCGCCAACCGGTCATCGAAAACGTCTTGGACAGCGAGTGGAACTCGACGGCCACGTCGCGCGCGCCCTCCACCTCGAAGATGCTCGGCGCGCGGTATCCGTCGTACGTGATCTCGCAGTAGGGGTTGTCGTAGGCGAGCACTATGTCGTGCCTGCGGCACACATCCACGGTGCGGGCGAGATAGTCGAGCGGCGCCACGGCAGCCGTGGGATTGTTGGGGTAGTTGAGGTAGACGAGACCCGTCCGGTCCAGCCGCTCGGTCGGTAGCTCATCCAGCTCCAGCAGAAACCCCTTGTCGCGTACCAGCGGTACCAGCTCGGGCTCGGCGTCGGCCAGCAGCGCTCCCCCGATGTATGCGGGATATCCGGGGTCGGGCACGACGCACACGTCACCGGGATCGAGCACGGCGAGTCCCAGGTGTGCCAGTCCCTCCTTGGAGCCGAGCAGGGGGATGAGCTCCTTGGCCGGGTCGAACGCCACGCCGAAGCGCCGCTCGATGTAACGCGCCGCCGCCTGGCGGAACTCCGCAAGGCCAATCTGAAACGGGTAGCGGCTCATTGCGGGATCGCCCAGCGCCGTGCGCAACGCCTCGACCGCCTCGGCCGGCGGCGGGAAGTCGGCGTCGCCGGCGCCGAGATCGATCACGTCCGCACCTTCGGCGAGCAGCCTGCGCTTGATGACCGCGAGCTCGTGGATCGCGTAGCTGGGCAGCCGCTCCAGCCGCTGGCTCCAGCGCGTCACGCCGGCGCTCCGATCCCGTGGCGGGCGAAGAACTCCTCCGCCGCCTCGCGCACCGTGTCCCACGGACCGATGACCCGCTCGGCCGGCGGTAGCGTAGCGAGCAACATCTCGCCGTAGTTGCGCTTCACCACTCGCTGGTCCATCAACATCACCACGCCAACGTCGGATCGCGTGCGAATCAGCCGTCCGAACCCCTGCTTGAGCTTAAGGGCCGCGAGCGGCAACAGATAGTGGCGGAAGCCGTCCACGCCCTTGGCCTCCAGCGCCTCGAGCCGCGCCGCCGTTAGCGGCTCGCTCGGCACCTTGAACGGGAGCTTGGCCAGCAACAACACCCTGAGTGGTCTTCCCGGCACGTCCACGCCCTCCCAGAAGGAGTCCGTACCCAGCAGTACCGCCGATCCCGCCTCGCGGAACCGGCGCAGCAGGTGATCGCGCTGCCCTTCCCCCTGAATGAGCAACGGCCAGCGCGAGCCCACCCGTTCCCGCACCAGGGCGGCCACCCGGCGCAACGCCGCATGACTGGTGAACAGCACGAACAGCCCGCCATCGGAAGCGTGCGCCAGCTGCCCGATCGCCTGGGCCATGGCACGGTCGTGCCCCGCCTCGTCGCCGCGCGGATCGGGCACGTCCACCGGCACACCGAACACGCACTGTTCGCCGTACTCGAACGGCGACGGCAGCACCTCGGCGTACTTCACCGGGTCGGGCTCGAGGTCGAGCCCCACCCGCTCCCTGAGGAACGTGAACTCGCCCCCGGCGGCCAGCGTGGCGCTGGTGACGATCACCGTGTCGATCCGGTCGAACAGCGTTTCGCGCAGCAGTGCCGCCAGGTCCAGCGGTACGGCCGCGAGCGCCAGCGGGAACGGCAGCCCCCCGCTGGGCCGCCCCCCGCGCCGCTCGATCCAGCGCACCAGCTCCGTTCCGGGCTGGGGCCGCAGCGCCAGCTGCAGGCCGTCCAGCGCGCTCTCCAGCCGCCGCACAACCCCGCGCAGCTCACCTACTATCTGCGAGCGGCGGTCGGGCTCCTCGGTCAGCTCCATGCGGTCGGCCACCATGTCGACGCCGTCCCGCAGCTTGCCGAGCGCGGCCACCAGCTCATCGAGTGCTACACCGAGCCCCTGCTCCCAGATCGCGTCGGCGGCGAAGCCGTCCTCCAGGCGCTGCACCGACTGGCCGCCGCTGCCGAGCCAGTCGGCCAGCAGCTTGAACACACGCTCCACGTGGGTGCGCCCCTCGGCCACCAGCGGCAGCAGCGAAGTGCGCAGCAGCTCCGCCGATGCGTCGCTCAGCAGATCCTCGCGGCCACCCAGCTCCGCCAGCAGCGTCGGGATCAGGCCCTTGCCGTTGCGCTCCAGGCGGCTCAGCACGCGGCTCACGCCGCGCGAGGTGATCTGTGTCCCCAGGTGACGCGCTGCCACGTCCTCCAGGTGGTGGCCTTCGTCGAGGATGAGGCGGTGGTACGGCGGCAGCACCGCGGCGTCCAGCCAGTTCTCCTGAGCGCGGCGCACCGCGAGGTCGGCGGCCAGCAGGTGATGGTTCACCACGACGATGTCGGCCTCGGCAGCGTGCCGTTTCGCCTCGAACAGGAAGCAGCGATCGAAGTGCGGGCACTCCAGCCGTGGGCACAGGTCGGGCTCCGCCTTCACCTCGTCCCACACGTCCCACGACGGCTCCTCCTGCAGGTCGGACAGCGACCCGTCCGAAGTGTGTGACGCCCAGTCGGCCAGCCCGTTGAGCTCGTCGCGCCGCTCCGGCTCGAGCAGCGAGCCCTGTCCGCCCACGGCGAGGTTGAGGCGCGACAGGCAGAGGTAGTTGTTCCATCCCTTGAGCAGCGCGAACGTGGGCGGGCGCTCGCCGTCGGCGAAGGCGCGCGCCAGCAGCGGGAGGTCCTTCCCCACGAGCTGCTCCTGCAGGTTGATCGTGTTGGTGGAGACGACCGTGCGCTCGCCGTTCTTGAGCCCCCAGTTGATGGCGGGCACCAGGTAGGCGAACGACTTGCCGATCCCCGTGCCCGCTTCCAGCAGCGACACGCCGCCGTCGTTGTAGGTGTCGGCCACGTACGCGGCCATGTCCCGCTGGCTGGGGCGGTCCTCGAACTGCCCCAACACCTGGGCCACGCGACCGTCCGGCCCCAGCGCGTCGGCCTGCTCCACCGGGTCGATCGGCTCGTTCTTCTTGGGCTGGGGAACCTCCACCACCACGTACAGGGCGGTGGCGTCGTTGTCGATGATGCCGAAACCGATCCCGCCGTCGTGCATGGTGGCCGCAACGTGCAGGTCGGCGGTGGAGGGCTCCAGGTCGCCGCCCGGGTGGTTGTGCAGCACCATGTCGCCCCGCTCCGCCTCGCCGGGCAGCGCCAGCACGCAGTCCACCGTGCCGCGCGCGATGACCCTGGCGTCGCTCACGACGCCCTCGGCGTTCACCGTGCCGACGAACGACACCTCGCGCCCGCCCGCCTCCGCGATGGCCGAGGCCATGACGGTGCGCGCCTGCGGGGAGATTCGACTCACGTCTTGAGCTCGCGCTTCTTCGCCGCCGGGAAGAGAACGTTGTTGAGGATCAGACGATACCCCGGCGAGTTGGGATGGAGCGACAGATCGGTCGGCGGATCACCGATCTGGTGCTGCGGATCCTCGGGGTCGTGCCCGCCGAGGAAAGTCCAGGTCCCACTGCCGTACTCCCCATGAATGTACTTCACCCAGGGGGCGCCCTGCTCGTCCGCCAGTACGGTGACTCCGGGCTTGAGGCGCTCGCGGGAGAACGAGGTGGTGAGCCCGTAGAAGTCGGGGACCACGTCGCGGTGGCACTGCACCAGCATGGTCGGTACGGGATCGATCTTGGCGCTGAAGTTGAACAGCGTGAACGCACCGAGCGGTTGGCGCCGCGCCGGGTTGTTGACCTGATGACCATCGATGTCCGAGAAGGAGGCCACCGCCGGCGACAGCTCCAACCGCGCTCCCTGGAACGCGAAGCTCCGCTGCCACTCGAGCCGCTCCGACGCCGCGGGATCCATGGGAGTGCCGTCGCTGTACTGCGCAGCCACGTCCACGCCGCGGGCCGCCAACGCGATCTCCAGCGTCTCGGTGGCGGTGCACATCGCAAACAGGAAACCGCCGCCGTTCACGTAGCGCCGAATCGTCTCCGCGACCGCCTTCTTGAGCTCGGCCACCGTGGCGTACCCGAGGGTGCGGGCCAGCTGCGCGTTGCGCTGCACCATCCGGCTCAGCCACTGCGTGCCGCTGTAGGTTAGGAAGAACTTGGAGTACTGTCCGGTGAAGTCCTCATGGTGCAGGTGCAGCCACTCGTAGTCCGCCAGCCTGCCCGCGGCCACCTCGGTATCCCACACCCGGTCGTACGATATGCCGGCGTACTCCAGCACCATCGTCACGGCGTCGTCCCAAGGCGCCGCGTCGGGGGGAGCGTACACCGCCACCTTGGGCGCTTTCTCGAGCGGCACTGCATCCATGTTGCCGGCCGATATCGCGCCGCGCACGTCCACTACCTGCGCATCACTCACGGGTTCGATCAACACTCCGTCGAGCGCCGCCTCGCGCCGCGTGCCCGACTCGTCGTCCAGCAGGAAGCTCCCACCGCGGTAGTTGAGCAGCCACTCGGCGCTGCTGCCGCGCTCCAGTGACCGATAGGTGACCCCATACGCTTTGAGATGGTTGGTCTGGCGGTCGTCCATGGGAATCAGCAGCCGCCCGGCCGCGGCGCCGCGGTACGGCACCGCGCCGAGCGCGCGCGGCAGCAACAAGCCACTAAGCGCCGTGACGAAGTCGCGCCGTCTCACGACCGCGGCACCTGTCCGCGCACCTGTTCCAGCAGCCGCCGCGCCTGCGGCACCACAGCGCTCTCGGGATAGCCGAGTATGAGATGCTCCAACTGCTGCGCGGCTTCCTCGGGACGTCCCGTGTCCCAGTACACCTCGGCAAGAGCGAACTCCGCGGCAGGCGCCGCCGGCCCGTCGGGATCGGCCGCGAGCGCCGCGAGCAGTAGAGACTCCGCCTCCTCGTACTGTGCCGCGCTGGCCGCCAGCACCCCGGCGTACCCCAGCACGTCCGCCCGTCCACCGCCCGGTGACAGGGACTGCGCCGCACCCTCGAGGCCGCGCACTGCGGCGCTGGTGTCGCCCCGCGACGCGTCGAGCAGCGCTCTTCCCAGCGTAGGCAGGCGGTCGGCGCTCACCCGCTCGAGCAGGACCAGTGCGGCGGAGCGGCGCGTGATCTCCTCCCGCGTCCGGGCATAGGGTCCGGCAGCGCGAAACCGCGCCCGCGCGTCCGCCAGCTCACCGCGGTAGAGCGCCACCCAGCCGCTCACCGCCAGCGCGGCAACCGTGGAATCCCCCGCGAGGAGCCGCTCGGCCTGGTCCAGCTCCCCACGCGTCACCCTGGCCCAGGCGATCACCAGGCGAATCTCCGCCGCGTCGTCGCCCAGCAGTCGCGGCTCCCAGTCACGGTAGCGCTCCTCGGCCTCGTCCAGCTGCCCCGACTCGGCCAGCACCCGCACCAGGGCCGCCATCGCCGCCGCGCCTTCGGCCGACTCGGGGCCGGCATCTATGCCGATCCTGTCGAGCATGCGCCGCGCCGCGGCCAGCTCACCCGCGTCGGCAAAGGAGTGAGCCGCCTCGAGGCGCACCCTGTCGGCCTCGGACCCGACACGGTACTCCGCCAGTCGCTCCAGCGCGTACCCTTTGGCGCGCAGCCCCTCGGCCGATCGCCTCTGACCCGCGCCGTCGGCGAAGCGCCGCAGCATGGCCGCCGCCACCGCCGCGTCGTCGGGGAGCGTGGCGTCCAGCACCGTCCAGCCCTCCTCGGGGCGTCCCCACCGCACCAGCAGGTCAGCCATGAGCCACTGCGCCGGCGCGTCACCCTCCTGCAGCACGCGCAGCACGGGTCCCTGCTCCAACAGGGGAGCTCGCTCGAGGCTCAAGCCCGCCGCGGTCACCAGCGCGGAGTTGGCGGACACGGCCAGGCGCCACTGCCGCGCCGCCGCGGACCACTCACCGGCCGACACTAGGAGCCGCCCCATGTCGGCCGCGAGATACCGCTCACCCAGGCGGGTCTGCCCCTCGGCCAGGACGCGGCGCGCCTCCGTCAGGTCTCCGCGTTGCGCCAGCCAGAAGGCCCACTCGCGATACGGTCTGGGGCTCGCGGGCAGCGCCGCCATCCAGCGCGATGCGACCGCCGCGACGCTGTCGCGCTGCCCCAGCGCCGTGGTGGCGCGAAACTCCAACTCGCGAATCATCTCGTTGCCGGGCTGCGCCTCCACCGCACGCGCCGCGTACGGGAGCACCGCACCGACCCGTCCCAGCCGGCGCAGCACACGCTCCAGCCCCAGCAGGGCCGTCACGTCGTCGGGTGATCGATCGAGCGCGAGCGAGTAGAGATCGGCAGCCTCGCCCAGCCTTCCCTGCCGCTCGTTGCGCAGGGCCGCCTGAACGGTGGAGGCCCGCTCCTGGGACAGTGCCGGCAGAACCACGAGCGCCGTCAGCAACGCCGCCAGGGTCGGCGCCCTAAGGCCGCTTGGCATTCAACCGCCGGAAGTAGTCGAGGATCAAGCGGCGCTCCTCGGGTGACAGCGCGCGCAGCTCTTCCCAGGCGGGATAGCGATAGCGCGCCTGGCCGGTCGGCACGTCGCCGGTGTCCGGCAGCCGCACGTTGGCCGGGTCGGCCGCCTCGCTGGTGCGCTCGCGCCGCTCGTCCTGCTCGTCGCTCTCGAGCGTGCGGCCCGCATCCAGCAGGCGACGGAACAACCGCTCCTGCCGCTCCACCGTTTCTCGGTCGAGTCGGCCGCGCTCGAGATCACCTGCAATGTCCTCCGCTTCGCGTGCAAACTCGTCCGCGCCGCTGACGTCGCCCTCCGCGTTCAGGCGCTCCAACTCGGTGGCGAGGGCGCGCTGCCGCTCGGCCAGGGCACGCAGTTGCTGCGCCAGCAGGTCGGCTCCGTCCGGCGCGGCCGACAGCAGATTCCCGGTCTCGCCCCCCAGCTCACCCTGCTGCTCGGCGAGTTGCGCCATGCGCTCCATGGCCTCCTGCATGCCCGAGCCCGACTGCGCTCCCGCTACCTCGCCGCGGCTTTGCAGCATGGCGTAGATCATCGCGTTCAGCGCGTCGAGCGCCTCGCCCGCTCGTACAGACGCGGCACCCGCGTTGGGCGTGGGGCGCTGCAGCTGATCCAGCGACTCGCTCATCCCGAGCCGCGCCCGGCCCAGCGCCGCGCCGAGACGCGGCGACACCAGCGCGTTCTTGCCGGCTGCCGACTGCAGCTGGTCCATCAAGCGGTCCACGCCTTCGCGCACGGCCGCCTGCGCTCCTCGCACGTCCGGACCGGACTCGCCGCGCTGCATGCGCTGCACGATCTCCTCCTGCCGCCTCGCAAGCGTCGCGGTCTCCACCATCGTGCGGTCCAGCTCGGCGATGACCTCCTGGCGCCACTCCTCGCGCAGCTCGTCCCGCCGCGCGCGCAACTGCTCTGCCAGCGGATCGAGCTGCTCGCTGGCCGCCTCCCCCGAGCTGCGCGCGCGCTCGGCGTCGCGGCGTCGGGCCTGCGCGGCCGCCTGGCGCATCTCGGCCGCCGCGCGGGCGGCCTCCTCGGGTGTGCTGCCGACCTCACCGGGCGAGGCCCCCAGCGAGTCGAGCAGCGCCCGGAGCTGCTCCAGCTGCTCGGCCAACGTCTCGGCCACGTCGCCGAGAGCCTCCTCCTGCGCAGCTGCGGCGCTGTCCACCCCGTCCTCCGTTTGGCGATTCCACTCGCGCTGCTGCGCCGCGAGCTCCTCCGCGTCCTCGGCGAGCGAGCTCATGTCACCCTCGAGCGCGGCGCGCTCGAACAGCTCGCGTCCCCGCTCCAGCTCGTCACGTAGCCGCTCCGCCTGCTGTGCCAGCTCACGCAGCGCGTCGCGGGCAGCGTCGGCATCGAGCCTGTCCAGGGCGGTGCGCAGCTCGGCGAGCCGGTCGGCCAACTCCTCACTCAACGCCCGGTCCATGAGATCCTGCAGCTCGCGCAGCTGGCGGTGGAACTCGGGATCGGTGAGCCCCGCCGTCCACGCGGCGTCCGACAGCTGCCGCAACTCCTCGCTCAACCGCTCGGCGCGCTGCAACATCTCCTCCTGTCCCGCCAGCAGCTCTCGCGCCCGCTCCACCGAGTTGTACGGCAGCGGCTGCTCGGCAGGATCGCCGGTCATGCCCCGTTCGCGCTCGGCCGCGAGGTCCTCGAGGCTGCGGGCCAACTCCCGCTGCGCGGCAGCCAGCGAGTCCGCCTCGGCCGTCATGCCGCGTGACGCCTCGCGCATGGCCGCGCGCAGCTCCGCCATGGCGGGCAGGCGCAGAGCATATACCTCGCTCTCGCCCGCCTGCGGAGCGGGGCGGTTGTCATGTGCACGCACCAGGAAGAACGCGGTGTCACCGGGAAGCATGCCGCGGCCGTTGAGATCGAGGGCCCAGTGCAACACGGCGCGCTCGGCTCCGCCGCCGGGAAGCGGCACCACTTCGGTCAGCGGATCGCCGCGCACCCCCAGCCGGCTCACGCGCCAGCTCACCAGCTCCACGAGGGTGAGCCCGTAGTCGTCGTGCGCGTCGATCAACAACGCCTGGCGCAGCGACGCCGAGATGGTCGTGTCGCGTCCCGGGATCGGCACGGCGACCAGCGGGGCGCTATCGGGGAGGGCCACGATCGAGAGCAGTGGCGCCGCCTCATCCATCGCGCCACCGGAGAGCGGCACCGCGCGAAGCCGCCACTCGCCCGTGGCGCTCACGCTCAGCGCGCCCTGAAACGCCTCGTCCTCGACGGTGAGTCGGACGCTCGCGCCCGGACCCTCCCACTGCGCACGCCCGAGCGGGATAGTGGCGCGCCCTCGGGTGAGGACGGCCGTGCCCACCGGGAGGAGTATGGGCTCGCCTCCGGCAACCAACGGTTCGTCGGCGCGCTCCAGGTAGGCGGGGTAGCGTGCCAGCAACTGCAGCTCGGCGAGCAGAGCGGGGAGCGCCACGCGCACTTGCACCACCTCGGAGAAAACGGCACCGCTCGCCGCCTGGAGGTAGCGGTCGCTCTCCAGCGGCCCCAGCACCACTTCCGCCTCCCCCGCACTGTCGAGCGCGATGGGGCGGCGCTGCCACGCCTCGCCGGGGGCGCGTACCAGCAACTCGGCACTGCGGCGCCCTGCGGCCGAGACCGACACCGTTACGTGCTCGCCGCGGCGCACCGTGGAGCGATCCACCGCGAGCCACACCGGCCCTCTGGCGGGGGCCAGCACGGCGAGCGGGCTCCACAGCGGCGCGACATCCCTCGCACCGGGCCCGGCACCGACGAACAGCAGCAGCGCCGCGGCGCAGATAGTTGCCCCGGAGCGCAACGACCTGCCCGCTCGCTGCCGAACTCCGCCGAGAGCCGCCTCGCCGTCCACTCGAAGCCAGGCCGCGACCCGACTGTCCGCCAACGAGGCCAGCGCCGCGCTGCCGGACGCTTCTTCCCATGCAGCCAGCCCGGCGACGGAGCCGCGTCGCCTGCTACCGGCGTGCTCCAGCGTCTCCGCCAGCGCCATGAGGGCGAGCTCGCGGCGACGGCGCCGCCAGCGGGCGACGCCCCAAACGACCAATCCCACAGCGGCGAGCCACGCCGCGAGCGCGGCCGGCGGCACGCCGCGGTACAAACCGAGCCGGCCAAGCACAACACCGATGGCCAGTGCGCCGAGCACCGCGCCCACGGTGAGCAGCACGCTTGCGGCAGCGCTCACCCGTAGCAGCGCGCGCCGCTGGACCTCGAGCCATCTCCTGGTCTCGGTCACGGCGTAGCGGTCACCGCGTAGGCGAAGAGGTTCACTCCCATTCTGAGCGCCGCCTCCCGCAGTTCGTCGGGATCGCCGTGCACGTCGGGATCCTCCCAGCCATCACCCACGTCCGACTGGTAGGAGTAGAACACGGCGAGGCGCCCCGAGACGAAGATCCCGAACCCTTGCGCCGGCTGCCCGTCGTGCTCGTGGATCTTGGGGAGTCCCTGCAACAGATCGTATACCACGTGGTACACCGGATGGTCGAGCGGCACCTCAACCAGCGGCCGGTCGGGAAACACCCGCGCGATCTCGCGCCGGAACGACTCATCCATCCCGTAGTTGTCGTCGGCATGGAGGAAGCCGCCGTTCTCGAGGTAGCGCCGCAGCAGGCGAACCTCGTCGGGTGAGAATCGCACGTTGCCGTGCCCCGTCATGTAGAGGTACGGCACCTCCCACAGCTCGGGGTCGGTGAGCCGCACCACTCGCTCGCGCTCGGCCACGGCCAGCGCCGTGCGCTCATTGATCGCCGTGATCAGGTTGGGGATGCTGGAGGGGTTGGCGTACCAGTCACCGCCACCGTCGTAGTGCAGCCGCGCGATGCTGAGGGTCGTGGGCGCCTGCGGAGCGCCGAGCCACGCCAACCCGAGCGCAGCAACGGTGGGAAGCAGGCGACTCACAACTCCGTCACGATGCGATAAGCCTCTCTGCGGGACACTGCGAGCTCCGCCGCCAAGCGGGCCGCCGTATCGCGGCGAGTCACACCCTCGGCGAGCAACTCCTTGGCACGGGCGCGCACTGTGCTCTCATCCGGCGCGGACGTCACCGCCGGAGTGCCTGCCACCAACAACGTCACCTCACCCCGGGGCGCCGACTCCTCGTAGTAAACCTCGAGGTCACCCAGGGTCCCGGACTTGAGCTCCTCGTGCACCTTGGTGAGCTCGCGCGCCACGGCCGCGCGCCGGTCCGGGCCACACGCCCGGGCCAGGTCGTGCAGCAAGCCCACCAGCCGTCCGGGCGCCTCGAACAGCACGCAGGTCCACGCGGACCCCGCAACGTGCTGCAGCAGCGCGCGACGTTCCTTTCCCTTGCGAGGCACGAAGCCGAGAAAGGTGTACCGGTCGGCGGGCAGCCCGGATATGCTCAGCGCCGCGGCCACCGCGGACGGTCCGGGGACCGCCACGACGGGCACCCCGGCCTCGTGCGCTCGCTGGACCAGGGCCGCTCCCGGATCGCTAACAGTGGGAGTTCCCGCATCGGCAAGCAGCGCCACTGTGGCACCGTCGGCCAGGCTGCCCAGCAGCATCTCGGTACGACTCGCCGGCGAATGGGCGTGGTAACTCACCACTCGGGGCTTGGCCTCCGCCCGTTGGAGCAGCACGCGCGCACGCCGCGTGTCCTCCGCGGCGACCACACTTGCGCTGCGCAACACCGAGGCGGCGCGCTCGGAGAGATCTCCCAGATTGCCTAGCGGGGTGGCGACGACGTAGAGGGTCCCGGCGCTCACCAGCGCACGGCCCACGGCAGGCGGTCGTAGAAGCCGGCCGTCTGCAGCATGTAGCGTTGGTCCTTGGTCCCGCTCTTGAGCACCTCGGGCGCGATGCCCGGGGCAATCACCTCCAGCTCCTCCAACAGCTGATGCACCCAGTCGGACAGCGCATACATGAGCTCTTCGGGGGTCGCGACCGGATAGTCGGGCGTGGCCTCCAGCGGCGTGCCGATGGCCGCGAGCGGCTTGTGCACGTTGGCCTGGAGATCGCGCAGCCGCTCCACTCGCTTGCGGGCCTCGCCCGGCACCTGCTGCTCGGCGGCCTCGGCTATCGCCCAGAACAGCTCGCGGTAGACCTGGAACACACGCGGTTCCGCCTGCTCGGGGAGCGCTTCCGCCGCGGGGAAGGTGAGCGCCGCTATCTGCGTTTCCTCAGCGGCGGTGGCGTCGGTGAATAGGCGCTCCACGTACTGCTGCACAGTGGCGCCCTCGTGGTCGCCGTGGAAGTGTCCGTTGCGGAACACCCCCTGCTCGAAGCAGAGGTAGTTCACGCATCCGCCCACGATCAGCTCGAGCACGCCGCTGAATCCCTCCTCCATGAGCGACGTGAACAGCGCCTGTGCATCGTGCGGGTCCACCGCGCGCGCCTCCGGCTGTGCCGAACAGCTGTTGTGCATCCACGCGAGCTGCTCGTAGGGCGCGGCACAGTAGATGATCTCCCCGCGCTCCGCCTCCTTCTTGAAGTGGTCCAGCGCGGCGGGGATGGCGCGAATGCCGCGACCCGTGGAAGTGTAGGCGATCACGGTGGCCAGAGTGCCGCGGCGCAGCAGCATCACGGTTACCTCGTCGGGCAGGTACACCGCGATGTAGCCGTCTACCATGCCGTCCCGATCGGCCTTGGCGTAGTGCAGCAGCTTGTCCAGGTGAATGAAAGCGAGCCGCGTGCGGTGCAGCAGCACGTCGGTGCACGGAAAGCTCAACTCGGCGAGCCGTACCGGGGTATCGGCCAGCAGCGCGGTGCTGAGACGCATAGTCGGCGGTCGATGATGTCCGTTTAAGAAGCACGAGGGCGGCGCGGAACTCGCAGTCCCGCGCCGCCCGTGCGGCGGGACGCCTGCGTGCGTCCTACCTAGTCCAGATGCTGCTCGATCTTCTCCACAAGATAGGTCTTGGGCACCGCACCCACCACCGTATCCACGTGCTGGCCGCCCTTGAAGAACAGAATGCTCGGGATCGAGCGGACGTTGAAGCGCATCGCCGTCTGCTGGCTGGCATCCACGTCCAGCTTGGCCACCTTGAGCCGCCCCTCATACTCCTGCGCGAGCTGCTCGACCACAGGCGCCACGATCTGGCATGGACCGCACCATGCGGCCCAGAAATCCACCATGGAGAGCCCGTCGTGCTGCTCGATCTCTTGTCCGAAGTCCTGGTCCGTCACAGCCATCGGGTGTGTCACTGCCATGTCATGCTCCCAAAATGATGTATGTTAGGCGCGGTATCCGGCGCCTTCAGCCGCACCGCGCAGCCCGCTCGATACGGAGGATCCGTGCCCCAATCGCAGGCTCGAGTCGCCCACATCGGCGTTGCGGTTTCCGACTTGGACCAGGCCACCGCATTCTACCGCGACGTCCTCGGTCTCGATCCGTCCCAACCGGAAACAGCGGATGGGGCTCGAATTGTTTCCCTCGAGTTCGGCGACGTCGAGGTCGAGCTGCTGGCCCCCCAGGATCCCGACAGCCCCATTGCCAAGTTCATCGCCAAGCGGGGACCCGGCATTCACCACGTCTGCTATCGGGTTCCCGATCTGGAGCGGGCGCTCGAGCGCTGTCGCGAGCTGGGCTATCGTCTGGTGGACGACGTGCCCAGGGCCGGAGCCGCCGGCCGCCGCATAGCGTTCGTGCACCCGAAGGCCACGGCGGGGATTCTGCTGGAGCTCACCGAATAGGCAGAGCGTCCCGCCTTCAGACCCCTCCCGTACCCCCATCCGGAACGCCCTCGCACGTGCGGGCGGGATTCCCCGCGGCCGCGATATCGATGCTCCCGATGATCCAGCCGCTCCCGTAGGGGACCAGCGTGAACGGCACCGTGTAACCACAGCCGGCGCGGATGATCCGCACCTGCACCTGCCGTTGAGGCGCGTTCGGCAGAGGCTCGAACGGCCGCGGCAGCACCTCGAACTCATCGTGTGCGAGGTACACCCCCATCACGGCGAGCCGCTGTTCCAGCTCTTCTGGGTTCATCCATGCCGAGGCGGGACCGCGCTCGGAGGTTCCCCACAGGCCGCCCATGATGGGCATGTCACGGTCGCCCACTGCCACCATGAACTGTTGCACGGCGGCCTCGGGACTCGCCGGCGTGGGTACCTCGACAGCCGAGTGCGACGAGCACGCCTGGGCAGTGAGAACAATCGCCAGCAGCGCTATACTTCTAACAGTGTTTCGCATCACCGCGGTCGAACCTAAACGCTTCCGATAGGCGGGGCAAGCTGAGCATGCGGCTGTACATCAACGTCGACCACGTAGCGACGGTACGACAGGCCCGGCGCACCGACGAACCCGACCCGGTAGAGGCCGCAGCGGCGTGCGAGCGCGCCGGCGCCGACGGGATCACGGTGCACCTGCGTGAAGACCGGCGCCACATCCAGGACCTCGACGTGCGGCGCCTTGCCGACAGCGTGACGACTGTGCTCAACCTCGAGTTGGCGGCCGCCGAGGAGATACTCCAGCTCGCCACCGAGCTCGCGCCGCACCAGGCGACGCTGGTGCCGGAGCGGCGCGAGGAGGTCACGACCGAGGGTGGGCTCAGCCTGGGCGCGCCGGACCAGGGGGCGGAGCCGCGCCTGGTGGAGGCGATCGAGCGGCTCGGCGGCGCAGGCATTCGCGTGAGCCTGTTCATCGATCCCGACCTGCCGACCATCGAGCGGGCCGCAGAGCTCGGGGTGCCGGCCATCGAGCTGCACACGGGTGAGTACGCCAACACCTACCGCGAGTCGGAGGCAGCGCTCGAGAGGCTACGCGCGGCGTCCCGCCACGCCCGCGCCGCAGGGCTCGCAGTGCACGCGGGACACGGACTGACACCCCGCAACGTTCAGCCCGTGGCAGCCATCCCGGAGATCGAGGAACTCAACATCGGCCACACGATCGTGAGCCGCAGCATCACGGTGGGAATGGAGCAGGCAGTGCGCGAGATGCGTGCGCTGATCGACGGGGCGCGTTGACCCCAGGTTAGGGGAGTCATACCTTGGCGGCGATGAACCAGCAGATGGGTCTTTCCGAATTCTTCGCGATGGAGGCGAGCGAGTACCTCGAGCGCCTCGACGCGCTCGTGTCCGGGCCGGACGCGCCCAGGACCACGGAGCTGGTCGGCCTCGCACGCCAGCTGCGTGGCTCCGCATTGATGGCAAAGCAGACTTCCATTGCCTCGGCCGCTTCCGCCTTCGAGAGCTTCGCGCGCGCCGTGCACGAGGATCGCCGCCAGTGGGACGAGGGCACCAAGCAGCTCGCCATCAAGGCAGTGGACGAGTTCAAGGTCCTGGTGCGTGCCGTCCCCACCTGGTCGGAGACCGAGGACGCCAAGCTGCAGGCGCTGGTGTCGGAGCTGGACCCGGCCGAGAGCCAGCCGGCCGCGCCGCGGGAGCCGCGCCGCGCCGACGCGCTGGATACCGGCACGCGGGCGTTCATCGGGCGCGAGGGCGCCTCCGTGGCGAGCGTGCTCGACCAGACCGCCAAGTCGCTGCAGCAGGATGCGGCCGCGCGGGACCCGCTGAAGCGGGTATTGGCAGTCATGCAGCCGCTGCGTGGCCTGGCCATGCTTGCCGAGCTGCCGCCCATGGCCGATCTGCTGGAGGGAGTCGAGCGCGCGGTAGGCGGGATCACCGGGCGCGAGGAGCCGGTGCCGGATGCCGCGCTCCTGTTCAACGCCGCCGCCAAGGCCCTGTCTCGGGCCTCGCGGGAGATCTCCACCGAGGGGCAAGCCGACGCCGACGCGGAGGAAACCCTCGACTTCGCTCGGCGCCTCGGGGCCCTCCTCGACCTGGACAGTGACCTTCAGCCGATCGAGTCGCTGTACCACGACGACGACGGCCCGCACGTGGTGGAACGGAGCACGGCTGCCGTGCGGCCGGGACAGTTGGGCCAGCTCGAGCTCGTGTCCCACGGCGAGCACCTCCGCCTTGCGGCCGACGAGCTGGAGCGGGGGCGCTCGGCGGCGCAGCGCGAGCTGCGGGCACAGGCACTGGCCGCGACGTTCCGGGCCCTCGGCGGAGCGGGCGGCGACCCGCTGCAGGACGCGGTCGCCCAGTTCGCCACCGTTGCGCGCCAGGCGGTGGCAAGCGGAGCGGCGGTGCAGCGGACAGCCGACTTCGCGGTCCAGCTGCGGGAAGCGGCGGCCGCTCTGGCCGAGAGCGGTCCGGGCGCGGAGCAGCAGGCGGCGCAGCGTCTGGCGGCGGTCACGGCTGCGCTGGGCGGGCCGCCCGCAGCGGCCCCGGCGCCGAGCCCGGTGGCCCCCGCAGCGTCGCCCGCTCCGACCACCGAGCCGGCGGCCCCCGCACCCTCGCTCGCTCCGTCCGTCGAGCCGGTGGCCCCCGCGGTAGCGCCCCCCGGAGAAGAGCCGGCCGACCTCGCGGGGAGCTGGGCCCGATTCGAGCGGTATGCGGAGGCCCTGGGCCTCGGCTCGCCCTCGTTGGACGAGTTGCTGGCGGGACCCCCGAGCGATCCCGCGTCAGCCGCGGCGGCGGAACCGACCGCGGCCCCCGCCGAGGTCCTCGTGTCGATCGCCGACCTGTGCTACAGCGGTCAATCGGCCGTCGATCGCGCGCTCGAGATCCGCACCGAGATTCGCGCGGCGCTCGGTCACGGGGCAGGCGAAGCCGACATCCGCGACCTCATAGAGGAAGCCTTCGATCTCTTCGAACTCGGCGTCAGGCAGCAATAAGCCGGCCCGTCACCTGCGCTGGTCCGGCGTGGTGGGGATCGGCGTGTCCGCCCTGCTCCTGTGGTGGGCGCTGCACGACGTTTCCCTGTCGGAGGTATGGCAGCGGCTCCGTGGGGTCAGACTCCTGCCTCTAGTGGCCACGATCGTGCTGGCGACCGCCCAATTCCCGATCCGCACCATAAGATGGCGCTACCTGCTGCGTCTCGAAGGTGAGGCACTCCCCTTCACCCCCCTGTGGCACGCCACGGCCATCGGGTTCATGGCGAACAACCTGCTGCCGGCGCGCGCCGGCGAGTTCGCGCGGGCGTACGCGGCGCACCGCCTGACGGCGGTCCGGTTCTCCACTGCGTTCGCATCCATCGCGGTGGAGCGGGTGCTGGACGGGATCACGCTGGTGGCCCTGCTAACGGTGGCGATCTCGGCTGGCGGATTCGCGGCCGGCACCGCGGTGGGCAGCGTGACGCTGGGAGGGGTGGCGCGCGGGGCCGGGATCCTGTTCGGCGGGCTGCTGGTGGTTGCCCTCGTGCTGGTGCATTGGCCGCGGCCGGCCCTGCGCTTCGCGAGCCGCCTGAGCCATCTGGTGCTTCCGGCGCGCTGGGCGGACCGCGCGATGCAGATCCTCGAGGGGATGCTCTCCGGACTCGACGCTCTCCGGCGGCCCGGCCAGTTCGCCACGGTCATCGCCTGGTCGTTCGTGCTGTGGCTGGTCTCGGCGGCTTCACTCGGTTTGGGCCTGGTGGCGTTCGACATCGATGTGCCATGGAGCGCGGCGCTGCTGCTTCAGTGCCTGATCGCGTTCGGCGTAGCCATCCCGTCATCGCCGGGCTTCTTCGGCCCGTTCGAGGCGGTGACCCGGGTGTCTCTGGCGCTCTACGGAGTGGAGGCCGGCCGCGCGGTGTCATACGCGGTGGGGTACCACCTGGCCACGTTCATCCCGATCACGCTGCTGGGCATCTGGTCCCTCTCCCGGGCGCACCTCCACCTGGTCGATCTGCGGCAGCGTCCGCCGAACACCGAGGAGGCTGCCCGCGATGACTGACCGCATCGTGATCCGGGCTCACGCCAAGGTGAACCTCTTCCTCCGGGTGCTGGCACGCGAGGCGTCGGGCTTCCACCAGCTCGAGACCATGTTCACGCTGCTCGAGCTGCACGACGACCTAGTGGTGGAGCGGACGGAGGGCGGTGTCACGCTGACCGCCGAGGGAGCCGACACCGGTCCGGCGGAGGAGAATCTCGCCTACCGCGCGGCGGCCAGGGTGCTGGAGGCCACCGGCCGGAAGTTCGGCGTGCGGCTGCACCTGGTGAAGCGGATTCCCGTGCAGGCGGGGCTGGGCGGCGGCTCGAGTGACGGAGCCGCGGCGCTCCACGCAGTCAACCGCCTCGCCGACGACGCTGTCCCGCGCCACGAGATCCTGCAGTTCGCGGCACAGTTGGGAAGTGACGTGCCGTTCTTCGCAGGCGGCGCTGCCACGGCGCTCGCCTGGGGACGGGGTGAGCGGATGTTCCGGCTGCAGGCGCCCCCGGCCGCGCCTGCCCTGCTGGTCGTGCCGCGCTTCGGCATCAGTACCAAGGCAGCCTACGACCTGCTGGATGCCGCGACGGCGCGGGAGCCGCGGCGCGGGCCGGTGGTGCTGGAGCGTGACGCGTTCGCAACATGGGGTGGCATCGGCCGCCTCGGGGGGAACGACTTCGAGGGGCCCGTGTTCGGCAAGGAGCCCGAGCTCAGGACGATCTTCGAGCAGGTCGCCGGCACGCACCCCCTGCTGGTGCGCCTCTCCGGCTCGGGATCAGCGGTGGTCGCGGTCTACAAGAACGAGGCCGAGCGCGACGGGGCCGCGCTGCAGATCGGCTCGCGGGACAGGGAGTTGATCGAGACGTGGACCCGCGACGGGCCAGCCCCGGGTCCGGAGGACGGCTAGGCGCGCCGCGTGAGGAAGGCGAGCCGGGACGAAAGCTCGAACTGGTTCAGGCCCTTGAGGTCGGGGGATATGGACTCCAGCAGGCGGTTCAGCGCCTCGGTTGCGAAGGAGAATCCCTTGCGCTCGGGGTGGTCGGGCGTGGGCGTCCCCACCATCGGCCGCTGACGCGGCTGCATGTTCACCAGGCGCCGGTCCACCGAGCCGCTCTTGAACCGGTCCTCCACCTCCTGCACCAGCATCTCCATGTTGGTGGCGTCGTTGGGCAACGCCATCTCACCCAGGCCCGAGAAATCCACCTTGTCCTGCATCACCGTGAGGCGCCGCGCGGCGCTGCCCTCGGTGAAGTAGACGTCGAGGAACGACGACTCGCCCGGCCCAGCCTCGCCCCCACCCGCCGCGCTGCTGCGGCCGCCCAGCCCGCCGAACCCCACCAGTGAGTCGCGCGTCATGAACACGGAGCTGGAGCGTCGCGCCATGCCCTCGGTGAGGCCGCTCCTCCCGCCCGTCGTTGATCCATCCAGCCCCGCCCCCTGGCGCGGTGTGCAATACACCGCGGTGAGGAGGGCGTCGTAGGGGACCGTGACCTGGGCGTCCTCGAGCGTGGCAACGAGTCCCGCGTCGGCGAGCTCGAACGCTTGCACTTCCTCTCTCGGCGGGAGCGCGCCCAGCTGTTCGCCCGGCACTACCGCCACGGACAGGCCGGCGGCCGAGAGCTCCTCGGCCGTCTCCTGCATCTTGCCTTCCTCGTCCGCGGCGAGCCATATCTCTGGCACCGGATAGTTGGCCTTCATTCTGAGCTCTGCCGGGGAGAGGCCCAGGCCGGGAGCGGCACGGGCCGGATCAACCTCACCGTGCGGTGGGTTGGAGACTATCAGCGTATAGGTAGCCACAGCGTCTGCCAAGGTACACTCCGGTCTACCCTGTGTCTACGAAACTCGGGGGGTGTAGGACTGTGACGCGCGACACATCCCACAGCGGTCCCACACGGCAATTAGGGGGGGTAATTGGAGGTCCCTCGCGGTAACGGCGAGGCGATTCCCGTGTCGCGGAGCAGTGGGTCTCCGCTCTGCGGCCCTGACGCGGCCGAAGGAGGGTGGGTGTCGCGTTCTGGATTCACCCTCGTTGAATCCGTCATCGCGATCGTCATCATCGGAGTGCTGCTAGCAGTCGCCATGCCTAGCATGAAGGATTGGCTGCTCCGTGAAGACGTGCGCGCCGCGCGCCGCCAGGTAACCACGCACCTCGCGCGCGGGCGGGCCACCGCCGTATTTCGTGGCTGCCCCGCCGTGCTGCATCTCGACGACACAGCCTACCGCGTCTGGATCACCTCCTGCCCGCTTCAGGGCGCCGGCCTCGATACCATCGGAAACGTCGACGACATCCAGACCCACTTCGGGGTGACGTTTACCAGCGACGGCGATTCGGTGCTGTTCACGCCGCAGGGCGTGGCTCTGGCAGCCAACTCGATTTCCCTCACGTTCACCAAGGCGGGCTACGCGAGAGACCTGCTCATCACGCCAGTGGGACGGGCCGTATGGTGAAGAACGAGAGTGGCTTCACCATCGTCGAGCTGATCGTGGCCGTCACGATATTCGTGTGGGGGATGCTGGCGCTGCTGGGAGCCAACATGCTGGTCATCCAGCTGCTGGCGGCAGGCGACCGCGCCGCCACGGCGTCGTTCTACGCCCGAGAGCAACTCGAGACGATGCGCGGGGTGAGCTGCGGCGCCCTCAGCAACGGCAGTGCCACCAAGGGGGGCGCCTACCAGCTCGAGTGGGACGTACTCACGGCCCATGGAGGCAGTGCGAGGCACATCCAGGTGCGCGTCACGTATCCGGCCCTGCGCGGAGTGACCCGTACCGACACCGTCGAGAGCTCCATCCTATGCGTGCGCTGAGATCCGACGGCTTCACCCTGGTGGAGCTGCTCATCGTGGTAGTCATGATGGGCGTGATCGGCGCCGCAATCTACCAGTCCATAGGCTCGACCCAGCGCATCACGGGCACGCAGGTGCAACGGCTGCACGTGCAGCAGAACACGCGAGCCGCGGCCCTGTTCCTCACCTACGCGCTGCGCGAGCTCGACGCCTCGGACGGCGACATCAAGTCTGCCAGTGCCACCAAGCTCGGCATCCGGGGGATGCGCTGGACCGGGGTGCTGTGCACGGTGCCGCAGGCGATAGTGGGCGGAGTGGGATTCATCCTGCGGGATTCGCTGCAGTTCGGCGTGCGCCGGCCCACCTCGACGCTCGATTCGATACTGCTGTTCCACGACGGAGATCCGTCGCTACGCGGTGACGACTACTGGCTGGTGGGAGGTCTGCTGGCCAGCGGCCCGGGAAACTGCCCCGACGGATCGCCCGGAACGGTGTTCAACGTGACGATCACGGCGGCCTCTGGAGGCGCCGACTCAGCGCTCAGCGGGGTGTTCGCGGGCGCTCCCATACGGGGCTTCCAGGCCGAAGAGATACAGCTGTACCTGGACGCGGGAGGGGATTATTGGCTCGGTCGGCGCGCCGCCAACCGCGGCGGCGCCTGGTCCGACATGCAGGAGCTGGTCGGTCCCCTCACCGCCAACGGACTGCAGTTCGCGTACTACGACAGCACGGGGGCCAACGCGACGTCGGTGGTCGAGGTCGCGAGTGTCGGACTCGTGGTGCGCGGCCGCTCACCTCGCACGGCGCACCTGCCGAGCGGCGGGATCGGCTACGTCCATGACTCGGTCATCACGCGCGTGACGCTGCGCAACAACCAGGGGTTCTGACATGACCAGTCGAGCGAGTCACATGCCACGGCTGCGCGACGAGCGCGGCATCGCCCTCCTGCTCACGATCCTGTCGCTCGTGGTGGTGGGCGCCATCGTGTCGGGCTTCTTCATGTCCGCCATGCTGGAAAACCGCGCGGGACAGAACTCCCGCAAGGTCGAGCAGGCATTCGCGGCAGCCGAATACGGCGTCGCGGAAACCATCGCGCAGTGGGACGTCGTCAGCTGGAACGTGCTGCCGGTTATGGGGGTCGACTCCATTGTGGGAGCGTCGGCCGCGGGCAGCGGCAACTACGACGGCACGGTGCGCCGCCTCAACAACGAGCTGTTCCTGGTGGACGTGACCGGTTACAGCGGGTCGGGACAGGCACGGCAGCGCATCGGCGCGTTCGTTAAGCTGCGCAGCATCCTGTTCGACATCCAGGCGGCGCTGACGACCCGAGGCCCCGGCACCATCGGCGGCAACGCCGGCCTGAACGGCAACGACCTCGTGCCGCCGGGTTGGGCCTCCTGCGCGGCTCCAGGCCCCGCCAGGGCCGGCCTGCGCGTGCCCAACGAGGACGACATCAAGTGGACCGGGGGATGCAAGGGCACCGCCTGTGTGTCGGGCGACCCCAAGGTGGACGAAGATCCGTTCATCGACGACGACACGTTCTTCGACTACGGCGACGGCGACTGGGAGGCGCTGAAGGCGCTCGCCAACAAGAAGCTCCCCGCCGGCAACTACCAGGACATCGGGCCGCTGCTGGACGGGGGCGGCGACTGCGACATCGGGCAGCAGAAGAACTGGGGCGACCCGCTCGACCCGACGGGGCAGTGCGGCAGCTACTACCCCGTGATCTACGTGAACGGCGACATCACCGTGAACACGGGTGTGGGCCAGGGCCTCTTGCTTGTGGAAGGCGACCTCAGCGCCCAGGGCGGCTTCGAGTTCTACGGCATCGTAGTGGTGCGGGGCTCGCTCAAGTCGGCCGGGAACGGCAACAAGTTCGTCGGCGGCGTCCTGGCAGCGAACGTGCAGCTGGACGACAACACGATCATCGGCACGGTGGGGCTCAACTACTCTCGCTGCGCCATCCAGCGTGCCCAGATGGCAGCTGCGGCGGGAAGCCCGCTGCGCTCCCGCGGCTGGGTGCAGCTCTTCTAGGCACGCCTGGCGATGAGCCCGAACGGCGTCGGCGCGGTGCGCCGGCGCCGTTCTGTTTGGCCTCACTGCGAACTCGCTCGCGCCAGGTAACTGGCTACATACCAACCACTTACGCAAGATTCCACGGCGGAAGATCGTTGACGGCCGGCCCGGAAGCCCTTAGGAATGGGGTTCGGCCGTGACCCGGGGGGAGCCATGCCCACCATACTCGTGATCGACGACGACGAGGTCTCGCGCCTCGCTGCGGGCTCTGTCCTGGAGGCCGCGCAGCACGAGGTCCACTACGCGCCCAACGGAGAGGTGGGACTCGAGTTCTACGAGCGCTCGCCCACCGATGCGGTGATCGTGGATCTGGCCATGCCAGTGATGAACGGGCTCAAGACCATCCGCGAGCTGAAGGACCGCTTCCCCGACGTGAAGATCATCGCCGTCACGGGGGTGAGCCCCGACCAACTGCCCCTCGCGGAGGATTACGGTGCGCTGCGCACGCTGGTGAAGCCGCTGAACGCCACCGAGCTGCAGGAGGCCGTAGCCTCGGTGCTGCGCCGGGCCACCGGCTGGGAGGGTGTAGTGGACTGAGGGGCGCTCTCGGCGCCCCACCAACCGCTCCAGCACAGTTAGATTCCCAGCGCACTGGCCCCTCGTCCAACGGTAGGACGCCGGACTTTGGATCCGGAAATGATGGTTCGAGTCCATCGGGGCCAACTGGCACCCACCTCAAAGCAAGGGCCCGGCCGAAGCCGGGCCCTTCCTGTACAGGAACCCCTTATGTCGCTCTAAGAGCAGTTACTGGCAGAGGTTGCCGTTGTTGTACTCGTCCAGCGTGGCTGCCAGAGCCAGAGCCGTCTGGTACTCGGCATCCTTCGGACGCAGATAGCTGCCAGTGCCGTCGAACCCGATGCTCTGCAACAAGGCATCGCCGGCGGCAACTGCATCCACTACCCCACTGCACGTCTCCGCACCCGCCGCCAGGTTCAGCTTGGCCGCCAGCAGGTGCATGGCCAGGGTGTAGGCCGCGTCACTGGCCCTCTTCCTGCCGCTGTCGAGATCCCGCTGGTCGAGGATGCTCACCCCTTCCTCGCAGTTGGAAATCGTCGTGGCACCAACCGTGGTCGGAATCAGATCATCGAGCAGGAACCAGCCTTCCGCCGGACCGCCGTTCCTGATTGTCGACGATGAAGCTGGTAATCTCGCCGGGGGCTGGCTGGAAGTTCACACAGCGCGTGTCATTGACGGCACCGTTCTGCCCGTAGTTGGGATCCGGATCGTACACCTGGAGCAGGCCGTCATTCATGAGATCCGCCTCGCCGCCAACGAACGGCAGCGTCTCGCCTGCGTCGATCACGCCGTTGCCGTTTTCGTCCACGGCCCACTGCACAGTCCAGCTGGCCGGGATCGGGCTCTCACACACCGTGTAGGTTGCGCCCGGAATCAGGTCGACGTTGCCGAAGTCGAGCAACGCCGGCGGTGTGCCATCTGTCGCCACGGCGTTGCCGTAGGCGTCGTAGAGAGTGAAGCTCCACACCTGATTCGTGGTCGGCAGACCATTGGTCAGCTTGAGCAGGTTCACGCGACCCATCTCGACGTTGTCGAAATCGCAGGTGTACGTCTGATTCTCGCTGCCGGGATAGGCGACGACGATTTCACACGTCAGATCGGTCGTGCTGACCCAACCGGCCGGCAGGATCTCCTTGACCGTCCAGGTACCCTCGTCCTCCAGGTCGGCGTCAAACGTCACGTCGCCGCCGCTCGTGCCGAGCGTCTTGGTCTCGATCAGGTCTCCGCTCGGGGCGTACAGCTGGAAGCTGAACGGGAACTGCCCGATGTCCTCGCCACCCTCGGTCGTGGTCTTCACGACCTTCGCCGTGGCCGGGACGTAACAGGTGAGGTCGACGGTGGCGTCGTCGGAATCACCGGTCTCGTCGATCGTGGCCGTGTTCGTGACCGACTCGGTATACACGCCGTCGGTGTAGAGGCTCAGGTCGGTCGGGCAGACGAAGTCCCGGGAGTAGTTGACCGAAGCGTCGTCACCCAGCGGGCCGAAGTCCTTGTCGTCACCGGTGTCCGACGTACCGAAATCATCAGTGACGTTGACCTCCGCATTCACCTCTGTGATGGTGGCGTTGGAGAAGTCGACGTCCGCCGTGGCCTCTCCGCCGCCCACGTCGCCGCTGGTCCCGACGGTCGCGGTGTTGAGGCGGTCCGTCCCGTCGGAAAGCCCCGCGGAATAGGTGCATGACAGGCTTTCGCCAGACGCCAGCGTGTGGGGGAAATCGACACCACAGTCCACGGTCGCCGCGACACCGCCAGAAATCACGTCACTCACGCTCTCGATCGTCGCGTCAAGCGGCGTGTTGTTCTCGATGGTGATGGTGCCGGACACTGCCCAGTCGCTGTCGGTGAAGCCGGTGCGATCCACCGTGATCGTGTACTCGTGCGCGAAGGCGTCGCCAGGGAAGCCGACGTAGCTCCCGTTGGGGTCCTTCGTGATGCCCCAATCGTACGTGCGGGTGAGCTCCGTGGCGGCGTCCTTGCTGACGTCCACCTCGAAGTCGTAGCAGAACTCGATGTGGCTGATGGCAAACGGCTCGTCGTTGTTGGGGTTGATGGGCGAGTGCAGCCCGTCGTCACCGAGAGACTCCTGGGGCGGATCGTAAACGTACAGGTTGGCGTTCGGGCCGCCCTTGACGATCACGGCGTCGACGCCGAGGTCCGAGGTCCAGTCGAAGTAGGTGCCGTCAGAACTGATTGAGACCGTCAAGTTGGTGTTCGGGAAGCCATAGTCGCCCGTCGGAGGCGGCTCAGGCTGAGGCTTGAAGCCGAATGAGTATCCCAGGTCCGTGCAGGACGGATTGTCTGCCACGAAGACTGGGTCCACGTGCTGGAACAGCGGCGTCAGCTCCTCGCCGGGCTCCGCCAGCGAAACGACGTCGCTCGAATCGGGCGACGTCAGATCCTCCCCTGCCTCACTGCATGCCCCGGCAAGACCCAGGGCCACGATGACGCCTGGTACCCCCAGGCGTCTGCGCCAACTGCTCATCACCGCACCTCCTAAATGTTGATAGAATTGTTCCCGCTTAGGGCGCACGACACATTAGCGGACCATGGGGGGGGGCCGCAAGGCCGACCCCGGGGATCGCCCCACCCCACGGGCTCGCGCTTCCCCCAAACCGTTGACCATGTAAACCAACAACGCCGGCTATTGTGGTACGGCGATTCCCGATACAGTTTGTCCGGGTTGTGTGCCCTCCCGAATCCAGTCGTCCCGACGACAGCCTAGCCCGCCGCCAGGCGGCGCTGCTGCGGCTGAGCGCAGAGCTCGCCGCCGCACTAGACGAGGACGAGATCTGCCGTCGCGTCGTGCACGGCCTGCGCGACGAGGCGCTGGGCTACTACTTCGTGGGGCTCTTCCTGGTCGACGAACCCACCGGCGACCGCGTGATGCGCGCCGCCGTGGGCTGGGAAGACACCTCGGCGGGATGGCGCGTCCCCAAGGGTGAGGGGCTGAGCGCCCGCGCCCTCGAGGACGGCGAGGTCCACTACACTCCCGACGTCACCAAGGAGCCGCTCTACATCCCCGGCCTCAGCACCGGCTCGGAGATCGACGTGCCGCTCGTCATCGAGGGACAACCCGCCGGCGTGCTGGTGGTGGAGAGCGAGCAGCCGGACGCGTTCGCGCCTGAGGACCAGGACATTCTCAAGGCGGCCGCCGCCCAGGCGGCCATCGCGATCGCCCGCGCGCGCTTGCTGGAGAGCCAGCAGCAGCTCCTGGCGTCCGAGCGGCGGCGCGCCGACGAGCAGCAGGCCCTGCTGGAGACGATGGCCGACCTGTCGGCCGAGCTCGAGCTGCCCAAGCTGCTGCAGGCCGTGCTGCGGCGCGCGGTAAGCCTGCTGGGGGTGAGCGGGGGCGAGCTCGCCATCTACGACGAGGCGTCGCGCGAGCTGGAGATCGTGGCCAACCACGCGATGGACCAGGTCTCCGTCGGCACCCGACTCGCAGTGGGAGAGGGCGCGATGGGCCACGTGGCCCAGACGCGCGAGCCTCTCATCATCACGGACTACGAAGAGTGGGCCGGACGCTCGGAGCGCTACGCCACCGTGGACGCGCACGCGGCCGTGGTGCTCCCCCTGGTGGTGGCGGGGCAGCTCGTCGGAGTGATCGACTTCTGGCACTCCGACCGTGGCCGCCAGTTCGGCCCCGAGGACCACCGCTTGCTCAAGCTGTTCGCCACCCAGGCGGCCGTCGCGATCGAGAACGCGCGGCTGTACACGGCGGCGCGGCGGCAGAAGCAGTACTTCGCCGAGCTGGTGCGCAACAGCCCGGTGGCCATCGTCACGCTGGATCCCGACCACCACATAGTCTCGGTCAACCCAGCGTTCGAGACGCTGTACGGCTACTCCGAGCGGGAAGTGCTGGGGCGGAACCTCGACGATCTGATCACCACCGAGCAGACGCGGGCCCAGGCGGTGGCCTACACTGAGGAGGCGTCCGACCACGCCGTGAAGGGCATCGGGCAGCGGCGCCGCAAGGACGGCTCGCTGGTCGAAGTGGAGGTCCTGGCGGTCCCGGTGGACGTAGACGGGGAACGGGTCGGGCTCATGGGTCTGTACCACGACGTGAGCGAGCTGCTGCAGGCGCGGCGCGAGGCCGAGGACGCCAACAGCGCCAAGAGCCAGTTCCTGGCCAACATGAGCCACGAGCTGCGCACGCCGCTCAACGCCATCATCGGCTACAGCGAGATGCTGCAGGAGGACGCCGAGGACGCGGGGCAGGCCGGCTTCGTCCCCGACCTGGAGAAGATCCACGCCTCCGGACGCCACCTGCTGAACCTGATCAACGACATCCTCGATCTATCCAAGATCGAGGCGGGCAAGATGGAGCTGTACCTGGAGCGGTTCGACGTCCACACCGTGCTCGACGAGGTGGCCACCACGATCCGTCCCCTGGTGGAGCAGAACGCCAACCGCTTCGAGCTCCGAGTCGATGAGCCCGTACCGCGAATGCACTCCGACGCAACCCGGATCCGGCAGGTGCTGCTCAACCTGCTGTCCAACGCATGCAAGTTCACCGAGCGTGGGACCATTTCCCTGATTGCGCGCGGCGAGCGGGACGGGGAGCACGGTGAAGCGATCGTCCTCCGGGTGCAGGACAGCGGCATCGGCATGACCGAGGAGCAGCTCAATCGGGTGTTCGAGGCGTTCGCGCAGGCGGAGGCGACGACCGCGAGCCGTTACGGAGGCACCGGGCTGGGCCTCGCCATCAGTCGGCGCTTCTGCCAGATGCTGGGCGGCGACATCACGGTGGAGAGTGAGTCCGGGAAGGGATCCACCTTCACTGTCAGGCTGCCGACCGATGCCCCTACGGGGCAGCCTGTGACGGTGCCGGAACAGCCCGACACACCGGTGGGAGGTGGCAGCGCCGGCACCGTGCTGGTGATCGACGACGACGTCGCGGTGCGCAATCTCATGAGCCGCCTGCTGCAGAAGGAGGGCTTCCGCGTGCACCTCGCCGAGGGCGGCGAGGCGGGCCTCGCACTCGCCCGTGAGATCCGTCCCGACGTGATCACACTGGACGTCCTGATGCCCCAGATGGACGGGTGGGCGGTGTTGACCGCGCTCAAGGCCGACAACGAGCTCGCCGAGATACCCGTCATCATGCTCACCATCGTGGACGAGAAGAACCTGGGGTTCGCGCTGGGTGCGTCCGAATACCTCACCAAGCCGATCGACAGGGAGCGGCTCGCAGCGATCCTCAAGCGCTACGCCGGCGCCGACGGCGGCCGGCCGGTGCTGGTGGTGGAGGACCATGCCGCCACCCGGGCGTTGCTGCGGCGCGCCGTGGAGACAGAGGGGTGGGAGGTGCGGGAGGCGGAGAACGGCCGCACCGCCCTGTCGCGCGTCGAAGAGCAGCGGCCCGAGCTGATCCTGCTGGACCTGATGATGCCCGAGATGGACGGGTTCGAGTTCCTCAAGGCGCTGCGCGCACGCGCGGAGTGGCAGTCGATACCGGTACTCGTAATCACGTCGAAGGACCTGAGCGACGAGGATCGCAAGCGTCTCAACGGCGGCGTGCAGCGCATCGTGCTGAAGGGGGCCAAGGACCGCGAGACCCTGCTGGCCGAGGTGCGCGAGCTGGTGGCGGCGAGGGCGGCCGTATGAAGAGACCCTCGCTCCCCGAATCCAGCGCCGCCGAGATGCGGTCGGCCCTGCTGGGCCTGAGCACCCGCATTGCGGAGGCGCAGGACGAAGACGACGTGTGCCGCAGCGTTGTCGAGGGATTGCGGCACCCGGCGTTCGGCTTCGACGGCGTGGGCCTGTACATGGCCGGCACGGCCTCCTTCGCTCCGTCACTCAAGGCGAGCGCCGGACGCTTCAAGGACACCGGCGACTCCCGCTCCGAGCTGCGGCTCCCCCTGCGCATCGACCAGAGTGCGATCGGCGAGCTCGTGGTGCGGCGTGAGCAGGGCGGCTCCTTCAGCCAGGGCGACCTCGACATCCTGGCGGCCGCCGCGAACCAGGCGAGCATCGCCATCGGCCGCGTGCGGTTGCTGTCGGCCGAGCGCAAACGCAGCAGCGAGCAGCGGGCGCTGCTCGATACTCTCGCCGACCTCTCGGGCGAGCTCGAGCTGGACACGCTGCTTCAGGCGGTGCTCGAGCGGGCGGTGCCTCTGCTGGACGTATCCGGCGGCGAGCTGGCCGTGCTGGACGAAGCATCCGAGGAGCTGGTCGTGGTGGCGAGCCACGGCATCGGGAAGGACTCTACCGGCACCCGGATGCAGCTCGGCGAGGGGGGCATGGGACGGGTGGCCGTGACGCGGGAGCCGCTCATCATACCCGACTACCAGGAGTGGGAGGGGGCGTCTCCACAGTACACGGGAGACATACGGGCGGCCGCGGTCACGCCGCTGCTGATCGGCACTCGCCTGGTGGGAGCCATCGCGGCGGTGCACACCGACCCGCAGCGGGAGTTCGGCCGCGAGGATCTCCGTCTGCTCAACCTGTTCGCGGCGCAGGCGGCTATCGCCATCGAGAACGCACGGCTGTTCACTGCCGAGCGGCAGCAGGCAGGGGAGCAGCAGGCGCTGCTCGACACGCTCAAGGATCTGTCCGGCGAGCTCGAGCTTTCCAAGGTGCTGCAGCGGGTGCTGAAGCGCGCCGTGGACCTCCTCAACGTCACCGGAGGGGAGCTCGCCACCGTCGACGAGTGGCGCAACGAGCTCGCCATCGTGGCGAGCCACAACATGCCCTCCGACGCCGTGGGCACCCGCATGGCGATCGGCGAGGGCGCCATGGGACGAGTGGCCAAGACACGGGAGCCGCTCATCATCCCACGGTACCAGGAGTGGGAGGGCCGCTCGAACCAGCACCAGTACACCCAGACCGAGCTGCAGTCGGTCATCGCCACTCCGCTGATCATCGGCAACCGCCTGGTGGGAGCCATTGCCGCGGTGCACGGCGACCCGTCACGCGAGTTCGGCGGGGAAGACCTCCGACGGCTCGAGCTGTTCGCTCCGCAGGCCGCGATCGCAATCGAGAACGCGCGCCTGTTCGAGGCGTCGCAGCGGTACTTCCAGGACCTGGTGCAGAACAACCCGGTCGCGATCGTCAACCTCGACCTCGACTTCAACATCGTGTCGTGCAATCCGGCGTTCGAGAGGCTGTACGGCTACACCCAGGACGAGGTGGTGGGTCGCAATCTCGACGAGCTGGTGACCACTCCCGAGACGCGCGCCGCCGCGGCCGGTTACACCCAGGAGGGTCTGGCCGGCAAGATGACCAAGGGCACGGGACGCCGGCGCCGCAAGGACGGTTCCATGGTGGACGTGGAGCTGTTCACGATCCCGGTTCTCGTGGGGGGAGAGCAGGTCGGGATCATCGCGCTGTACCACGACATCACGGAGCTGAGGGACGCGCGACGCGACGCCGAGGCCGCCAACGCGGCAAAGAGCAAGTTCCTCGCCAGCATGAGTCACGAGTTGCGCACGCCGCTGAACGCCATTCTCGGCTACGCAGAGATGCTGCAGGAGGACGCGCGGGACGCCGGGCAGGACGGATTCGTTCCCGACCTAGAGAAGATCCACGGCGCGGGCCGCCATCTGCTGAGCCTGATCAACGACGTGCTGGATCTGTCGAAGATCGAAGCGGGCAAGATGGAGCTCTACGTGGAGACGTTCGACGTGGCAGCCGCAGTCTCGGACGTGGCCACGACCGTGGAGCCCCTCATCAAGAAGAACGGCAACGAGCTGCAGCTGCGCGCCGGCGACACTCTGGGAACCATGCAATCCGATGGGACGCGGGTGCGTCAGGTGCTGCTCAACCTGCTGTCCAACGCCGCAAAGTTCACCGAACGGGGCACCATCTCGCTCGAGGTCACACGGGACGGAGACTCCGGCGCGGGCGAGTGGTTGCTGTTCGCCGTGCGGGATACCGGCATCGGCATGACCCGCGAACAGCTGGACAGGCTGTTCGAGGCGTTCGCCCAGGCCGACGCCTCCACCGCGGCGAAATACGGCGGCACCGGACTCGGGCTGGCACTGAGCAAGCGGTTTTCCGAGATGATGGGCGGCAGCATCACGGTGGAGAGCGCGGAGGGGAGTGGCACGACCTTCACGGTGCGACTTCCCGCGATCATCAGTGGGGACGAGGAAGTCGCCGCGCCTGCACCGGCCGGAAGCTCCGCCCCTGAACCGGAGCACAGCGGCGACGGCAGCGCGGGATCGGTACTGGTGATCGACGACGACCCCGCCGCGCGCACGCTGATGGCGCGCATCCTGTCCAAGGAGGGCTTCCGCGTGCTGGAAGCGCCCGATGGCGGCAGCGGTTTGCGCGTGGCGCGCGCGGAGCGACCCGACGTGATCACGCTGGACGTCGTCATGCCGGGAATGGACGGCTGGACGGTGCTCTCGACGCTCAAGGAGGACGCGGAGCTGCGCGACATTCCCGTCGTCATGCTGACGATCGTGGACGACAAGAACCTGGGGTACGCGCTGGGTGCCTCGGAGTACCTGACCAAGCCGATAGACCGGGAGCGACTCGCCACGGTGCTGACCCGCTACAGCCGCCCGAGTGCGGAGGCGGCAGTGCTGGTAGTGGACGACGACGGCGCCACGCGGGCACTGCTGCGGCGCGCCCTGGAGCAGCAAGGGTGGCGCGTCACCGAGGCGGAGAACGGCAGCGTTGCCCTCGACCGGGTGGCCGAGCAGCGGCCCGAGCTGGTGCTGCTGGACCTCATGATGCCGGAGATGGACGGGTTCGAGTTCCTGGCCGCCTTCCGCGAGCTGGAGGGCTGCCGCACGGTGCCGGTCGTCGTAATCACCGGCAAGGACCTCACCGAGGGAGAGCGCCAGCGGCTCAACGGGGGGGTCGAGTGGATCGTCG
The DNA here is from genome assembly GCA_039586815.1 of Gemmatimonadota bacterium. GTDB lineage: Bacteria > Gemmatimonadota > Gemmatimonadetes > Gemmatimonadales > GWC2-71-9 > WVYX01. The sequence continues at coordinate 31,962 of JBDHJR010000022.1, read as the reverse complement.
AGAAGCGCGGCCTGGACCGCGACCGACTGCTGGCGCACCTGCGGGGGCTGGTGGTCGGTCGGCCTCCGGCCGGGGTGCGGCAATCATGAGCGAGCGCGCCGGCGCGGCCGAGACGCACACGAACTCGCGGGGAGCGCTCGCACGGCGTCAGGCCGCGCTGCTGCGGCTGAGCACGGCGATTGCCGCTGCACAGGACGAGGAGGCGATCTACCAGTCGGTGGTGAGCGGGCTGCAGGACGAAGCGCTGGGTTACAACTTCCTGGGCGTCTTCCTGCTGGATACCGAAACCGGAGATCGGGTGCTCCAGGCGAGCGTGGGCTGGCCCGACGTGCCACCCGACTGGCGCGTACACCGGGGCGAGGGCCTCAGCGAGCAGGCCCTGATGGACGGAAAGCTGCACTACACGCCCGACGTCACCCGCGAGAGCAAGTACCTGCCGAGCCTCAGCACCGGCTCCGAGCTGGACGTGCCGCTGCGCGTGGACGGTCAGACCATCGGCGTGCTCGTGGTGGAGAGCGCGGAGCCCGATGCGTTCGGCGATGACGACTTCGAGATCCTCACGGCTGCGGCCAACCAGGCGGGGATCGCGGTGGGCCGCGCCCGGCTGCTGGTGGCGGAGCGGCTGCGCGCCGACGAACACAAGGCGTTGCTCGACACCATGGCCGACCTCTCTGCCGAGCTGGAGCTGCCGCGCGTGCTGCAGGCGGTGCTGCGCCGCGCCGTGAGCCTGCTGGGGGTGACGGGCGGCGAGGTAGCCATCTTCGAGGAGGAGTCACAGGAGCTGCAGGTCGTGGCGAGCCAGGACATCGGCAAGGAGTCCACCGGCACGCGGCTCAAGCTGGGAGAGGGCGCGATGGGAACGGTGGCACGCACGCACGAGCCGCTCATCATCCCGTCGTATCACGAGTGGCTGGGGCGCTCGGCCAAGTACGCCGACCTGACCGTGCACTCGGTGATGGCGGCGCCGTTGCTGATCGGGCGCCGCCTGGTGGGCGCCATCGCCACGGTGCACTCCGATCCCGAGCGGGTGTTCGGTCCCGAGGACCTGCGGCTGCTCAACATGTTTGCGCCTCAGGCGGCCATCGCGATCGAGAACGCCCGCCTCTACACCGCCGCACAGAGACAGAAGCAGTACTTCGAGGAGGTGCTGCAGAACAGCCCCGTAGCGATCGTGACGCTCGGTCGGGACTATCACATCTACTCGTGCAATCCCGCCTTCGAGCGGCTGTTCGGCTACTCCAGCGCGGAGGCGGTGGGTCGCAACCTCGACGAGCTGATCACCACGGAAGCCTCCCGCACCGAGGCAGAGCAGTACACGCGCGACGCCCTGGACCACGCGGTGCACGGCATCGGACGCCGGCGCCGCAAGGACGGTACGATGGTGGACGTCGAGGTGCTCGGTGTGCCGGTGATCGTGGACGGGGAGCGTGTCGGCCTGATGGGACTGTACCACGACATCACCGAGTTGCTCAGCGCGCGGCAGGAGGCCGAGGCCGCAAACAGCGCCAAGAGCCAATTTCTCGCGAGCATGAGCCACGAGCTGCGCACGCCGCTCAATGCGATCATCGGCTACAGCGAGATGCTGCAGGAGGAGGTCGTCGACCTCGGCCACGGCGAGTTCGGCACCGACCTGGAGAAGATCAACACTGCCGGGCGCCACCTGCTCTCGCTGATCAACAACGTGCTCGATCTCTCCAAGATCGAGGCCGGGCGGATGGACCTCTTCATCGAGGAGTTCGACGTCGACGCGATGCTGGACGACGTGGTGACCACGGCCCGGCCCCTGGTGGACAAGAACGACAATCAGTTGGAGGTTCGCCGGGAGGCGCAGTTGGGTCGCATGCACGCCGACCTCACCAAGGTGCGGCAGATGCTGCTCAACCTGCTGTCGAATGCCTGCAAGTTCACCGAGGGGGGCACCGTAGTACTCGACACGCGGCGCCGCGCGGACGAGGCGCCATTCGAGGGCGACGCGATCATCGTCAGCGTGAGCGATACGGGCATCGGCATGACGGAGGAGCAGATGGACCGTCTGTTCGAGGCGTTCTCGCAGGCGGATGCGTCCACCACGAGCAAGTACGGCGGCACGGGCTTGGGGCTCGCCATCACGCGGCGGTTCTGCGAGATGATGGGCGGCGACGTTTCGGTCCAGAGCGCGCCAGGGGAAGGAACCACGTTCACCGTACGCCTGCCGGCGGTAGTGGCACCAGCGCCCGCCGGGGCCGCGGCGAAATAGCGCCCACGGGGGATTGATGCCGAGGATCCTGTTGGTTGAAGACAACGAGATGAACCGCGACATGCTGTCGCGCCGGCTCCAGCGCAAGGGCTTCGATGTCGCCATCGCGGTGGACGGTCGCCAGGGCGTGGAGATGGCCAAGGCGGACGGCTACGACCTCATCCTGATGGACATGAGCCTGCCTGAGATCGACGGCTGGGAGGCCACCCGCCAGCTGCGTGCCGAGCCCGCGACGCAGGAGGTCCCGATCATCGCGCTCACCGCGCACGCCATGGCGGGCGATCGCGAAAAGGCGCTCGAAGCCGGGTGCGACGACTACGACACCAAGCCGATCGAGCTGCCGCGCCTGCTCTCGAAGATGGAATCCCTGCTGGGGAAGCAGGAGTGAGCCAGCCAAGCGGGAGCGGCACGCTCACGCCGCAGGCGCTGTCCGAGCTGCGGCACGAGCTGCGTACACCGGTCAATCACATCGTGGGTTACGCCGAGATGCTGCTCGAGGATGCGCCCGACGGCGATCAGGACGGCAAGGCAGCGCTCGAGCAGACGCTGGTTGCCGCACGCGACGTGCTCACGCTCATCAACGGCACGCTCAGCTCGGGCGGCGTCTCCGTCAGCCGCGCCGACGTCGCGGCACTCTACACGTCCCTGGCCGAGCCGCAGCAGCGCATCGTACGCGCGCTCAGCCCGCTGCTGCAGGCCGGCGGCAAGGACGAGGAATTCACCTCCGACCTGCGCCGCATACTGAGCGCGGCGGACAAGCTCGTGGCGCAGGGCGCCGCGGACGCACCCGCCGCAGCCGCCGCAGCGGAGGAGGATGATGCCGCGGTCCCCGCGGACGACCAGGCGCGCATCCTCGTCGTGGATGACGTGGAGGACAACCGTGTGCTGCTGGAGCGCCGCCTCAGGCGGCAGGGTCACGCAGTGGAGTCCGCGGAGAACGGCAGGGTTGCGCTGGAGATGGTCAGCGGTGGGTCGTTCGACCTGGTCCTGCTCGACGTCATGATGCCCGAAATGGATGGTTACGAGGTGTTGGAGCGCCTCAAGCAATCGCCCGAGACGCGCCACCTTCCCGTGATCATGATCTCGGCGCTGGACGACCTATCGAGCGTGGTGCGCTGCATCGAGCACGGAGCCGAAGACTACCTGCCCAAGCCCTTCGACCCGGTACTGCTGCGGGCTCGCATCACGGCCTCGCTCGACAAGAAGCGGCTGCGCGACCGCGAGATGGAGTACCTGGAGCAGGTGCGCTCGGTGATCGACGCCGCGTCGGCGGTGGAGGCCGGCTCGTACAGCTCCGGCAACCTGGCCGAAACCACGGGGCGCAACGACGAACTGGGCCGCCTGGCCCGCGTGTTCGACCGCATGGCCACCGAAGTACGGGCCCGCGAGGACCGCCTGCGGGGCCAGGTAGAGGACCTGCGCCGCGAGATCGAGTCGGCAAGCGACGGGGCGTCATCGGCCGGGAGCCAGCTCGACCACGCCAACCTCCCCACCAGTGAGCGCTTCGCCGACCGCTACCAGATCACGACCCCGCTCGGGCAGGGGGCGATGGGGGCAGTGTACCGGGCTCGCGACCTGGAGCTGGACGAGGAGATCGCCATCAAGACGCTGCGCCCCGAGCTGGTCGTGGACCCGACGCTGATCGAGCGCTTCAAGACGGAAATTCGGTTGGCCCGCCGCATCACCCACCGCAACGTGGTGCGCACCCACGACTTCGGCGAGTGGTCGGGAGTGTACTACCTCACTATGGAGTACGTGGAGGGCATGACGGTGCGGCACCTGATCGACAGCCGCGGCCGGCTGGGTGTGCCGGCCGCGCTCGCGATCGCCTCCCAGCTCGCCCAGGCATTGGAGGTGGCGCACGGCGTCGGAGTCATCCACCGCGACGTGAAGCCGCAGAATCTGCTGCTCGACGCCGACGGGGTGTTGAAGGTGATGGACTTCGGGATCGCCCGCCTGAGCGAGGCGACGATGGGGATCACCGAGACGGGGCTGTCGGTAGGCACGCCGGCGTACATGTCGCCGGAGCAGCTGCTCGCCGAGTCGGCGCTGGACGAGCGCAGCGATCTCTACGCCGTGGGCGTGGTGCTCTACGAATGCCTCACGGGAAGCCTGCCGTTCGCGGCCAAGTCACCGATGTCGCTCGTGGCAATGATGCTGAGCGAGGAGCCGACGGCGCCGCACGAAGTCAACGGCGACATCCCACCGGCGCTGTCTGGGTTGATCCTGCAGCTCCTGGCCAAGCAGCCGGAACAACGGCTTTCCTCGGCCCGCGAGTTGGGCGAGCGCCTGGCCCAGTTGGAGTAGTCCCTCAGGCAAAGAAGTCGAAGTAGCTCCCCACCCCTCTCGCCTGGGCCTTCTCGTACGCCGCCGCGGCACCGGCTGCGTCCTGCAGCCCCGTGCCGGTGGCGTCGAACACGACGATCTCCTCAGCGGAGCGGCGGCCGGGCTTGCGGCCCGCCACGATCTCACCCAGCTCGGCATAGACGTCATCCCGCGCCATGAGATCGCGCTCCAGGGCGTGGTGCAGATCGCCCACCGCCGCACACTGCTCCAGCAGGTCCACCACCACCGTGGCGGAGGCGAGGAGCTCGGGCTCCACCTCGTGCTTCTCCGGGCTGTCGGCTCCCACGGCGGCCACGAAGGCGCCCGGTGCCAGCATCCCGGCACTAACGAACGGGGCGTGAGCCGGCGTGCAGGTAATACACACGTCGCCACGGCGGGTCGCCTGACCGGGCATCGCTACCGCCCGCACTTCGAGCGAGAGCTCACCGGCCATCTCGGCCGCGAACTCCTGCGCCGCGTCCTGATCCTCGTCCCACGCGTAGACCTCACGGATGGGCAGGACGTGAGCCACCGCCCGGAGCTGTATGCGGCCCTGATTCCCGCAGCCGCACACCGCCGTGACCGAGGAACCCTGCCGCGCCATGAGTCGTGCAGCGAGTCCCGTGGTCGCTCCGGTGCGCCCCAGCGTGATCGCCGTGGAGTCCATGAGCGCCAGGGGGTAGCCGCTCTCCCCGTCGCACAGGATGATGGTGCCCTGGATGTTGGGCAGATCGAACCGAGCCCGGTTCTGGAAGAACCCGCCGTTCACCTTGAGCGCGAAGTAGGTGCGCTCACCCTTCAAGCCCCCCGCCTTGACGTGGAACTCGCCGTCCACGGCGTCCACATGGAGCAGGCCGGTCTCGAGTGTCCGTCCTTCGGCGTGCAGCCGAAACGCGTCCTCGACGACCCGGAGGTAGTCCTGCAGATCCAGCAGTGATGTGATGTCGCTCCGGTTCAGGAGCAATGTTCCCTGCGGCTTCGTCATCCGCCCCCGCTCAGCCACCCCCGGCAGCCATCCGCTGCTTCGCCTCCGGGGTGAGCTCCCACAGCACGTTCACGATCACCCAGCCGTCGTTCCACCGGGCGATGTGCAGATAGTCGATCCAGTCGTGCGCGTCCACTCGCACGCTGGCCACGTTCTCGTAGATGTCGAGAATGCGCACGTCGGTGCGCCGCTGGTCGGCCGGCGTCTGAGTGCCGTACCCCGCCCCCGTCGCCCCCACCAGGTCTGCGGCAGTCATGCTGCGCAGGGTGCTCCCGCCGGCCTGCGGAGTCACCATCACGATCCGCTTGGCCAGCTCGGGATGCACGGCTCGCTCCATGCGCTCGGTGCTTCCCTCGTACCAGCCCTCGATGTAGTCCAGCGCCGCCGCGCGGATGCCCGCCGAATCCGCCGCGGTCTGTGCCCGCGCGACCCCGGCGATCGCCAGGGCGCATGCCACAGCCAGTGGAAGCGTTCTCTGCACGATCCCTCCTCCTGGGTAGGCCGGCGGCCCCGGGCGGGGCTGCCGGGTCTCTAGTACTTGGGAAACGGAGGGCTGCTGAGCGCGGTTGCAGCAGCCGTGCGGTGGGCTACTCCGGAGTGACCCTGTAAACCTGGTCGTGCGGCCGGGCGCGCTCCACCACCTGGATCGCGATCTCGTCCCCCACCTTCGCGGTCTCGACCTTCTTGTGCTCCACCTCCATAGAGGTCACACGCTCGGTGAAATCGGTGGTGTGGCCCACGAAGTGGACTTCGTCGCCCACCGCGATCTCACCCTCGGTGATCTTCACCACGGCCACACTTGGCCCTTTGAAGAAGTGTGTTACCGTTCCGACGAGCTGCTCGGCCATAGCCCCTCCCTGATGCGGCACAGCCTAATAATCGGGCCCCGCTGACGGAGCCGCCAGGGTGCCCCACAGGGCACCTGGCCGAACTGGCAGCGATGGGGCTGCCCTGGAGCGGGACAGGTGCCCATCTTTACAAAGACACTCGGGAAGGCGATGACGGAATGACCTTGGTCCTGTACCACCGCACGACGATCGGCGAGGCCCGGAGGATCATGCAATCCGGGTTCGAGAACATCGACTGGGACTTCGGACTGAAGGACGTCCAGACCGGTGAGGACGCGGTCGTCCCCGGCGTATGGCTCGCCGACCGCCCGCTGGGGCACGAGGAGGGGATCGAGGGCGACGCGCTGCTCGAGGTGAAGCTGGATCTGGCGGATGAAGACCTCAAGCCGTTCGAGCTCGAGGGCATGCTGTGGAACGCGCACCTTTGGGTGGCCCCGGCCGAACTGATCAACCGCAGTAGCGAAGTGCGCATCCAGGAAGTCGACCCCAGAACGTCCTGGTTCCACCAGGCGTGGGACGGGGAAGCCGAGGCCGACGAAAAGGACTCCAAGTGATGAGCCTGGAGGTACGGCACGACGAGGCCGGACGGAGGTTCGTGGCCGAGATAGACGGACACGAGGCCTACGTAAAATACCGGCCGGCGGACGACAGGACCCTCAACTTCCACCACACCTACGTTCCGGACGAGCTGCGGGGTCGGGGTATAGCCGGCAAGCTCGTGTCGCGGGCCCTGGACATCGCTCGCGAGCAGGGCCTGGCGGTGATTCCCACCTGCTCCTACGTGCAGGGCTTCCTGGAGCGCCACCCGCAGTACCAGGACCTCACCACCAGCTAGCGACCCCCCGGGGCCCCTCCTCCGGGTTGGCTTCCGTTCTGCAACTAGCTAGTTTTTGAGGCTCTTATGGCCGATATCTCCCTTTCGGGCAGCAAAATGCTACTGATGGCCGGGACGGCGAACCGCCCCCTGGCCGAGGAGATAGCGGTGCAGCTGAACGAGCCGCTATGTCGCGTGACGATCCGGCGGTTCGCGGACGGCGAGATCTTCGTCAAGATCGACGAGAACGTGCGGGGGCAGGACGTGTTCATCGTCCAGCCCACCAATGCGCCGGCCGAGAACCTGCTCGAGTTGTTGATCCTGATCGACGCGGCCCGGCGGGCGAGCGCTGCCCGGGTGACGGCGGTGATCCCGTACTTCGGGTACGCCCGGCAGGACCGCAAGGACCAGCCGCGCGTGGCCATCAGCGCGAAGCTGATGGCGAACGTGATCGCCACGGCCGGCGCGGAGCGGGTGTTGGGACTGGACTTCCACCAGCACCAGCTGCAGGGGTTCTTCGACATCCCGGTGGACCACCTGTACGGGGCGCCGGTGCTGGTGCAGCACTACCGGCAGAAGCAAATGCACGACCCGGTGGTGGTGGCGCCCGACGTGGGCGCGGCGAAGATGGCGCGGGGGTTCGCGAAGCGGTTGGACGCCTCGCTGGCCATCATCGACAAGCGGCGCCCGTCGGCGAACATCGCCGAGGTCGTGAACGTGGTGGGCGATGTGGACGGCCGCGACTGCCTGCTGGTGGACGACATGATCGACACTGCAGGTACGATGACGGAGGGTATCATGGCGCTCCGGCGCCTGGGAGCGCGAAACGTATACGCCTGCGCCTCCCACGCCCTGCTGTCGGGCCCGGCGGTGGACCGCCTGTCCTCCTCGGAAGTGACCGAGGTGGCGGTGACGAACACGATTCAGATACCGGAGGAGCGCCGCTTCGACAAGCTGACGGTGCTGTCGATCGCGCCGCTGTTGGCGCAGGCGATCCGGTTCACACACAGCGACCAGTCGGTCAGCTCGCTGTTCGACTGATCACAGCTCGAGAAGGGTAGCAACGAGACAGCATGGCACAGATGGCACAGACGGTCACAGTCACCGCAGAGCGCCGCAGTACCAGCGGCAAGGGCGCGGCCCGCAAACTCCGCCAGGCCGGGATGGTCCCGGCGGTCGTGTACGGTTCCGGTCGTGAGACGCAGTCCCTCACGCTGAACCGCGCCGATCTGGAGAAGGTGCTGCAGGGCAGCTCGGGCTCCACCGTAGTGGAGCTCTCGGTAGACGGCACGCCCCTGCGGGCCCTGATTCGTGAGATCCAGCGGCATCCCACTAGAAAGACGATCACGCACGTGGATTTCCTCGAGATCCGCGCCGGCGAGAAGATCACGGTCGACGTGCCCCTGGCCATGGTGGGCTCGCCCGAAGGCGTGCGCAACGCCGGCGGCGTGCTGGAGCAGTTCCTGCGCGAGATCGCCATCGACGTGCTTCCGCGGCACATCCCCGAGCAGATCGAGGTCGACGTGAATGCGCTGGAGATCGGCGACTCGCTGCACGTGTCGGACATCTCCGTGGAGAACGCCGAGATCCTGGTGGACGGGAGCCAGACCATCTGCACGGTGGTCCCGCCACGCGTGGAGGAGGTCGCGGTACCGGAGGTCGTGGAGGAGGAGGAGGAGGGCGCCGAGCCCGAGCTGATTCGCAAGCCCAAGGCCGAAGGGGAAGAGGCGGAGGAGGGCGCACCCGAGGGCGGAACGCCCCAGGAGTAACCACTGCGCGCCATCGTCGCGCTGGGCAATCCCGGTCCGAAGTACGCGGTTACCCGGCACAACGCCGGCTTCTTGCTGGCGGACGTGCTGGCGGAGCAGTGGCGACTCCCCAAGCTCCGGCGCCGGGGCAGTGCCCTGGCCGCCGAGGGCAAGTACCGCCGGCAGCGGTTCGTGCTATTCAAGCCGCAGACATACATGAACCTGAGCGGCGAGGCCGTGGCCCAGCTGCTCTCGGCCCAGGACCTGGATCCCTCCACCGAATTGCTGGTGCTGGTCGACGACATCGCGCTGCCCCTGGGGACCTTCCGGCTGCGGGCCCGCGGATCGGCCGGCGGCCACAACGGCCTGGAGAGTGTGGAGGCGGCGATCGGGTCCGAGGAGTACGCGCGGCTGCGCATCGGGATCGGCCCGCTGCCGGAGGACGTGGACGACCAGGCGGAGTTCGTGACCTCGAACTTCGAGCCTGGCGAGATGACGACGCTGGCGGATCTGCTGCCGCCGCTCGTGGACGCGGTGGAGTGCTGGCTGCTCGAGGGCATCGACACCGCCATGAATCGATTCAACCGACGAGGAACCGAAGGTGAGTGAATTCGCGCTGCTACCCACTTCCGCCATCGTGGCGGGTGCCGCTGGGCTCTTCATTGCCTGGCTCATTTTCCACTACGTCCGGCGCCAGCCTGTCGGCAACGACCGGATGCGCGAGATCCAGGAGATGATCCAGGCCGGATCGATGGCCTTCCTGAAGCGGGAGTACTCCTACCTGATCCCGTTCCTGATCGTCGTCGCGATCCTGCTGGGGGTCATCATCGGGTGGTCGACGGCGATCGCGTACCTGTTCGGCGGGGTCTGCTCGATCCTGGCCGGCTTCTTCGGGATGCAGTCGGCGACCCGCGCCAACGCGCGCACCAGCGAGGCGGCTCGGGGCAAGGGCCAGGAGATGGCGCTGCGGGTGGCGTTCAACGGCGGCGCGGTGATGGGTCTGGCCGTGGCGAGCCTCGGGCTGCTCGGCATAGGCATAGTGATCCGGGCTTTCCTGGGATCACCCGAAACCGACGAGGGCTGGAAGGCGTTCAGTGAGATCATCACCGGCTTCGCAATGGGAGCCTCGTCGATCGCGCTGTTCGCCCGTGTGGGCGGCGGGATCTACACCAAGGCGGCCGACGTGGGAGCCGACCTGGTCGGCAAGGTCGAGGCCGGCATTCCCGAGGACGACCCGCGCAACCCGGCTACCATCGCAGACAACGTGGGTGACAACGTGGGCGACGTAGCGGGCATGGGCGCCGACATCTTCGAGAGCTACGTCGGGGCGATCATCGCGACCATCGCAATCGCGGCCACCAGCCCCGCCATCGCCGAGCGTATGGCGGCGGCGGCGCTGCCGTTGCTCTACACGCTGGCCGGTCTGGTTGCCAGCCTCATCGCCATCGCACTGTTTCGCGTGCTGGAGCGTTTCAGCCCCGCCGGGGCACTGCGCTGGGCCACCTTCATCGCGGCCGGCCTCTTCCTGGGAGCAGCCTACGTCATCACGCAGCGCGTGGACATCGGCATCACCCTGGCAAGCGGCAATCCCAGCCCCATGGGGCCGTTCTGGGCGGTAGTGGTAGGCACGCTGGCCGGCATCATCATCGGGCTGGCCACCGAATGGTACACGGCGGCCAAGCCGATCCGCACGATCGCCGAGGCCTCGCTCACCGGCCCGGCAACCAACATCATCTCGGGCCTGGCGGTGGGAATGCGCTCCGTAGCCATTCCGCTGCTGGTGATCTGCGGCGCCATCTACATCGCCTACACGATGTCCGACCTCTACGGCATCGGCATCGCCGCCGTTGGGATGCTGGCCACGGTGGGCGTCACCATGTCGGTGGACGCGTACGGCCCCATCGCCGACAACGCGGGCGGCATCAGCGAGATGAGCGGATTGGGACCGGACGTCCGCAAGATCACAGACGGCCTCGACGCGCTGGGCAACACGACCGCGGCCATCGGCAAGGGCTTCGCCATCGGCTCCGCGGCGCTCACCGCCCTGGCGTTGTTCACCGCCTACGCCAACGCGGTGACGCCGGCCGGCGAGCCGCCGATCGTGCTCAACATCTCCAACCCCAAGGTCGTGATCGGCATCTTCCTGGGCGGCATCCTGCCGTTCCTGGTAGCGGCGATGACGATGACCGCGGTGGGACGCGCCGCCGAGGGAATGGTGCAGGAGGTGCGGCGCCAGTTCCGCGAGATCACCGGCCTCATGGAGGGCAAGGCCAAGCCCGACAGCGCGCGGTGCGTGGACATCTCCACGCGGGCGGCGCTCAGGGAGATGATCGTGCCCGGTCTCACCGCAGTGATCGCTCCGGTGCTCGTGGGCAAGCTCTTCGGCGTCGAGACGCTGGGCGGCATGCTGGCCGGCGCGACGGTCACCGGCGTGATGCTCGCGCTGTTCATGGCCAACTCGGGCGGCGCCTGGGACAACGCCAAGAAGTACATCGAGGGCGGCGCCCACGGCGGCAAGGGCTCCGACCCGCACAAGGCGGCGGTGGTGGGCGACACGGTGGGCGACCCGTTCAAGGACACCAGCGGCCCGTCCATGAACATCCTCATCAAGCTGATGTCGGTCGTCAGTCTCGTGCTGGCACCGTGGTTTATCGCATAGGCGCAGCCCGCCACACCACCCCTCGGGAAGCGGGAAGGGGGAAGGGAGAAGGGTACGACACACCCCCTTCCCCCTTCTCCCTTCCCGCTTCACTGTAGATCCATGCTCCGCCTCGGCATCATCGGCCTTCCCAACGTCGGCAAGTCCACGCTGTTCAACGCCCTGACCAACGCCGGCGCAGCAGCCTCCAACTACCCGTTCTGCACCGTGGACCCGAACGTGGGGGTGGTTCCCATCCCCGACGAGCGGCTCGAACAACTGGCGGCGACCGTGGGCCAGCAGAGCATCGTGCACGCGGCTGTGGAGTTCTTCGACATCGCGGGCCTGGTCGAGGGAGCCAGCAAGGGCGAGGGCCTGGGGAACCAGTTCCTCTCCCACATCCGCAACGTGCACGCGGTAGTGCACGTGGTGCGCTGCTTCGAGGACCCCGACGTCACCCACGTGACGGGCGACGTGGACCCGGTGCGGGACCACGATATCGTCACGACGGAGCTCGCACTGGCCGATCTCGCCGTGGCGCAGCATCAGCGCGAGCGGGCGCAGAAGCTAGCCCGATCGGGCGACAAGGAGGCACAGGCCGAGGTCGAGCTGCTGGAGCGGGTGATCGCGGAGCTGGACGCCGGGCGCGGAGCCCGCGACGCCGTAACCACCGAGCAGCAGCGACGCACCCTGGAGCAGCTCGGCCTGCTCACCCTCAAGCCCGTACTCTACGCGGCCAACGTGAGCGAGGCCGACCTGGGCGCGGGGCGCGCGGCGGCGGTCGAGATGCTCGCGGCCACCGCCAGGGAGCACCACGAGAGCGCCGAGGTGGTCGCCTTCTCCGCCAAGTTCGAGGCTGAGCTGGCCGAGCTCGACGGAGACGAGCGCACGGAGTTCCTGGCGAGTGCAGGGGTAGAGGAGCCGGGGCTGGACCGGCTGATCCACGCGTGCTACCGGCTGCTCGACCTGGAAACGTTCTTCACGGTCGTGGGTGACAAGGAGGTCCGTGCCTGGACCCTGCCGGCCGGGGCGACCGCCTACGAGGCGGCCGGCCAGATTCACACCGACTTCCAGCAGGGCTTCATCCGCTGCGAGGCGATTCAGGTGGAGGACTTCGTCGCGGCGGGCTCGTACAGGGTGGCCCGGGAGCACGGCACGATCCGCAGCGAGGGCAAGGACTACGTGGTGCGGGATGGGGATGTGCTTTTGTTCCGATTCAATGTCTAGACCGAATCTCGGGGGAACAGGGAACGGGGAACTGGGAACGGTGGCGCGGAACTGTCGTACCGTTCCCCCTTCCCCGTAGCTCAGAAACCCACTAGCTTCCCCGCTCACAAATCTCCTACTCCGCCCAGCACCGGGCGGGGTCACTTTGTCCGAAGGATGGTGCGATGACCCGGAAGTACGAGCTGGTCTACATCTTCGACAGCACGCTCGAAGAGCCGCAGGTGAATGAGCGCCTGGAGCGCTTCCACTCCCTGATCAAGACGCCCGAAACCGCCGAGCCGGTGACGTCGGCAAGTCACTGGGGTAAGCGCACGCTCGCCTACCCCATCAAGGGCAAGGAGACGGGCTACTACGTCGTGGAGCAGTTCGACGCCAGTCCCGACGTCCTGAGTGAGTTCGAGCGGGCGCTCAAGCTGGACGAGGCGGTGTTGCGCTACCTGCTGGTCCTCAACGAGGGACTGCCGCCGGTGGGCGTGACCGCCGAGCCGGCCGCCGAGACGCCCGCGCAGCCCGAGTCCAAGCCGGAATCCAAGGAAGCCGCGCCGCAGGGCGCCGAGGAGGGGCAATCATGAGGCGCCCTCGCAAGAGCTGCCCGGTATGCGAGATGGGTGTCCGTCAGGTGGACTACAAGGACGAGCGCACCCTGTACCGCTTCCTCACCGAGCGCGGCAAGATCATCCCGAGCCGGCTCTCGGGCATGTGCGCGCGGCATCAGCGCCAGCTGGCACAGGCCATCAAGCGGGCGCGGCACCTGGCATTGGTGCCGTACGTACGGGGCCGCTCCCGCTAGATGACGCAGCCGTCCGAGCAGGCGCCGCAGGGCGGGCTCGGGCGTCTGGTGGCGGGGGCCGTCGCCTTCGCCATAGTGGCTCCCCTGGCGCTCGCGGCACTGCCGCTGGCCGTGCTGCTGCTCGGCTCCAGCCCCCGCACGCGGGGCGAGACGGTGACGGCCGGCCTGGCGGCGGGCTTCAGCGTGTGGTGGCTGCTCGGGCTCGGGGAGCTTCCCGATCAGATGGTTAGAGCCGCGGCCGTGATCGCCACCGCGCTCTTCGTGCTGGCGACCTTCCGCACTCAGCTTCGGGTGATCCACCGGGGGCTGCTGGCGGTTGCAGGTGCCGCCGCCGGGGCCGCCGCGCTGCTCATGGCGTTGGGCTCCTCGTGGGGCGAGTTGCACTGGTGGGTCGCCCGCCGCGCCGGCCACACCGCCAGGATGCTGATGGCGCAGATCTGGTATGCCGCCCCGGGCAGCATCTCCGATCCGGCGCCCGAGACATTGCAGCAGCTCGAGGCCTGGCTGGGCACCGTGGCGCAGTTCCTGGCAGACTTCTTCCCGGCGGTGACGCTGCTGCAGCTGCTGGCGGGCGTCGCGCTGGCAACGGCGGTCTACCAGCGGGTGGCCCGGCAGCCGGCGGGTGTGCCGCTCCGCCGGCTGCGGGACTTCCGGTTCAACGAGCACCTGGGGTGGGCCCTCGCCATCCCGCTCGTGGTGGTGCTGATCCCGAAGTTGGCCGCCTTCAAGGCGGTGGCGGCAAACGTATTGGTTGTGAGCGGGGCGCTGTACGCCCTGCGCGGGGCGGCTGTGGCGGCCTTTGGCCTGCAGCTCATCGGAGCCGGGGGGATCTTCCTCTCGGCGCTCCTCGCGGTGATCTTCTTATTGGTGTTGCCCGCTGCTCTTGGCGGTGCCATTGTGTTGGGCGTGCTGGACGCGGGTCTGGACCTGAGACGGCGGTGGACGGCACCGCATGCGAGAGACTGACGGATGGAAGTGATTCTTAGAGAGACGGTGGAGAACGTGGGCCGGGCCGGCGAGGTAGTGAAGGTCAAGGACGGCTACGCCCGCAACTTCCTGATTCCCAAGGGACTGGCCTTCGCGGCCACCGCGCGCAACAGGACACGGGCAGATGCCGAGGCGCGGCGGCAAGCGGGCAAGTTGGCGGCACAGCAAGGTGATGCCGAGGCACTCGCCGCGCAGCTCGCCGCCCTGGAGGTGCGCTTCACCGTCAAGGCGGGCGAGGGCGACAAGCTGTTCGGCTCCATCGGGTCCGCCGACATAGCCGGCCAACTCGCCGAGCATGGACTCACCGTGGACAAGCGCGTGATCGAGCTGGAGGAGCCGATCAAGATGATCGGCGTTTTCCAGGTGCCGATCCGGTTGCATCCCGACGTCCGCGCCGAAGTCCGGGTCTGGGTCGACAAGGAAGCGTGACGGCAACGGCGACCGGGATCACCTACCTCGACGGTCCGCGCCTGAGGCGGTCCGTCATCGCTGCCGCCGATTGGGTCGACGCGGGCCGCGAGGAACTCAACCGCATCAACGTGTTCCCCGTTCCCGACGGGGATACGGGCACCAATTTCGCCATGACGCTGCGCGCCGCGGCCGAGGGAGTGCGCGCGCTGCACCACCGCGCGACGTTGCCGGTGGTCACCCGTGCCATGGCGGATTCCTGCGTCTTCGGAGCCCGTGGCAACTCGGGCATGCTGCTCTCACACTTCCTCCTCGGATTCCGGGAGTCGCTGGGTGACCTCGAGGTCGCCTCAGCGAGGGACGTGGCGCGTGCCATCCGCGCCGGCGCGAACCACCTGTACGAATCGCTGGACGAGCCGGTGGAGGGCACCATTCTCACGGTGTCGCGGGACGCGGCGGATGCGGCGGAATTTGCCGCCGGGCACAGCCACAACCTGCAGGAGATGATGGTACACGTCATGCGGCGCGCGGAGGACTCGCTGCGCCGCACGCCCGAGCTGCTCGAAGTGCTGCGCGAGGCCGGTGTGGTGGACGCCGGCGCCAAGGCGTTCGTGCGGGTGCTCGAAGGGGTCATGCGGTTGATCGAGGGCGACCCGATTCTGCCTGCGGCGGAGCCGGTACAGTACACGGTACCCGACGCGGCAGCCATCGCCGAGGTCGCGGCCGAGCAGGATTACGGCTACTGCACCGAGGTCCTGGTGCGCGGCAGCGGCTTTCCTCCGAGCACGGAGCTGCGCAAGACGCTGCGCGGCCTCGGGGGATCGATCGTGGTCCTGGCCACCGAGGACCTGCTCAAGGTGCACGTGCACACCGACACGCCGCAGGAAGTGTTCGCGCTCGCCGAGACCTGGGGGACCATCGAGTCCACCAAGGCCGACGACATGCGGGAACAGCACCGCGCGCTAGAGGAGGCGCACCGCAAGATCGGAATCGTGCTCGACTCGTCCTGCGACCTGCCCGACAAGCTGGTCGACCAGCACGGGATGGTGGTCGTTCCGCTGCAGGTGATCCAGAACCAAACCACCTATCTGGACCGGCTGGAAATCGGCGGCAGCAAGCTGTACGACCGGATGCGCGACGGCGAGATCTTCACTACCTCGCAGCCGACGCCCGGGGCGTTCGTGCGCGCGTACGAGGACGCGCTGTCCAGCGCCGACCAGGTCCTCGGGGTGTTCCTCGCCGGCTCCCTGTCGGGCACGCTCGCCTCGGCACAGGCGGCGGCCAAGGCACGAGACAGCGGTGACCGCGTCACGCTGTTCGACTCGCGCACCGCGTCGTTCGGGCTGGGGATGCTGGCGATCCGCGCCGCCGAGTTGGCCGATGCGGGGTGGGAGATCCCCGCGATCGTGCGGGAGCTGGATCGCATTCGCGATCAGTCGGGCGCGTTCTTCACCGTGGACGTGTTCGACAACCTGCTGCGCTCGGGGCGCGTGAGCCGCGGGCGAGCGTGGCTCGGCGGACTGCTGGACATCAAGCCGATCCTCGAGGTGGGCCTGGACGGCCGGGTGGTGCCGCTCGACCGAGTACGCGGCCGCGAAGCGCTGGTCCCGCGCGTGCTGCGACACCTCGACCGGCGGCTGACGCCTCGCCCCGAGTCACTGCGCATAGCCGTGGCGCACGCCGGCGTGCCCGACCTTGCCGAGCAGGTTCACCAGGAAGTCGTCAGCCGCTATCAGCCTCGCGACACGTACGTGAGCGACGTGACCGCAGCCCTAGGTGTGCACGTCGGCCTGGGCGCCTGGGGCGTCTTCTGGCAGGTCGAAGACGCCGCGCCCTCGGAAGCCGCAGAGCCATTCCCGCCAAACAGCACCCCACGGGCGTAGAGGACGACGCCCGGCGCGATCTGCGCGCCGCCGTCGCAGCGCTCGACGAGCACAAGGCGGCCGACGTCGTCGTGCTGGACCTACGCCCCATCAGCGACGCGGCCGACTACTTCGTGATCGCGACGGGCACCTCGGACGTGCACGTGCGCACCCTGGCCGAAAGCGTACAGGAAGCCATCGAGCGGTCCGGCCGGCGGCCACATCACGTCGAGGGGGTGGCGGCGGGACGCTGGGCACTGCTCGACTTCGTGGACGTCGTGGTGCACGTGTTCCACCCCACTCTGCGCGCGTACTACCAGCTGGAGCGGTTGTGGGGGGACGCGGAGGTGGTGGATGTGGCAGCGGCCTCGGGAGCGGCGGAGCGGGAAGGGGGAAGCGGGAAGCGGGAAGCGTGATGCGAACCCGGTCCGTTCCCCGTTTCCCGCCTCCCGTTTCCCACCCTACCGCCCTATCTTGGTCCGTGCCCTCTAGCCGCACTCTCCTTACGGCTCTCGCCCTGTCGTTCGCTTGCTCGTCGGGCCAGGACGACAGCTCGCTGCGCGAGGCGCTCGCTCGAGCGCCTTACGGTGGCAGCGTCACTCCTTCGGTTGTGTTCCGCTTCCCGGCCGCGAACGGCCAACGTGACGCGACGCTGTATCGCCTGCCCGATCTGGACCAGGTGGCGTGGCGCTTCGAGGCGGAGGACAACCCCGTGGCCCACACAGTGGGGTTTGCGGGAGACGACGACCTGGCCTTCACCCTGACGAGCAACGCGGAACTGGTGGCTCTGGACCTGACCAGCGGCCGCGCCCGCGTGGTCGACACCAGCGTGGTCCTGGCCACCATCGGTCCCACGGGGACGCCTTACGTCGTGCACGACGACAGCTCGGTCGCCACCATCCGCCAGCGCTCGGTGAACGATTGGTCGGCCAGGTTCGACGGACTGCCGAGCGCCATCTGGGGAGCGGCGCGTAACCGGCTCGTAGGCCTGGTCCCCGACGAGGAAGGGCGCACGTTGCAGCTCCTCGCCGACGGGCAGTCACCGGTGTCCCAGCGCCTGCCGGCGGGAATCGTTGCGCTGTCGCGCTGGGGCGACATAGCAGCCGTGGCCACCGACTCGGGACTCGTGGTGCTCGACGTTACGGCGGGTGCGCCGCCGCGCTTCGCTCCGCTGCTCGACGCGGCCCGAGTGGCCGCCTTCTCTCCCTCGGCACACCGCGTCTTCGTCACGGACGCTGCCGGACGCCTGCTCAGCACCGACCGCTTCTCGCTGGCCGTGCTCGACACCCTGCTGCTGGAGGGCCCCGCGAGCGCGCTCCGCACCGACCCCACCGGACGCCTGCTGCTGGTGCAGTCGCAGTTCGACGAAGCCATCTGGGTGGTGGACGCGGTGCGCTGGCAGCTGGTGGGCAGCGTAGACGGCGAGTGGGACGAGCAGCTTCCCGTCGTGGGCCCGGACGGCACGATCCTGCTGCGGCGCGGCATCCGCATCCTGGCGCTGTCGCCCGACTCGTTGCGCCAGACCGGCACGGTGCTGGACGAGCAGGGCGACCACTGGATGCCGCTCGCGTGGGATCCTCGCCGTCCCGTGCTGGAGCTGGCCGAGAGCGGCGAGGCCGAGGAGCCCGAGTCGGGCCAGCTCATCTACGTGCAGGTGAGCGCCACGCACAACGACGACTGGGCCCGCGACCTGGCCGCGAACCTGGGTCGCGCCGGCATGCCGGCCTCGGTGCTCCCACCGGCGGACTTCCTCGAGCCCTACCGCGTCGTGCTCGGCCCGTACACCACGCGAGAAGAGGCCGAAGACACCCGGCGCATGCTCGACATGCCGTCCTGGATCCTCATGTTGGACACGGCGCGCACCAACCCATGACGCAGCGGGAGCTTCCCAGGGCAGAGCTCCCCACCACAGCTCCCGACCTCCTGGCAGAGGCAAGCATCGTTACCCTCGTCGCGCTGCAAGGCGGTGAGCAGCCGAGCGTGGGCATGGCTTGGGAGCTCGCGGCTGCCGTGGCGCGGTCGGGCCGCCGTGTGGCCCTGGTGGACCTCTGCCTCGAGGAACCGGTGCTCGACAGCCACGCCGCAGGTGGGGGCAGTGAAGGCGTGGTGGATGCGTTCCTCTACGGCGCGTCGCTGCAGCACGTGGCCGTGGAGCAGGACGTGCCCGGCATGCACGTCATACCCGTGGGCACCCAGCCCACCGACCCCGACGAGGTCTGGTCGCACCAGCGCTGGCGCCGCCTTGCCCGAGGCTTCGGCGCCGAGGGAGCTTTGCTGCTGCTGCTCGTGCCGGCCCGCGCGCTGGAGCGGCTGGCGGTGGAGCCCGACCGCGTCGTGGCGCTGGCGCCGGCGGGCAAGCAGAGCGCGGCCCGCCGGCTCGTGCTGCCGGTCGAGTGGAGCGCCGCGCCCGTGGACGTCGTCGTCGACACACCGCCGCCACGGGTGACCGCTCCCCCACGGCCGCGTCCCGCAGCGGCACGCCCGGTGGCCACTCGTCGGGTACGCCCACCGCACGGGCGCCGTTGGGCTGTGGCCGCCGCCGGGGCAGTGGTGCTCGGTGCTGCGGGCCTCGCAGTGGTCCTGCCGCAGCGTGGCAATGGCGCGGTTAGCGCGGGGCCCGACTCCGTACCTGCTACAGAAACCGCGGGGGCCCTCCCGGCCCCGGTCGAGCAACCCGGTGCCGACTCGCTCTACTATGCCGTGCAGGTGGCGGCCTTCCAGAGCATGGATGCGGCGCTCGAGGGGGCTCGCGAGTACCAGGATGCGGGCTGGACGGCGACCGTGAGCCCGGTGAGGTTGGGCCGCCAGGGAACCTGGTATCGGCTCATGGTGGCCGCCGTATCCACGCCCGACGCGGCGGAGCGCGCGCTCGCCAGCCTGTGGACCCGGGGCCTGGTGGAGCGGCCCAACGGCACGATTCTGCGCACGCCGCACGCCATCAGCCTGGACAGCTACCCCGACACCTTCGCCGCGCGCCAGGGGCTACGTGAGCGGGGGGCGGCAGCGTACATTGTGGAGGCGTCCGACGGAACCGCGAGACTGTTCGTGGGCGCCTTCGAAACGCCCGAGCAGGCGCGCCTGGCGGACTCCATCCTCGCAGCAGTGGACCTCCAGGGCACCATCGTACCAAGAACAGGAACCACTCGATGAAACTCACCCGGCTGGAGCTGTCGGGCTTCAAGTCGTTCGCCGACGCGACCGAACTGGCCTTCGAGGACGGCATCACGGCCATCGTCGGCCCCAACGGCTGCGGCAAGTCCAACATCTCCGACGCGGTGCGCTGGGTGCTGGGTGAGCAGCGGGCCCGCCTGCTGCGCAGCGCGCGCATGGACGACGTGATATTTCAGGGTTCCGTCAAACGACGTCCGATCAACCTGGCCGACGTCTCCCTGGTGTTCGACAACAGCGACGGCGTACTCCCCATCTCGTATCACGAAGTCGTCATCATGCGGCGCATCTCGCGCAGCGGGCAGAGCGACTACCTGATCAACCAGTCCGAGGTGCGCCTGCGCGACGTGGCGGACCTGTTGCAGGGAACCGGCCTGGGCAGTGACGCCGGCGTCGTGATCGAGGCCCAGATGATCGACCGGCTCCTGTCGGAGCGCGCCGACGAGCGCCGCTCCCTGTTCGAGGAGGCGGCGGGCATCGGCCTGTATCGCGACCGCAAGGCGAGCACCGAGCGTCGGCTGGAGCGCACGGGCGCCGATCTGCAGCGCCTCGACGACCTGATCGGCGAGGTGCACACCCAGGTGCGCAGCCTTTCGCGGCAGCGGGGCAAGGCCGAGCGGCACCGGCAGTACTCGGAGCAGCGCTTCGCCATCGTGATGACACTGACGCGGCGGGAGCTGGAGGCATTCGACGTCCGCCATGCGGACCTGCAGCAGCGCCGCGAGGCGCTTCAGCTGCGCATCCCGGAGGTGCGACAGACGATCGCCGATCGGGAGCGGCGGCGCGAGACACGGGTCCAGGAGCGCGGCGCAGCCGAGGCGCGACGCACCGAGCTGGAGCGACGGTTGGGCGAGACGCGCGTGGAGCTGGAGCGCCTCGAGGGCGACATGAACGTGGCGGCCGAGCGGCTCGAACATCTCTCGTCCCGGCGCGGCCGCGCTATCGAGGAGCGCACCCAGGCCGAGGCCAGGGCGCAGCATGCCGAGCGGGAGCTCGAGGCGGCGGCCGCCGAACGGCAGGCCGCGGAGACGGCCCGCCAATCGGTGCAGACGGAACTGGACCTGCGCACCGCGTCCGAGAGCGAGGCGCGCCAGCGACTGCAGCAGCAGCGGGATCAGGTGCGCGAGCTGGAGTCCGCGCTGCAGCGCACGGCCGAGAACTCGCGGGCCCTGAGCGGCGAGCTGACCGCACTCGAAGGCGAGCTGGGGGAGCTGGGACACCAGCAGGCAGAGGCAGAGGAGCGGTTGCGGGTGGCCCAGCAGGAGCACACCGCGGCACGCGACGCGCTCGAGGCCGCCCGCTCGGCCCTCGCCGAGCGGGAGCGCGACGAGCGGGAAGCGGGCGCCGAGCTGGAGCGCGCGCGGCACAGCCTGGCGGCGGCGCGGGAGCACGAGGCGGCCGTGCGGGTGGAACGACGCGAGGTGGAGGAGTCGATCGCTCAGCTCTCGGCACGGCGCGAGGCGCTGGCCGAACTGGAGCGCAAGCGGGAGGGCATGGCCCCGGCGGCCCGCGCCCTCCTGGCGGCGCGGCAGGAGTTCGGCGAGGGAGCGATCCTCGGACCGCTCAGCGACTTCCTCTCCCTTTCACCTGACGAGGCCCGCGTCACCGAGCGGCTGCTGGCCGACTGGCTGCAAGCCGTGCTGGTGCGGGACGAGGCGACCGTCGAGGCGGTGACGGCATGGCACGCGCGCACCAATCCCGGGCCACTGGTGCTGCTCCCGGCCGAGCCGGGCCCAAGCCCAACACCGGGCACGCCCCCTGAGCTCAGCGTCACCGCCCCGGCCGGGCCCTGGGTCGCGGCGCTGCTATCGGGCAGCCGGGCACACGACGCCGAGGGCCGCCTCGTGCGGCGCGCCAACGGCGCAGTGTTCCTCCCGGGAACGGAGACCGCAGGGCCACTCAGCCGCCGCGCGGAGCTGGACGAGCTGGGCCGCAGGCTCGACGAAGCCAATGGCAGGCTCGAAGATCTCACGCGGCGCGCTCAGCAGGCGGCCGAGGCCCACGGCCAGGCGGAGCGGGCACTGGAGGAAGCCACGGAGCGCGGCAACCGAGCCCGCACGGGTCTGCGCGAAGCCCAGGGAGCGAGCGACGACGCGGGCAGACACCTGCACCGGGCCGAGCGCGAGCGCGGCGAGGCGGACCAGGCCGTTGCGCGCCTGCGGGAACGCAACGCCGAGCGGCAGGCGCGGCGCCAGGAGGTGACCGAGGGGCAGGCTGCCGGCGAAGCGGCACGGACCCGTATGACGGAGGACCTGCGCGCGCAACAGACGGCCCTGGCGGACGTGGAGTCAGTGCAGGAGGCGGCCCGCGAGCGGCGCGTGCACTGGCAGGTGGAGGAGGCACAGGTCTCCGCGCGCGAGCAGGCCGCCATCGAGCGCGAGCAGCGGGCGCGCCAAGCGCTCGACGAGGCCCGCAGCGCGAGCGAGCGCCTCACCACCGAGCTGGCGGAGATCGAGGGCAACACCGGCTCCCTCACCGAGCAGCGGGGCGAGTGGACCGACACGCTGAGTGAGCGCCGCGTCGCGGTGCAGCAGCTGGAGGATGCCACCCGCGAGGCCGAGACCGCAGCTGCGGCGGCGGGCGAGATACTCGAGAGCGAAGAACACGGACTCGAGGAGACCCGCGCCGAGGCAGACCGCCTCAACGAGGAGCTGCATCACCTGGAGCTCGAGCTCACCGAAGCGGCCGGCCGGCGTCGTGCGCTCACCGAGCGGGTCGAGGCGGAGTGGCACAAGCCGTTCGAGACGCTGCTGGCGGAGGCGCCCGAGGTGGAGGGTGAGCTGGAGACGCTGCGGCGGGAGGCCGACGACCTGGCGCGCGAGCTCGAGCAGATGGGACCGGTGAACCCACTCGCCGTGCAGGAGCACGCCGAGGAGAAGCAGCGCCTCGACTTCCTTCAGTCCCAGCGCGAAGACCTGGTATCGGCCCGCAACTCCCTGCAGCAGGCCCTGCGGGAGATCGACCAGACCGCCCGCGAGATGTTCCTCGAGACGTTCACGGCGGTACGGGAGAACTTCCGCTCCGTGTTCACCACGCTGTTCGAAGGCGGCGAGTGCGACGTGCGCCTGGCCGACGAGAGCGCGCCGCTGGAGAGCGACATCGTGATCCAGGCAGCGCCGCGCGGCAAGCGCATCCAGCGCATTCATCTGCTCTCCTCCGGTGAGCGGGCGCTGGTGGCGATCTCACTGCTCTTCTCCATCTACCTCACGAAGCCGGCGCCCTTCTGCCTGCTCGACGAGGTGGATGCGCCGCTGGACGACGCCAACGTGATGCGCTTCGTGCGGCTGCTCGAGGAGTTCAAGGACGAGACCCAGTTCATCGTCATAACCCACAACCCCCGCACCATGCAGGTCGCCGACGCGGTCTACGGGGTCACCATGCAGGAGCCCGGAGTCTCGACCATCGTAGGCGTGCGTCTGGGGCGAGCAGCACAGACCGGCACTTGAGACCCACCGCCCTGCTCCTCGCCGCCCTGCTCGGTGGCGGGGCGACGGCGCACGCCCAACAACCCACCGTCTCCCGCGCGCTCGAGTCGATGCTGCGGCGCGACTCCGTGGTCACCGTATGGTTCTTCGGCGCGCCCGACCGCTCGCTCGACGAGGTCGCCGCTGCGGTGGCACAGGTGCAGGGCCGGGTGCGGCACCGCAGTCGCTGGCTGCACGCCGTGTCGGCCGACATTCCGAGCGGGGCCATCGCGGTGGCGGGCACGCGGCGCGAGTTCCGCCACCTGCAGCCGGTGGCGCGCTCGCATCCACCGCTGCCCCTCCCCCGTGGGGCGCCGCGACCCGGAGCGGCACCGCCGCGCGCGCCGGCCGACCTGGATTCTCTGATCGCGCTGTACGGCCCCTCGAGCATGCCGTTTCGCCGGCTCGGCCTCTTCCCTCTGGTGGAGCGGGGGTTCCGCGGCGCGGGCCTGACCATCGCCATACTCGACACCGGGTTCGAGACGCAGAATGCGGCGTTCGACTCGGCCACCGTCGGGGCGCAGTGGGACTTCATCTTCGGCGACCCCGTAGTGCGCAACGAGGCGGCCGACGACCCGGGCCAGTCACGCCACGGCACGCAGGTCTGGTCGCTGCTCGCGGCGAACCTGCCCAACCAGATCATCGGAGTGGCACCGGAGGCTACCTACCTGCTCGCCAAGACCGAGGACGTGCGCTCGGAGAACCGGCCCGACGAGGACCGCTGGGTGGCGGGCCTCGAGTGGGCCGACTCCATCGGCGTGGACATCGTGTCGTCCAGCCTGGTGTACCTCGACTTCGACGACGGCTTCAGCTACCAACCCGAAGACTTGAACGGCGACGTGGCCGTGACGACGGTGGCGGCGGATTCCGCAGTGGCGCGCGGCATCCTGGTGGTGAACGCAGCGGGCAACCGCGGGCCCGCCTTCCGCACGCTCACCACCCCCGGTGACGGCGACTCGGTAATCACGGTGGGGGCGGAAGACTCGGTCGGCGTGGTGCAGTCGTTCAGCTCGCGAGGCCCCACGGCCGACGCCAGGCTCAAGCCCGACCTCACGGCACCGGGGCGCTCGGTGTACGTGGTGGACCCCCCGCCCCTCGGCAGCGGCTTCCTGCGGGTGAGCGGCACTTCCTTCGCTACTCCGCTGCTCGCCGGCACTACCGCGCTGTTCCGCGAGCTGCATCCGCTGGGATCGCCCATCTACGTGCGCGATGCGCTGCGCCGCACCGGCAGCAACGCCGCCGCGCCCGACTCCTCCCGCGGGTGGGGCCGGCCCGACGGCGCAGCGGCAGCATACTTCCCCAACGGCATCGTGGTTACGACGCCGGCCGACACCGTGCTCACCAGCGTCACCCCCACGTTTGCCTGGACGGTGCCCGGTGTTCCCGGTTTCGCATTGCCGCTAACCTACCGGCTGCGCGTGGCGGCCCAGGGTGCTCCCACCCCACTGCTCGATACGACCGTGACCAACCCGTCGGTGACCCTCGCAACACCACTCGGGCCCGGCCTCAGGGTCAGCTACACGGTCACCGTTACCGCCGAGGACGGCGTCACGTACATGACGATTCCCAGCGCCGAGCACGTGGTGCCGCTCTGGGCGGAGCTGCTCACGCTCAACGAGCCGGCCGGCATCACGATTCGCGATCCGCGGCCCACGTTCGACTGGTCCTCGCCCGACGCGATCGAGCCGCCGGGACCATTCGTGTACGATCTCCTGGTGATCCGCGACTCAGACGACGAGGTCGAGATCGAGGAGCTGGGGCTCACCGACACGGAGTACGTGCCGCAGGAGGACCTGGAGCGGAACACGCCTTACCGCTGGCAGGTGACGGCGCACCTGGCACCCGACAGCGCCATCACCGAGAGCGAGGGCACCTTCGTGATAATCGACGACTCCGTGCCCGCGGTGACGCTGCTGTTCCAGAACTTCCCCAACCCGTTTCCCAACCGCACGACCGGACAGCGCACCACCTGCATCTGGTTCGACCTGGCCCAGGGCGGCGAGACACGGCTCGACATCCTGGACACCCGGGGGCACGTAGTGCGCACGTTCGTTCCCGGCCCCGCATTCTCTTCCAACCTCGACGCTGGCCGTTACGGTCGTCCGGCCGTGGGCCAGAGCGGAAGCTGCGACCTGAACCTCCAGTGGGACGGCACGGCGGCCGACGGGTCGACGGTACCGCAGGGCATCTACCTGGTGCGGCTGGTCGCGCCCGAGGGCACCTTCTTCAAGCGCATCGTGTTCATGGGAGCGGAATTCTGATGCAGCTAGTGGTGCTGGGGAGCGGCACGGTGGCGCCGACGGCCGAGCGCACGGCACCGGCCCATTGGGTGGAGGCCGGACCGGTCAAGCTGCTGCTCGACTGCGGCGCCGGCACGATGCACAGGGCCGCGGAGTTCGGGGTGCCGTGGGCCACCGTGACACACGTGGCCATCACCCACTTCCACCCCGATCACTGGGGCGAGCTGGCACCGTACCTTTTCGCGCTGCGCTGGGGGGTGGAGCCGTCCCGCACCGCTCCGCTCACCCTGCTCGGGCCACCCGGCATGCGGCTGCGCCTGGAGCGGCTGGCGGGCGCGTTCGGCGACTGGGTGGTTGAGCCCGAGTTCCCGCTGCAGGTGGTCGAGATCGCCCCCGGCGATGCTGTGGATCTGGCCGCCGGCGTAGCGCTCGAGGCCTGCGACACGCCGCACACGGCGGAAAGTGTGGCCTACGCCGTCCGAACCGGCGACGCCCACCTGGTGTACACAGGAGATACGGGACCGAGCGACGCCCTCGCCCAGTGGGCCGCGGGATGCGACCTGCTGCTGGCCGAGTGTTCGCTACCCGACGAGCGAGCCGTCGAGCTACATTTAACGCCCTCCCAGGCCGGCGCTCTGGCGCGGGCGGCGGGGGCCGGGCGGCTGGTGCTGACGCACTTCTACCCGGTGTTCGGCGATACCGACCCGGCGGAAGTGGCCGCCCGGCAGTTCGACGGTGAGATCGTCGCCGCTCAGGACGGCGACCGTTTTGTCATAGGGACCTGACCATGCTGGTTGTAATGCAGCACGGCGCGACGAAGGATGAAGTCAAGCGCGTCGTGGATACCATCGAGGAGCTCGGCTACGAGGCCCGGCCCATGCCGGGCAAGCAGCGCACGGCCGTCGGCCTGGTCGGCAACGACGGTCGCGTGGACGCGTCCCGCCTGGCCGCGCTGCCCGGTGTCAAGGAGATCATCCACGTCACGCAGCCGTACAAGCAGGTGTCGCGCGAGTGGAAAGCGGAATCCACTGTGGTGCAGCTGCCCGGCGGGCTGCGCATCGGCGGCGACGAGGTGGTGGTGATTGCGGGTCCGTGCTCCGTGGAAAGCGAAGAGCAGATATTGGCGACCGCCCAAACGGTGCGCGCCGCGGGAGCCGCGATGCTGCGGGGCGGTGCGTTCAAGCCACGCACCTCACCCTACTCGTTCCAGGGACTGGGTGAGGCAGGCCTCAAGCTGCTGGCCAAGGCGCGGGAAGAGACCGGGCTCCTGGTGGTGACCGAGGCGTTGGACCCCGAGGGAGTGGACCTGGTGGCCGAGTACGCCGACGTCATCCAGATCGGTGCGCGCAACATGCAGAACTTCTCGCTGCTCAAGCGCGCCGGACGCGCCGGCAAGCCGGTACTGATCAAGCGGGGCATCGCGGCGACCATCAACGAGCTGCTGCTCTCCGCCGAGTACGTCCTGGCCGAGGGCAATCACGACGTGATCCTGTGCGAGCGCGGTGTCCGCGGGTTCGACAACTCCACGCGCAACGTGTTCGACCTCGCCGCCATCGCCGTGGTCCACGGACTCTCGCACTTGCCGATCATCGCCGACCCCAGTCACGCCACGGGCCGGCGCGACAAGGTGACCCCCATGGCTCGGGCTGCGGTTGCCGCCGGTGCCGACGGCGTGATGGTGGAGGTGCATCCCCAGCCCGACCGTGCGCTGTCCGACGGAGCGCAGAGCCTCTACCCCGAGCAGTTCGCCGACCTGATGCAGGAGATTCGGGTGATCGCCGACGCCATCGGGCGCACTGTGGCCGAGCCGCTGCCGGCGGCGAGCGCGTGAGTCGCACTCTAGCCACACACACGATCACGCTCGTAGCGCTCCTCGCGACTGCGAGCCCCCTCACCGCACAGGACGCCGCGACCGCACTCGACCGCGCCGAGCGCGCCTACCGTGCCACCAACACGCTCACCGCCGAGTTCGCGCAGATCCTGGTGAACCCCATGCTCGGTGATCCAGAGGTTACGCGCGGATTGCTCTTCCTCGATCCGCCGGAGCGCTTCGCCATGCGCTGGACCCAGCCCGCGGGCGAGCGGGTGGTGGCGGACGGCGAGTGGCTCTGGGCGTTCGCGCCCAGCAGCGTGCCCGACCAGGTGATCCGCCAATCGATCCCGCGTTACGGCCCCTCATCCCCTCAGCTCATCGGGCAGTTCGTCAACCGTCCGCTGGAGCGCTACGAAGCCCGCTACGTGGGCGAGGAGACTGTGGGGAACGAGGTCACCGACGTGGTGTATCTCGTGCCCAAGCGCGACGACATGCCGTTTCGCGACGCCGAGATCGCCATCGCCCGCAGCGACGGTCTGCTCAGGCGCATCAAGGTGACCGAGGCTTCGGGGCAGCGACGCACACTGGTGCTCGCGAACCTGCAAGCGAACGCGCCGATTCCGACCGCCGAGTTGCGGTTCGAGGTGCCCGACGGGGTGAGGATCGTAACGCCTTAGGGGATTCCCCTAGCGGTCAACCGAACGAACGTTCGGCGCTTCCAGCAGCTCAGACGCTACACACCAGCAACAACAGAGTTCACTGCACTTGCAGGTACATGTACCCGGGCGGAGATTTCGCAGGCCTCGGGCAAGGGTACGCGGAGAGGGGCTGCGCGACGGCTCGGCTGCGTCACGAACACTCATCAAGAAGGTCATCACTATGAACTTCGTGCGTTTGACTCGAGTTTCGGCGCTGCTCGCCCTGGCGATCGCGGCTGCGCCGCTCGCGGCCCAGGAGCAAACCCGCGAATCCATGGCGCTGGACAACACTGCGGCGCAGTGGTCCTTCCAGTTCGCCTATCAGCGGATGTTCGACTACCGCCAGGACACGCTCGCCACCGGCGACATCCGCCCCGAGGGCAACAAGGGCTTCTTTCAGTTTCGCATGGTCGCGCCGATCTCGCTCGGCAAGGTGACCATCCTGCCCCGCCTCTCCGTGCGCGTGGCCGAGAACAGCGCCGGCGAGTGGGGCCTGTCCCCGACCGACCTGTTCGCGCTCATCGTCCCGTTCCAGTGGTCCACCGGTCGCACCGGCATCGGTCCCGACATCGTGTTCCCCGGCAGCGCCAAGGTAGGGAGCGACGAGTGGGCCTACGGTTTGGCGGGCGTGCTGATTCAGCGGTTCTTCAATGAGAAGATGATGGTGGGGCTGCTGCTGCAGCAGACGTGGGGGCAGCGTGACGTGGTGGACCTGGGCCAGCCCGTGCCTACCGACTCGACCGAGACCGGCGCCAATCCCCTCATCATCAACCCGTTCATCAACGTGCAGCTCGGGGGCGGCTGGTACGCCGGCACCAACGACCTGCAGGCGCAGTACAGCTGGGAGTTCGGCGGATGGAAGGTCCCCGTTGGCGCACGCGTCGGCTACGTCCTGGTTCGCCCCAAGAACTCCTGGAACTTCTATGTCGAGTACGCGACCGATTTCGCCACCGACGACTGGCCGGGGGCGGCAGCCAAGCACAAGGTCCGTGTCAACGCCTCGTTCACGATTCCGGTAGGGTAGCGCGCGACATCGCCGTCGCACCCGCCCTGGTGATAGCCAGTGCACCGCGCCGACAGGCGCGAAGACAACTCACAGGAGTGATATGATGCGACCTCTCATTGTCCTCTCGACGCTCAGTGCGCTGCTCACACTCGGTGCCGGCACCGCCATCGCTCAGGACCCGATTCCTCCGGCAGAGAGCCTGGAAGACGCCTTCAAGGCGCAGAAACACTTCTCACCCTACGCGGGGCGAAACTTCCCGACTCATGTGTACTGGGGTGATACGCACCTGCACACTGGTCTTTCCATGGACGCCGGCGCGTTCGGCGCACGGCTCACTCCCGAGGACGCCTACCGCTTCGCACGTGGTGAGGAACTGACGTCTTCGACCGGCCAGCAGGTTAAGCTGGGCCGGCCGCTGGACTTCCTGGTGGTGGCCGACCACTCCGACAACATGGGGTTCTTCCCACGCCTGTACTCGGGCGACCAGGACATGCTCGCCGATCCGACCGGCAAGCGATGGTATGAGATGATTCGGGCTGGTGGTCGGCAGGGCGTGCAGGTCGCCGTCGAGGTCATCCAGGCGTTCTCGGACAACACGTTCCCGCAGGCGCTGGCGTCGCTACCCGGAACGCCGGCGTACCGGGACGCCTGGGAGGAGATGATCGACGCCGCGGACGAGTACAACGATCCGGGGAAGTTCACCGCGTTCATCGGCTACGAGTGGACGTCCAATACGGCTGGCAACAACCTGCACCGCGTCGTGATCTTCCGCGATGACGGCACCAAGGCAGCGGCCGTCCTGCCGTACACGACGCTCAGGCCGGCAGGCAGCGACAACCCACGCGACCTGTGGGAGCAGATGCAGGCGTATGAGGACAAGACGGGCGGCCGGATCCTCGCGCTGGCGCACAACGGCAACCTGAGCAACGGCATCATGTTCCCCATGCTGGACACGTTCACCGGCATGGCGTTCGACCGAGACTACGCCGAGACGCGCGCCAAATGGGAGCCGCTTTACGAGGTCACCCAGATCAAGGGGGACGGCGAGGCCCACCCCTACCTCTCGCCCAACGACGAGTTCGCCGACTACGAGAACTGGGACCAGGGCAATCTCGACCTGAGCGAGGCGAAAGAGAACGACATGCTGCAGTACGAGTACGCCCGGTCGGGACTCCAGGTCGGGCTCCAGCTCGAGCGGCAGCTCGGGGTCAACCCGTACAAGTTCGGCATGATCGGATCTACCGACTCCCACACGGGCCTGGCCACCGCCGAAGAAGAGAACTTCTTCGGCAAGCACTCGGGCACCGAGCCGAGTCCCGAGCGATACAAGCACCCCATGGCGCAGATTGGCGACAAGAAGTATGAGAGCTGGGACATGGTGTCTTCCGGCTACGCCGCCGTGTGGGCGACTGAGAACACGCGCGAGGCGATCTTCGACGCCATGATGCGCCGGGAGACCTACGCGACCACCGGCCCGCGTATGCTGGTGCGGTTCTTCGGCGGATGGGAGTTCACGGCGGCCGACGCGGAGCTGCGGATGCCGGGAGGAGTTGGCTACAACAAGGGCGTGCCAATGGGCGGCGACCTGCCCGCGCGATCGGGTGGCGGCGCGCCCACGTTCCTCGTGGCCGCGCTCAAGGACCCGTTCTCGGGCAATCTGGACCGCATCCAGATCGTGAAAGGCTGGTTGGACAGTCGCGGTGAGCGGCACGAGAAGGTGTACGACGTCGCTTGCTCCGACGGCCGGCGCATCCGCGACGACCGGTGCGAGCGAGCCGTCGGCAACACGGTCGATGTCGCCAACGCCACCTGGACCAACACCATCGGTGCGCCTGAGTTCGTCAGCGTGTGGACCGATCCCGACTTCGACGCCTCGCAGCCCGCCGTGTACTACGCGCGGGTGATCGAGATCCCCACGCCGCGCTGGACGGCGTACGAGGCGGCGCGGTTCGGGATTACGATGCCGGATGGCGTTCCAATGGTCACCCAGGAACGCGCGTACACGAGCCCGATCTGGTATACGCCGTAAGTTCCGGGTGGGACCCGGGCGACTGCAACACGCGAACTTGCACACCGCCGGCCACGGGACCGGCGGGAGTGCTTTCCTTCGACCGGTGGGAACGCAGACAATGACGAGCACCCTGACGAGAGTTCTAGCTGTCCTGCTGCCGGCTGCGGCGGTGATCTCCAATTCCGCCCTCGCCCAGGACCCAATCCCTCCCCCCGAGGCGCTGGAGGGAGCGTTCAAATCGCAGAAGCACTTCTCCCCTTATGCGGGGCGCAACTTCCCGACCCATGTGTACTGGGGCGACACGCACCTGCACACCGCCATGTCGATGGACGCGGGAGCCTTCGGCAACCGGCTGGGACTCGACGATGCTTACCGCTTTGCCCGTGGCGAGGAGGTCACGTCGGCGACCGGTCAGCGGGTGAAGCTCGGCCGGCCGCTCGACTTCCTGGTGGTGGCAGATCACTCCGACAACATGGGCTTCTTCCCTGACCTGTTCGCGGGCAAGCCGGGGCTCCTCGCCGACCCGACTGGCAGGCGCTGGTACGAGATGATCCAGGCAGGGGGCCAGCAGGCTGTGGGGGCGGCGCTCGAGATCATCGACGCGGCGTCGAAGGGGACCTTCCCGCAGTCGCTCTACTACGCTCCGGGTTCGGCGCCGTACCGCTCCGCCTGGGAAGAGACGATCGAGGCGGCG